>JBGALT010000169.1:10976-17067 GCA_044223665.1 Sandaracinaceae bacterium | reverse complement strand
GGCCCGGGTTTCCCGCAGCGCGGCGCACGAGCGCCTCGACCACGTCGCTGGCCCGCGCCGCCTGCTCCGAGAGGCTCGCGGTGACGAGGGCGCGCGCCCGGTCGTCGGCGAGCGGCGCGAGCGTGAGCCTCGAGCGGCAGCGGGCCGCGAAGGGCTCGGGGAGCGACTGCCCGCTCACGAGCACGAGCGGCGCGCGCTCGCCGAGCCGCCCGAGCGCCTCGACGAGCAGGCTCGTGCCGTCCGCATCGGACCACTGGATGTCGTCGATCCAGACGACGGTGCGGAACGCCGCGGCCACGCGGGCGAGCAGGCCCGCGAGCGCTCCGCCGAGCCTGGCGCGGTGCTCGTCCGGATCGTGAGGGACGCCCGTCTCGGGGCGCTCGGTGGGCGCCATGCGCCCCAGCACCGGAAACGCCAGCTCGAGCGTGGCCGCGTCGGCGCCGAGGATCTGCTGCCTCGTCGCGCCGCCGCAGCGGACCAGCCACCGCGTCAGCTCGTCGACCACGCCGTCGATCGTGCGGAAGCGGACATGCTCGCCCGGGTGGCATCGCGCGGCCAGCACGAGCACGACGTCGCCGCGAGCACGCGCCGCGACGAGCGCCTCCTTGACGAGGCTCGTCTTGCCGATGCCCGAAGGGCCCTCCACGCCGACCAGCCCTCGCTCGCGCGTGCACCACGAGGCGAGCTCGGCGGCCTCGGCGTCGCGCCCGACGATCGCCACCGGCGGGCGCTCGCGCGGGCCCTCCTCGAGCGCGCCGATCTCGGAGGAGGCCTTCGCCTGGGCAGCCGGGTCGCGCGCCAGCTGCCGCAGCCCCTCGCGCACCTCCGAGAGCGAGGCGCGGCTCGCCGGGGCCCCCGCGAGCGCCCGCTCGAGCAGCGTGCCGAGGGCGGGCGGCGCCTCGGGCCACGCGATCGAGAGCCGCTCGCGGACCTGATCGAGCGCGACCTCCCACGCACCGGCGCGGCGCGGCGGCACGCGCCCGGTGATCACCGCGCACGCCGTCGCGCCCAGCGCGAACACGTCGCGCGTGGGCGCCGCCTCGACGCCGCCGATCGCCTCCGGCGACATGAAGGCGAGGGTCCCCGCGAAGTGCGACGGTGAGCTGGTCACGAAGCGCTCGGGGAGCAAGCGGTGCGTGGCGAGGCCGTAGTCGACGAGCAGCACGCGCCCGTCGGGCTCGACCATCACGTTGTGCGGCTTCACGTCGCGGTGGACCAGCCCCGCGCGATGCAGGTCCTCGAGCCCCGCCGCGACACCGTCGAGGACCTCGTAGAGGCGCTTGGGCTCCTCGCGCCAGCGCACCGCGCTCGCCCAGCGATCGAGCGTCTGGCCGTGCAGGAGCGGCATCACCACGTGGGCGCCCGCGTCGTCGACGAAGAGATCGTAGATGGGCACCAGGTGCGGGCTGTGCAGGTCCGTGACGAGACGGAACTCCCGCTTGATGCCGTAGAGGTCCTCGATCGTCGCGTCGGGGCGCAGGCTCTTGAGGGCGACCAGCTCGCCGCTCCGCGTGTCGCGGGCGCGGTGCACGCGCCCCGAGCTGCCGGCACCGATCAGGTCGATCCGCTCGTAGGGGCCGATCCGATCGGGCTCCTTCGTGCCCGGCAGGGCGCTCTCACTCGAGAGCGTCACTGGATCGTGGAGTCGGTGACGACGATCGGGGTGTCGTCGTGCCCGGAGATCTGCGGGTAGGTCGGGTACCACGATCCGCCGGTGTTCTCCGTGATGATCGAGCGATCGATCCGCACGTCGCCGGTGTGGTCGTTGCTGACGAAGAAGATGGCGCTGCCGTGCTGGACGACGTCGTTGTGCTGGATGCGCGAGCCGCAGATGGTCAGCGTCATCGTGTTGCCGTCGTTGTAGATGGCGCCCCCGCTCCCGCCGCCGGGCGTGCCGGCCATCATCGGATTGCCGCCGTTGCCGATCGCGTGGTTGTACGAGAGGACGCTGTTCAGGATCGTCCACGACACGCCGATGCTGCTGATCGCGCCGCCGTTCGAGCCCTGGTTGCCGTAGCCCTCGGCGCCGCCGAACGTGCTGTTCACGACGTACACCGGCTCGCCGTGATACTGGCTGAACGCTCGGATCGCGCCGCCGCCGACGTCGGGGCCGGTGCCCGCGCAGACGTCGTGGAAGAAGCGCGAGTTCACGACGCGGAAGCGGCCGCCTCGCACCCAGATCGCGCCGCCGCCGTCGTACTCGGTCTCGCCGCGCGAGTCGGCGTCGACGAAGGTCAGGTTCTGGACCACCAGGCGCGGGGTGTCCTGGTCCTGGCAGTGGTCGGTCGTCCAGTGCTGCGCCTCGTCGCACGTGTTCATGTAGAGGATGCGCGTGTGGTTGCCGCCGCTCAGCGTCACCAGGCCTCCGCCGTCGATGACGATGTCGGGGCCCGTGTCGTTGAAGATGCGGGCCGGCTCGTCGAGCGTGATGGTCACCGGATCGGGCCCGCAGTCGAACGTGATGACGCCCCCGAGCGCGACCGCATCGATGAACGCTCGGCCCGTGCAGCTCGCGGCCGTGCCGGTGCCGACGACGTGATCGGGGCTCGAGCTGTCGGCGAGACCGGCGCCCGCGGGGATCTCGCAGGTGCCGTCGGGGTTGCCGGCCGGGGGGCCGCTCGTGGGGTTCGTGAGCGGGTTGTTCGCGTCGATCGGGCCGGCGTCGCTGCGAACGGTGGCTGCGTCGTTCGCGCCGCCGTCGCGCGCGCCGGCATCGGTTCCCGCCGCGCCACCGCCGCCGCCGCAGCCCGCGAGGGCCCCGAGCACCGCCAGAAGTACCAGGGTCACGCTCGCTCGCATCATCGCCTCCGCCGCCAGGGTAGCATCGACCGGAGCCGCCCCCCGCCCATCCGTCGCCTTCGCGATCGCGGCGCGGCGCCTTCGGCACCTCCACAGCCGAAGCGGCTTCGCCGCTTCGGCGAGCAGGCGAGGGCTCTGCCCTCGCGCACCCCCGAGCTCCAGGTTGCTCGAAAGCCTCCTCGCGACGAGAGACTCCCTCGCCCGCGTGAGCGAGAGAGGGCAGGGCAGAGGGACTGCGAAGGCACTGTCGGCGTGGGCGGCTGCGATCGCTGGGCGCGAACGAGCATCGCTTGCTCGATGGCGACGAGAGGACGCTACTTGCTGCGACTTCCCCCGATCGACACGAGGAGCCAGGCGAGCCACGCGACGCCGAGGAGCTGGCCGAGGTTGCGGTTCTTCACGAGCGGCGCCTGACGCAGCTTCTGGACGGGGTGCGTCCCGAACACGTTGCGCAGGCGCTGGGCCGTGCCCTCGTCGATGCCGCGAACGACGAGGCGCGCCGCGTGCTCGCCCTTCACCGCGCGGATCGTCCCGCGCTGCACCTTCGCGCGCGCCACCACGTCGGCGAGCCCTTCGAGGAGGTTTCCGCCGATGCGGCCGCGCACGACGAGGCACCGGCCGTCGCGCACCGAGATGCAGAAGAGCTCGCCGAGCCGGTCCATCACGAGCCAGCCGATGGCGAGACCGACGACGGCGAGGATCCCGAGCCACATGCGAGAACGAGAGCGCGCCCACGCCCGCCTGTCAATCCGACCCGGCCGAGCCGAGGGATCTCGTGCTACGCCGCGCCCCATGGACCTCGCGCTCTCCAGCGAACAGAAGCTGATCCAGGACGCCGCGCGCGACGTGGCGACCAAGGTGCTCGCCCCGCGGGCCCGCCAAGCCGACGCGGAGGCGAAGCTGCCTCGCGAGAGCCTGATGGCGCTGGCCGAGCTCGGGCTCTTCGCCGTGAACCTGCCGGAGTCGCTCGGCGGCGCCGAGGCCGGGGTGGTCGCGTACTCGGTCGCGATGACCGAGATCGCCAAGGCGTGCGCCTCGACGGCGGTGACCATGGCCGTCACCAACATGGTCGGCGAGGTGATCGCGACCTTCGGCGACGACGTCCAGAAGAAGAAGTACTGCCCGAAGCTCGCCGACGGCTCGCTCGTCGCCGGCGCGTTCGCGCTGAGCGAGCCCGAGGCGGGCAGCGATCCCGGCGCGATGCGGACCACCGCGCGCGCGGACGGCGAGCACTGGGTTCTCGACGGCAGCAAGCAGTGGATCACGAGCGGCGAGCTCGCCGGGGTCTTCGTGGTCTGGGCGCGCACCGGTGAGCCCGGCACCAAGGGCATCTCGTGCTTCCTCGTCGAGAAGGGCACGCCCGGTCTCGTGATCGGCCACCACGAGGACAAGATGGGCCTACGCGGCTCGCCCACGAACGCGGTCCACTTCGAGGGCTGCCGTGTGCCGAAGAGCGCGCTCCTCGGCTCGCTCGGGATGGGCTTCCGCATCGCCATGATGGCCCTCGACGGCGGGCGCATCGGCATCGCGTCGCAGGCGCTCGGCATCGGCGAGGCCGCGCTCGAGGCCGGCGTCGCGTACGCGCGTGAGCGCAAGACCTTCGGCAAGGCGATCAGCGATCACCAGGCCGTGCAGTGGATGATCGCCGACGCGCGCACCGAGCTCGACGCGGCGCGCCTGCTCACGCTGCGAGCGGCCTACCTCAAGGAGGCCAAGCAGCCGTTCTCCTCCGAGGCGGCGATGGCCAAGCTCATGGCGAGCGAGAGCGCGGGGAGGGTGTGCGACCGGGCGCTCCAGATCCACGGCGGCTACGGCTACGTGAAGGAGTACGACGTCGAGCGCTACTACCGCGACGTGCGCGTCACGCGGATCTACGAGGGGACGAGCGAGATCCAGCGCCTCGTGATTGGCCGCGCGACGCTCGGGAAGTGAATCGCCGTCGATGGATCGAGACGCGATCGCGGCGAGGGCGCGGCGAGGGCGCGGCTTCGCGCCGGCCCGGCCGCGAGGTTCCGCTCAGGAAGCCAGGAAACGAGGAGCGGATCCTGCGCGGGTGCGAGCCATGCCGCTCCGCGCGTCAGCGGCCGCGCGGCGGCTCGACGATCGACGGGACGACGCCGCGCGGCACGAGGACCAGCGCGTCGAGCAAGAGCGCATCGCCCAGCGTGTGGCGCGGGAGGGCCTCGCTCCCGCCGCCGATGCGCAACGTGTAGACGCCGTCGGCCAGCGCGACCTCCTCGACCCGGGCCACGCTGCCGTCGCGATCCACGCGCTCGACGAGCACGGGCGTTCCCTTCGACAAGCGCACCGAGCGGCCGTCCAGCGCCGGCAAGACCACGACCTCGCCGCGCTCCATCCGCGCTCGCGCCGCCTCGATCCGTCGCGGATGCCCGTGCTCGGCGAGCGCGGCGAGGATGCGCGCGCGCGCGCTCGAGGCAGCGCTGGCGCCTGCGCCCTCCGCCCAGCTCGCCTCGAGGCAAGGACCGGGCGCGAGGTCCGAGCGCCGTCGCAGCTCGATCAGGCCCTCGACGCGCGCGCCCGGACGCGCCTCGGCCTGCCGCCGGCGCTCGAGCCAGACGACGTCGGTCTCGTCGAAGCGGGACACGACGCGCGAGAGCTCGCCGCGATGGACCTCGCCCATCTCGATCCCTTCGGTGCCCACGATGGCCGTGATCCCGGCTTGCTCCGGCCGGAACGCCAGCGCGAGGGCGAGCGAGGTGAGGAGTGCGAGCCCGATCGCGCCGGCCACCACGGGGCCGGTCTCGGTGTGGTTCAGGGTCGCGATGCCGAGGCCGAGCGCGAGGACGATCACGCCGAGCCCGACGGCGATCGCGATCGCGCGTGACACGGCGCCGAGCCAGAGGCGCAAGAGGCTCGGCTCGCTCCCGGCGGTGCTGGCGGCGTTCCAGCCACCCTCGAGCACCTCGGAGAACGCGTGGAGCGGCGTGCCGATGCGGCCCGAGAAGGGACCGACCCAGCGCAGGCGCGGGCTCTCGGCGGGCGGAGCCTCGGGGCCGAGATCGCCGAGGGAGACCAGGGTCGGACGCATGTCGGCGATCTACCTACGCACCGGAGGCGCGGCGTCCCGTGCGCGGCCGCTCTCGTGCGGGCCCGCTGGGGCGTTCTTGAATCTCCCTCGCAGTTCGCCGATACACTGCCCTCGCGATGATCGAGTACGAAGGACGGCGCTGGGCGCGGGTGATCTTCCGCTGGGAGGGCTCGGTCGTGCCGCGCCTCGTCGGCCGCGTGATCGTGGCGGCGATCGTCGGAGCGGTCGCGGTGCACGTGCACC
>JBGALT010000169.1:0-10954 GCA_044223665.1 Sandaracinaceae bacterium | reverse complement strand
GCACGTGCACCGCGACCACCACGTCTCGCTCTCGCCGATCGCGCACACGATGATCGGCGCCGCGCTCGGCCTCTTGCTCGTGTTCCGCACGAACGCGAGCTACGACCGCTACTGGGAAGGGCGCCGTCTTCTCGGCGGGATGATCATCCGCTCGCGCGACCTCGCGCGGCAGCTCGCCGCGTACCTCCCGGGCGAGGAGCACGCCGCGGCGCGGCGGCGCGTGCGCGCGTGGATCGACGCCTTCTTCCGGATCTCGACCCACCATCTTCGCAGCGAGAGCCGCCTGGGCGAGATCGCGTCGCTGACCGACACCGAGCGCGCGCGGCTCGAGCCGTCCAAGGCGCGCCCGCAGCTCGTGCTGACCTGGATCTCGATCGAGCTCGCACGCCTGGCGTCCGCGGGCGCGCTGAGCGAGCACCGCCTACGCAGCATGGATGCCAACCTCGGGAGCCTCGTCGAGTCGCTGGCGGGGTGCGAGCGCATCCTGCGCACGCCGGTGCCCTTCGCGTACGCGCAGCACATCAAGACGCTCGTCGCGCTCTTCTGCTTCACGGCTCCCTTCTGCATGAGCGAGGCGATGGGCTGGCTCACGCCGCTCGCGTCGGGCCTCCTGGCGTTCGCGCTCTTCGGCATCGACGAGATCGGCGTGGAGATCGAGGACCCGTTCGGCACCGATCCCAACGACCTCCCGCTCGACGCCATCGGCGCGCGCATCGACGCGG
The DNA here is from genome assembly GCA_044223665.1 of Sandaracinaceae bacterium. GTDB lineage: Bacteria > Myxococcota_A > Polyangia > Polyangiales > Sandaracinaceae > JBBSAT01. Next base: position 10,232 of record JBGALT010000169.1, on the reverse strand, counting down.
ACACCAAGGAGATCGTCGACGCCGTCGTGCCCGAGCCGTAGGTCGGCGCCGGCGCGCCCGGTCCGCGCGTGATGCTCGGGCCGTTCTCTCGACAGGGCGGGTCGGCGCGGGCACGATCGGCCTCTCGCATGCGCGTGGCTCGGCTCGCCGCTTGGACCGTGTGCTCCGCGCTCGTGGCGAGCGCGGGGATGGCCCAGGATCACGCGCCCGGCGATGCCTCGGTGCCGCCGGCGGCCGTCGAGGTGCTCGTCGAGCCCTCGGGCTCGCCCTCACCCGAGACCAGCGCGCCGTCGGGCGGTGGCGGCCACGCGACGCGCAGCGCCTCCGCGCACCCGACGAAGTCCGCGCACGCCTCGTCGCGCCGCACGACGACCCGGAGCGCGCGGCGGGCCCACGCCGCCGCGCGGCCGACCGAGCCGAGCGACGGAACGAGCCTCTCCGTCGGTCGCCACAACCGGGGGCGTCTGCTCCGCGGGCACGAGCTCACGGAGTCGCCGACGCTGCGCTTCAAGACCCGACACTCCGAGGCGCACTGGGGCACCGACGAGCTCGTGGGCTTGCTCGATCGTGCGAGCCGGGCCGTGGCCACGCGCACGCCGGGCGCGCGCCTCACGGTCGGGGATCTCTCGCGCCGCGGTGGGGGTCGCTTCCGGCCGCATCGCTCGCACCAGTCGGGGCGCGACGTCGACCTCGCGTTCTACTTCACCGACGCCAGCGGGACGCCGCTCGATCTCGATCGCTTCTACGACGTGCGGCGCGACATGACGGTGCGCGGCCACGAAGAGCTGCACTACGATCTCGTGCGCAACTGGCAGCTCGTCGAGGCGCTCGTCTCCGACGACGAGGCGAGGGTCCAGTGGATCTTCGTCTCGCGCTACCTGCGCGCCGCGCTCCTCGAAGAGGCGGCGCGCCAAGGCGCCAGCGCCGACGTCGTGATGCGTGCCGAGGCGATCCTGAGCCAGCCCTCGCACGGCGGGACCCACAACGACCAGTTCCACGTTCGCATCTTCTGTCCGGCCGCGGACCATCCGCGCTGCGTCGACGACCCGCCCATCCACCCGTGGATGGCCGGCGCTCCCGTCACGCCCGGCGCGGCTCCGAGCGACACCGGCGATTGAGCGAGGGCCGGGCGAGCGCGTGCTATGGTCCGCGCCCGCCGCGAGCGCGGTCTGCACCCGAGAGCCGTACCACCCATGCCGATCGAGAGAGAGCCGGACGCATTCGTCATCGTCGTCGGCGCCGGCCCCGCCGGGCTGACCGCCGCGCACAAGCTCGCCGAGGCCGGAGTCGCGCCGCTCGTGCTCGAGGCGGACCCGAAGTACGTGGGCGGCATCTCGCGCACGGCCGAGTACGCGGGCTACCACTTCGACATCGGTGGGCACCGCTTCTTCTCGAAGGCGAAAGAGGTCGAGGACTTCTGGACCAAGGTCCTGCCGAACGACCTCCTCACCCGTCCGCGCAAGTCGCGCATCTATTACGACGGCAAGTTCTTCAGCTATCCGCTCAAGCCCTTCGAGGCGCTGCTCAAGCTCGGCATCTTCGAGAGCTCGCGCTGCATGCTGAGCTTCGCGCACGCGCGCGTGCGGCCGGTGAAGGACCCGACGAACCTCGAGGACTGGGTCCGGAACCAGTTTGGACGCCGGCTCTACGAGATCTTCTTCAAGTACTACACCGAGAAGGTGTGGGGCATGGACTGCCGGGAAATCTCGGCGGACTGGGCCGCGCAGCGCATCAAGGGGCTCAACCTCGGCGCCGCCGTGTGGAACGCGGTGCAGCCGAAGGCGCTCGGCAAGATGCTCGGTCGCGAGTCGAAGAAGGAAGAGGTCCTCACCACGCTCATCGACGAGTTCCGCTATCCGCGCAAGGGCCCGGGCATGCTCTGGGAGGCGGCGGCCGAGCAGATCGAGAAGATGGGCGGCCGCGTCGCGATGGGCACCAAGGTGACCGGCCTCGCCAAGCGCGCGGACGGCGGCTGGGACGTTCGCTACGTCGACGCGAAGGGCGAGCACGTCCGGAAGGCCACGCACGTGATCTCGAGCGCGCCGCTGCGCGAGGTGATCGAGCACCTCGAGCCGGCGCCTCCGTCGGAGATGCTCGCCGCCGCGCGTGCGCTGAAGTACCGCGACTTCCTCACCGTCGCGTTGATCGTCAAGGACCGTGGCGCCTTCGACGACAACTGGATCTACATCCAGGACAAGGGCGTGAAGGTCGGGCGCATCCAGAACTTCAAGACGTGGTCGCCCGAGATGGTCCCCGATCCGTCGATGGCCTGCTACGGCCTCGAGTACTTCTGCTTCGAGGGCGACGGCCTCTGGTCGGCGAAGGACGCGGACCTCGTGAAGCTCGGCGGTCGCGAGCTCGAGGCGCTGAGCCTCGGGCGCGCGGCCGACGTCGTCGATGGCTGCGTGGTGCGGCAAGCGAAGGCCTATCCCGTCTACGACGATCACTACGCGGCGAACGTGGAGAAGATCGCGAAGGGCCTCGCCGAAGGCTATGCCGGCCTGCACATGGTCGGCCGCAACGGCATGCACCGGTACAACAACCAGGATCACTCGATGATGACGGCGATGCTGACCGTCGAGAACATCCTGGCGGAGAAGGCCGGCAAGGCGCCGAAGTTCGATCCGTGGCGTGTGAACCAGGACGCCGTCTACATCGAGGCGGGCACGGCCGGCGAAGAGAAGCTCATCCAGGGGGGAGGCCGCGCCGTCCCCCGGGCCGTCGCGCGTGCGTAGCGCTGCTCGCGGGCCTCTCCCGCGCGGCGCCGCGCTCGGGCCCGCCGTGCTGTCGCTCGGTGTGTGGGCGCCCGCCGCGTGGGCGCTCGGCGCGCTCGTGTCCGGGTGCGTCGCCGCGCCACCGAGCGTCGATGCGGGCGATGCGTGGCGCGATGCCGATCGTCCCGACGGAGTCGATGCGGGATGCCAGGCCGTCGACTTCGTCACCGCGCTGGCCGATCCGCTCGCCCCGGCGCGCCGCCTTCCCGGGCGGGTGGCGCTCCTGAGCTCGCGCAGCCCCGAGCCGGCCATCGGGATGCACAACGACGACTTCGCGCACTTCCTCGGCACCGATGGCCCGCGCGTGATCCTCGCCGACGAGTCCGGTCCCGGCGTGATCACGCGGCTCTGGCTCACGTACGGGCCCCCGATGGTCGGCACCATCTCCGATGTGCCGATGCGGCTCTCCATCGACGGGCACGACGTCTCGCTCGACGGGGCCCTCGACGCGCGCCTCGGCGATCTCTCGGACGGCAGCTCGCCCACGTTCCCGGCCCCCTGGGCGATGGACCCTTCGGTCGCCAGCGGCGGCGTCGTGCTCGCGACACCGATCCAGTACCAAGAGAGCGCGCGTGTCGAGATCACGGTGCAGGACGGCGCGTGGGCCTACTACCAGGTCGACGTCCGGCGCTTGCCCTCCGACGCGTGCGTGCGCTCGTTCGACGGCGCGTGGACGGCGGCGCAGCGGCAGGCGCTCGACGAGGGCGCCGCGATCTGGCGGTCGCACCAGCACCCGGGCGACGATCGTGTGGTGCCCGTGCGCTCCCTCGCCCCCGGAGAGTCGACCGAGCTCGCGATCGACGGGCCGGGCGCGATCACGACGCTCGAGGTCCTGAGCGACGAGGCGGATCGAAGGGCGCTCACGCTGCGCGTGGAGATCGACGGGGACGTCGCGGCCGACGCGCCGCTCGCGTGGATCACCGGGAGCGCCTCGCCTGCCGGCACCTACCAGGCGGCGATGAGCGCCTCGAGCCCGACGAGCGCCATCTCGTACGCACCGATGCCGTTCGAGACGCGTGCGCGCGTCGCGGTCGTCAACGCCGGGACCACGCCGGCGAGCGTGGGCCTCCGTGTGCGAGCGATGGCGATGGACGCGATCCCCGGTGACGTCGGCCGCTTCCACGCCGAGTGCGGCACGAGCGAGACGTCGATCCCGATCCACGTCTGCCTGCCCCCCTACGACGACCAGTTCCCCAACGTCGTGCTCGGGCAGACGAGCCGTGGGCCGGGGCAGCTCGCGGGCATCACGACCTTCCAGACCTCGCCCGATCCGTGGTGGATCGCGCTCGAGCCCGATCACGAGGTCGCCATCGACGGCAGCTACGACGTGCTCGGCACCGGCACCGAGGACTACTTCGGTGGGGCGTTCTACTTCCAGAACGGGCCCTACGCCTCGATGCTCAGCGGCGCGAGCGGGTTCACGCGCCCGACGGGCACGGAGGTGCCGATCCCCGACGCGCACACGCACCTCTACCGCTACCACCTCGTCGACGGGATGCCCTTCGAGCACGACCTCCGCTACGAGCTCGAGAGCTACGTGGACGGCGTCGGCTACGAGAGCTGCCTCTTGATCTACACGTTCCCGGGCGGGGCCTAGAGCACCGATGTTCTCGCCGGAACGGATGCAGCAGCTCGCCCGCGCGCGGCCGGTCCTCGCGGGGATCGCCGCCGTGATCGCCGTGCTGGCGGTGGCGGTCTGGGCCGACGGCTTCGCGCGCTCGGGCTACACAGTGTCCTGGTACGCGCGCGCGAGCGACGGCGTGCGCGTCGAGACGGGGCGCACCACCGAGCACCGCGTGGTGTTCCCCAACGATCACCGCCCGATGTCTCGCTACGTCGAGAACTGGCGCTTCGAGCGGCTGGGCATCCCGGTGGACGTGCCGCCGATCGACGCGACGCTCCGCACCACGCTGCTCGTCCCGGCCGGCGGCCGATACCTGCACGCGACCTCGTCGGGAACCGTCGCGATGCGCGTCGATGGAGACCCGATCACCAGCGAGATCCTCGTGCCCGCAGGCCCGCGGCGCGTGGAGATCGACTGGGGCGCGCCGCTCGATTCGTCGGTCTACTTCGCGCTCGACTGGGGGCCCTCTCCGAGCGCCATGGAGCGGGTGCCCGCCCAGGCGATCCGCCCGGCCGACGGCCCGCTGCCGCCGATGCGCCGCGCCCTCTGGGTCGCGGCCCTGCTCCTGTCGATCGCCGCGTTCTTCGCGGCGCGGCGCTTCGTCGCCGTGGAGGGCGAGGCGCGCCGCAAGCTCGTCCACGTCGTGCTCGTCGCCTCGCTCGTCGCGACGGGCGTCGGCTTCCGCCTGATCGACTACGACGTGATGCCGGACTGGCGCGACAACGACGACGAGCGCTTCGCCTGCTGGAACGGCTACTCGCTCCTCACCGAGGGGCGCCCCCGCGCGCTCACCATCTGGCCGGCCGACTACGCGGGCATGGTCGACATGCAGGTGCTCCCCTACTTCGGGCGCATCTTCCACGTCATCTCGCCCTACTTCGAGCACCCGCCGCTGATCCACCTGCTCGGGGGCGCCGCCGGCGTGATCGGCGGCGCCCACGAGATCCGAGAGATCCGGCTGAGCCACGCGCGGCTGGTCCCCATCGCGCTGGTGGGGATCAACATCTTGCTGATGATCGCGATCGGGAGGCGCCTCGATCGGCGGAGCCCGGCACCCTACTTGGGAGCGCTGCTCTACGCGGTGCTCCCCTGGCTCGTCATCCAGACGCGCGTGATCAAGGAAGAAGATCTCCTCACGACGCTCGCGCTCGGCTCGGTCTCGCTCTTCCTGCGCTGGCGCGACGAGAAGCGCGGTCGCGATCTGATCTTCGCGGCCGTGCTCGCGGCGCTCTGCCCGCTCACCAAGGTGCCGGGCGCGGCGTTCGTGCTCGCCCTCGCGGTGCTGGTGGGGCGCGAGGCCGGGCTACGCGGCGTCTTGCGCACGCTGGCGATCGCCGCGCCGATCGCGCTGCTCTGGCCTCTCTATGGCGCGTTCTACGGCTGGCGCGTCTACTCGATGACCCAGGCCATCCAGACGTCGCGGATGGTGCACTTCAACATCTTCCTGCGCTTCTTCGACGACGGGATGATCAACCACACGCTGCTCGGGCGCGGATGGCTGCTCTTCCTGTGGCTGGCGACGCTGGGCGGGCTCTCGAGACGCTCGCGCGCCTACGTCGCGGTCGTCGGCACCCCCCTCTTCGCGTACCTCGCGGCCATCGCGCTCGGCTCGGGCGACTGGACCTACGGCTGGTACGTCATGCCGCTCTTGCCCTGGCTCTGCCTTGCGGCCGGTGGGTTCCTGCACGACGCGTGGCGCGAGACCGACGTCGTCCGCGGGGCGATGCTGACCTTCGTCCTGCTCTTCTACACGCTGAACTTCACGTTCTCGCCCGAGTGGATCCGCTCGTGGCTCTATCACGTCGAAGTGCGCTGGCTGGTGAGCATCGTGCTGCTCTCGGCGTGGGGCCCGTTCGCGCTCGCGACCGCGCTCCCCTCGGTGCAGACGAAGTGGATCGCCCGCGCGACGGTGGTCGTCATCGTGGCCGTCGTCGTCGTGCAGAGCGCGCTCTTCGTGCTGCGCTACGACGAGCTGGCCGTGCTCTTCGGCGACTTCGATCGCAACCGCGGCTTCGATCGCTGAGCGTCGCGAGCGCAGGCTCAGCGAACGACGGCGTCGACGCAGAGCTCGCGGTGCGGGCTCTGGGGGATCTCGATCTGGAACGAATGCGTGCCGCTCGGGATGCGCGCCCGGCCCTCGACCCACGCGCGCCCGTTCGGGACCGCGAGCAGGACGACCTCGTCGCCATCGACGCGGGCGCGCACCGTCAGATCCCCGCCCTCGCCGTGCGCCTGCGTCGTGTCGGAGATCCCCGCACCGAGGACGAGCTCGCCCCCCATCACGACGTCGTCCCACACCAGCTGCAGGGGCGCGGAGCGCACGGGGCCGGCGGTGATGCAGGAGTGATAGCGGCCATCGACGACGATCGCGGCCCGCCCGACGACGGCCTCGGGCGCGCTCGGACAGCGCACGCCTTGCTCGACCTCTTGCTGGCAGACCTCGGTCTGCACGGGCCGGACGATGCGGATGCTCGCGTCGTGGAGGCGGTACGCGAAGTGCGTTCCGCGCGCGTTCCGGGCGAGCACGAGGCAGAGGCCGACGAAAGGCAGCGCGACGAGCCAGGCCGGCCAGCGATGCTCGAGCGTCAGACGCGTGCGCGGTGGGACGCGGTGCCAGAGCGCGCGGGCGCGCCCGGCGATCGCATCGGCCAGCGCGCGGGCTCGCGCCGATCGGGACGTCGAGAGAGCCACGATGGCCAGGCCGAGCCAGCTCGCGAGCAAGCCGAGCACGTCGAGCACGCCCGTGCTCGTGTACGTCAGCGTGACCTCGTGCGCGCCCGGAGGCAGGGCCAGGCGCATCAGGCGCAGGTGCGGGCTGTCGACCACACGCTCCCCGGTGATCCGGACGGGCGCGCCGTCCACGCTCGCACGCCATCCAGGCGCCATCGCGCGTCGAACGATCACGCTGGTCGCGCCGCTCGGATCGAAGACGATGCGCTCGTCCTCGAGGTGGATGACGCGCGGTGCACGCCCGCCGTCCACCGCCGAGACGACCTCGTGCGTCCAGTCCGCGAGCTCGCAGACGTGCGCGCTGCCGAAGCGCTCGACCTCGTGGCACTGCTGCGCGAGCCGGGCCGGCAAGGGCGAGAACCACACGACGTAGCGCACGTCGATCGCGCGCATCGCGTCGGGATCGATCGAGTCGGGCGTGTTCCGGAAGGCCTCGCCGACCAGCACGCCGGGCGTGTGCGAGGGCATGCCGGTGTAGCCCGCCGAGGCCTGGCCGAGGTGCGTGCCGTCGTGCACGTACGCGACGCGATAGAAGTGATCGCGCGGCCGCTCGCGGACCCAGGTCCACACCGCACGGAAGTCGTTCCACTCGCTCGCGGTCGCGGTGGTGGGCGCGTCGCGGCGCCAGAGCAGCGTGGCGGCGGCCTCGTAGGTGTCGGGCACGAACGGCGCGAGGAGCGCCAGCGTGAGAACGATCCCGAAGAGGCCGCGCGGCTGCCGCACCACCGCGCGAAGGCCAGGCCCCGTGCGCGCGAGCACCTCGCTCACGACGAGCCCGCCGAGCGCGAAGTACGCCGGCTTGGCGATCATCATCATGCGCGGGAACACGATGCGCCCGAGCGGTGGCAGCCAGCGCGCCATGTCGAGGCCGAGGAACCATCCCTGCGTGCCGACGAGCGTCGCCAGGATCGCGAAGAGCGCGAGGAAGCGGCGCTTGCCGCGCGTGAAGATCGAGGCGCCGAGGCCGAGCGAGACGAGCGCGCCGGTCCAGATGCCGCCGTAGTAGACGCCCTCGCCGCGCACCATCCGCGCGCCGGCGTCGCTGGCAGTGCCGTAGAGCTGCCCGTGGTCGTCGAGGTAGGCCGAGAGGCCGAGCATCGGCAGCATCCACCAGCTCGCGACGAGGCCCGCCACCATCACGACCGGGAGCGCACGCGCCAGCGTCTCGCGCAGCTTGGGCTGCTCGTGCGCGTCGGTGGTCCGCACGATCACCAGCACCGGCAGGAGCATCGCCAGCGCGACGAGGCACATCTGGTGCGAGAAGAGCGCGATACCCAGCAGCACCATCGCGCGCGCGCGGGCCCAGCGGCCGTGCGCGCTCGCGGCGCCCTCGTCGACGTAGACGAGCAGATCGGCGATGCCGAAGAAAAGCACGCACATCGCGAGCGACATCGGCCAGACGCCGAACTGCACGTCGTAGAACCAGCCGCCCTCGCTGTGGCCGCCCTGATCGGCGAGCGCGAGCCAGCCAGCGGCGACGGCGCCGATGCGCCCGGCTCCGACCACGCGCGCGAGCCGGTAGGCCGCGAGCCCGACGAGCGCGCGGAACCCGCAGAACGCGAGCGCGTAGGTCTGGTGCCACTCGAGCCAGGGCGTGACGCAGCGCCAGAGCAAGACCCAGAGAAGGCCGGTGGGCCCGTAGACCGTGTTCAGCGGCACGCCGGTCTCGACGAGATCGGTCCAGCCGCGGATCGAGGGGAGCATGTGCTCCCAGGTCAGGATCGCCTTGCCGAGGTGCGAGCCGTGGTCCCACGCGATGGGCGGCGAGAGATCCGCCGAGAGGCCCGGCCAGAGCTGCGCGACCGCGACCGCCGCGACGGCGGTCCACGCGAGCGCGCGCGAGCCCCAGTCCGATCGCACGAAGCTCAGCTCCGGCCGCGATCGAGGCGGAGCTTCCAGACGACGCCCACGGCCTCGAGGAAGATCCGCTGCGACATCTTGCTCGTGCCGTGCGTGCGGTCGACGAAGTGGATGGGCACCTCGACGACCTTGTAGCCCTTCTGGATCGCGCGGTACGTGAGCTCGATCTGGAACGAGTAGCCGTTGCTCTGCACCGTCGAGAGATCGATCGCGCGCAGCACGTCGGCGCGGAATGCCTTGTAGCCGCTCGTCAGATCGCGGACGTCGACGCCGAGGATCGTGCGGCTGTAGAGGCTGCCGCCCTTGCTCAGGAAGTGACGGCCCACGCCCCAGCCGGTGACGCCACCGCCCGGGATGTTGCGCGAGCCGATGACCACGTCGGCGCCGCGCTGGAACGCCTTCTGGAACGAGGGCAGGTACATCGGGTCGTGCGAGAGGTCGGCGTCCATCTCGAAGAAGAGGTCGTAGCCGTCCTCGAGGCCCTTCTGGAACGCCTGCGTGTAGGCCGTGCCGAGGCCCATCTTGCCCGGGCGGTGCATCACGCGGACGCGCGGGTCGGCAGCGGCCATCCGGTCGGCGATGTCGCCCGTGCCGTCGGGCGAGGCGTCGTCGACGATCATCACGTTCGCTTCCGGCATCCACCGGAGCACGCCCTCGACGAAGCGCTCGAGGTTCATCGACTCGTTGTAAGTAGGCGTGACGACCAGGATCCGCTGCGCCATGGCGGCGCGACCATAGCACCAAGAATCGAGCGTGCTGGCGCCTCTGCGACGGGCGCGCCGCGTTGACTCATCGGAGGAGTGCCGACAGCCTCACGGGATGAGCAAGCGGCTCCAGGTCGTGATCTCCGATGCCGACTATCGCGCCGTGGCGCGCGTGGCGCGCAAGCGGGCGGTGCCGATCGCCGAGGTCGTCCGCGAGAGCCTGCGTCGCACGATCGAACAGGGAGAAGAGCGCCCCCCGGAGGAGCGCATCGCGAGCGTCCTCCGCTTCGCCCGCTTCTCGGGGCCGACCGGAGACGTCGAGTCGATGCTCGAGGACATCGAGAAGGGGCGCGCCGAGATCTGGAGCCACGACGGCGACTTCGACGCGCTGCCGTCGCTCGCTCGCATCCGTTGAGCGCGCCCCACGCTCGATTGCGAGCCGCTCCGCCATGAATTGTCGCGGCCGATGCGCTCTCGCGTAGATTCGCGCCGTTGCCTTCGACCGCGCCGCCTCCCGCCGTTCCGACTCCCGCGCCGGCC
>JBGALT010000168.1:0-17742 GCA_044223665.1 Sandaracinaceae bacterium | reverse complement strand
CCCCCGCCGCGACCCCGTGGCGATGGAAGGGAGGAGCTCGAACTCCCCACAGGAGAGCGCCCGATCCAGCCAGCGTTGACACCCCCGGGCCCCACTGCTACCAGTTTCGGCCCCCAAACCGCGTGGGATCACGCTCTCGAGCGCGCTTCCACGTATCCGTTCACCCCATCCTCCAGCCCCACGCCAGCCCGCCGTCTTCCGGCGACTGGCACAGCTCCTCCGGCGCGAGAGTCGCCACCGGCGACGTGTTTTCCCGCTCCGAAGGACCGTTCCGCGCTCCGAGAGAAAGGTTCCCACTCCACCCCATGGCCACCACCACCCCGACCGCCCCCAAGAAGGGCAGCTTCGCTTCTCTGTTCGAGGCCTCCGTCGCGAAGGCCGACTCGCTGAAGGAAGGCGAGATCGTCAGCGGCACCATCATCGCGCTCGGCAAGGACAACGTCGTCGTCGACATCGGCTACAAGTCCGAGGGCGTCATCCCGATGTACGAGTTCATCGGCCCCGGCGGTCAGGCCGAGGTCAAGGTCGGCGAGGTCGTCGACGTGCTCGTCGAGTCCAAGGAGACCGACGACGGCCTCGTGCTCCTCTCGAAGGAGAAGGCCGACCGCCTCAAGGTGTGGGACGAGATCAGCGCGGCGCGTGACCGCGACGAGCTCATCCAGGGAACCATCACCGCGCGCGTGAAGGGCGGGCTCTCGGTCACCATCAAGGGCGGCGTGAAGGCGTTCCTCCCCGGCTCGCAGGTCGATCTGCGCCCCGTGCGCAACCTCGACAAGCTCCTCGGCCAGACCTTCGAGTTCAAGGTCATCAAGTTCCACAAGCAGCGCGGCAACATCGTCGTCTCGCGCCGCGTGCTCCTCGAGAAGGAGCGCGACGAGCTCAAGGCGCGCACGCTGCAGAACCTCGAAGAGGGCATGGTCGTCACGGGCGTCATCAAGAACATCACCGAGTACGGTGCGTTCGTGGACCTCGGCGGCATCGATGGCCTCCTCCACATCACCGACATGAGCTGGGGCCGCGTCGCTCACCCGAGCGAGGTCTTCCAGGTCGGCGACGAGGTCACCGTCAAGGTCCTCAAGTACAACGCGGAGACCGAGCGCGTCAGCCTCGGCCTCAAGCAGACCATCGACGATCCGTGGAACACGGCGGCGGAGAAGTTCCCGTCCGGCATGAAGATGAGCGGCAAGGTCGTCTCGCTCACCGACTACGGCGCCTTCGTCGAGCTCATGCCCGGCATCGAGGGCCTCATCCACGTCAGCGAGATGTCGTGGAAGAAGCCCAAGCACCCGAGCAAGGTGCTCGAGCTCGGTCAGGAAGTGGAGACCGTCATCCTCGACGTGGATGCGGCCAACAAGCGCATCTCGCTCGGCCTCAAGCAGCTCGAGCCCGATCCGTGGACGCTCTTCACCCAGAAGTACAACCCGGGCGACATCATCCGCGGCAAGGTCCGCAGCGTCACGGACTACGGTGTGTTCGTCGGCATCGAGGAAGGCGTGGACGGCATGGTCCACAAGTCCGACCTCAGCTGGACGCAGCGCATCAACAACCCGGCCGACGTCTACAAGAAGGGCGACGAGGTCGAGGCGATCATCCTCTCCATCAATCACGAGGAGAAGAAGGTCTCGCTCGGCATCAAGCAGCTCTACGAGGATCCGTGGAACCGCATCCCGCAGGACTACCCGGCGGGCACCATGCTCGAGGTGCGCGTCATCTCGATCGCGGACTTCGGCGTGTTCGTGGAGCTCGAGCGCGGCGTCGAGGGTCTCGTTCCGATGAGCGAGCTCAGCTACGACCGCGTCGACGATGCGCGCAAGCTGGTCCAGGAAGGCCAGATCGTGAAGGCGGAGATCCTGGACGTGAGCCCGGGCGAGCGCCGCATCACGCTCAGCCTGAAGAAGATGCAGCTCGAGGGCGTCGAGGCCCTCAAGTTCAACGAGGAGCGCCCCGAGGCGTCGGCCGAGCGCAAGGTCGGCCCGAGCGGCCGTCCCGGCACCAAGCTCGGTGACGTGCTGAAGGAGAAGCTCGCGGACAAGCTGGCGGCGGCGACGTCGTCGGCGAAAGACGAGTAAACGGCTCGGCTGACGCCGAGCACTCCTCGCTCGGCGAAGGACGAGTAAACGGCTCGGCTACGCCGAGCACTCCTCGCTCGGCGAAAGACGGGCAAGGAGTGCTCGTCCCACCCAGCGTGGCGGGGCGTAGCCCGTACTTGGAGCTTCCGATGAAACTTCGCCTCGACCGTCCCTGGGCCCCCTTCCTCCTCCTGGTCTCGATCGCCGGCTGTGGCTCCGCGCAGGTCGATCCGGGCGACGCCGGGACCGACGACGCGGCGTCCCTGGTGGATGCTGCCCCCGGGACCGACACGGGCACGCCGCCCGCGGACGCCGCGACCGTCGATGCCTTCGTGCCGGTCGACGCAGCCTCTCCCGAGCCGTGCACGACGCCGGGCGCGGCCGAGACGGCGGCCTGTGGCGCCTGCGGAAGCGTCACGCGCTTCTGCGGGGCCGATCACTTCTGGTCGTACGGGCCCTGCGAGAACGAGGGCGAGTGCATGCCGGGCACGACCGGCTCGGGAGCCTGCGGCCGCTGTGGCACGCAGATGCAGCGCTGCACCACGAGCTGCACCTGGGAGGCCTCGTCCGCTTGCAGCGGGGAGGGCGAGTGCTTGCCCGGGGACACCATGCGCTCCGATCGCGACTGCCCGTCCGGACAGCTCCACGACTTCACCTGCAACGACAGCTGCGTCTACGAAGCGACCAACGCCTGCATGGCCGACGCGTGCCCGACGCCCGGCGTCACCGAGAACGTCGCTTGCGGGCGCTGCGGTACCACCTCGCGCTTCTGCACGGCGGCGCGGGTCTGGACCTACGGCGCCTGCGAGAACGAGGGCCCGTGCATGGCGGGCGAGTTCGGCACCACCAGCTGCGGCATGTGCGGCACCCAGTCCGCCTTCTGCAACACCAGCTGTCAGTGGGTCCCCGGGGGGGCTTGCACGGGTGAGGGCGTCTGCGTGCCGGGAACGACGGTGCGGACCGCGATGGGCTGCCCCCCCGGGCAGACGCGCCTGGCGATGTGCGACGGGACGTGCGCGCTCGGCACGACGATCGAGGCGTGTCGCGCCTCGGTTCCAGTGGATGTCCTGTTGCTCATCGATGCGACCCCCTCGAATCGACAGAACTTCGTCGACGAGCTCGCCACCGTGATGACCCGATGCGTCGACCCGCTCCTCGCGCTGCGAGACGTGCAGGTCGGACTCGCGTGGTACGGCGACATGACGGCGCCTCCCGAGCCCTTCGTCGGTAGCGTCGAGATCGGCGGGACGTCGAGCGCGATCCGAGCCGCGATCATGGGGCGCACGGACATCGGTGGCGGCGAGGACTCGACGATGGAGGCGCTCTCGATCGTGACCGGTGCGACGCCGGCGACCGGCAGCGTGCCGTTCGCGTGCTCGTCGGGCCGCACGGCGGGCGGATGCTGGCGTTCCGGCGCGCAGCGCGTCGTGGTGCTCCACAGCGACGAGGCCGCGAAGGGCGGGCCGAACGCGGTCGGTGGCGGGCTCTGGAACCCTTGGCCCACGGGGGCGAGCTGGACGACGGTGCAGCCGCGCTTGACGGCGGACCACACGATCCTGCTGCCCATCTTCGACTCGCGCGACAACTTCACGGACGGCGATCCGCCGAACCAGTACCGCGCGATGGTCACCGCGCTCGGTCAGCCGATGACGGATGTGCAGATCGAGACGGCGACCGGGATCGGCGCGCCGTGCGACGCGATCGTCGCGCGCGTACGCACGCTCGCAGGGCTCTGATCGAGCCGCGCAGTCGAGCTAGTCGAACTGGCGCAGGTACCAGTCGACGAGCACGTCGCCGAAGAAGAGGAACTCGAGCGCGCCCAGCGCGAGGAAGGGACCGAGCGGGAGGTAGTTGCCCGCGGGGAGCTCCTCGTCCTCGTCGTCCTCCTCGCCCTCGTCGTTCTTCGCGTCCTTCGCCTTCGGCTTCGCGTCCTTCGCGTTCGTCTTCGCGTCTTTGGCGTCGGTCTTCCGCGACTCGTCGTCGGGCGCGGGGCTCGGCGCGTCGCCTTCTTCGTCGGGCGCAGGGGCGGTTTCGGGCGGCGCGTCATCGGTCTCGGCCGCGGCGACCGGCGCTCCTTCGGACGCGCTCGGACGGAGCTCGCGGCCCGTCGCTCGGGCCACCGCGTACGCGATCACGCTCTGGAACGCGGCCGCGACGAACGCGAAGAGCACCCCGCGCCAGCCGAGGAACGCGCCGATCATCATCGCCAGCTTGGGATCGCCTTCGCCCATCCCGCGCTTGCCGAAGAGCCGCTCGACGCCCCACACGAAGAACACCTGGACCACCAGCCAGCCGGCCCCGGCCCCCAGCGCGACTTCCTCCGCCGAAGCTCCGCCCCGGAGAGTGACGGTCGCGAGGCCGATCGCGGTCCCGCCGATCGATACCTCGTCGGGGATCTCCCACCACTCGAGATCCACGAAGGTGGCGATCACCAGCGCGCCCGTGAACACGAACCAGAGCGCGGCGTGGATCGACGCCGCCGCCAGCTCGGTGCCGGGCTCGGTCTCGACCACGAAGCGCTGGGCGAGCGCGACCGCGAGGACGCCGGAGAGCAGCTCGACCACGAGGTAGCGCGGCGACATGCGCGCCCCGCAGCACGCCGCCTTTCCGCGCTGGAGCAGGTACGAGACGATCGGGACGTTGCGCCACGCCGGGATCGGCTTGCCGCAGGCCGGGCAGTGGCTGGGCGGCGAGACGACGGACATGTCGCGCGGCCACCGGTGGATCGCGACGTTGAAGAAGCTGCCCCAGAGCGCGCCGAGGACGAAGGCGATCGCGAGATGGAAGCTCGCAGGCAGATCGGAGACGAGCACGGGCAGGCCGATGGTATCGAGGAACCGCGGGGGCCAAGCATTTTCTTCCGCGGTGTTCCTCGGCATCCTGGAAATGCGGATCGCACTTCCGGGCCGCGGTACTAGACTGCGCCCGTGGATCCCGAGCCCAAGAAGAAGGCCCGCCCGGACGGCGAGGCCATCACCGAGCGCGACGAGGCCGAGGCCGAGCTCGCACCGCTTCCCCGCACGCGGGTGGAGCTGACACGTGAGCCGCCCCGCGCGCTCGCTCACGCGCCGGCGTCCGGCGTGGTGGTGTACGCGGCGGCTGCGGGCCTCGCGTCGATCGTTCCCGTGCCCTTCCTGGACGGCCTGCTGACGGGCGTCGCCCGCGGCTCGGCGGTGCGTCGGATCGCGGCACGCCGCGGCGTGCGGCTGAGCCACGAGGCGCGCAAGACGCTGGCTGGCGTCTCCATCACGAAGCCGACCGGGACCGGCACCGCGCGCTTGCTGCGCATGGCCCTCGCGCGGGCGCTCTCGCCGGTGCGCATCGCGTCGCGGCTGGAAGACGCGACGGCGACCGTGCTCTCGTCGTTGCTCCTCGACCACTACCTCGCGACGGAGGAGCGCCGCGTGGGCTCTCCGCTCGACGAGCTCGAGGCCCGCCGCGTCCGCGAGGCCATGGAGACCGCGTTCGCCTCGAGCGGCCTCGAGTCACTGAAGTCCCTCCCCATCGGCGCTCTCGAGATCGTCGTCCGCGCGGCGAAGGCCGCAGTCGCGCTCGATGCCGAGGACCGGGGGCCGGTGGAGCGCTTCGTCGACGCCCTGCTCGACGCGGCCGCCGATGCTCCGTCCGACTGGATCGAGCGCCTCCGCGTGCTCTTCGACGAGGCGCTCACCCGCGGGCGCCCGAGTTGAGCGGCGAGCGTGGGGCCCGCGTCCCCGACGGGCGACGGATCGTCGTCAAGATCGGCAGCAAGTCCCTCGTCTCGGCCGCGGATCGCTTCGCGAGCCTCGCGACGCAGGTCGCAGCGCTCCGGAGCGAGAAGCGCTCCGTCGTCGTCGTGTCGTCGGGCGCGATCGCGCTCGGCCGGCAGCGCCTCGGCCTCGCGAAGCGACCCACGGAGATGGAGCGGCTCCAGGCCTGCGCTGCCGTCGGCCAGAGCGCGCTGATGCGCGCATGGGAGGAGGCCTTCGCTCCGCACGGCACGCCCGTCGCGCAGATCCTCCTGACGCACTCCGATCTCGCCGAGCGCGAGCGCTATCTCAACGCCCGCAGCGCGATCGATGCGCTCCTCGAGCTCGGCGCGGTACCGATCATCAACGAGAACGACACGGTCTCGGTCGACGAGATCAAGTTCGGCGACAACGACCAGCTCGCGGCCATGGTCGCCACGCTCACCGGCGCCGATCTGCTCGTCCTGCTCACCGACGTCGAAGGGCTGCTCGACGCGCAGAAGAACCGCGTCTCGCTGGTCGAGGACGCGGCGACGGCGGCGTCTTTCGTGCGCGCTGGCACGAGCGACGTGGGCACCGGCGGCATGGGCAGCAAGCTCGAGGCCGCGCGGCGCGCGACGCTGCGCGGGATCCCCTCGATCATCGCCGACGCGCGCGACCCCGAGATCCTGCGGCGCGTCGCCGCGGGCGAGGACGTCGGCACGCTCTTCCTGCCACACGGCACGCGCCTCGCGAGCCGCAAGCACTGGATCGCGTACACGCTGCGGCCGCGCGGCACGCTCGTGATCGATCGCGGCGCCGCGAAGGCGCTCGCGAGCGGCGGCAAGAGCCTCTTGCCGGCCGGGCTGATGGGTGTCCGCGGTGACTTCTCCGTGGGCGACGCCGTCACGCTCGTCGATCCCGAGGGCCGAGAGGTCGCGCGCGGCCTCACGCGCTATGCGACGCGCGACGCCGCCAAGCTCGCCGGCGCCGCGACGAAGGACATCGCCGAGCTGCTCGGTTTCCACGGCGGCGACGAGGTCGTGCATCGCGACGACCTCGTCGTGCTCTGAGCCGGCGAGCCTCGGCCCGCGCCGGGGGCCGCGGCGCGGCAAATCGACACGGGTCGTGCGCGGCACATCCGCGAAGACACGTGGGTCGTGGGCGCGGTGGTGAGCGTCGACTTCGGAGTAGGTCTCTGCGGTTGGCGAACGTCGAGAGCGGTCGGCTTCGGGTCGACTCTGATACAACGACTCATGCGCCGCGTATCGCTTGCCCTCTCGTGGGTGTTGTTCTCGTCGCTCTAGGTGACGGCGCCGTCCCGCGCGCAGGAAGACCTGACCTCGATCCACGATCTCGCGGCGCATGCGATCGTCCGCATCGAGACGGCCTTCCCCGGCGGAACACGCATCGGGACCGGATGGCTCCTGGAGCAAGCCGCGGGGGTGCGACCGTGCGTGATCACCAACCGCCACGTCGTCGACGGCGCGCGCCTCGTCGATGTCCACTACTACCAGGGCACGAGCGCGACCGCCGTGCACGCGACGGGACGCGTCGCATACCAGTCGCCTCGCATCGACTTCGCGGTCGTGGCGCTCGCCGAAGATCCACGAGCGAGCCGCTGCTCGCGCGCACTGATCGACCGGCGAGCTGACCACCGCGTCCAGCGCAGTAGGCGCTCAGCGCGGCAGCACCGGCGGGGCCGAGACTTCGAGCGCGATCGTTCGCGCGAGGATCAGGGCGTGCGGCTCGCCGAAGCGGAAGGGGTCGATCCGGAACAGGAGCGCGTCGCGGGGCGCGCGCGGCCAGGCTCGCGGCACGCTCGCGCCGAGGGCCTCGGGGTCGAAGGCGTGCATCCGGTCGATCTCCAGCGAGAGGGGCATCTGGATCCAGAGCGCGCCGCGGAACACCAGCCTTCGCGCCGGCTGGTAGGTGTCGTCGTCGACGCCGAGAACGATCTCCTCCTCGCTCGCGTCGGCGCGCTCGAGCCAACAGCTCCGGCCGTGGACGTCTCGCAAGATGCTCCCGAGGTCGGGCGCATGCGGCGCCGCGGAAGCATCGAACGGTGCGCGAAATCCGTGCGGCTCGATTCGGAGGATCTCGAAGCTCGTTCCGTTCGGGCGGAGCGTCACATCGACCTCTTCTCCGACCTCGAACGAGTCGACGAGCGCCACCGACGCGTCGAAAGGCAGCTCGCCGACGCCGCTGGCACAGGTGCCGCGCCCTTCCGCGCGATCGAACGACGTGATCCGCCAGCCCGCCACGACTACTCCGGGACGACGAGGGTCATCTGATCCTGCTCGATCCGCAGCGGAATCGCCCGAAGCGCCATCCCGCGACAAGGCCCTTCGACGCAGAAGCCGGTGCCCCGCTCGTAGAGCGCACCGTGCGTCCCGCACAGCAGGTATCTCCCCGTCGCATCGAAGAGCTCCCGCGTCCCGCCGTCGAGCGGGACGGGCAGGTGCCGGCAGCGATTCAGATACGCCCGCGGCGTCCCGTTCTCGTCCAGCACCACGATCGCCTCGGCGTGGCGGTCCCACGAGAGGACCGGCAGCTTCACCACGCGCGCCTCCTTCGGTGTGAGGCTCGACGCAGTCCCGGCCGGGACGTCGAGGCTCAACGCCGGCCCAGCGCGCGCGGCAAGGGGCGCTCCGCCGCGCGAAGCACCGCTTTGCCCGCCTCGGCGTACGCGCGCTTGGCGACGACGCTCACGAAGCGCTCGCTCTCGAGATCGTAGCCCGTGAGGCGCCCGCCGTAGACGCAGCCGGTATCGAGACCGGTCGCGTACTTCCATCGCTGCAGGCCGCGCACGGCATCGTGCCCGTAGTAGAGGTGCGAGGGCCCGCGGTGGAGCTGGGCCCAGTTCTCCCCGTCGTCGATCCGCTTGGAGCCCGTGCCGTCCGCGCGGATGCTGCGGAGGGTCAGCAGATCGTCTCGTTTCTGATCCGCGAGCGAGCGCCCGGGGACGATCCCGGCGTGGACGACGACCGCGCGCTGCCCGGGGAGGCGGAGCCAGAGGGGGAGGGCCTTGAGCCAGGCGACGTCCTCGTCGGAGATCTTCTTGGCGATCTTCCGGACCCCTTCCGCGAACTCCTTCGCGTCCCCGCGGCGCCGCGCCGCCACACAGCGGAGCAGGTAGTCGTCGTGATTCCCGAGCACCGCGGCGATGTCGTTCTCGCGACAGAAGCGCACGACCTCGATCGATTCGGGGCCTTTGTTCACGAGGTCTCCGACGAGGACGACCTCGTCGCCGCGCCCCACTTTGGCCCGATCGAGCAGGCGACGGAGCTCGTCGTAGCAGCCGTGAACGTCGCCGACGACGAGGTGCCGAGCCATGACGATCCCGAGGATAACGGGCGTGGCCGGAAAGAAAAGCGTAGCCCGCGGATTCGTACGCGGCCCGGCCCGGGTCAGAGCCCGGACGACTTCAGGTCAGAGCCCGGACGACTTCAGCGAGGCGTTCGCTTCCGGCGTGCGCGGCAGGTGGATCCCGCACTCGCGCTTCTGCCCCAGGTGACGCCCGTCGCGCTCGTCCTGTCCGAGCGTGGTCGGGGTCGTGGAGTGGACGTCGCCGATCGAGCGGTAGCCGTAGTGATAGAGCGGGTGATAGGGCAGGTCGTGCGCGAGCATGTAGTCGCGGACGTCCTTCTTGGACCAGCCGAGGATCGGGTGGATCTTCAGCAGGCCATCGGCCTGGGGCTCGACGACGCGCAGGCCCGCGCGGAAGTCGGTCTGATCCCGGCGGAGCCCGGCGATCCACGCCGTCGCGCCGAGCTCGCGGAGCGCGCGATCCATCGGCTCGACCTTGTTCATCTGCTGGTACTTCGCGAGGTCCTCCTCGGAGCCGTTCCAGAGGCGGCCGTGCAGAGCCTCTTGCCGCGCGGCCGTCATCCGCGGCGCATAGACCTTGAGGTTGAGGCTGAGCCTCTGCGCGAGCTCGTCGGCGAACTGGTACGTCTCGGGAAACAGGTAGCCCGTGTCGAGGAAGACGACGGGGATCCCCGGCGCATCGCGGGTGACGAGGTGGAGCATCAGCGCGCTCTCGGCGCCGAAGCTCGAGCTCATCACGAGCCCGTTGCCGAAGGTTCGCAGCGCCCAGCGCACGATCTCGTCGGGGGCCGCGCCCTCGAGCGTCTCGTTCACTTCGTCGAGGTCGATCCCCGTCGACTGCACCAGCCGCAGCGCTTCCGCCACGATCGACTTGTGCGGCCGGATTCCCGATTTGTCAACGCGAGAACGTGTGGTTGCGTGCAATATGGTTGTTTTTCAGGGTAAATGATTGTTGACTGAAAGACGCGTGAATCCATTCGCTCGGTCCGAGGTCCGGCATGATTGCCTCGGACGCACGCGTCTGTTAGCGTCCCCACCTCATTTCCGCGCCTCGTCCGCCGTTCGCGATGCTCGAGGTGCCCCGCCGGTAAAGAACGCCGGCGTTTTCCCCTGGCGAGCGCAGCGCTCGCACCCGAGACCCTCGAGAATGACGTTCACGGAAGCCGCGGTGGAGATCCTGCGCCTGGCAGGTCGACCGCTCCACTACAAGAAGATCACCGAGCTCGCGATCGCTCGGAACCTGCTCTCGCACGTGGGCAAGGCCCCCGAGCTGACGATGAGCTCGCGCCTCGCGACCGCGGTCAAAGCCGAGCGCAACGAGACCCCGATCGTGAAGGTCAAGCCGGGCATCTTCGCCCTGCGCGACTTCACCAAGGACATGCTCGCTCTCGCCGACGACGGCGAGGACATCGACGTCTCGCAGCTCCCCGAGGCCAGCCCCACGGCGGCCGCGCCGGCAGCGGCGGGTGAAGAAGTGGGCGAAGAAGAAGCTCCGTCGGCGCCGAAACCGCGCCTGCCGGGGCAAGACGTCTTCCCGGTGGAAGACGACGACGACCAACCGATCCTCGCCGGGCTCGATACCGAGAGCGACGAGGACGACGACGACAAGGACGACGGCCGCCGCGGGCGACGCCGCCGTCGCCGGCGCGGCCGAAGCGGCGCCGAGGAGGCTTCCGTGAGCGAAGGCGAAGAGACGAAGACCGACGGCGAGGCCGGCGGCGAGGCCCAGCCGAGCGCTGGCGGCGGCGGTGGAGCACGCGAGCGGGAGCGCGACCGTGATCGAGGCCGTGATCGCGACTTCCGCGATCGTGAGCGTGGGCGGCATGGTCGGGATCGCGATCGGGATCGCGACCGGGATCGGGATCGCGACCGGGATCGGGACCGCGATCGGGATCGCGACCGGAGCCAGGGAAATGCGCGGCTGCCGCAGGTCGATCTCTCTCGCGAGCCGCAAGAGGGCGACCTCCTCGGGCGCGAGCTCTCGGACGCCGTCCATCAGGTGATGCAGAGCGGCGAGGCGAGCCCGCAGTCGTACCGCGCCATCGCGGGCGAGCTGGTTCGCCGGGGTCGACTCAGCGGCGACGCGGCCGCGCTCGCTCCGACCGTCGCGGCGGCCCTCCGCGCCGACGCGCGGCGCTTGCGCACGGAGCGCGCCCGCTTCCGACACGTTCCCGGCGGCGTCGCGCTCACCGACTGGTACCTGCCGCGCGACGCGGTGTTCCGCGAGCGTGACGCGGTTCGCGCCGCCGAGCGCCAGCGCTTCGAGGTCCGCAAGGCGTTCCTCCGCAAGGTCGCCGATCTGCCGACGGCGGGCTTCGCCGAGCTCGTCGCGACGTGGCTGTCCGCCGAAGGCGTCAGCTCGCTGCGCGGGGTGCGCCGGCCGACGTCGAGCTCGCTCGAGATGCACTTCGCGGGCGTCTTGCGACGCGGTCACGAAGAGACGCGCGTGGCGATCCTCGTCTCGCGCGATCCGAACGTGCGCGAGCTTCCGAAGGAGCGCATCGCCGAGATGCGCGGATCGCTCCACCACTACGGCAGCGCGAGCGTCACGTGGATCATCACGCTCGGGCAGGTGCCGCGCGCGACGCGCGAAGAAGCCGGAGTGGCCGGCGCGACGCCCGTCGCGTTGTGGGACGGCATCGCGCTCGCCGAGGCGATGGAAGCGCGTCGGATCGGCCTCGTCCCGGTGGAGCTCCCGATCTCGTCGATCGACCTCGACCTGCTCGACTCGCTTCGTGGCAACACCGAGCAGCCGATGCGCGAGTGGTCGTCGCGAGGCGGCGAGCGCGGAGAGCGGCGGGAAGCGAGCGGCGAAGCGCGCGCGGAGAGCACGACGGCCGAGGGCGCCACCGCGGCGACCGAAGCCGCGCCGGCAGCCGAAGAGGCCCCGGCGACGGGCGCCACGGCGGAAGCCGCGGGAGCGGCGGCGGGTGCGGACGCGACTGGCGAAGGAGGCCGTCGCCGTCGCCGTCGCCGTCGCCGTCGCGGCGGCGCGGGCGGCGGGGACGCCGCGCCGATGGGCGCCGACGGCGCCGAGGCCGAGGGTGACGAGGAAGGCGACGAGGCCACGACGCTCGATGCGGGCGCGGACGGAGCCGCTGCGGCGTCCCCGGAGTCGACACCGGCGACCGAAGCGACCGGCGAGAGTGACGACGAGACGAGCGCTGCCGACGACGACGCGAGCGACGACGAGGAGGTCGAGCTGCCGTCGGAGGACAGCGAGACCGACGACGACGACGACGACGACGACGACGAATGATCGGTCGGCACCCGTGGCTCCCATCCGGGGGCCGGGCCCGTTCCCGTCCGGGGCTTCCGGCGCAAGCACTCTTCGTCGAGCACTGAAAGGGTAGATCGGCCCTCGCGACAACCTTGGGAGCGGCGACATGAGCGGTTCGACCGAGGACGGTGCTTGGGAAGCGGAGTGGCGTGTGCTCGCGGAGAAAGAGCTCCGCGGCGCACCGCTCGGCAGCCTCTTCCCCTCGCGACACGACGGGCTCCGGATCGACCCGGTCCTCGGCCGTGCGCCCGCGGAGACGGGCCTTCCGAGCGCCGCGCCCGTGCGGCGCACCGTGCTCGTGACCGACCAGGAGAGCGATCTCGCGCTCGCGACGGGCGGCGTCTGGTGGCGCGGTGCGGCGGCGCCTCCCGAGGGCGCCGACGTCGTGGTGGACGATCGCGACGGGGGCTGGATCGACGTCGCGCGCCTGCACGAGCGCGGCGCATCGGCCCTCACCGAGCTCGCGGTGGCCGCCCACGCCCTCGCTGCCCCGGAGGCGCAAGCGCGCATCCGCGTCGCCGTCGGCCCCGAGCTCTTCGTCGAGATCGCGAAGCTCCGAGCTCTGCGGCGTCTGGCGGGACGGATCGGCGTCGCCGTCGGCCGCGGGCCGCAGATCGTCATCGCGGCGCGAGGCGCCGAGCGGAGCGCGTCGCTGCTCGACGCCACGACGAACGTGGTGCGCGCGACCCGCGGCGCGACGGCGGCGATGATCGGAGGGGCCGCCATCGTCGGCGCGCTCCCGATGGTCGTGGCCGCCGGCGAGCGCGCGGTGCGGGCAGCGCGGGTCGCGCGCAACGTGCCGATCGTGGCCGATCGCGAGGCGCACCTGTTCGCGGTCGACGATCCGGCGCGGGGTAGCTTCGAGGTCGAGGCGCTCACCGATCGCCTCGCGCGCGAGGCGTGGGCGCTCGCACGCGCCTGGCTCGCATCGCCCTCCGGCGCCGCCGACATCGAGCGCCGTGTGGACGACGATGCGGGCGCGCGTCGCGCCGCGATCGCCAGCCGGCGCTTGCCGCTCGTCGGCGCGAGCCGCTTTCCCCTGGCCGCCGGCAGCATCCCGACCGAGCGTGGCACCGGCGGCTGGCGGGACGCCGCCCCGTTCGAAGCAGCGCGCCGCGCGGCTCCTCTCTCGGTCGCCGTGGAGGTCGTCGGCCCCCCGGCGGCGATCGACGCGCGCATCGCGTTCGTCCGCGACGTGCTCGCGGCGGGCGGGCTCGCCGCCGACGGCCCCGAGGCGCGCGTGGCCATCGTCTGCGCGCCGGATGCGAGCTTCGAGACCGAGGTCCCCGTCGTCCTGAGGGAGCTCGCAGCACGGGGCGTGGCGCCCTTCGTGGCCGGCAAGCCCGGCGCGGCCGAGGCTGCACTGCGCGCAGCAGGCGCGCGTGGGTTCGTCGCGCTCGGCCAAGACCTGCCCGCGTTCTACGACGCGCTGCGCGCCGCGGCGGGAGGCTCCCGATGACCCGGCCGCTGCACGCGCTCGACTACGACGCGCTCCCGGCCCCGTCGTCCCTCGCCGGGGATCCCGCCGAGGCGCGTCGAACGGCCGAGGGCATCGCGCTCCCGCGCCGGCTCGCGGCCTCGCCCCCGCAGACGGAAGTGCCCGGACGGGCTCCGTTCACGCGCGGACCCTACGCGACGATGTACGTGCGCCGTCCGTGGACGATCCGCCAGTACGCGGGCTTCTCGACGGCCGAGGCGTCGAACGCGTTCTACCGGAAGAACCTGGCCGCCGGGCAGATGGGGCTCTCGGTCGCCTTCGATCTCGCGACCCATCGCGGCTACGACAGCGATCACCCGCGCGTGCTCTCCGACGTCGGCATGGCCGGGGTCGCGATCGACTCGATCCTCGACATGCGGATCCTCTTCGACGGGATCCCGCTCGATCGAACGAGCGTCTCGATGACCATGAACGGCGCCGTGTTGCCGATCCTCGCCCTCTTCGTCGTGGCCGCCGAGGAGCAGGGCGTGCCGATGGAGAAGCTCGAAGGGACCATCCAGAACGACATCCTCAAGGAGTTCATGGTCCGCAACACGTACATCTTCCCGCCGGGCCCGAGCATGCGGATCGTGGGCGACATCTTCGAGCTCACGGCCGAGAAGATGCCTCGCTGGAACAGCATCTCGGTGAGCGGCTACCACATGCAGGAGGCGGGCGCGTCGGCCGACCTCGAGCTCGGCTACACGCTCGCCGACGGCCTCGAGTACCTGCGGACGGGCGTCCGGAAGGGCCTCGACATCGACGCCTTCGCACCGCGCATCTCGTTCTTCTTCGCGATGGGCATGGACTTCTTCGTCGAGATCGCGAAGCTGCGCGCCGCGCGTCGCCTCTGGAGCGAGATCGTCGAGGGCTTCGCGCCCAGAGATCCGCGCTCGAAGATGCTCCGCACGCACTGCCAGACGAGCGGCTGGAGCCTCACGGCCCAGGATCCGTGGAACAACGTCGCGCGCACGTGCCTCGAGGCGCTCGCGGCGGTGAGCGGCGGAACGCAGTCGCTCCACACGAACTCGCTCGACGAGGCGATCGCCCTGCCGACGGAGGCCTCGGCGCGCATCGCGCGCAACACGCAGCTGGTCCTGCAGCTCGAGAGCGGGATCACCTCGTTCGTGGATCCGTGGGCGGGCTCTCACCTGATCGAGACGCTGACCGAGGAGCTCGCCACACGCGCGCGCGCCCACATCGACGAGATCGAGAAGATGGGCGGCATGACGAAGGCCATCGAGACGGGGCTGCCCAAGCTCCGCATCGTGGAGTCGGCGGCGCGCACGCAGGCGCGCATCGACTCGGGCACCCAGCCCATCGTCGGCGTGAACGTGCTGCGGGCCGCGCACGAGGAGCCCCTCGAGGTCCTCAAGATCGACAACCGAGCGGTGCGCGAGGCCCAGCTCGAGCGTCTCGCGCGGCTCAAGGCGACGCGGGACCGGGCCGCCGTCGAGCGCACGCTCGCGGCCCTGACCGCGTGCGCGAAGAGTGGGGAGGGGAATCTGCTCGCGCTCTCGATCGACGCGGCGCGCGCCGGCGCGACGGTCGGCGAGATGACGAGCGCGCTCGAGGTGGTCTTCGGCCGCTACGAGGCCGAGCCGCGGAGCCTCCGCGGCGTGTACGCTTCGAGCATGGGCCCGGGAAGCGATCGCGTGGCCTCCGTGCGCGCCCGCACCGACGCCTTCGCAGCGAAGGAAGGACGGCGGCCCCGCATCCTCGTCGCGAAGATGGGCCAGGACGGCCACGACCGCGGGCAGAAGGTGATCGCCTCGGCGTTCGCCGACCTCGGCTTCGACGTGGACGTCGGCCCCCTGTTCCAGACGCCCGAAGAGACGGCGCGGCAGGCGGTCGAGAACGACGTGCACGTGGTGGGCGTCAGCTCTCTCGCGGCCGGGCACCTCACGCTCGTGCCGGCGCTCCGGAGCGCGCTCGGAGCCCTCGGGCGCGACGACGTGCTCATCGCCGTCGGGGGCGTCATCCCGGAGAGCGACTACGATGCGCTGCGCACCTCGGGTGCGGCGGCCATCTTCGGTCCCGGCACGGTGATCCCGGACGCCGCGGACGCGCTCCTCGATCAGCTCGATCGGAGATGACGCGCGCGCGCGACATCCCCACCGAAGAGCTCGCGCGCGCGGTCGCGTGCGCGGATCGGACGGCGCTCGGGCGCGCGCTCACGCTGGTGGAGAGCCGCGCCGAGGCCGACCTCGAGCCGGCCGCGCGTCTGCTCGCCGCGCTCCCCGCGCGCACGGCGGTGCGAGTCGCGTTCACCGGTGCGCCCGGCGCGGGCAAGAGCAGCTTCCTCGAGGCGCTGGGCGCGCACGTGCTCGAGACCGGTCGCCGCATCGGCGTGCTCGCCGTCGACCCCTCGAGCGCGCGCAGTGGCGGCAGCATCCTCGGCGACAAGACGCGCATGAGCACGCTCTCGCGCGACGAGCGCGCGTTCGTCCGGCCGACGCCCAGCGCGGGCGCGCTGGGAGGCGTGGCCCCGGCGACGCGGGAAGGCATCCGCGTGCTGGAGGCGGCGGGCTTCGATCTCGTCGTCGTCGAGACCGTCGGCGTGGGGCAGTCCGAGATCGAGGTCGCTTCGCTGGTCGACACCCTGGTCTGGATCACCGGGCCATCGACCGGCGACGAGCTGCAGGGCATCAAGCGTGGCCTCGTCGAGGCCGTCGACGTCGTGGTCGTGAACAAGGCCGATGGTGACCGGCTCGCGGCCGCCGAGATCACCAAGAGCGAGATCCAGGCGGCCCTGCGCTACGTGCCGAGCGCGACCGAGGGATGGGCCGTGCCGGTGCTGCTCGCGAGCGCGCACGAGCGACGCGGGGTCGACGCGGTCCTCGACGCGGTCGAGGCGCATCGCGCTCACCTCGATGCGTCGGGGCTCCTCGTGCCGCGGCGGCGAGGGCAGAGCGTCGAGGCGTTCCATCGCGCGCTCGAGCGGGCCCTGGCGGCGAGCCTCGTCGCGCGGCCCGAGCTCGCGGCGATCGAGGCGCGGGTCGCGAGCGGCGCGCTGGGCGTACACGCGGCCGTCGTGGAGGCGCTGGCCCTGACGGCCGTCCCGGCGACGCCGTGAGCGCCGTGCCCGGCCGCCGCGCCGCGCAGGCTACTCCTTGCCGGCCGAGATGATGCGCAGGAAGGCATCGCCGACCGTCTGCGCGAGCACTTCGATCCGATGCGCGCCAATCGGCCCCGGGCGCAGATCGTCGACGCAGAGCATCCCGACGACTTTGCCGCTCACCGACACGGGCTGCACCATGAAGTCGCCGCCGCGCGAGCCCACGGCCGCGCGGAACAAGCCGTCGGCGACGCTCGTCCCGTAGGGACCGACGCTCCCGGACTTCGTGTCGAGCACGCGCTTGAACGTCGACTCGCTCGTGGTGGGAATCCAGAGATTGCGGACCGAGTCGCGCCGCACGCCCGGGCCGGTCCCGTCCCAGCCCTTGAGGACGCCCTTGCGGAGCGCGAAGAACACGGCCGACCGGGCCACGCTCGTGGCGCCCTCGCACGCGAGCCGCACGACTTCGTCGCGATCGGCGGCGCCTCGCATGTCGGCGACGATCTTGCCGATGTCCGTCGGCGCGGCCTTGAGGGTCGGCAGATCGATCGTGGCTCGAGGGGAGAGCTTGTTCGCCGACTCGCGCGTGGGGCGCGGGGCCGCGACGGGCGCGCTCGGAGGGCTGCTCGGAAGGTCCCAGCGCTCGTCGGACGCGCTCGTGGGCGCGAGCGAAGGCCGGCCCGGCGCGGCGACGGCACCGGCGCTGCTCGCCTCGCCCGATCGGGCCCCCGTCGTCCGCGCTCGCCCGCTCCCGTCCGGAGCGGGGCCGAGCTCTTTCTCCCGCGCGCTGCTCGACTCCTGGGGCAGCGGGCCCGTCGCCG
>JBGALT010000167.1:0-18237 GCA_044223665.1 Sandaracinaceae bacterium | reverse complement strand
GCGGGCCAGTCCGCGGACTACGAGCGCGTCACCCGCGCGGCGCTCTCGTTCTCGAGCGCGCCCGACAAGGTGGCCCTGCATCGCGAGCTCGCCAACGTGGCCGAGAGCGCGGGCCAGCCCGAGGTCGCGCTCGATCAGTGGGCGGCGCTGCTGGCGCTCGATCCGTCCGACGGTGAGGCCGAGGATCGGCTCGCCAAGGTGGCCGAGCAGATCGGCGCCCACGGCCCCCTCGCCGATGCGCTGGAGGCCGCCGCCGCCGCCGCGTCCAGCGGCTCGCGCCGCAACGAGCTGCTCGTCGCTGCCGGCGACGTCCGCGCGCGCACCGATCGCGCCGCCGCCGAGGCCCTGTATCGCCGCGTGCTCGACGCCGAGGGCGCGAGCGCGGCGCGCCGCCTCGAGGTCGCCCGGCGCCTGGCCAGCCTGCTCGGCGCGGCGGCCGATCGGCGACAGGATCTCCTGGCGCTCCTCGAGCAGCTCGCGACTCTCGAGCAAGACGTCGGAGAGCGCCGGCGTGCGCTCGGAAGCGCCGCACGCCTGGCCGCCGAGCTCGGTGAGCAGGGCCGCGCGCTCGCGTCGTGGGATCGCCGGCTCGCCGCCGACCCGGGAGACCTCGAGGCGCTCGAGGCCAAGAGCCACTTGCTCGCCGAGCTCGGTCGCCACGCCGATCGCGCGACCACGCTCGCCGCGCGAGCGGCGCTCCCGCTGCCGCCGGCCGTGCGCCGCACCGACCTCGTCGAGATCGCGCGCATCCAGGAGACCGAGCTCTCCGACGCCAGCGCCGCGATCGGCACGTGGCGTGGCATCGCCGACGAGTTCGGCGAGACGAACGAGAGCGTCGACGCGCTCTCCCGTCTCTACGAGGCCACCCAGGCTCACGCCGACAAGAACGAGCTGCTCGACCGCGCGAGCAAGCGCGACGCCGAGCGCGCGGTCCAGATGCTGGTCCGTCTCGCGGCGCTCCGGGCGGGCCCGCTCGGCGACGTCGACAGCGCGGCGCGCCTCTATCACGAGGCCATTCGCCTCGACCCCGGGCACGCGGGCGCCCGCGGAGGTCTGGCGACGCTGCTCGAGGTCCCGAGCGCCAAGGCCGGCGCCGTCGAGGGCCTCGCCGAGGCCGCGCGACGCACCGACGACGTCGACGCGCTGCTCGGGCTCTTGCCCAACCGGCTCGACGCGGCCGGAAGCGACGCGCGTGGTCGCGTGCGCCTCTTGCGCGAAGCGGCGCAGCTCGAAGAGCAGCGCCGGGGCGATCAGGCCCGCGCCTTCGAGCACGTGCGCGACGCCTTCGCGCTGACGCCCGAAGACGACGCGCTCGAGCGCGAGATGATGCGCCTCGCCGGCGCGGCGGCGCGCGAGAAGGACGCGGCGGTCGCCCTGGCGGCCGCGAGCCACGCGCTCGAGAACGACCCGCTGCGCGCGCTCGCGCTCGCCAAGCGCGCCGCCGATCAATTCGAGGCGCTCGGCGCCGGCGCGGAGGCCCTCGAGGCCACGCGGGCTGCGTTCGCGCTCCAGCCGAAAGACACGGCCGTCGCGGTCCAGCTCGTGCGCCTGGCGGCCCAGGCCGGCGACTTCACGACGGTCGCGCACACGCTCGTGGACTCGAGCTTCGCGCTCCGCGCCGTGGAGGAGCCGCTGCTCGCCGCGGTCGAGACGAGCGCGGAGGCCAAGGCCGCCTGGGATGCCCTCGCCGCCGCCGCCGAGCCGGCCCTCGAGGCCGAGGCGGGGCGCCTGTCGGCCACCGAGGCACGCGCCGCGTCCGACCTCCTGCGCGGCCTCTTCGTCCGCCTGGCGATGTGGCACCGGGATCACCGGGGCGACCTCGAGAAAGCCGAGGCCCTGCTCGCGCGGGCGCTCGCGTTCGATCCCACGCACCAGGAGACGCTGCGCGAGCTCGCGCGCCTCTCGTGGCGCGCGCCCGGCAAGCGCCTCGTCGACACGTTGCTGGCGCTGGCCGATCAGCTGCCTGGCGATCTCGACGCCCTCTTCGACGCCGCGCGCATCGCCGAGGAGAACCTCAAGGATCCGGTGCTCACCCGCGAGATCCTCGGGCGCTTGCAGCGCACCGCGACGCGCCTCTGGCTCAAGGGCGAGACGGCACGCGGGGAGCGGCCCGCCGACAAGACCGCGCTCGATGCGCTCGGCGCGCTCGTCCGCCTCGAGACCGAGGCGGGCCGGATCGCGCACGCCATCGACTGGCTCGTCGAGGGCTCGCGCCTGCCGCTGCCGCCCGCCGAATCGCGCGCGATGCTGCGCCGCGCCGGCGACCTCGCGATGAGCAAGCTCAACGACGAGACGCGCGCGATGCGCCTGTATCAGCAGGTCATCGAGGACACGCTGGAGGACGGCGAGGTCGTCGATCGCCTGGCCAAGACGTACGAGGCGCGCGGTCGCGTGCCCGAGCTCTTGGCGCTGCGCAAGCGCGAGCTCGAGCTCGAGCTTCCCGCCGATCGGAAGCTCGTGGTCCGTCTCGAGGTCGCTCGCTTGCTCGGGCACCTCGAGGACAAGGGCGGCCGCGTGGAGATGCTGCGGGCCAACCTCTCCGATCAGCCCGGCCACCAGGACTCGATCGCCGAGGTCACCTCGGTGCTCGAGGGCAAGGGGCGCAGTGCCGAGCTCGCCGAGCTGCTCGGCGGTCAGGCGCGCCGGCTCGAGGACCAGGATCCCGCGCGGGCCGCCGGCCTCTGGAGCCGCGTCGCGAAGATCGGCGAAGAGCAGCTGCGCGACACCGAGCGCGCGCTGCAGGCGTATCGCAGGGTCGTCGGCCTCGCGCCGAGCATCGATGCGCTCGAGGCGCTCTCACGCATCCACCTCGGACGCAACGAGCCGGCGCTCGCCGCCGAGTGGCTCGAGAAGCAGCTGGATGCGACCAAGGGTGTCGAGGCCCGCAACCAGGTCGCGCTTCGCCTCGCCGACGCGCGCCTGGCCGCCGGCCGCACCGATCGCGCGATCCTCGCGCTCGAGCGCGCGGTGGGCGAGGACCCGACGTCCTCCACGGCGCGCGATCGCCTCGCCGACCTCTACCGGAAGTCGAGCAAGCAGCTCGAGCTCGCCAACCTCTTGCGCGACGGCGCCACCCACGCGACCGGCGAGGTCCAGTCCGCCTACGTCAAGGAGTCGGCCGGCCTCTACCGCGAGCTCGGCGTCTCCGAGCGCGCGATCGGCATGCTCGAGGCGGCGCGCGAGCGCGGCGAGCTCGACCAGGAGCTGAAGAGCACGCTCGCCGAGGGCTATCGAACTGCCGGCCGCCTCGACGAGGCGCGCACCGTGCTCGAGCAGATGATCGCCGACTTCGGCCGCCGCCGCTCGCCCGAGCGCGCGCAGGCGCACTACCAGCTGGCCCAGGTCGCCCACGCGGCCGGCGACATCAAGGAGGCGCTCGATCACCTCGACAAGGCCTCGAGCATGGACCTCGGGCACGCCGGCATCCTCCGCTTGCTCGGCCAGCTCGCCCGCGAAGGAGGCCAGCTCGATCGCAGCGAGCGCGCCTACCGCGCCCTGCTCCTGCTCGTCCGACGCCAGTCGCCCGACTCGCCCGACGTCCAGGTCGGCGCGAGCGAGGTCCTCTACGAGCTCTCGCGCCTGGCGCGCGAGCGCGGCCAGGATGCGCAGGCGAACGAGCTGCTCGAGTCGGCCGTCGAGACCGCGCAGCAGAGCAGCGCCGAGGCGGCGCGCTTCACCAAGGTCCTCGTCGCGCGCAAGGAAGCCGACCTGGCCGAGAAGATCATCACCAAGCGGCTCACGCTCGACGAGTCGGGCATGGCGCGCGCCAAGGTGCTGGCCGACCGCGCGCAGCTGCTCGAGGAGCTGCGCAACGATCCGAAGAGCGCGCTCGATGCGCGCATCCAGGCCATGGAGCTCGCCCCCGAGTGGTCGGCCCAGGTCGCCCTCGCCCGACAGACCGCCCAGAAGAACGGCGAGAGCGCCAAGCTCGCCGACGCGCTGCGCAAGCTCGTGGAGCGCTCGACGCGCCGCAAGGACGACGCGCCGCTCGCCTCCGACCTCTTGATGGGCCTGGCCGACATCCTCGAGAACGACGTCCGCGACCTGAGCGCGGCGGCCGAGGCCTACCAGCGTGTCGAGGCGCTGGGCGTGCGCACCGTCGACGCCTGGCGCGCGCTCGGGCGCGTCGCGGCGGCGCGAGGGGATCGGATCGAAGAGATCCGCGTGCTGCGGCGCCTCGTCGCGGCCGGCGTCGACACGAGCACGCTCGGCAGGCCCGAGGACGACATCCCCGAGAGCGCCAAGACGGACGCGCTCTACCGCATCGCCGAGGTCGAGCTACGCGACGCCGAGACGCTCCAGAGCGGCCTCGACACGCTCGCCGACGCCGTCCAGCGCGACGGAGACAACGCGCGCGCCGCGCGGGCCGCAGCCGAAGCGGCCGCCCAGTTCCCGAACGATGCGCGGTCGGGCACCTACGACGGCCTCGCCGCGCTCTGGGAGCGCACGGCGCGCGCCTCGGGCGACAAGGCCCTGCTCCTCGGCTACCTGCGCGAGCGCATCCAGGGCGAGGGCGCGTCGGTCGACGACGTGCGCGAGGCCTCGCAGGTCGCGATGGAGCTCGGTCAGGGCGCCGACGCCGAGAGCATCCTCGTCAAGGGCGCCGAGATCGCGCGCGCTTCGCTCGACGGGCTCGCGGGCGCGCTGTGGATCCCGACGACGCTCGCCGAGCGTCGCAAGGCCGCCGGCGATCTCGCGGGCGCGATCCGGTGGACCCAGGTGGCCGTCGAGGCCTCCGACGCGTCGGGCGACGCGCAGCGCACCGAGCAGCTCTCGAAGGACCTCGCAGCGCTCGCCGCGCAGCCGGGCGGCGATCCCGCCCTCGCCGCACAGACGTACACGCGCTTGGTCGAGGCCGAGCCGCGCGACCGCACGCTCTGGACACCGACCGCCGATGCGTTCGTCGCGCTGCGCGACCGCGAGGGCTTCGAGCAGCTCGTGCGCCGCACGCTCGAGGGTCTCATCGAGCCCGAGGACCGCAACGCGCTCCGCATGGAGCTCGCCGCGCGCCTGATGGGCCCGTTCGGCGCGCAAGAGGACGCCGTCGGCGTGCTCCGCGAGGTGCTGGACGAGGACCCCGATCACCTGGGCGCCTCGCAAGCGCTCGCCGACGTCTTCGAGCGCGCGGGCCGCAACGAGGAGCTGGCCGACCTGCTCCGCCTGCAGCTCGATCGCGCACGCGACCGCAACGACGCGACCGCCGTCGCCGCGCTCTCGCTGCGCACCGGCGACCTCTACGCACGGGGCTCCGGCGGCGCGGCGCGCCGCGACGACGCGATGGAGGCCTATCGCGCCGGCCTCGACTGGGCGCCCGAGGACGCCGCGCTCCTGCGCGCGCTCTACGAGCTCTACGGGACGATGTCTCCCCGGGGCTCGGCCCCGGACCCGGCGTACGACGCGCGCGACCGCGCGACGCTGGGCGAGCGCTTGCTGGCGGTCGAGACCGGAGAGGCCGCCGGGAAGCTCGCGCTCTCGCTCGCCGATCAGCTGACCGAGCTCGAGGACGCCGACGCGGCGCTCCGGGCCCTCGACGTGGGCTTCCGGGCGGCACCGACGCACGAGAAGCTCCGCAAGCGCTTGGAGAAGACCCTGCGCGAGCGCAACGACCTCGACGCGCTCGCGGAGATGATCGCGCTCGACGCGGCCCACCGCGAGAGCGAGGCCGCGCGGCTCGCGCGCTTCCGGGAGGCCGCCGCGCTCTACAAGAACGAGCTCGGGCGGCCGGAGCGGGCGGCCGACGTCCTGCGCGAAGCGGCGGCGCTGGCACCTTCCGACCTGGCGCTCCTCGGGGAGCTCGTCGAGGCGCTCTCGCAGTCGGGGCGTGTCGACGACGCCGCCGAGGCGGTGCGCGTCGCGCTCGAGGCGCATCCGAGCGCCGACAAGAACCGCGCGCGCCTGCTCGGGTCGCGGAGCGGGCTGCGACTGACGCTGCGGGACACGGCGGGCGCGCTCGAGGACGCGGAGGAGAGCTTCCGCATCGACCCCAAGAACGCGCAGGCCGCGCTCGTGGCGGCGCTCGACGCGCACCGGCAGACGCTGGCCGATCAAGGCGACCGCGAGAGCGAGCGGACGGTGACCCTGCGCCTCTCGAGCGTGCTGCGGGCGGGCGGCGACGCGGCGCGCAGCCGCGACGTGCTGGCGGCGTGGGTCGACCGCGATCCGTCGGACGTCACCGCGCTCCGCACGCTGGTCGAGCTCGACTCGGGCTCCGAGCGGTGGGCCGACGTCGTCTCGCACGCGACGCGCCTGGTGGCGCTCGAGACGGGGCAAGCGCAGGCCGAGATCGCGCTGCGTCTCCACGGCGCGGCGGGCTCGGCGGGCGATCCGGCGAGCGCCCGCGAAGGCCTCGAGCGGGCGCTGGCCGATCAGCCGGCGAGCCCGGAGATCCGCAACGCGCTGCGCGCGCTCTACGAGAGCATCGGCGCCTTCGAAGAGCTCGCGTCGGTGCTCCTGGTGGACGCGCAGGAGAGCCAGGGCGAGACGCGCGAGCACGCGCTGAAGCGGGCCGGCGAGATCTACCTGCACGACCTGAGCTCGCCGGCGCGCGCCATCGCGCCGCTCCGCGAGGCCCTCGCGAGCAAGGAGGACGACCTCGACCTCCTCGTGCTGCTCGTCGACGCCCTGATCGGGTCGGACGCGCTCGCGGAGGCCGTCGAGATCCTGCAGAGCGCGATCCAGGCCAAGGGCAAGAAGCGCAGCCCCGCGCTCGCTTCGCTGCAGCAGCGCATGGCGCGGATCGCCGGGCTCTCGGGCGATCCCCAGACCCAGCTCGAGTGGCTCAAGGTCGCGCTCGAGACGGACAAGCAGTCGAGCGCCGTGGCAGCGGAGCTCGCCGATCTGGCGATCCAGCTGGGCGACGACGCCTCGGCGATGAACGCGCTGAAGGTCGTCACGCTGCAGAAGACGCCGGGCCCGATGAGCAAGGCCATCGCGTTCCTGCGCCAGGCGCAGATCGCCAATCGGCAGGGGGATCACCAGAAGGCGGTGCTCTGGGCGCGCCGCGCGCGCATCGAGGACGCGGAGCTGCGCGAGGCGGAGGAGTTCCTGCACTCGATCGGCGAGGGATGAGCTCCGCGGAAGGGGCGGCCGTTCGATCGCAGAGACGCCAACCGGCGCGCGCTTCGCAGTCCCTCACCCCAACCCTCTCCCGCGAAGCGGGAGAGGGGGCCGCGCCGGTCGTGCTCGCGCGCGCGGCTCGCGCCTCGACCTCGACCGAACGATGCGCGTGAGCCTCCATCCGACGATGCCGACGCGGCCCTGTCGGTTCTGCCTCTGCCTCCAGGACGGCGCGGTGTTCTCGGACTGGGACGTCGACGACGCGGGCCGCGTACGGCTCGTCCGCATCTCGTACGACGGATACGGGTGCTGCTCTGCGCCGACGACGATCGATGCGCTCGGCGAGAACGAGTCGAGCGATCTCCTCGCTGCCGTCGCTCGCGGCGACGTGAGCGAGCCCGCGGTCGCGGATCTGCTGCGCCGCTATTTCAGGCAGCACGCGGCGCTCCTGTGGGCAGAGGCCCTCGAGAGCCACGGACTGACCTGACGAGACCGGGCATCCGAGGGGCGCGGTGCTCCGGAAGACCGCACGCGCGAGACGGAGCTCGGGGGAGCGCGAGGGCAGCGCCCTCGCCTGATCGGCGAAGGTGCGCAGCGCCTTCGCCAGCAGAGGTGCCGAAGGCGCCGTGGGCCTACCCCACCCGTCTCGGGTCGACCTGGTGAGCGGCGGGCATGGGGGGTCGACGAGCGCCCGCGTGCGCGCCGCCGTTCGCGCGCGATGCGGTAGCGAGGAGCGCCCCCCGTGCCTGCTGCGCTGCGACAGGCGAGAGCTGGGCGGAGCTCGAAATCAGCGCGGCTGGTCACGACGTCCCGACACGTCTCGGCAGTGCCGAGATGCTCAGAACCCGACGCGGCGCATGACGAAGCGGGCATCCCAGTGATCACGCCCACCGCGGCCCAGGGAGCCGGCGTGCAGCGCGGTGACGACCGGCTCGGCCCGGATCGATCGCGCGCGCACGACCTGCGCCGCGACGTCGTCCGGCTCGCCGGCGAAGGCGGCGGCTTGCCGGCCGTCATCGCCGTCTTCTCGACGAAGCCGGGCTTCACCGTGACGACGCGCAGGCCGCCCTCGCGGGAAGCAGGTCGAGCCCCTCGAGGTAGGCGCTGAGCTCCACGCTTGCTCGCGCCGTAGAGGATCACGGGCTTGCGGCCACGGTCGCCCG
Organism: Sandaracinaceae bacterium; assembly: GCA_044223665.1. Classification (GTDB taxonomy): domain Bacteria; phylum Myxococcota_A; class Polyangia; order Polyangiales; family Sandaracinaceae; genus JBBSAT01. Next base: position 10,018 of record JBGALT010000167.1, on the reverse strand, counting down.
CGACGCTCGAGAACACGCAGAGCGTGCCGCCGCCACCCGCGAGCAAGAGGCGCTTGGCCTCCTCGCAGAAGAGCACGGTGTTCGTGAAGTCGGCTGTCAGGAGCTTCGCGGTGAGCGCCGGATCCTTCTCGAGCGTCCTGTCACGAGAACGCCGCCGTCACCACGATCGTGTCGACACCGCCGAGCGCACGGTCCGCCGCCGCGAGCGCCGGCCCGAAGGTCTCGGGCCGCAGCAGATCGCACTCCGCCCACTTCACATCGCTGCCTGCGTGCACCGCCAGATCGGCCGCCGAGCGCTCGAGCTCGCCGCGATCGACGCCGAGCACGAACACGCGGTCCCCGCGCTTGGCGAGGCGCCGCGCGAGCGCGCGCCCCATGCCGCTCGTCGCACCGAGGATCGCCACCGAGAGAGGACGCCGCTGCTTCATCGTGGTGCCTCTCCTACCGCTCGCGCGGCGACGCCGCATCCCCGAACAAGCGCACCGACTGCGCGCTCCGGATCTTTCCCGCGGGGTCCCACTCGCGCCGCACGTCCAGGAAGGCCGGCAGACGCGGCTCCATCGCGCGGAAGTGCTCCGGCCGCGTGAAGCCGTCCTTCGTGAGGTAGATGCGGCCGCCCTCGCGGATCACCTGCTCGTTGAGCTGATCGACGAGCGCCTGCGTGGTGTCGCGCACCGGGATGTCGAGCGCGATGGACACGCCCTCCATCGGGAACGAGAGCATGCCCTTCCCTTCGGGCCCGCAGTCCTTGATCACGCAGAGGAAGCTCGCGCCGCCCGCACGCGTGAGGATCTCGAGCACGCGCCGCGCCGCGCCCGGGCGCTGCTTCTCCGGCACCACGCACTGGTACTGCGTGAAGCCGCGCCGGCCGTACATTCGGTTCCACTCGTCGACGATGTCGAGCGGATAGAAGAACGACTCCCAGTGGACGAGCGCCTCGCGGCGTCGGGCCGCGTGGCTCCGGAAGTAGGCCTCGTTGAACGCCGCGACCGAGAAGCGACCGAGCAGCCAGCTCGGCAGATCGAAGGGCAGCGTCGGCCGCAGGTGCGGGGCCGGGAACTTCGAGGGCGCCACGTCGGGGCTCGCCCAGTCGCCCGCCATCAGGATGCCGCGGCCCATGCCGCGCCCGCGCTTGAGGCAGTCGATCCAGCCCATCGTGTACGGCAGGCGCTTGGCCGCGTCGCCGAGCGCGGCGAGGAAGCCGTCGAGATCGTCGACGCGCACGCTCTCCTGCTGGATCCACGGCGAGCGGATGCGGCGCAGCGGGACCTCGACCTCGAGGATGTGGCCCGTCAGGCCCATACCGCCGATCGTCGCGCGGAACAGATCGGGGTGCTCCGTGTCCGAGCACCAGAGCACGCGCCCGTCGGCCACGCGCATCTTGAGGCGCGTCACGTGCTCGCCGAAGCAGCCGTGTACGTGGTGGTCCTTGCCGTGCACGTCGGAGGCGACCATCCCGCCGAGGGTCACGAACTGCGTGCCGGGCGTGACCGGCACGAACCAGCCGCGCTCGAGGAAGAGGCGGTTGAGCGCGAGCAGCGAGGTGCCGGCCTCTGCCCGCAACAGTCCCGTCCTGGGGTCGAACGCGAGGAGCCGGTCCGCGAGCGCGGTGCCGATCACCTCGCGCACGCCCGGCGGCGGCAGCGAGCTGTCGCCGTAGCTGCGGCCCAGGCCCCGCGAGAGCACGGCCGACTCGCTCAGACGCTCGAGGTTCGTGGAGCGGACCTCGACCCCGGGGACCCCGAGGCGCCCCCAGCCCGTCACCACCGGCTCTTCGGTGCGCACGTGCGCCGTCAATGGATGCACGAGGGTGGGCTATCGCGCCCGGCCGGCCGCGTCCACCGCCTCCCCACGAACGGGCGCGATCGGGGCGCGAGCGGCACGCGAGAGCCCTCGAATGGCGGCACTTCCGGGCGATGCGTGCGTTCGCAGGCAGTTCCCGTGCGGCCGATGCCCGAAGGGCTTGCCCTCGGCCTCACCTTTGCGTAAGCACGGGGGCCCGTCACCCGGGGTGGCGGGCTCGGCCCGTCCCTTCGGTGCTCCCGGTGCGCATGCGAGCGTGCGCGCCGGCCCTCGGGACGGGCTTTCCTGGTCTCGATTCCGAAGGATCTTCGTCATGACGCGCGCGCGCCTGCTCGATCTCCTCTCCACCGCCCTCGTCGGAACCGCGCTCCTGGCCGGTGCTCCGTCGCTCGCGGCGGCCGACGATCCCGAGCCCGAGGTCTCCGATCAGGAGGAGCCGACGACGCCGGCCAGCGATCCGATGCACCTGCGCTGGGATCGCATGCTCGGCGTGGAGCTGACGGGCGGCGTCGACACGCCCTACGGCGTGATCGGTGGCGCGCTGCTCGTGGAGCCGCTCCGCAACCTGCGCATCGACCTCGGCGGCGGCGTGAGCCGCGACGGGGCGCGCGTCGCCGGTGGCATCGGGCTCGTGCTCCCCCAGGATCACTTCGCGCTCGTGCTCCACATGGGCGCGGCCGGTGGCCCGCTGACGTGGGACAGCGATCGGGCGGTCCACATCCATCGCTACTGGAGCTTCGCGGCGTTCTTCAACTGGTCGCTCGGCCTCGAGTACCGCTTCGACGAGGGCGTGCTCCTGCGCCTCTACGCCGGCGGCGAGACGGTGCTGAACAGCGCGCACGACAGCTGCAGCGAGACCGGCGCCGACACGACGACGGGCCTGACCGCCAACTGCGTCACCTCGCTCGGCGACCACCCGTCGCGCCTCTACGTCGGCCTCTCGGTCGGCTACATGTTCGACATCTATCCCTGAGCGGTCGGACCGATATCCCTGAGCGGTCGGACCGAGCCGCCCCCGGTGTCGGCGGAGGTCGCGAAGCTCGGTGGCGGATCACGACCGGGATCACGGCGCCTGGCGACGGCGCAGGATGGATCCCCTGGTTGAGGTAGGGGGCCCGGTGCGTCTACTCTCCGCGGCCATGCCCATCGCCAAGCTCCGCTACGTCGCTCCGCTCGCCCTCGTTTCCTCTCTCTGGGCAGCGTGCGGCGGGGAAGCGCCGCCGCCCTCGGACCCCGAGCTGCCTCCGCTCGTCGGCGCCCTCGAGGTGCCGATCTCGCTGCGCAACGACGCGACCGCGCCGAGCAACGCGCTGCGGATCGAGATCACGAACACGGAGATGCACTTGGACGGGCACGCGCTCTACACGCTCACGCGCGGAGTGCCGCCCGCGAGCGAGGTGACGCCCGACGGCTACGCACAGCTGCGCGAGCGCATCCAGGCCGCGCCCGCGCGCTCGCTCGCGGCGCTCACGATCCACGGCATCGTTCCCTACGGCACCTTCGTGGGCGTCGTGCAGACGCTGCTCTCCAGCGGCTACCACGAGATCGCCGTCGCGGTGCGTCTGCCCGACGGGAGCCCCGTCATCCGCTGGATGACGATCTCGAATCCCGAGGTCGTGCCGAGCAGCGGGCCCGTCGCGTTCCCGGGCAGCGAGCGCCCGTGGGAAGACTTCACCTCGCACTGGAGCGAGGTCTACGACGCCTGCCGCGGTGGCCACTACGTCGACTGCGACGGGCAGCCTGCCGTCGCCGCGCCGGGTGGGCACCTGCAGCTCGTGCTCTGGACGCGCGAGCAGGGCATGAGCGTGCGGTTCAACCAGGTGGACGTGGCCGACGCGGGCGTGCCGCCGGCGTCCACCGTCGCGATGATCCCCGGCGTGCCGCAGCCCGTCAGCGACGAGGAAGCGCCGCCGCGGCCCTTCACGACCGGCGCGTTCTCGTTCCGCGCCGACGAGGGCACGCGCGCGGAGTCCGCCATCAGCGCGACGACGCGCTCGGTCTGCGGCGCCGCCGTCTGCGCGACCATCGTCGAGGCCGATCAGGGCACGGCGTTCATGCGCGTCGCGTCGCTCCTCTTCTCGGGGTTGCGCACGCAGTAGATCGCCGTGATCTGCGTGCCGTCGGTGTCGATGCTGAGCACCTGGTCGAGCACGCCCTCGACGAAGAGCAGGATCGCGGGCGCGCCGTTGTCCTCGCCGAGCTCGGCCGCGTAGGCCGCGCCCTTCGCGAGGCCCTGCTTGGCCACGCCGAGCCAGAACTTCGCCGTCTTCGCGCGCCCGAAGAGCGGCTTGAGCGCGGCCTGGACGCGGCCGCCGCCGTCGGTGCGGGTCACGACGTCCTCGGCGAGGATGGCCTCGAGCCCGGCGAGGTCGCCCGTCGAGACGGTGGCGAGGAACTGGCCGAGCATCCGCTGGTGGTCCTCGGGGCGCGTCGTGAAGCGCGGGCGCCCCTCGCGCACGTGCTCGCGCGCGCGAGAGAGCAGCTTGCGGACGGCCGCCTCGTCGCGCTCGACGACGGCGGCGATCTCGGCGTGCGTGTAGTCGAAGACCTCGTGGAGCAGGAACACGGCGCGCTCGAGCGGCGAGAGCGACTCGAGCAAGAGCAGGAGCGCGAAGCTCAGGCTCGAGGCCCGCTCTTCGGGGCCGCTCTGCACGGGCTCGGGCAGCCAGGTGCCGACGTAGCTCTCCCGCGTCTTGCGCCCCGAGCGCAGCACGTCGAGGCAGAGCCGCACGACGACGCGCGTGAGATAGGCGCGACGCGAGCGCATCTCGCTCTCGGGCACGTCCTGCACGCGCAGCCACGCGTCTTGCAGCACGTCCTCGGCCTCCGACGCGCTCCCGAGCATGCGGTAGGCGACGCCGAACAGATACGGGCGGTCCTCGCCGAGCGGATCGGTGGCCGCGGTGCTCACGACGCGCTCGCCTCGGTGAGCGACGCCGCGGGCAGCGCCGCGAGCGCCCGCGCCCGCCGCCCGACGAAGGGCCGCCAGCGGTAGTCGACGCCGCGCGCCTGCCAGCGGATCGCGGCGATCGTGTAGCGGCAGATGCATTCCTTCACCCAGACCGCGGCGCGACGGCGCAGCACGCGCCCGTACGCGTCGATCGCGCCCTCGCCGCGCCCGAGGCTCACGCAGAAGCCGTTCGGCTGGAACACGAAGGGCCACACCGCGTCTCCACGCACGCTGGCCCACGCCGCGTCGGCGGCGTGCGCGCCCATCGGCATCGCGCTCTGGCAGCCGCGGATCAGCAAAGAGTGCTCGCCCCGGAGGGCCCGGACGGGAGCGGGCGTCGCCCGCGGACGGGAGGGACCGGAGCGGGCGAGCCGATCAGTGGTCATGGGCTCCCCCGCGAGCGTACCCTCGGGCGCTGCCAGATCGCCCGCGAGAAACACATCGGGCCGGCCGCGCATCGCGAGTGTGGTGTCGGTGAGGACGCGCCCCATCGCGTCGGTCGGCCCCGCGAGAAACGACGGCGCGCGCGACGCGAAGCCCAGCGTGTCGATGGCGACATCGAAGGGCACGCTCCGTTCGCTCGTTCGGGCGCGGCCACGCTCGATCTCCTCGACGCGCTCGCCCAGCACGAGCTCGACACCCAGCCGGCGCAGGACGCCCTCGATGTGCGCGCGCGCGGCCGGCGTCTGCATCGGCACGAGCGCGCGGGTGACGAGCGCGACGCGCTTGCCGGGCATCGCCTCGGCGATCTCGGCGGCGACCTCGACGCCCGTGAGACCGCCGCCGAGCACCGCCACGCGCTGCGCGCGACCGAGCTCTTCACGCAGGGAGGCGAGCGTTCCCGGCTCGAGCGCGCGCGCATGCTCTCGCGCCCCGGGCGTGGTGCGCGCCATCTCCGAGCCCGTCGCGACGATGCAGCGCTCGAAGGGCAGATCGCGCCCGTCCTCCAGCGTGACCGCGTGGGCGCGGAGATCCTTCACGCGCCCGCGGACGAGGTGGATCCCGCAGCGCTCCGCGAGCGCCTCGAGCGGGACCTCGACGTCCCGCCCGTGGACGAGCGCCTCGTGCAGACGCACCCGCTCGACCAGCTTCAGCACCGGATCGACGAGCGTCACGGCGCCCGGTCCCGCGTGCCCGGCTAGCCGCACGGCCGCCAGCACTCCCGCATACCCCGAACCGACCACCACGAAGCGCGTACCCATGGCCATCCTCCGTTCCTCGTTTCCGAACGAATGACGAGCCACGTCCCGACGCTGTGACGTCGCCTCGGCCTGCAAAGGTATCTCCGGGCGGCCTTGGACCCTCCGCGCCGGCTTCTGTGCGCATCGAGCAAGGGTCCTTCCGAGCGACCGAACGCATCAGGGCGCCCTACCGTGCGCCTCCCTGGCTCCCGCTCGGAGGCTCAACCGATGTCGCGAGACCCCAGCAAGCGCTCGCGAGGTTCGGCCGTCTCGTACTAGGGGCCTGACGCCCCCAGCTCGTGACTCGTCGACGCCGACTCCAACGGGTGGATGCGCCCAAGTGGCACGGAGCTTGGGCAAGATGGCGCACCGCAGGGTCGCCCGATGTATCACGTGCCCGGTTCAGTCAGCGGCACAGAATCGTTGGCACCGGGTGGGACCATCGGGCGTGTCGCTCACGCAGACCTCATTCGTCGCGCAGATGCGGGACGCGTTGCAGAGGCAGCGACCGCTCGAGTCGCAGCTGTCGGCAGCGGCGCAGGTCGCGTGACCTGGTCCGAGCTGGACACAGCTGACGTGTGGGATCGCGCCCGCGGCTTGTGCCCACGCGCGGTCCACGCACATCTGCAGCTCGGCCGAAGTACACGAGGGGAAGATGATGAAGTCGTGCGGGCAGGGACCCGTGTCGGTGTTCGGCCGCCCGGCATCTCGCCAGCTCGCGTCGCTCTCCGGTGCGTCCGCCCCGAACGCATCGAGTGGCGCCGGTGACGCCGCGTCGCGCTCGGGACGCTGATGACTCGCGTAGCAGCCGGACAGTGCCAACGACGAGATCGAGATCAGCGCCGCGACGATCAGTTGCCAGTGCATATCGGCACGCAACGGCCGGCGCCACCAGGCGTGTCGCTGATGCACACCTCGTCGGCGCGGCAGTAGAGCGCCGGGCCGCAGCTGCACGAGAAGTGCATGGGGTCGATCGAGCAGTAAGTGCCTCGTGTACACGCGAAGACGTTTCCGTCGCATCGCGATGCCGCCGTAGCGCCCCGCGGAGCGAGGGTTTGAGCCCACGCCTGACACGCAGCATCTGCCTCTGCGGTGCACCCGCCATTGAGGAAGGTGGGACTGGTCGGATTGCACACCCACGCATCTTCGGTCGGCTCGCCCCCGTCTGCACCTACGGTAGCGTCTGCCGACTGTGACGAATCCTGCTCGTGGCTCATGGCGCACGAACATCCGGCGACGACGAACGTCGCGAGCGCGAGCAAGCGAGCCGCCCAAGCCAGCGTCATGGCGTGCAGTCGCCTTCCAGCGTTCGGCTCAGTCCGTGGTGCAGACTCGTCGACATCGGGTGGGACCATCGGGAGTGTCGCTCACGCAGACCTCATTCGTCGCGCAGATGCGGGACGCGTTGCAGAGACAGCGACCGGTGGAGTCGCAGCTGTCGGCTGCGGCGCAGGTCGCGTACGTGTCGCCCAACTGAACACAGCTCACGTGCGGGATGGCGCCAGCGGCCTGCGCCCACGCGCGATCGAAGCACATCTGCAGCTCGGCCGGGGTGCACGAGGGAAAGATGATGTAGTCGTGAGGACAAGGGCCGGTGTCGGTGGTCGGTCGTCCCGCATCTCGCGAGCCCGCGTCATGCTCGGGCGCGTCTGCGACGAACGCGTCGAGTGGCGGCGGTGACGCCGCGTCGCGCTCCGGGCGCAGATGACTCGCGTGGCAGCCCGACACTGCTGACGACGAGATCAAGACGGCGGTGATCAGGTTCCGCTGCATATCGGCACGCAGCGCGTGGGCCCGCCCGGCGTGTCGCTGATGCAGACCTCGTCTTGGCGGCAGAGGAGCGTGCCGCTGCAGGTGCAGAGGAAGTGCATGGGGTCGATCTCGCAGTCAGCTCCTCGAGTGCACGTGAACACGTTCCCATCGCAGCGAGACGCAGCTATCGTGCCGCTTGGCGCGAGGGTTTGAGCCCATGCTTGACACGCGACGTCAGCCTCTGCGGTGCACCCGCCATTGAGGAAGGTGGGACTGGTCGGATTGCACACCCACGCATCGCCGCCTGTTTCGCCCGCGTCAGCGCCGACGGTTGCATCTGCCGACGTTCCCGATTCCGAGGCGTCGAGCTCATGGCTCACCGCGCAGGAACATCCTCCCACCGCAAAGCACGATGCAACCGCGACGAGCCACGTGAGTCCGAAGTACTCGGCGGTCGGTCGCATCATGGGGTGTAGCTGACGAAAGCGCCGCGAACAACGAGACCGCTGGCGGCGCGGCCGGTCCAGACCGGAAAGAACGTTCCTCCGTCCGCACCAGGGAACAAGTCCGGGTTCACCGCGCTCATCCCTTGATAGTCACCGAGGCCGCGACCGGACGCGGCGGTCGGAATGTCGAACGTCGTCTCGATCGGGAGCGCCACGCTCCAAGGCTGCGTGAGATCCGAGCTGCGAGCTGCGAACCAGCGACTCACGCGCGGCGTGTTGTTCGTATCCGTCTCGTAGAAAGACAGCCCGATGTTCCCCCGGCCGTCGCCAGCGATCGCGGGGTGGCCCATCGTCCTGACGGCAGCGGTAGTGAACACCGTGTCGGCCACCCAGTTGGTTCGATCGATGCTGTAGAAGACGCGGATCCGGTTGGGGCTCTCGACGATGGCGGCCCAGTAGGTCCCGACAAAGTCGACGTCGAACGAGAAGCTGCGGAAGCCTTGGGTGAGCGTGTTCCTACCGAAGCACCAGTTGAAGTCGTGGCTGTCGAAGATCTGGTGGCTCGCGCTCCAGCTGTGCCCGAAGTCCGGGCTCGAGTTCGAGAACCAGCGCATCTCCAGCCCTCCCGGACATCCGCTGAATTGGTCATGATCGCTGTTCGAGTACACGACGGTCAAGAGGTCGCTGTGGTGCCGAACGCGCACTCCTCCCACCCCGAAGAACGGCGTGCGGTCGACGTTCTCCACCTCGTACGTGGGCCCGAGCCACTCGATCGCGTACTGGCCGGGCACGACGTAGAAGCCTCGGACGCAGAGGCCGTAGGTGGCCATGCCTGCGTGCGCCACGCCACCCAGAACGTGTCGGTGGTCGGGTCGTAGCTGAGGTCTTCCTGATCCTGTCCCCCTTCGTCGCATCCGTCGCCGCTGCCGTACGGGTTGACCTCCTGAGTCGAGATCCAGTTTCGTCCGCCGTCGATCGACATCGAGACGACGACGAGCCCGTTCTGATGAAAGTACGGCTGGGCACGATCGGCGATGTTCGCCGCCATGACGATGCCGCTACCAGGCAGGCCGGCGGCGACGGCCGGGTCGCCTCTGAAGTTCCCTTGCTGAACCGCGACAGGCATCGGGCCGCCGTACCCGCATGAGAAGAGGTCGCACGGGTGCCAGTTGCTGCCGTCTTCCGACCACGCGGACATGAAGACCGTCGAGCCACCGTTCGATTGCACGACCATCGTCGCGGGCCCGGAGGGCGATGCCGCGGAGAACGTCGCGGCCGTTTCCGAGCCGGGCATCACCGTCGTAGGGGTCGACGCACTCGGTGTCGGGGTGCACCCGAGGAGAACGACGAAAACAGCGACCCATCCACTGGCCTTGTTCATCCGAAACCTCCGATCGTCGTGACGGAAAATCGGAGCGGTTCAGGTCCCGGTCGGTGCCGTGGGGCCCGTGGGCGCCGTCGGCTCGCTCGCGCGGCGCGCGACCGCGTTGTCCGTCGCGGTCTTCACGCGCTTGTTCCAGCCGTCGCGCAGGGCGTGCGTGTAGTTGACCGCCGTCCCGTCGAGGAGGCCCTCGCGCTCGAGCGCGGCCCAGTTGCTCATCACGCGCTGCACGAGGCGCACGATCGTGCGGCGTGCGTCGAGCATGGCCTGCGGCGTCACGACGGTACCGTCGGAGCCGAGCGTGCCGCGCTCGGTCGCCTTCGCGCCGAGCGAGCGGGCGTCGTCCGGGAGCGCGTCGAGCTGGGTCGGGAGCGTGCCGCCACCGGGAATCGGGAACGACTCGAACCAGCCGCGATGCTCGGGCGTGAGGAGCTCGGCTCGAACGACGGCCAGGCCTGCTTCCTCGGCGTAGCTCGCGGTGATGAACGAGACGCCATCCGGGAAG
>JBGALT010000166.1:0-17788 GCA_044223665.1 Sandaracinaceae bacterium | reverse complement strand
CTCCTGCCTCCGGAAGAGGCCATCGTCGCGTCGTACGCGCTCGCCGACCTCGCGGAGACCAAGCTCGGCGATCCGGCGCGCCAGGAGCAGGCGCTCCGCCACGCGTTCGAGCTCGACCGCGCGGACGCCGAGACACGCCGCCGGCTCAAGGCCTTCTACGAGAAGCAGGCGCGCCACCGTGAGCTCGCCGACCTGCTCGCGCTCGATCTCGAGAGCACCACCGAGAAGGCGCCCCGCATCGCGCTGCTGAAGCGGATCGCCGACCTCTACTCGCAGAAGCTCGGCGACCCGGCGTCGGCCGCGCGCTACTTCGAGCAAGCGGCGCAGCTCGATCCCGAGAACCGCGAGGTCCTCTTGCCGCTCTGCGACCTCTACATCGCGGCCGGTCGCTCGGCGGACGCCGTGCCGGTGCTGGAGAAGATCATCGCTTCCTACGGCACCAAGCGCAGCAAAGAGGTCGCGATCTACCAGCACCGGATGGGCCAGGCGCTCGAGGGCCTCGGTCAGACGCAGCAGGCGCTCGCCGCGTACGACGCCGCGTTCAAGATCGACCTCACGAGCGTCGCGATCCTCCGCGACCTCGGCAGGCTCTGCTACCAGGCGGGCGACTTCGACCGCGCGCAGAAGACCTTCCGCGCGCTGCTCCTGCAGAAGCTCGACGGGAACAGCGGCATCACGAAGGGCGACGTCTACTTCTACCTGGGCGACATCTCGGCCAAGCAGGGGGATCCGAAGAAGGGGATCCAGATGCTCGAGCGCGCGGTGCAGGAAGAGGCGGGCCACGCGCGGGCGACGGCGCTGCTCGCGCAGCTCAAGGGCTGATGGCCACGATCGCCGTGATCGACGGCTCGCTCCGCACCGAGGAGCGGGCGTCGATCTCGGTCTTCGACCGCGGCTTTCTCTTCGGAGACTCCGTGTTCGAGGTGCTCCGCACCTACGGCGGGCGGCCTTTCGAGCTCGGCGCGCACCTCGAGCGGCTCGGGCGCTCGGCGCGCGGCATGGGCATCGAGCTGCCGGTCGACGTGCGCCGGATGGCGCGCGAGGTGGAGCGTGGGCTCGCCAAGGCGGCCAACGCCGAGAGCTACGTCCGCATCGTGCTCACGCGCGGTCGCGGGCCACTCCACATCGATCCACGCACCGCGACGCATCCGGCGCGCGTCATCATCGTCTCGCCGCTCTTGCCGCAGTCGGACGAGCTCTACGCCCACGGCGTCGGGCTGAGCACCGTGCGCTTCGGGCGCTCGACCGACGGCACCCGCGCCCAGGGGGCCAAGGTGTCGGCGTACGTCGCGAACATGCTCGCGTTCTGGCAAGCGCGCGAGCACGGCGGGCACGAGGCCCTGATGGTCGACGCGGACGGGCACGTCTCGGAGGGCAACTCGAGCAACGTGTTCGCCATCCGCGGCGGCACGATCCTCACGCCTCCGCTCTCGCTGGGGATCCTCCCCGGCATCACGCGCGGCATCGTGCTGCGCCTGGCCGGCGAGCTCGATCTGCCTTTCCGCGAGGCGATGCTGACGGCGCACGACTTCGAGACGGCGGACGAGGCCTTCCTGACCTCGAGCCTGCGCGAGGTCGTGCCGGTCGTCGCGATCGATGGCCGCCGCATCGGCGATGGGCTGCCCGGGCCGCGGACGCTCCGCCTGCTCGAGGCCTACCGCGCCCGGACGCGCGAGCTCACGAGCTTCGGCTGATCGAGGTGGCGGGCCAGAGCCCCGCGCTCGGGGGGCGCCCGCTCGCGGGCAGCGTTTCGGGGTTTGACGCCGGGCGCGCGGCCTCGTACATCCCGCGGCCAACCAGCGTCCGTAGGGAGAGCACCATGGTTTCGTCCACCAAGCAGACCGAGCGCCGCCGCCGCATGAAGGCCGCCACGAACGGCCGTGACAAGAAGTCCGCGCGCACCAAGGCGGGCACGCCGAAGTTCCCGGTGCACCCCGAGGCCGCGGCGCCGAAGAAGAGCTGAATCGCCCCCGCACGGCGGAGCCGCGCGCGCGGCCTCGTCAGCGAGAGGTGCGGTGCTCGGGCCTCGCCCACGACGCCGCCAGGATCTCGGTGCGCGCGAGCGCGTCGTAGCGATACACGTGGCGCGCGTGGATGCTGGTGAAGCGGTCGAAGCGCATCTTCATGCGCAGGATCGCGTCCGCCAGATCGGCCTGCGTGCCGAGGCCCGCCGGTAGGCCTCGCTCGGCGATCTCGACCGCGAGCCCGGCGAGCGCCTCGTGGGCCTCCGCCGGATGGAACACGGCGCCCGGCAGGATCTCGAGCACGCCACCGATGGACGCGATGCGCCCGTCGAAGCGCTCGCCGCCGCGGAGCCGCTCGGCGACGCCGGCCGAGAGCACCTCGAAGCGGGCACCGAGGAGCGAGGCGCAGATCACGTGCTCGGCGCCCCCGCGCTCGGCCACGAACACGCCGCGCTCGGAGCGGGGAAGGGCGCGGGCCACGGCGCGCTCGGCGTCCTGCACGTCGGCGCGCGCGGCGAAGGCCCGCGCCAGCGCTCCGCCCTCGAACGTGGCGAGCGCGTCGTCGAACGCGGCCCGGATCCGCTCCTCGTACCAGGGCTCCCCGGGCGCGAAGCTGCCGGTGCGGGCCTCGAACGCCGCGCGCGCGCGGGCGAGCGTCGCGGCATCCGCCTCGCGCGCCATGCGATCGACCGTCTCGGCCGTGCCCACGCCCCGGCTGTGCACGCGCGCACACGGGCCGTCAAGCCGCGCCGCCACGCTTGACACGCCGCGGCGCGTCGGGCTCGATCGCGACCGAGTGAGGGCTTCATGAGCGACGAAACCGCGCGCGCGATCGAGCTGGTCGAGACCACGATCCGAGGTCTCGGGGTCGACCCTGCGGCCGCCAAGATCCCGGGCGACGACAAGACCCGGGCCTATGCGCTCCGCCGCGGCAGCGCGCGCGTGGTCGTCGCGGTCGGGCGCGGCGAGGGCGCCGCCGGAACGCTGCGGGTCCTGGCGCCCGTGGTGCACGCGCCGGAGCCCGCCCAGGAGGCGAAGGTGTTCCGTCGCCTGCTCGAGCTGAACGCCCGCGAGGTGTCGGGCGCGGCGTTCGGGATCTTCGGCGACGAGATCGTCGTCGTGGTCGAGCGCACGACGAAGGACCTCGACGCGAGCGAGGTGGATCAGATCGTGAAGACGGTCGGACGCGTGGCCGACCGCTGGGACGACGCGCTCGCCCAGGAGTTCGGGCTGAAACGCGCCAGCGACGCGTGAATGCCGTGGGGGCGCCGCTCTATATCACCGGTCGCGAATCGTGACGATTCGCGAAGGGAGGACGTACCCGTCCTCCCTCGGCCGCCCGAGTGAATCGGTCGGCCTCACCCTCCTGTCCGGCGCGCCAACCGTCGCGACGCGGCATTCGCGAGTGATTCGCGGTGATCACGAATCACGCTCGCTCATTTAGCCCCGCCGGGCGAGCGCTCCTCGCCGCGGCCTTCGTGCTCGGCGCACTGGGCGTCGTGACGCACGAGGCCCCGGTGCGGGCGCTCGACGTGGAGGTCGATGCGAGCACCTCGTTCGCGGCGTACGAGGTCCGCTCGCCCGGTGCCGGCACGTTCCTGGCGCGACAGCGCCTCGTGGCGAGCCTCGGCCTGCGCCTCGAGCACGCGCTGACCGAGCCGGATCGCGAAGGCCGGGTGATCCGTCTCTCGATCGCCGGCCGGCTGCGGCTCGATCAGAACTTCGGCGACGACTGCCTCGTCCCGAGCAGCATGTGCATTCACGCGACCAGTCGCGGGGATCTGGCGGCCTATCAGCCGCTCGCCGGTGACACGCGGCTGGACGTTCCGCTCTTGCACGCGTCGGTCGACGGGCTTCCGTACGGGCTCGGGGTCCGCCTCGGGCGGCAGACGATCTACGACGCCATCGGCTTCGCGCGCTTCGATGGCGTGCAGCTCTCCGCCGCGCCCGCGAGCTTCGTCGCGATCGAGGCCGACGCCGGCCTGCTCGTGCGTCGCACGACGCTCGGCGGATCGTCGGCGTTCGAGCCGCAGGGGAGCTACTCGCTCGATCTGGGCGGGCTCGATCCGCGCCTGGTGCCCTGGGCCGATCCGGCGCGGACGACGTGGCTCGCCGGTGCGGCGCTCCGCGGCGGGCCAGCGGCCTGGCTCCAGCTCGGCGCGGCCTTCCGGCAGCTCTGGGACGACGACGGATCGATCGTGCTGCGGCGGATGGGGTTCACGCTCACGAGCGACGTGGACACGGTCTTCCGGCTGGACGGGATCGCGGTCGTCGATCTTCTCGACGGGACGGTCACGCAGGGGCTCGCGGCGGCCGAGCTGCACGACGACGGGTGGTCGATTCGTCTGTCCTACGAGCGCCAGGTGCCACGCTTCGATCCGGGCACGATCTGGGCGTGGTTCGCCACGGCGCCGATCGATCAGGCCCGGCTCTCGGGCAACTACCGCTTCACGCCCGATCTCGAGCTGGGCGGTGCGCTCCGCGGCCGGCGGGCCGAGCTCGGCGCGCAGCTCGGAGACGATCTCGATGCCGGTGTCGAGGGCTGGCTCCGCACGCGCGTCGAGCGCGTGGTGGCCAGCGCGTCCGGCTTCGGGTGGAGTGGCTCGCTCGGCCCGGTCGCAGGCGTCGCGCTCGACCTCAGCCGGCCGATCATCCCCGAGCTCGCGCTCGAGGCCCACCTCTCGTTCTGGCACTTCGACGATCCGAACCGCGAGGGCTCCTACGGCGACGTGGTGAGCGAGTCGCTCGTGGGCGTCGCCACGCTGACCGCGCAGTCGCGCCTCTACCTCGAGCTCTCGCACGCCCACAATCGGGTGGTCGGCGACCGATTCCGCGGCATCGTCACGCTGCTCGTGGAGACCTGGCGATGAGCCGCGCGTGGGGAAGGGCGATCTGCACGGTCGGGCTGGCTCTCGCGGCCACGCTCGGCGCGCTCTCGGCGGCGCGCGGGCAGCGCCGGGACGATCCGCCGCTCGCCGATCGGAGCGAGGGGCGCTCGGTGGTCGTCTATCCCGTGCAGCGCATCGCGATCCGAATGGACCACTCGCTGCCGGAGCACCGCGCGCTCGCGTGCCAGCGCGGCCACGAGCGCGCGCAGGACAGCCGCGAGGCGAGCGACTCGCTCGTGCCGAGCGAGGCGAGCTGCGGCCCCTGTCACGACACCGAGCGCGATCGGTCCGCGCCCACGACCGAGCACTGTGGGACCTGCCACGTCGGCTTCGAGGCGGAGCTTCCGACGGATGGCGGGCCGCCCCCGCCCGCCGCCATCGTGCCGAGCTCGTCCATGCCGGCGCCGCACCTGCGCTTCTCCCACGCGGCGCACGTCTCGCGTGACCAGACCTGCGAGAGCTGCCACGGCGGGATCACCTCGGCCCGCCAGGGGACGCGCGCGCACCTTCCGACGATGCGCGACTGCTTCCGCTGCCACGCGCCGGCCGGCCTCGCGCTGCCCGGTGCCGAGAGCCCGGTCGCGCCCTTCGTCTGCGGCGGCTGTCACCCCACCGATGCGGCCGGCATGCTGCGCACGCACTTCCCCGAGGGCGAGCTCTCGCCACCGCGCTGGCTCGCGGGGATGGCGCACGATCACGAGTGGCTGGTGCGGCATCGCTGGGTCGCCGCCGACGAAGGACCGCTCTGCGCGCAGTGCCATCGCGAGAGCGAGTGCGCGGCCTGCCACGACGGCCGGGTGCGCCCGCTCCGCGTGCACCCGGGTGACTTCCTCACGACGCACCCGGTGATGGCGCGCCGCGACGAGACGCACTGCACGAGCTGTCACACGCTCACGCAGTTCTGCGCCGAGTGCCACGCACGCCTGGGCATCGCGCCCCTGGCCGCGCCCGAGGCGCGCGCGCCGCAGCGCTTCCATCCGCCGCCTGCCGTCTGGAGCCGAGGGCCGCAGATGCACGCCATCGAGGCGCGACGATCGCTGCAGTCGTGCGTGAGCTGCCACGCCGAGCAGGACTGCGTCGCCTGTCACGGCTCGATGTCCATCGGCGGCGGCGGCGCGAGCCCCCACCCGCCGGGCTTCGCGAGCCAGTGTCGAGGCGCCCTCGACACGAACGCGCACGCGTGCGCCACGTGCCACGGCGACCTCGAGGCCCTCCGCGCGCGCTGCCCGTGAGGACGCTCTACCTGCGGCGCCGGATGGGCCGGCGTCCGCCGGTTCGCTTGGTCGGGTGCCGCACGCCGCGCTTGGTCGGGGGGTGCGCCATCTCCGTCTCGCCCGCGTCGTCGCCGGCGAACGCGTCCTGGCCAGCGAACGCGTCGTCGCCAGCGAACGCGTCCTCGCCGGCGAACGCGTCGTCCCGCGCGGGGCCCGCGTCGCTCGTCGCCTCGCCGCCGTCGGCGGCTCCCTCGGCCACGGGCGTCACGAGCTCGGTGCCGCCGGCGCCGGCGCCGCCGAAGATGCCCGCGTACCAGGCGAGCCCGCCTGCCACCACCAACACGAGCAACGCGCCCAGTGCGAGCAACATCCCGCCGCGGTCGGCCGGCTCGGCCTTCGGAACGGCAGCCTCCGCGGTGACCGGCGTTCCCTTCCGCTCGCGCGCCTCGCCCTCCTCGTCGGCCTTGTCGGCCTTGTCGACCGTGAACACGCCGACCTGCTCGTCGGCGGCGTGGCTCCGCTTGGTCGACGGGTCGCGTCGCTTGCCGATGCCGGTCGAGGGGTCCGTTCGCTTGGTGCCGCCCGACGCGTCGGCACGCAGCACCGCGTTCGGCCCGGTGATCGCGGCGCGCGCGGGGAGCGTGGGCGAGACCGCGGCGGCCTCGGCCTCGTCGATGCTGAGCCGCTGGATGAGCCCCGAGGGCGGCTCGTCGCTCGTGTACACGCCGGTGTCGATCAGCGAGTTGCGCATGGCGCGCGCGTCGACGAACCGATGCTCGCGGTCCTTCGCCATCGCCGTCTCGACGACGAACGCGAGCTTCTCCGGCACGTCCGGCACGAGCTCCCGCAGGGGCTTGGGCGGGGTGTGCACGACGGAGGTGAGGATGTCGGCCAGCGAGTCGGAGTCGAAGGGCACGATGCCCGAGACGAGCTCGTAGAGCACCACGCCGACGGCGTAGATGTCGGCGCGTGCGTCGAGGTCGGTCTGTCCCATCGCCTGCTCGGGCGACATGTACTGGGGCGTGCCCATGAGCGTGCCCTCGGCCGTCATGTCGCTGCGCCCCGCGCGCCGCGAGAGGCCGAAGTCGACGAGCTTCGGGTAGAAGCCCTCTTCGGGATCGTCGACCAGGAAGACGTTGTCCGGCTTGATGTCGCGGTGGACGAGGCCGGCGGCGTGCACCGCCGCGAGCCCGCGGAGCGTCCCGGCGATGATGCGGGCGGCCTCGTCGAAGGGCAGGCGGCCCTTCTCCTCGAGGTAGGCGCCCAGGGAGCGGCCCTCGAGGAACTCCATCACCATGTACGGGATCTCTCCCTCGGCGAAGCCGAAGTCGACGATCTCCACCACGTTGCGATGACGCACCGAGGCCGCGACCCGCGCCTCGCGCAGGAAGCGCTGCGAGGGCTCGCTCTGCATCGGCCCGGTCCGATGGAGGAACTTCACCGCGATGCGGCTGCCGAGGGTGAGGTGCTCGGCCTCCCACACGGCCGCGAGCCCGCCTTCGCCGATCTTACGGACGAGCTTGTATCGCTCGCCGACGATGGTCCCGGGGGCCTGCACGCCGCGATGATACGAGATTTCCTCGTTTCGGCAGGCGCTCTTCCGCGCCGAGCGGCACGTTCAATAATACTGATCGAACCCGATGTAGAACCCGACGGGCGCGTGGACGCCGTCGTTGGGCCCCACCTGCGCCCATCGCGAGATCGGGACGCCGACGTCGATCGCCAGAACACCGGGTGCGATACCGCCGTACTCGTAGTGCACGCGGATCCCGGCGCCCGCCTCGAACGCCCCGTGCACGTCTTGGTGCGACCCGTCGCGCTCGACGGTGTCGAACGCGGCGCCGCCCCCGATCCACCACGCGAGCTGGAGCTCCCGCGCGAAGACACCCCAGAGGACGTTGAGGTTCATGTCGCTCACGATCGTCGCGCGGTGCTCGATGACGGCGTAGAGGGCGCCGTTGCCGAGCAGCTCGTCGTTGGCGAAGCCGCGCAGGCCGTACTGGCCGCCGACCACCTGGCGATCGGCGGGAAGCACCGGGCTCACGGTGAAGCCGCCGCTCGCCGTGAAGAGGAACGCGTTCAGGAGCCCGACGGGGACCAGGACGGCAGCGAGGAGCGCGCCGCGCGCCGAGACGCCGAACGTCTGATCCTCACGGAACACCCCGGAGAGCTGCAGCGCGCCGCTGAGCAGGAAGAACTGCCGCGGGTCTTGGAGGAAGTGTCGGGTGTCGACGCCGCCGAAGACCTGCGCGTCGATGGAGTAGCCGGCCGGGTTGTGGGTGCCGGCCGGGTAGTCGGCGCGCAGGTAGTTGAAGCCGATGCCTCCGCCCAGCGTGGCGATGCGCCGGTTGGTGTGGGCGCGCTCGCCGAGCCCCTGGATGTAGGCGATGCGACCGCCGGTGCGCGCGCCCGTGCGCGCGAGACGGAGCGCGATCGTGTTCTCGAGGTTGTA
The DNA here is from genome assembly GCA_044223665.1 of Sandaracinaceae bacterium. GTDB lineage: Bacteria > Myxococcota_A > Polyangia > Polyangiales > Sandaracinaceae > JBBSAT01. The sequence goes on along the minus strand of JBGALT010000166.1, from coordinate 9,270 downwards.
GCGCTGTCGGAGCGCCGCCTCGATGACGCCGTTCACGTCCGCCTGCGAGGCCAGCACCGTGAGCGCGAACGCAGTGAAGATCGGCGGTCGCCACGGGCTGTTCGTCGCGTCGTCGGCGCGCGGATGTCCGTCGGCCACCTGCGCGCTCTCCGGCAATCGCCCCCGTGGATCGATGGTGACGCTCCCGCGATCCGAGGGGGTGTCGATCACGACCAGGCCCCGCTCGCCGCGCCCGTCCCAGGTCGCGGTCACGTGGTTTCCCGCCGTGTCCTCCACCTCGACCTCCACCGGCTCGGGCCGCTCGGGGCCGTCGCGGAGGACCTCGACCGTCGTGCGATAGCCGGTGTCGGTGCGCTCGGTGTGGATCTCGCCGAGCCGGTAGTTCACTTCGAGCGACGCGTAGCGCAGCCAACCCGGCAGCCGCTCGTCCACGTCGACGCCCACGTGGGCGAGCGCGCTCCGGATGCTCCGCCGTCCGTGGGCGAGCATCGCGAGGAAGTGCTCCATCGGCTCGTCCTCGAGCACGTCGCGGATCGACTCGAGCACGCGGCGGCCGCGCGTCGTCGGAAAGCGCGCGCGCACGGGATCGTCGCGGAAGCGATCCGGCTCGTCGACGGCACCGAAGTACGCCTCCTCGAACGCGATCTGCGGCGCGTAGAGCAGCTGATCCACCGCCGGGTGGAAGGCGAAGAGCTGCAGCAGCTGCTGCGGCGTCTGCGTCGCGTTGTGACGGCGTAGCTCGTCGAGATCCACGAGCGCCGCCGCCCGCAGGTCGTCCACCCATCCACGATCTCCAGGCGCTTCCTCGCGCATGGAGATCGGCTGCACGATCGTCGAGAAGAGCGCGCGTCGCACGGCGCGGCGATGGAACTCCTGCACGACGTCGAGCGGGAACACCTCGAAGATGCGATCGGAGACGAGCCCCACGCGAGGCGCGGTCGCTGCCAGCTCGCTGCGCGAGTGCGTCGCCAGGATCACGAGCTCGTCCGGCACCTCGAGACCGAGCCACTCGGCGGTGCGGATCACGTCGCGATAGCACTCGGCGATGAAGCGCACGCGATCGACCGCCACCAGATCTTCCAGGCCGCCGAGCGTGTGGTCGCTCGCCTCGGGCGCGACGTAGATGGGATCGTTGGTCGCGTACGTCAGCCGGTGGCCGAGCACGTCCACGGTGCGCTGGTGGAGAGGGCCGCCGACGAGCGCCGCGACGTAGGCGACGTCGTCGGTGGCGGTGATCTCCTGGCCGCTCGCCGTGCGCGTGCGGATCTCGCCGCTCGTCGTCGTCGCGTGGAGGGCGTGCGTCACCTCGAAGGCCCACGCGTCGCCGTCGACGACGAGCGGGTACCAAGGGCCGGCGAGCGAGATCGTCGCGCCGTCGCGGCCGAGCCGGCCGAAGCGATCCGGCACGTCGAGATGGAACGCGAGCGTGAGCGCGATCGTGCGCGCCGGCCCGGCGGCGATCGGCACGCGCACGTCGCTGCCCGCGAAGTCGCGGCCGCGCAGCGTGCCCGCTCCTTCGCTCGTCGGCGCCTCGGGCGCGACGGGCGCGCCGTCCACGGCGACCTCGCTCAGCGTGATGCCGCCGTGGCTCTCTTCGCCGGGGTAGATCCAGCGCCAGCTCCGCTCCTCCATCGACGCGGGCGAGACCGCGAGCCGATCGGCGTAGAGCCAGAGCGTGACGGCCTCCTCGCCGTCGGCGACGCGCACGAGCACGCGCATCGTTCCGTCGATCGTCCCGTGCTCGCGGTCGATCCGAGCGTCGATCTCGTAGCGCTCCGGCTCGGCGGCGAGCGCCGTCGATGGCCGGGCCAGGGCGAAAGACGTGCACGCGAGCCAGAGCGATGCGATCGTCCGGAGGCCGACGTGTCTCACCTTTCCCTCGCGCTCCCGCTCGTCGTGCTCACGATGCCGCTCGTCGTCCTCGTCGTGCTGCGCATCGTCGCATCCGTCGCCGATGCGCGGCGAGCCCGAGAGAGTGCCCGCGTGATCGCGGCGATCGAGCGTACAGTGCCGCGGGATGCGGCCGCCGACCCTCGCCGAGCGGCGGGCACGACATCCTTGTCATCCTTGACGGAACAGCCGCCGCGCGACCAAGGTTGATGGTGGGTGCCAGGTCGTCCCCTGGTGAGTGATCGCGACGCGGGAGCCCGCCTCGGATCGCGCCCCGCGCAGGTAACGCGCGGCGAGTCTCTTCTCCCAAGTCTGCAGCGCAGACGAGCAGTTCGAGGAGCAAGCGCATGGGACGTCTGATCGGGTACATGGCGAACCGTGCCGACCGCCTGCCCGAGGCGCTGGCCGAGGAGAAGCTCGCCGTCGGGGAGACGCCGAGCGCGAGCGCGGACGCCTGGGGCATCGGCTTCTACCAAGGCGGGGAGGTGCTCCACAAGAAGCGTCCCCACCGCGGGGGCGACCGCGTCTCGTGGAGCGACATCGCGGGCAACGTCCGCACCGACGCCGCCGTGATCCACCTGCGCGCGGCGACCGTGGGCGACTACCGCGCCGAGAACACGCACCCGTTTCGCATGCGGCACTGGCTCTTCGCGCACGTCGGCACGGTGGCCGGCTTCGACGCCATCAAGAGCGCGCTGCTCGATCCGATGCCGGACTTCTTGCGCCGCAACGTGCGCGGCACGACCGACAGCGAGGTCGTCTTCCACGTGCTGCTGTCTTTCCTCGACGACGCGGGCAAGCTCGACGACGTGGACGCGGAGCCCAAGACGCTCCTCAGCGCCGCGCGCTCGACGCTCTCGCTCGTCGACCGACTCGGTCAGGAGGTGGGCGCCCCGCCCGCCACGCTCAGCTTCGTGCTCACGAACGGTCGGCAGATGCTGGCCGTGCGGCGCGGTCTGCCGGTGAGCTACGTCGAGCGCGAGATCAGCGGTGATGCGCGCACGATGGGGCGCGGCCCGGGCAGCACCCTGCGCTACGTGATGGTCGTGGGCGGTGACTCGGCGGTGAGCGCGCCCGAGCACCAGCCGCTCGACGAGGGCCAGGCCCTCGTCATCGATCGCGAGCTCCGCACGACGCTCCACAAGCTCTGACGGCGCTCGCGCGCCGAGGGCCTCACGAGATCCAGATCCGGATGCCGGCGATCGGGCCGTGCAGGACGGTCCCCGAGGCGTCGGGATCGACCGCGAGCACCTGGTAGCCGAGGTAGAGCTCGCCGCGCTCGATCTGCACGCCGATGGTGGCGCGCCCGTCGATCACCACGGCGTGGCCCAGCGCGCCCGCGTAGAGCTCGCCGCGGAGCACGAGCGGCGCCGCGGGGTAGACGTCGAGCTCCACGCCTCCGGCGCCGCCGAGCTCGGTGCCTGCCGCGTCGTGATAGAGCAGGCCCGCGCCGCCGATGCGCAGCTGCACCGCGTCCGTGGTCACGAGGGCGAACGCGGCAGCGAGCCGACCGATGCCGAGCGCCCGGATCTGGTCGGCCGTCTGCTCGAAGTACGCGCCGTACCGGAGCTGGACGTCGAAGATGCCGCCGATGCGCAAGAGCCCCGAGATCTGACCGCGGCCGACCGAGTCGAAGACGTAGCCGGCGCTCGCATCGACGATCCCGATCACGTCGGGAGGCGCGTACGAGCGCTCCGCGTCCGAAGGGTCCTCGGTGACGTAGGAGCCGGACTGCCCGAGGTAGTACGGGAAGAACAGCGGCACCCACGCCGGCCCGAGGATGCTCCCGCCCCCGGAACCGCCGTACACACCGTGCCCGCCATACCCGTATCCGCGCGACGACGATCCGTGGGACGAGCCGTGGTCGTCGTCGCTGCTCGAGCCTCCGCCGCCGTCGCCGTGCACGGCGCGGCTCACGCCGCCGAGCCGCTGCGCATGGGCCGTCGTGGCCGTGGAGCCGAGACCGACGAGCGTGAGAGCGAGCGCGAGCATCCGAGCGTGTGCATGCATCGAGAGACCTCGCACGTGCTTCGTGCACGACCAGGGCCACGCGCTCGCCCGGGGCGCCGTGGCGAGTCGACGCGCGCGCCGCGCGCAACGCTCCGCACTCCGGTCCGATACACGCTCTCGTGAATGGCCAGGCGATTGCCGGCGTTTCCATCCGGGGGCGCACGACCACGACCTCTCCACGCGGCTGGGCCTCGCTCGCGGTCTGCGCGTTCCTGCTGCTCGTGCCAGCGGCCGCTTCGGCGCAGCGGCTCGGCGGGGTCAGCGGCGCCGTGCACGGTGGTGGCGGCAGCTTCGGATCGTCGGGCGGGCGCTCCGGCGGAGGCCGCGGCCACCGCTACGGCAGCTACGGCTACGCCACCGACTCGTACCGTTCGCCGATGCGCGCGCTCCCGTACCCGTACGTCATGGGCTACCCCGGGGTCGGCGTCCGGGAGGACGCGATCGCGCGCGATCGACGCTTCGAGCCGCCGGCGGTCCTCGGCATCGTCGACGCGAGCGGCGGCTACGTCTTCGACGGGATCGTCCACGGCCAGCTCTCGGCCACGCTCCGCTTCGCCCAGCTCCTGAGCCTGGATCTCCGCTACGGCGCGTACTTCGAGCAGACCGTCTCGAGCGAGGTGCGCGCCATCGGCCTCGGGCGCCTGGCGGCGGCGCTCTCGTTCGTGTCGGACGAGGTCGTGCAGTTCCGCGGCGGCGTCGCGGTCCAGCTCTATCACGACGTGGTGGGCGTCGAGGTGGGCTACTCGGGCCAGCTGGAGCTCGACGTCTTTCTCGTCTCGCCGCTGGTGATCCGCGCCGAGCTCTCCGCGGGCGCGCTCGGTCAGGCGCTCTTCGGCGAGGGGCGGGCGACGCTCGGCATCCAGATCGATCGCGCCGAGCTCTACCTCGGCTACGCGGCCTTCGGCGTCGTGGGCGCGGGGGCGAGCGACGTGCTCCACGGCCCGATCGGCGGCGTGCGCGTCTGGATCTCGTGACCCTCAGCCTGCCGCAGGCTTGGCGGCCGCGCGCCGCGCGAGCGTGCGCGCGTCGATCGTCTGGAGCATCAGCGGGAACCACACCGTCGTCGACAAGTACGTCAGGCCGACACCGCACGCCGCGAGGTAGGCGACCGAGCGCAGGCCTTCGTGGTGGGTGACGACGAGCGCACCGAAGCCGAAGAGGTTCGTCGCCGACGAGAGCGCGTTCGCGACCGTGGTCTGTCGCAGGACGATGGGGATCGAGCCCGGCCCGCCCTCGCGCCAGCGGTGGTAGACGTGGATCGCGTTGTCGAGGCTGATCGCGACGCAGACCGGCAGGATCGTCGCGTTCATGAAGTTGAGCGTGATCCCCGTCGCCCACATCGCGCCGGCGATGCCGAGCACGCCGAGGGCGACCGAGCCGAGCACGGCGAGGGCCGCGCCGAAGCGCCGGAAGTCGATCAAGAGCACGACGAACACGGAGGCGAAGGTCCCGAACGCGAGGAAGCGCGCGTCCCGCGCGATGCGCTCGAAGATCTCGCCTGCGACCCAGTTCTCGCTGAGCATCGGCGCGTCCACGTGCGCGTCGTGGAGCGCGCGCACGATCGCCCGGCTCTGCTCGGCCCACGACGTGAGCACCGCGGTGCCGCTGTCGTCCTCGTCCGGTGTGAACAGGTGCGCGATCGAGCCTTGGTCGTCGGACGTCAGGAGGTGCCCGACGACGGAGTAGGGCAGCTCCGAGAGCGCGAAGGGCTGCGACGCGGCGACCATGCGCCGGGCTTCCTCCAGCTGCTCGCGCTGGGCGTCCGTGCTCAGCATGCTCGGGCGGATGCGATCGAGCTGCGCGCCGATCTCGACGGCCAGCGCCGCGCGGGCGCGCTGGCGCTCCATCGGCGGGTAGACGTCGTTCAGCGTCTGCATCGAGACGACGTCCCACGCCTCGCCGTGCGCCTGCCGCTCGTGCCCGAGCGCCTCGACCGTCTCGCGCAGCGGCTCGATCTGCGCGTCGTCGCGGATCCAGAAGGTCGCCGAGCTGCGGGTTCCGCCGAGGTGGTGGCGCAGGTACTCGCCGAAGCGGCTCGTCTCGGTGTCGCCGACGAGCAGACGCCAGTTGCCGTCGAAGCGCACGCCGCCGCTCAACAGCACCACGACCGAGGCGATCGAGAGCAGGGGCACGCCGAGCACGATCGGCCAGCGCACCCAGGCCGGCACGCTCACGCCGACCGTCGGGCCTTCGCTCTGCTTCGGGAACTTCATCGGCCGGAAGCGCTCGCCGAGCACGAGCAGCGCCGGCAGGCCGACGACCGTGATCACCAGCGTGAGCAACAGGCCCACCGCGGCGATCAGGCCGAACTCGCTGAAGCCGCGGAACTGCGCCGCCGCGATGACGGCGAACACGCTGGCGTTGGTGAGCGAGCCGCTCACGAGCGCGCGCCCCGTCGACGGCACGAGCTTCTCCACCGCCGGCTCGAGCGCGAGGCCTTCCTCTCGCAGCTCGCGGTAGCGATGCATGAAGTGGATGCCGTACTCGATGCCCAGGCCGCTGAGGATCGAGAAGAGGAAGCCCGAGATGATGTTGAGGTGGCCGACCGCGAGCTCGGCGAACGCGAAGGTCCACGCCAGGCCCGCGAGGAGCGGCAGCGAGAGCAGGATCAGCGCGCGCGGCGTGCGCAGCGCGAGCACGATGAGCAGCACGACGCCGACGAAGCCGAGCGTGCCGGCGACCGAGAGATCCTCGCGGAGCGCGCGCTCCGACTCGACCTGCACCGGGATGCCGCCCGCGTAGTGCACCTCGAGGTCGCGCGGGAAGCGCGTGCCATCGCGCAGGTCGTCGACGACGTGCCGCACGGCGTCCCACGCCTGCCGATCCGCCTCGACGTCGCCGCTCGGCGTGGAGAAGAACGCCCAGAGGCACAGGTAGCGGCCGTCCGTCGTGACGATCCACTCCTCCTGCCCGAGCGCCTCGGCGGTCTCGTCGACGTGCGTGAGCAGCTCGCTCGCGCTGCCCCAGCTGCCCTCGTCTTCACCCGACCCTACGTCGTCCTCGTCGTCGAGCCCAAGGTCCCACCCGGCCGCGCGCGCGATCTCGTCGTCGATCGCCTCGCGCGCCCGATCGCGGATGTCCTCGAGCTGCGTCTCCTCGGCGAAGAGCAGGCGCCGATCGCGGAACCACTGCATGTCGACGTGACCGCCGACGCTGCCCACGCGGGGATCGCGCGGCACCTCCTCCAGCAGCGCCAGGCCGAAGCGCTCGGCGAGCGCGCGGTCGTCCGTCGGGATCGCGATGACGAGATCGCTCGTCGCGCGCACGTGCCCGAGCACAGCGTGCATCTGCTGGACGGGCTCTTCCTCGTCCGGGAGCAGATCGAGGAAAGAGGCCCGGACCTCGAGCCGAGACGCCATCCATCCCGCGGGGATCAGCGAGAGGAGGATGGCCGCGACGAAGGCCCCGGGATGCCGGTGGATCTGCCGTCCGAGCCGTCCGAGCGCGCGGTCGAGCCAGCCCTCTTTCTCGTCGCCGGCGTCGCTCACGGAGGCGCCACGAATGCCACGTGCACCCACACCTGTCGAGGCTGGGGCCCGTTTCCCCCTGGATCAAAGCTCCCGTGCCCGGCCGGGTTCCCATCCCAGTGCTCCCCGACCCCATGGCGCGCCGGCTCTCCGTGTCGGCGCCCCGCAACGCCGTTGACCCGATTCAGCGACCCCCTCTACACTTCGCGCTTCGAGGACACGGTACCGGCACGTCCGCCGGTCCCGTGCTCCGCACCGGAGCATCCGCCGTGTGGTGCTGGCGGAACGCGCTCCTGACGACCGTGAGGCTCTCGAGAGGCAGTCGGTGAAGAAGCCCATCCCCTTCGGCAAGTACCTGCTTCTCGAGCGTGTGAACGTCGGGGGCATGGCCGAGGTCTTCAAAGCGAAGGCCTACGGCGTGGAGGGCTTCGAGCGTCTCGTCGCGGTGAAGCGAATCCTTCCGTCGATCGCGGAGGATCAAGAGTTCATCACGATGTTCATCGACGAGGCGAAGATCAGCGTGCAGCTGACGCACGCGAACATCGCCCAGATCTTCGACCTCGGTAAGGTCGGCGACTCGTACTTCATCGCGATGGAGTACGTGCACGGCAAGGACCTGCGCGCGATCTTCGATCGGGCGCGCAAGCGCGGCGAGACCGTGCCCGTGCCGATGGCCTGCTACCTCGCGATGAAGGTCTGCGAGGGCCTCGACTACGCGCACAACAAGAAGGACGCGTCGGGCCGCGAGCTCAACCTCGTGCACCGCGACGTCAGCCCGCAGAACATCCTGCTCAGCTACGACGGCGAGTCGAAGCTCATCGACTTCGGCATCGCGAAGGCGGCGGGCAAGGCCGGCAAGACGCAGGCGGGCATCCTCAAGGGCAAGTTCGGGTACATGTCGCCCGAGCAGGTCCGCGGGCTGCCGCTCGATCGGCGCAGCGACATCTTCGCGGTCGGCATCGTTCTCTACGAGCTCCTGACCGGCGAGCGCTTGTTCGTCGGCGAGAGCGACTTCTCCACGCTCGAGAAGGTGAAGAACGTCGAGATCATGCCGCCGAGCACCTACAACCGGAGGATTCCGGAGGAGCTCGAGCAGATCGTCCTGAAGGGCCTCGCGAAGGACGTCGACGATCGCTACCAGACCGCGATGGACCTGCACGACGATCTGCAGTCGTTCATGTACACGAGCGGCAACTTCTTCTCGCGCAAGGACCTCGGCGCGTACATGCGCAAGGCCTTCGCCGAGGAGATCGCGAAGGAGTCGGCGCGGGAAGAAGAGTACCGGCGCATGGAGGCCGAGGCGGCCAACCTCGGCGCGGGCCTCGAGCAGTTCGACGACATCGAGGGCGATCCGCCGGCGGCGGCCGCGAGTGTCTCGCCGCAGCCGCGTGCTCCGGCGCCCGCGCCCGCGCCCGCCGCGAAGGGCGCCCCGCCGCCTCGGCAGAAGTCCACCATGTTGGGCATGCCCGCGGTGGGCGCGGGGGTTCCTCCGCCGCCGCCGCGCATGAGCGGAGGCCCGCCGCCGCCGCCGCCGCGCATGAGCGCCGCAGCCCCGCCACCTCCGCCCGCGCCCGCACCGCCGCCGCCCGCGTCGGCCAAGGCGGGCGCCTCGCTCGACATGGACTGGGACGAGGAAGAGCTCTCGACCCAGATCTACGACAAGCCCGAGGGCAACCTCATCGCCGAGATCCCGACGGCAGCGCCGGCACCGGCCCCCGCAGGGCCGCCGAGGCCCTCGCTCGGTCTCGGCGTGGCGGCCCCGGCGCCGGCGGGGCAGCCCTCGCCGTTCTCCTCGCCGTCGATGTCGTCGCCGGGAATGCCTTCGCCGGGGATCTCGTCGGCGGGCATGCCCTCGCCGATCGCGCCGCGCACGTCGGGACCGATGCCGATCCCCACGCCCGCG
>JBGALT010000165.1:0-17776 GCA_044223665.1 Sandaracinaceae bacterium | reverse complement strand
CATGGTGTCTCCCCTCGAAGACGGTCCGGCGGACGTCGACGAGAAAAGCGTGACAGCGCGCATCGCGACGCCCAACGAAAAGCGCCCGCGCGCGCGCCGGCGACGCTCGCGGCGCCCGGCGCGCGGTGCAGCGTGCACGGGCGCGCCGTGCGCGCGGGCGAATCGCCCGATGGTTCCGGGCCGGAGTTGACGGCGCGCCGGCCGGCCCGAACCGGGGCCGCCTCGGGACGTCGTGGTGGTCGCCGTCCCACCCCGAAACGCGGTCCCCCGCGCCCCCGGGGGGCGGGGGGGGGGGGGGCGGGGGGGGGGGGGGGCGCGCCCCCCACGCCGCTCGCCGGCTCGCTCCAGGCCGTGGAGGACTACGTCGTTCCCATCCGCACGACCGACGCGCAGACCGGCTGCCGTAGCTACAGCGTCATCCTGGTCACCGACGGGGCCGAGAGCTGCAACGGCGATCCGGTCGCCGCCGCGGGGCACCTCTTCGGGACCTACGGCATCGAGACCTACGTCATCGCGGTCAGCGTGCTCCCGACGGAGGAAGCGCAGCTCAACGCCATCGCCGCGGCGGGCAGCGGCGGCACCCGCCCCACCGCGACGTTCGTCCGCGCTCCGGGCGATCTCGTCCCCGCGCTCACCTCGATCATCGAGGGCTCGCTCCGCACCGAGCGCTGCAATCTCGCCGACGACGACTGTGACGGTCGCATCGACGAAGACTTCCCGGCGCTCGGCCAGGCCTGCCACGACGACCTGCGCGGCGTCTGTCAGTCGACCGGCACGTACGTGTGCACGGGCGATCTGCTGGGCACCGAGTGCAACCTCACGATGCCGGGCGTCGCGCCGGGCGTCGAGACCTGCAACGCGATGGACGACGACTGCGACGACGCCATCGACGAGGGCCTCACGTGCACCGGCATGGTGTGCACGCCGACCGGCGCCGAGGTCTGCAACGGCATCGACGACGACTGCAACGGCCTCGTGGACGAGACCGATCCGGCGATCGGGACGCCGTGTGGCCAGTCGATGGGCCTGTGCATGGAGGGGACCATGCAGTGCGTCGCCGGCATGCTCCGGTGCATCGGCGGGGTCGAGCCGCGCCCCGAGGTCTGCAACGGCCTCGACGACGACTGCGACGGCGTCGGGGACGACGAGGCGCCATGCCCGGCCCGGTCCGCGTGCATCGAAGGGGCCTGCCGCATCGAGTGCAACCCGGGCGAGGAGTTCCCGTGCCCACCGGACTTCGCCTGCTCCATGCCGGCCGGCGTCACCGGGACGTACTGCGTGCCGACGATCTGCGCGACGTGCGCGCCGACCGAGATCTGCGTGAGCGAGACGTGCGTCGATCCCTGCGAGGGCGTGACGTGCACGGCACCCGAGACCTGCGTGCGTGGCGACTGCGTCGACTGTCACGCGACCGGCTGCGGCCTCGGGCGGCTCTGCGTGGGTGGGGCGTGCATCGCCGATCCGTGCACCGGCGTCTCGTGCGCGAGCACCGAGGCCTGCGAGAACGGCGACTGTGCTCGCGCGTGCGGCACGGGCGACTGCCCGAGCGGCCAGCGCTGCGCGGCGAGCGGCGCTTGCGAGCTCGATCCCTGCGAGGGGATCTCGTGCGGCACGGGTATGTACTGCGACGAGGGCGCATGCCGGGCCGATCCGTGTCGCGGGACCACGTGCGAGCGCGGCGAGATCTGCGTGGCCTCGCGCGGGTGTCTCGACAACCCGTGCGTGACGACGCACTGCCCGAGCGGTCGCACGTGCAGCGTGGACGACCGCGGACTCGTGCTCTGCTCGCTGGGCGCGGCCCCGCCACCGCCCGAGCCCGAGTCGCGGGTGCTCGCGGCCGGCGGGCTCTCGTGCGGCGTCGCGCGCGGCCGGCCCGGGACGCTCGGCGCGCTCGCGAGCCTCTTCGTGGCGCTCGTGCTCGTGATCCGCCGCAAGGAGGCGCGATGAAGCGCGCCATCGTCCTCGTGCTCGCGCTCGACGTTGGGCTCGGCGCAGGCTGCGACGTCCAGCCCTACTGCTTCCACTGCGGGGACGACACCCTCGACGGCGCGGCGCGCGATGCGGGCGTCTCCGACGGTGCGATCGATGGCGGCGGCTCGGGCGACGGCGCGGCCACCGACACGGGCCCGTGCATTCCGACCGACGGGGGCGTCGAAGAGTGCAACGAGCGAGACGACGACTGCGACGGGCACGTCGACGAAGACTTCATGCTCGACAGCGATCCCTCGCACTGCGGCTCGTGCACCAACCCGTGCCGCTTCCCCAACGCGAACGTCTCGTGCGTCTCGGGCAGCTGCGTCGTCGGCGAGTGCCTGCCGGGCTATGCCGACGTCGACCGCGTCGCGGGCTGCGAGTACATGTGCCCCGTGTTCCCCGTGGCCGCCGAGGACTGCAACGGCCTCGACGACGACTGCGACGGAACGATCGACGAAGCGGCGGGCCTTCCTGCGCCGCCCACCGGCCTCTGCCGCACGACCCCGGGCACGCCCTGCCAGGGCGTGTCGATGATCTGCGCGACCCGCAGCGGCCACACCACGTGGTTCTGCGACTACCCCGCGTCGGTCGAGTTCGACCCCGCGATCCCCAACGGCATCCTGCTCGAGGAGGCGCGCTGCGACGGAGAAGACGGCGACTGCGACGGCGTCGTCGACGACTCGTTCGACAACCTCGGCACGCTCTGCGACGACGGCGGGCGCGGCGCGTGCCGCGACGTCGGGCGCATCGCCTGTGATCCGGCGGATCCGACCACGACGCGCTGCGATCTGAGCGTGCTCCCCGACCCGGTCCCGGGCGCGCCCACGGCCGAGCGCTGCAACGGCGTCGACGACGACTGCGACGGAACGGTCGACAACTCCGACCGGAGCGATCCGGCGCGCGTGATCGACCGCATGATCCACGTCGCGCGCGGCGGCATGGACTATTGGATCTACGAGTTCGAGGCGAGCCGTCCCGACGCGAGCGCGACCAGCCCCGGCCTGACGACGGCGCGGAGCTGCTCGTCGCCCGGGGTCGTGCCCTGGACGCGCGTCTCGTACGCCGAGGCGAGCGCCGCCTGCGCGGCGGCGGGCTTCCGCCTCTGCACCGCGGCCGAGTGGCAGACGGCGTGCTCGTCGGGCAGCGCGTATCCGTACGGCGCGAGCTACGACGGGGCGCTGTGCAACGGGGCCGACCGCATGATCACGCCGGCGGTGCTCCCCACGGGCTCGCTCGCGAGCTGCGAGACCACCGAGGGCGCGCTCGACATGAGCGGCAACGTGAAGGAGTGGACGAGCGATCGTCAGGGCACGTCGGTGAGCGGCACGCCCATCTACGTGGTGCGCGGCGGCTCGTTCGAGTCGCCCGAGCTCGGCCTCACGTGCGGCACGGTGCTCTCGCAGGCAACCGCCGACACCCTGCTCCCCGGCCTCGGGTTCCGCTGCTGCAGCTCGATGGCGCCCTGACCGGCGCGGGGTCCTCCTCAGATCCAGCAGTCGTAGGCCTCGTGCGCGCCGATGGCGGGCGGGCTCTCGAAGCACGCGCCACCGAAGTCGGCGCTCGGGCCGGGGCGAGCGCGCCCCGCACCGTCGACCGGCGTCGTGAGGCAAGGGCGGTAGAGGTCGCTGCTCTGGACGCCCGGGTCCGCCCCCACGATCGAGCCCGCCTCGGTGATGCCCGCGCCATCGGCGTTGGGCCCCGGAAAGCTCGCGTCGTCGAGCGCCCACCAGAGGTTCGAGCCGAACGTGAACGTCTCGGGCGCGGTGCCGCCGCCGACGTTGTACTCGTTCGCGCGCACGTCCGCGACGCGGAAGACGATCAGGTTGTTCACGAACAGACCGTCGCGCGACGGGACGAAGCGCGCGTCGGTGCTCTCTTGGAGCACGCGGGCGAGCCAGCCGCGCGGCTCGGAGATCGTGTTGTTCGCGAACACGCAGGCATCGCAGCCCACGAACGCGACGATGGAGTCGCTGCCGCTGCGCTCGAAGACGTTCGCGACGATGGTCAGCCGCGCGGCCTCGTAGGGCGCGTCGATCGGGCGGAAGAACTCGAGGCCGGTCGAGCCGCCCGCGTTGATCGCGCGGCCGTCCACGTCGAGGAAGTGGTTGCCGTGGACGACGATGTCGGCGCTGCCGCCCTTCATCTGGATGCCGCCGCTACCCGGCGTTCCGTCGAACGTGTTGCCGTGGATGAGCCCGCGGTGGCAGCCGACGTGATCGATCATGTCTCCTCCGTCGCAGTGCGCGATGCGTGAGCCGAGGATGAAGTAGTCGTCGAGGCCCGAGAGCTTGATGCAGTCGTTGTTTCCGCCGCTGCCCGCGTCGTGCACGTCGAGATCCCGGAGCACGACGTGGTGCGAGGGCGTGTCGGCGGTGGCGCCGTCGTCGATGTTGAGGCCGTTCGCGGTGCCGCCGACGAGCTCGAGGTTCTCGAGGACGAGATACGAGACCTCGGAGAGGTGGAGCACCTCGGCGGCGCCGGCCGCGTCGAGGATGGCGCCGTCCTCGCCGACGATGGCGATGGGGCGGCCGGGCTCGCCGGCGAGGCCCTCGGACGTAGAGCCGTCCGGAGTAGGTGCCGGCGTGCACGAGGATCCGCGTCCCGGGGGTGGCGCGCGCGGCGGCGGTCTCGATCGAGTCGAGCGGGGCGCCGGCCGAGCCGTCGTTGCCGGGCGCGCCGGTGCTCGCGACGTGCAGCGTGCGCACGTAGCTCGCGCCCACGTCGAACGCGGCAGGCAGCGCGCAGGCGGGGGTCCCGCCTCCGTCGGCCCCGGGGGAGTCGAGCGCGGGCGCGTCGGTCGGGGCCGCATCGGCGGGCGCGGCATCGCGTCCCGACGCATCCGTCGCGGCGCCGTCGGCGGGCGTGGGGGCGGCGTCGCAGCCCATCGTCAGGAGCACGAGCACGAGGGGCCAAGCACGCGACGTCATCCGCCGAGGATGCCACGGCGAGGGCGCGCAGCGGTCGCGGGGCGGCTCGGCATGATCCGATGAGGCCGTTTTCCACGACGGCGCGTTGACACCCGCGCATGCCCGAGAAATGGCGCTCGTTCTCGTCTCCGCGGCGCCCGAGCGCGGATTCTGCGCAACACCCCGCGTTTCCCGCTCGAACGGCCGCTCGAGGCACGCGGACGGCGGCGGCACGCCCTCTGCTCTGTCCCCCTCGGGCGCCGATGCCCCGGAGCGGCCACATGCAAGCGAGCCCGAACATCCTGATCGTCGAAGACGAGCCTCTCGTCCTGCGCGCCATCGACTACGCGCTGCGTCGCGGCGGATTCCGCACCGTCCCGACCAAGGACTCCGCGAGCGCGCGGCGCGCTCTCTCCGAGCAGCGGGTCGATGCGATCGTCGCCGATCTGAACCTCCCGACCGGTGACGGTCGCTTCTTCGCGGGGGCCGTCCGGTCCGAGCGCACGGAGCCCGTCGTCGTCGTGACCGGGACGCGCGATCTGCGCGAAGTGACGCGGATGCTCGGCGGCGCGCTCCCGCACGCGCTCTTGCCCAAGCCCTTCGATCCCGCCGAGCTCGCGCGCGTGGTCACCTCCGTCCTCGGCTCGGCGTCCGGGCCGCGCGAGGAGCGTCGGGTGGTCCGCGAGCTCGCCGAGGGAATGGCATGCGCGCTCGCGACGCGCGACGTGGAGACGCACGCCCACGCGCTGCGCGTCGCTCGCTGGAGCGAGCGGGTCGGGCGCGAGCTCGGCCTCGGGGAGGAGGACCGCTTCTGGCTGGAGATCGGCGCGCTGCTGCACGACGTCGGCAAGATCGGCGTGCCGGACGCGATCCTGAAGAAGGCCGGCTCGCTCACGCCGGACGAGTGGACGTGGATGCGGCGGCACGCGCAGATCGGGGCCGACCTGCTCTCGCCGATCTCTCGTCTCGCGCCGGCGATGAGCGTCGTGCTCCATCACCACGAGGCGTTCGACGGGAGCGGCTACCCTCGAGGCCTGGCCGGTGACCGCATCCCGCTCGCCGCGCGCGCGTTCGCGCCGGTGGACTCGTACGACGCGATGACCTCCGATCGTCCGTATCGACGCGGCACCTCCCACGACGAGGCGATGGCGCGCATCGTGGCCGGGCGGGGCGCGCAGTTCGATCCCGTCGTGGTCGACGCCATCCAGTCGATCGGACGCGAGGAGTGGCTCGCGATCGGGCGCAGCGTCGAGCCGAGGAGCTCTCGCCGAGGAGTGCTCGCCCCGGAGGACCCGGACGAGAGCGCGTCGAGCGCGCGGATGGTGGGCGCCGGAGCCGGCGAGCCGATCGGCCCCGGTCGCGTGAGCGTCGCGACGAAGCCGGTGCGGTCGTGAGCGCCGCGCCCGCGGCCGCGCTGCCGGCCGGTGCCGTGGTCGACGGCCGATACGAGATCGTGCGCGGGCTCGCGCTCGGCGGCATGGCGTTCGTCCACGAGGCGCGGGACCTGCGCGGGGGACGGCTCGTCGTGCTCAAGACGCTGATCGAGCCCGGCTCGAGCCTCCTCGCCGAGCGCCTGGCGCTCGAGGCGATGGCGCTCGATCGTCTCGGGCACCCGAACGTCGTCGAGCTGCTCGGCGCGGGCACGTGCATGCGCCACGGGCCCTGGCTCGCGCTCGAGCGCGTCGACGGCCCGACGCTCGAGTCGCTGGTGGAGGGCGGGCGGCGCTTCGAAGTGGACGACGTCGTGCACGTCGCCGATCAGCTCGGGCGCGCGCTCGAGCACGCGCACGGTCGGGGCGTGCTGCACCGCGACGTGAAGCCCTCCAACGTGATGCTCGCGCGCAGGCCGGGGCATCACACCGTGAAGCTGATCGACTGGGGCATCGCCGTGATGCGCGGCCAGCGCGACCTCTCCCGCCCACGGCTGACGCGATCGGGGACGTTCGTGGGCACGGCGGAGTACCTCGCGCCCGAGATCTTCGTGCGCGGGGGTCTCGCCGGCGTCGCCTCCGACGTCTACGCGATGGGCGCGACGCTCTACGAGTGCCTGACGGGCCGCTCGCCGAGGGGCGGCACGCTCGAGGAGATCGCGCACGCGATCCTCGCAAACGAGCCCATCGCTCCGATCCGCGCCTCTCGCCCGGACGTGCCGGCCGTGCTCGAGGACGCGATCCTGCGTGCGCTGGCGCCGCTGCCCGGGGATCGATGGGAGCGCGCCGAGCTCTTCGCGTCGGCGTGCCGGTCGGCGGCGCCGCACTCCGCCGACACGTCCTGGGTGTTCGACGAGGGCGCGGCGAGCCCGAGCGAGCGCGCGCACGAGCGGGCTCCGTTCTCGAGCCCGGTGCGCCTGTCGACCGAGCACGGCATGCTCGACGGCCGCATCTGGGACGTCTCCGAGGGCGGCCTCTGCGTGGTCCTCGATCGCGCGCTGCGCGATCACCACGTCGTGCGCATTCGCTGGCCGCTCCCCGGATCCGGCCGCATCGCCACGACGCGGGCCGAGGTGTGCTGGGCCCAGCCTCGCGCCGACGCCCACCACGCGATCGGCCTCGCGTTCGTCGATCTCGATCACGCCGCGCGCCTCGACGTGCAGCGCTACGTCGCCACGATGGCCGCCAAGCAGCGCGCGGCGTGAGGGCGAGGGGAGCAACCATCCTTGCGTTGACAGCGATCCGTCGCCCGCGAACCATCGCGGCGTGCGCGTCCTCGGGTCGGTTCTCCTCGCGGTGGCTCTCGTCGGTTGCTCGTGCCACGGCGCCGACGTGCCCGACGCCCGTGTCGGACGCCACGATGGCGGCCCTCCGGGCGACGTCGTGTACCCGCCTGGGGTGGGCGAGGTCTGCGGCAATGGCTCGGACGACGACGGCGACGGGCTGGTCGACTGCGCCGATCACGAGTGCCAAGCGCCGGACGTCGATCCGGGGACGGTCGACTTCGAGGCCGCGTACGGCTTCCTCTATCGCGGGAGCACGGGCGCTTGCGCCGGCGCGGCGATGCAGCCCGGCTACGTCGACGGCACCATCGACGACGCGTTGTTCGCGGTGGTGCGTGGCCGAGTCATCGACAGCGGCACGAGTGCACCGCTCGGTGGCGCGAGGGTGTTCGTCCAGGGGGAGCCGGGGCTCGGCGAGGTGCGCTCCCAGGCGGACGGCATCTTCGAGCTCGCGGTGAACGCGGGCACGTCGGTGCTCGTGAGCGTGACACTCGACAGGCACGTCGCGGTTCAGCGCGCGATCCCGGTTCGGCCGCACGACTTCACGTGGGCTGGGGACATCGCCATGACCCCGATCGATCCGGCCTCGGCGGTGATCTCGATGGGGAGCACGGGCGCGCAGGTGCTCCGTGCCTCCGTCGTCGAGGATCAAGATGGTGCGCGGCGCGCGACCGTCGTGTTCCCCTCGCGGCTGAGCGCGACGGTACACGCTGCCGATGGGACGATGCGCTCGCCCAGTCAGCTGACCTTTCACGCGACCGAGGTGACCGTCGGCCCCAATGGGCCCGACGCGATGCCGGGCCTCTTGCCGAGCACGACTTCGTACACGTACGCGATCGAGGTGTCCGCGGACGAAGTGGACATGCAGTCGGAGTCGATCGAGCTGTCGAGCCCGGTCTCGTTGTTCGTCGACAACTTCTTGTCGTTCCCGGTCGGGACGATTGCGCCCCTCGGAACCTACGACCGACGCAACGGGACCTGGACCGCCGAGCAGAACGGCCGGGTCGTGCGCGTCGTCGGTGTGAGCGGCGGGCTTGCCGACGTCGACTCGGATGGAGATGGGCGTGGAGACGACACGGTGCCGCGCGAAGCACGCAGCGCGCTCGCGAGCCTCCACGGGGTAGGGGACGAGCTGATGTGGGTGCGCGTTCCGCACTTCACGCTGATCGACATCAACTGGGGCCATGCGACGCCACCCAATGGTGCGCGCGCTCCGGGAAGTGGCGGGTCGGGTGGCGGTGTCCACGGTGCGTGCACGCGCGCGGGCAGCATCATCGAGTGCGAGAACCAGATCCTCGGCGAGGCGATCCCGCTCGTGGGCGGAGGCACGCTCGCGTACCGATCGGGGCGCGTTCCTGGCTACTCGCCGGCCTACGAGATCGAATTCTCGACCGAGCCGGAGGGCCCGGCGGGCGCGCTCGTGCGTCAGATTCTGATCGAGTGGAGCGTCGCAGGACATCACTTCGGCCCGTACTCGTACCCACCCAATGCGGGCGGGCGAGCGCGGCTCACCGCGTGGGACGGGACCGACATCCACGGGCGCGCGGTCAGCGGGACTGCGATGGCGAGCGTTCAGATCTCGTATCAGTACGATGCCGAGTATCGAGACCCGAGCGAGGTCGACGCGAGCGCGTTCGACGACCCGGGCACCACCGTCAGCACGCCGCTCGTGGAAGCCCGCGCTCCGATCACCTTGACGAGACGCTTCGAGCGGAGGCTCGGCGTGATCGATCCCCGGCGCGCCGGGCTCGGCGGCTGGACGCTCACCGCACACCACTACTACGACCGCTCGGGACGCGCGCTCTGGATGGGCGATGGCACGCTGGTCGACCTGCGCACCCTCGGAACACAGGTCCAATGGTCGAGTGCGCCGACAGGCGGCTGGCTCGTCGCAGAGCCGGGCGGGACCTACCTCAATGCGTACGGCGCCCAGCTGTTTCGCCGCTCCGGCGCGCGGCCGGTCGACACCGTCATCGCGTTCACCGGTGATCGGTCCGCGTCGACGGGCGATGAGGGGCCGGCCACGGCTGCCACGGTGGGATACGGCATCGGTCAGGTTGCGGAGGCGCCCGACGGGAACATCTACGTCGTCGACCTCGGGAACCCGTTCGCGGGTGGCGCGTGCGTCCGGCGCATCGACACCAGCGGCATCATCCATCGCTTTGCCGGCTTGTGCGGTGACTTCGCGCCCGAGGACGGCGATGGTGGGCCGGCGCTGTCGGCTCGCCTCGGCACGGTGACGGCGCTCGCCGCCGGTCGGGACGGGTCGGTCTACGTGGCGAGCCTCTTGGGCAACGTGGTGCGCCGTATCCGGCCCGACGGTGTCATCGAGCGCTATGCCGGCGGTGGCGCCGGCTACGCCGACGGGGCGTCGGCGACGAGCATCGCGCTGTCCTCGCCATCCGCGCTCGCCGTCGACGAAGACGATCGACTTCTCATCGGTGACGTGGGGCGCATCGTGCGGATCGTGCCAGGTCCCTCCGGGAACGTCGTCCGCGGAGTCGCGGGCAACGGCACGCCTGGCGTCGACGGCGACGGCGGGGCGGCCGTCGCCGCTCAGGTCGGCAACATCGGCGGCATCATCACGATGCCGGGCGGAGCGATTTGCTTCACGCAGAGTGTGCAGGGCGTCGTGCGCTGCATCAGCGGAGGCGCCGCGACGATCGAGACGATCGCGGGCGGAGGCGAGACGCCCATCCACGACACCGGCTTCCTGCTCGGCCAGCCTGCGACCGGGGGCAACTTCATGGGCGTCGGCTCGCTCGCGCGCACCCCGAACGGCGGCCTGCTGTTCAGCGTCGATCCCTTGCTGTTCGAGACGACGGCGCTCTTCTCGTTCCGCTCCGACGGGCTCACACAGTGGCCATCGGCCGATGGCGCCGCGCTCTACTTGTTCGATGGCTCCGGCCGACACGTCCGCACGGTCGACGCCACCCTCGGTCTACCGCTGCTCGAGTTCTCGTACGATCCGATGGGACGGCTCGAGACGGTGACCGACGACGTCGGGCACACGATGAACATCGACCGCACCGGCACGAGCGCGGTGACGATCACCGGCTTCTTCGGTCATGTGCACACGCTCGCGCTCGACGCGAACGAATGGCTCTCGAGCGTCACGGATCCGATCGGAGGCGTGTGGGCGACGCCGACGCAGGCGAGCGGCCTTCTGCAGTCGTTCACGATGCCCGACGATGCGACGTCGACGTTCCGATACGAGGACGGTCGCCTCAGCGACGACATCCGAGCCGACGGCCACAGCGTGCATCTCGACTACGCGCTGGGTCCGCTGGGTGAGCAGATCACGGTCACCGGCCCCCGCCCCGGTCAGCGGGAGGTATACGGAATCGAGCCGAGCCCGAGCACGCTCTTCCATTCGCGCCAGCAGCAGCAGGAAGGGGCCGGCAGTGCCCTCGTCTCGGTCACCCCTTACGGCGACAGGCGCATCGAGCTCGCGACGGGAACGGTCATCCACGAAGGGCTCGCGGCCGACCCTCGGCTCGGCGCAGCCGGCGCCTATCTCACATCGCGTCTCGTCGTGTTTCCGAGTGGCCGTACGTGGCAGACGATCGAGCGGCGTACGGTGGACCCGGTCGGCGCCGATACTGCGGTGCTTCCGCATGCCGTCACGGAAGTCGTGGTCGGCGGCCGCACGATGTCGTCGAGCTGGGACCCGGCCACGCGCACCGCGACGACGACGATGCCCTCCGGTAGGCAATCGACGACGACGCTGGACGCGACGGGGCGCGTCGTCTCGGAGCAAGCGCCGGGCCTCGATCCTGTGTCGTACACCTACGACGCAGACGGGCTTCTCGCGTCGGTCACCGCCGGCACGGGCGTCGCCGCGCGCACGTACCGGTACACGTACGAGCGCGGGGCTCTGCGCACGGTGACCGATCCGTTGATGCGGACCACGACGGTCATGCGTGACGATGCGGGCCGCGCGATGTCGGTGACCACGGCGGACGGGCGCGTGCTCGCCTTGGGCTACGACGCGCTCGATCGACCGACGAGCATCACCCCTCCGTCGCGCGGAGCATGGTCGTTCGAGTACGGGCCGGTCGGGGCGCTCCAGCACGTGATGCCGCCCGCCGGGAGCGACCCAGGCTCCGCGGTGGATATCACTGCCGACGAGGACGGGCAGCCCCTGACGCGGACGCAGGGGACCGGGGTCACCATCGGTTACACCCGCGGCGCGACGGGCGGCCGGATGGAGCAGGTACGCCTGCGCCGGGGCGTGTTTCGCAGCGAGCACGATGGACACGGCCTATTGAGCGCCCTCGTTGCGCCCGACGGTCAGCGCATCGGCTTCGACTACGATGGTGAGGCCCTCGTCGCCGTTCACGCATCGGGTGGCCCGGCGAGTGGGGACGTGATCCTCGAGTGGGCCGACGAGACGAACGATCTGGCCGCATGGAGCGTCGCTGGCGCTCGCGTGGACGTGACGCGTGACGCCGACGGCGCGCCGAGCGCCTTGGGGGAGCTCGTCATCACGCGCGATCCACCGACCGGGCTCGTGTCGGACACCGCGGCTGCGGGCGTGACCGCGCACTTCTCCCACAACTCGCTCGGCGAGGAGACGCTGCGCACGTTCACGGGGCCCGCGGGCCTGCTCTACGAGCACCAGGTGCTCGCACGGGACGGTCTCGGCCGCATCACTCAGGCGCGCGAGAACGTACGAGGCACGAGTCACACGTACACCTATCACTACGACGCGACGGACCGTTTGGACGAGGTCCGCCGCGACGGAACGGTGATCGAGACCTACGGCTACCACCCTAACGGCTCCCGTACCTCCTACGCGCGAGGGGGCGCGTCGGGAACGGACGTCGCGGACGTCCAGGAGAGGGTGACGAGCCACGGCGCGGAGACGATCCGCTACCGCAGCGACGGCGCCACCGAGACGCGGACCAGTGCAAGTGGAACCACGACCTACGACTTCGACGAGGTCGGCACGCTGCTGGGTGCGATGTTGCCCGATGGGCGGCACGTCACCTACGACCTCGATCCCCGAGGGCGCCGGGTGGGGCGACGGGTCGACGGCACGCTCGAGCGAGCCTGGCTCTACGGATTGGGCCAGCAGCCCATCGCGGAGGCCGACGGCAGCGGTGCGGTGACCCGCGTCTTCGTGTACGGGCCAGTGAACGCGCTCGCTCCCGACTACGTGATCGAGGGCGCAGAGCGCTACCGCCTCGTGACCGACGTGCGCGGCAGCGTTCGCCTCGTCGTGCGTGGCTCCGACGGGGCCGTGATGCAGCAGCTCGACTACGACGCATACGGTCGGGTCACGAACGACACGGCGCCCGGCTTTCAGCCGTTCGGCTTCGCAGGCGGGCTCTACGATCCGAGCACGCACCTCGTGCGCTTCGGCGCGCGCGAGTACGACGCCGAGCTCGGCCGCTGGCTCACCGCGGACCCGGCAGGATTCGGAGGCGGGCTCAACGCCTACGAGTACGGCGGCGGAGATCCGATCAACCACATCGATCCGAACGGCGAGTTCTTCGTCGCGATCATCGTGCCGATCATCCTCCTGCAGGCCGCCTTCAGCACGGTGGGGCGCGCGGTGCAGGACGAGTGCATCACGGCAACGCAGATGGTCGCGCAGTTCGTCGTTCAGGCCGCGGTCGACATCGTTATCGCAGGGGCGATGGAGATGGCTAGCGGCTGGGCGATGGGTCGCTTCGAGGCCTATCTCGCGGGCGGGCGCGGCGCGGCCGCGGACGCCATCGCAGAGGAGATGGCAGGGGCATGCCGCGGGGGCTTCTGCGATCCGGGGTGCAGTTTCGACGGCGAGACGCCGGTGGAGACCGAGGACGGACTACACCCGATTTCATCGATCCGCGCGGGGCAGCACGTCTGGGCGCTCGACGAGTCGACAGGTGAGTGGGGCTATCACGAGGTGACGGCGATGAGCGCACACCCCGGACGCGCGCTCTCACTCGAGTTCGTTGACGACGAGGCCGGTGTGACCGACGCGATCGTTGTCTCCACGAACCACCCGCTGTTCACCCGTCGGGGCTGGATCGAGGTGGGCGACCTCTTGCCCGGCGACGAGATATACACCAGCCGCGGTGGTTGGCTTCGCGTTGGGAATACCGCATGGGCGGAGGGGGAGCGCGAACTCTACGATCTCACGGTCGCGGATGCGCAGACCTACTTTGTTGGAGACGTTGGCGCATGGGCTCACAACTGTCCGGATTGGCCACGTCATCACATCTTCCCGCAACAGTATCGGTCGTGGTTCGCCAGCCGTGGCTTTGGTGCAATCGATGACTTCACGGTGGAGGTGCCTCGCGGATTTCACCAGACGCTGCACGGCGCCGGCGGGGCCCCATCATGGAACTCCGAATGGGAGAACTTCATTACCTCGAATCCCGCTGCTACAGTCGACCAAATCGCGGAGCAAGGAGCGCGCATGTTCTACAACCGAGGGGTGGCAGGGGCTGGCCGCTGGATCGGCCGCTACAGGGCGCCGCGATGAGGCGCTTCTTCCGGGCGACGCCGAGCTTCGAGAGAGGTCTCTTCTCGCCCCGCCACGAGCGGCATCTGCCGGGGGTTGCGTGCGAGCGCTGTCGCAACAAGTGGGCGATGACTGGGGTGTCCGCGCCCCGCGCGGACGTCGCTCGGCTTGGGTTCCTGCCGGAGGGGCCATCGAACGTCCCGTGGTCGGAATACGACGCGCTTCGCGCGCGTACACGCGAGGCGCTCGACAACGTCGACGACTCGAGGCTCCTGCCGGGGGCGGGCTTTGGCGCCGTCATCGAGGGCGGCAGGCGCCGGAAGGAGCTCGCCCCGTCGGTGCACGATGTCGTCATCGGGATCCTCGTCGACCGAAACGTGAAAGAAGCTCTCGGCCGGCTCGGCGTCCACACTGGGCCACCGGCCAGACTGCGTGGTCCGAAGGACGAGGGCGAGCTCTTCGAGATCGACACTCCACTCCTGGACACGCAGCCGCTCGGCCGCCGGCTCCCCGTGGACCCGTGCGCACGCTGCGGCTACCCGGGGACGGGCGCGGGCGCAGGATGGTCAGGGACCATGTGGGCCGACGTGGCCGCGGTCGCGCCATCGGTCTTTCGTGTGAAGGAGTTCACGACCGCGATCCTGGTCGACGAGGAGGCCAAGCGCGCGCTCGAGGGGCTCGCGTTCTCGCCCGTGGAGGTCGTCGACGACGTGTGAAGCTCGATGCCGGCGCGGACGATCCGGGCCCCAGATCCCGCGCTCGCCGGCCCGGCGCCCGTCATGAGACCTGGTGACGATTGGGCATCCCACTCCCGGGGCAAATATTGCGTGCTACAGCCGCCAAACTCACTTTGGACGAGTCACTTCCGCGTTTTTCGACGCGCGGGCAGGTCCTTCTCACTCCCGGTCGTGCCTACGAAGTTCATTCGGTCGCGGTGTTCGAAGGCGTGTCGCTCTTTCAGGTCGTGAGCGATGCCAGCATCCCGGCGTGGTATCCCGCGGCGCTCTTCGAGGTCACGGATGCGACGGTTTCGCCCGACTGGGTGTGCGGCGTCTTCGCGTCGGAGCCGAAGCTCGTTCTCGGCCCGGCTTTTGTTGCGAATGACGTAGAATCCTATGTGGGCATGGTGGAGCTCGACGCTGATCAGGTGAGCCGCTTCTGGCGGCGGGTCGATCGGCTTGCTGTCGAGGAATCCGATGAATGATGCCTCGAGCGTGGACTGTCTCTCGTCGGTCACGCGCATGCGATCCGTCATCTCGTCGAAGCAGCGGCTGTAGCACTCGATGCCGATAGCGTGTTACTTGCCTCCCGTGGGCGATCGGCGTCGTGGTGGCGCCGGGCTGGGTCTCGTACGGACCAGGACGGATGGCTCTTCGTCGAGGCTCGTGACGAGGGCGCCTTCCCCCGGCTCGCCATCGCTCGGCGCGAAGCGGACAGCGGGGTCGGTGGGGCGGGGTCAGACACCCGATTCCGCGCGCTGCGCCACATATCCACATGTTCAACAATCACAACTGGTGCGCGACTGGTGTCGACCTGTCTGAGGGGCTGGCACGTCTCGAGGGTCACGTCACGGTACCGCGGCGCTGCGGCGCCCGGCGAGCACCCGGACCTCCGCGACGACTCCGATTCGAGACGTCGCTACTCGGTGACCGATCAGCCGAGCCGGGATGACGGTGCGTTCGACTCGTGCGACCGGGGCGGCGCGGCCGTCAGCCGCGCGCGACCTTGAAGGCGGCGGGCGTGATCTGCTCGATTGCGAGGCCGAACTGATCGCGATGCGTGCCGAGCCTCTCGAAGGCCCAGGCGAGGTATTCCTGCACCGGCACGCCGATGGCGCGACACGTGGCGACGATGCCGAGGAGCCCTCGGTGCTGCCGGCGAAGAGCATGTTGAGTCGGAGCTTCGCGAAGTTCTGGAACTCGCGCTCGGTGGGCGAGTTGTCGATCGGCACGAGCGGGTCGTCGATGAATCGCGTGAGCGCGTCCCAGTGGTTGCGGTAGTAGGCCACCGCCGCGGTCAGAGGATCCGACGGCAGCAGCGTCGGCTCGACTGCGGCGAGCCACTTGCTGAAGGCGTTCGCGATCGGGCGGATGTTCGCGCGTCGGTGCGCGAGGAGCGCCGCGCCTTCGAGCCGATCGCTCTGCGCCTTCTCTTCGGCGACGTAGATCGCGGCGATGAACGCGCCGCCTTCCTTCGCGAGCACGGGCTGGGTGTGCTCGGCATCGCGGAACTTGCGGCGGCCGTGCGCGTTGCACCCCGCTTCGATCACGCGGCCCGTCGCGTACACGGCGTTGAAGCGATGCTCGGCGTCGGCGGTGAGCGTGCCGCGGAACGGCGCGAGCTTGCTGACGACGTCGTCACTGCCCTTGTGCGCGGCGTACTGGAAGACGGCGCATTCGGCGTTGCGATAGAGCTCGACGTAGCCATCGTGTGCCGACGAGAGCCCTTGCACGAGCACCTTCAGGCCCGTTCCGTCGGTCGCCATCCACGTGCTCGCGAGCAGTCTCTTCCAGTGCAGGCCATCGATCGGCGCGAGCAGATCGGCGGCGCGCTCGACGAAGCCGACGAGTGTGCCCATCGCGAGCGGGATGCCGCGCTCGGCGAGGTCGCGACGGATGCGATCGAGCGGAGAGAGCATCGAGAACTTCTGGTAGATGAACCACGCGAGCCACGCACAGGTGATCTTGCTGCGCTCGTAGGGCGCCGGGAGCGACGGCGCCGTCGTGCGCTCACCGCAGTCGCCGCAGCGACACGTGGGACGCGCGACACGGCGACGCCGCTGGTGCTCCTTCACGACGTGCAGCTTCTCTTCGATGACCTCATCGACGAGCCCGAGCTTCGTGCTGCCGCAGTGCGCGCACTGACTTGGTCGCGGCTGGCGATGCTCCTCGGGCTCGAGATGCTGCGGGATCGCGTTGCGCCCCGTGCGCTTCTGCGACTTTGGCGCCTTGGTCTTCTCGGGCAGCACGGGCGCCGTCGGACGAGCGTCGAATGCTTGCTGCTGCTCGGCCTCGACGACGGGCGGTGGCTCGGGCGTCTTGTCCTTCGGCGCGGCCGACTTGCGCTGCTTGCGCTGCGCGATCGTAAGCAGCTCCGCGACGCGGTCATTCAGCTTCGCGACTTCACCCGTGAGCGTCGCGATCGTCGCGAGAGCGGCGGCCAGCTGCGCGCGCAGCGCTGCCTTCTCCGTGTCCTCGACGAGGGCGACCACGAGCTGCGTAGATCACGCCTCGCGATCGCTGTCGATCCCTATCGACTCGGCAGCCGCCGATACCAGCCGCGACGCGACGCCGTGAAGTCGATCCCAGCGAGCAACGACGCGAACGTGCCGCCGTCGATCTGCACCTTGGAATCAGCGGTCTCCAGCGTCGGCAGCTGGAAGCTCCCCGCCTCCAGGCGCTTGGCGAGCACGCACCAGCCGGAGCCATCGAACCAGAGCGCCTTGGCGATCCGTCGCCGCCGGTTGAGGAAGAGATAGAGGTGCCCGTCCACCGGATCGAGCCCGAGGCGGCGCACGGCGCCGGCGAGCGAATCGAACGATCCGCGCATGTCGATCGGCTCGACGGCCACGAACACGCGCACCGTGGGCGGCAGGCTCAGCACGCGCGCAGCGCTCGCACGAGACGCGCGAGCGTCTCCTCGCGGAAGTCGTCGCCGAGCTCGATCGTCACGTCCCCGATGCGGAGCGTGTACCGACCGCGCGATGCCCCCGCCGGGCCCGGCACC
>JBGALT010000164.1:0-17916 GCA_044223665.1 Sandaracinaceae bacterium | reverse complement strand
GAGGAGACCGTCGTCGCCGCCGCGAGCAAGGACGAGAACGTCCAGAAGCACCTGGAGGGCAAGCAGCTCGTCAAGCGCCAGTACGTCCCCGGGCGCATCCTGACGCTCGTCGTGAAGTAGCGCGCCCGCCTCGCCCGCGACGAAGAGAGCGGCGGCCCGAGGCCGTCGCTCTCTCGTGCTTCACGCTCGGATGGCCGGTCGCGTCAGGGCGTCACGCAGGCCTCGAGCGCTCGCGCGCGGATCTCGTAGCGCGCACCGTTCTGGATCAGCGCCGCCACCGCGAGGCGCCCGATGCCGCCCGAGGCCGGCCCGCGCGGATCGCTCAAGAAGAGGCCACCGCCGGTCGTGAGCCCCTCGACCTGCTCGAGCGCCCCGAGCGGGATCGCATCGAGGGTCGGCGCGGTCTCGACCTCGCCGGGAGAGGTGCTGATCGTGCGGATGGCGCGGACCACCACGTGGAGCCCCTGCACGTAGCTCACCAGCGTGGTCGTGTCGTCGACCACGTAGACGCTCACGCCGGATCGCGGGCGGAAGCCGGTCCCGAGCTCGAGCGAGCTGATGATCATGGCGCCCTGCGTGACCGTCGGGTCGGAGCCCGAGGTCGGGCGAGCCATCGTCCATCGCAAGAGCACGATCTGCCCGGTCGGCGGCGTCGCCGTCGAGCCGACGACCACCGCGGCGACGTAGTGCTGCTCCGCGGTCGGCGAGCCACGGACGCTCGAGTGGCCGATCGACCCGCGGAAGCCGGACGTCAGCAGCTGCGGCGGCCCGCCCGAGATCGACGTGTACGCGCTGAGGTCGATGACGCTCGGGCCGGCACCGGCCTCGGCCCCGTTCCAGAGCCCCAGCGTCGTATCGCTCTGGACCCACATCACGGCCGCGCCGTCGCCCGCGAGCCAGGTCTGCGGCTGGGGCGCGAGCAGCCCCGTCCGGTGGCCGATGCCGCTGGCGGCGGCGTTCGCGGCGAAGGGTCCCGACGAGCTCGACAGCAACACCGCGCCGCTCGGATGGTCGACCCAAGAGGCGATGGCGACCGCACCGTGCTGGTTCGGGGCCATCGCGGGGAAAATGCTCTCGCCGGCGCTGAGCGCGACGACCGCGGGCGCCACGAGGCTCATGGCCGGGCGCTGCGCCTTGGTCTGGCCGTAGGCGAGCTGCGCACTGGCGCTCGGACCGGCCAGCGTGAGCCCGATCCAGCGATTGCCGTCCCCCTCGGTCACGCCGAGCGCGGCGTCGGTGACGTCGAACCCGCTGTAGAGCACCTCGGCGTCGGGCTGCGTGCCTTCCCACGTCACAGGCGCGCCCGCGTACACGTGCTGGGTGCCCGTGGTGCCGATGAAGCCCACGAAGCCGCCGCTCGCGCCGCTGGGCAGCGTCGGAGAGTCGTCCCCGAGGACGATGCCGAGGTGGCCGCTGTCGCCGAAGCGCACCGTGCCCCCGGACCAGAGCGTTCGGACTTCGGTGATGCCCGCCTCGCCGAAGCCGGCCCCCGTGAGCACGTCCAGCGGGCAGGCCTCCGCGATGGCCGTGGTGCAGTCGACGCGGGCGAAGGGATGGACCGCCGCGTTGGTGTCGTCGCAGTCGTCGGGCTCGGTGTGCGGCGCGCGCAGACACGACGGAGGCGCCATGATGGGGACGTAGCCGTCGTTGTCGGCGTCGCAGGCCGCGCAGGCGCCGCTCTTGCAGTACTCGTCGTTGCCGCACTGCGCATCGAGCGTGCACGTGGAGAGGATGCACATGTGCCGCACCACGTCGCAGGTCTGGGGGGCCGTACAGTCGTCGGCCGCGTCGCAGCCGGGCAGACAGTTGCCCGAGGCCGAGTCGCAGTACTCCATCGGGTCGCACGTCGCGGCCGTACAGGATCCGCCGCCGTCGACCGGAGGCTCACCGGTGTCGACGCCACCGTCGCTCGGCGTGC
This sequence comes from Sandaracinaceae bacterium, assembly GCA_044223665.1. Taxonomy (GTDB): domain Bacteria; phylum Myxococcota_A; class Polyangia; order Polyangiales; family Sandaracinaceae; genus JBBSAT01. The sequence continues at coordinate 15,998 of JBGALT010000164.1, read as the reverse complement.
CGCTGTCGCTTCCAGTGCCGCCCTGGAAGCGAGAGCCGTTGTAGGCGAGCGAGCATCCGGCCAGCGAGAGACCGGCGAGCGCGCCCGCGACGGAGAAGAGAAGGTGCGTGCGCATCAGAAGCTGCCCTCCAGCGTGAGCCCACCCGGACCGACGCGCAGGCTCGCGTGCGACTCGCTCGCATCGCTGCTCGCGCCCGGATCGACCAGAACCAGCACGAGGCCGACCGCCGCGCCCGCGAGCGAGACGCCCCACATGATGTCGGCGACGAGCGCGTCGGTGCGCATCGCCGAGAGCTCTCCGTCCGCACAGCTGCGGCTCGCCGCGCACGGCAGGCCCGCCACGCGGCTGTCCTCGGAGGCCGCCAGGCCCGTGAACACCGCCGCGAGAATCAGCCCGACGCCGGCCACGGAGAACGCGGCGATCGCGCCGACGTTGAGGGAGCCGCCCGACGACGACGGCGTCGTCCCGCTTCCGGTCGAGGTGTCGCCGGAGCCCGTCGTGCCCGTGTCGGTCGTGCCCGTATGGGTCGTGCCCGTATCGGTCGTCCCCGTATCGGTCGTGCCCGTGTCGGTCGTGCCCGTGTCGGTCGTGCCCGTATCGGTCGTCCCCGTGTCGCTCGTGCCGGTGCCGCTGGTCGTCGCCTGCTGGGCCGCGAGGCGCGCCCGCAGGTTCTCGAGGCGTGTCTCGAGGCTCGCGCGGTTCGCGATGTCGGGCACGTCGTGCAGGTACCGCGTGAGGTAGTCGACCGCGTTGGGAAGATCGCCGAGCTGCTGGTAGCAGAGCGAGAGGTTGTAGAAGAGCTGCGAGCGCTGGCTCAGCCGGTAGGCCTCCAGGAACTCGCGCAGCGCGGCCTCGTAGTTGGCCTGCTCGTAGTACGACGCGGCCACCTGGAAGTGCGCGTGAGCCTGATCGTCGTCGCTCGTCTGCGCGAAAGCAGCGCTCGGCAAGGCCGCGGACAGGAACACCCCTAGAAGCAAGGAACGGACGGTCGGACGCGCCACGGAGGACCTCCCCTTCGTGCCGATGATACGACGCGCGCGGCTCGTTCCGCCACCGCGGTCTCCTTGCAGTCGCGGGGGTTCTCACGGCAGAGTGCGTCGATGCGACGGCGTGGCGGGCCACCGGACGAGTCGGCCACGGTGCCGAACGCGCGGCCTTTCGTCGAGGGCGAGCCGGAGCTGCCGGCCGAAGACGTCTTCGCGAGCTTCCTGCAACGCGCCTACGCCCGGAAGGAAGGGCGGCCCGGCCGCGCCCAGGCGACGACCGAGTGGGAGCGCTCGGTCGAGGAGCTCTTGCCGCGCGAGAGCAGCGCCGGCCCGGGCGACGACGAGCCGCGCGACACCGAGCCTCCACCGCCCCCCGATGCGTCGTCGGCCGACGTCGAGAGCCTCGGGGAAGAAGAGCCCGCCGAGCGCACGGTCGAGCCGGACGGCACGGTTCGCGTCGTCCTCTTGACGAGAAAGAAGACCCTGCCCCCGGGCGCGATCGCGGCGCCGACCGACGACGACGAGCCGGTCGACACGCGCGGCGCCACCGCGGTCGCGAGCGCGGAGAAGCTCCAGGCCGCGCTGCGCGCTTCCCGCGCCGACGTGCCGCTTCCGCTCTCGCAGCCACGGCGCAGCCGACCACCGCCGGCGATCCCGGACGACGGCGAGTGGGCCAGCGTCGTGCCGCCGCCGTCGGAAGCGACGCAGCGGCGCGAAGCGCACAAGCTGGTTCCCGACCTCGCGACCAAGAAGGACAAGCCGAAGCCGGCGCGCGAGGCGAGCGAGGACGGTCTGATCCCGAGCGGTGAGCTCGATCGCAAGCTCAGCGACATGGCCGTGCTGCTCCGCTACGGTCACGAGGAGCAGGTCGCGCGCGAGCTCGAGGGCCTGCGCCGCAGCTACCCGCAGGACCTCTTGCTGTTGCGCAGCATCGGCGAGTTCTGGGCCGACAACGCCCGCAAGGAGCGCGCGCTCGAGACCCTCTTCGCGCTCGCCAGCGGCCTGTTCGAGCGGCGCAACGTCGAGGGCATGCGACAGGCGCTCGAACAGGCCAAGCGGCTCGATCCCGAGAGCGAGCGCGCCAGCCGCTTGCTCTCGCTGCTGGACGCCCGCCCCGACGGCACGCCGACGCGGCGCTGATCTCAGCGCGTTCGTAGCGCGGGAGCCCCCGGTCTTTGCAGCCGCCGCTCGACGCGGCCCGACGCGGCGCGTCTTAGCAGCGTCTTAGCGAGCGCAGCGCGCGCCATTCCCTAGCTTTGCGCTTCGAAGGTGACTCATGTCGGACCTGCTCTACGTCGCTCTCACTCTCGCGTTGTTCGCCTCGAGCTGGGGCGTCGTGCGCGGAGTCGCGCGTCTCTGACCCTCGCCGCCGCGCACACGGAGTGAACCGATGACGACCCTCTACGTCGCCGGCGCGATCGTCGCGACCGGCCTGCTCCTCTACCTCTTCGCGGCGCTGCTCGTGCCGGAGAAGCTGCAATGACCGTCGACGCGTTCGCGCAATTCGCCGCGTACTTCCTCGCGCTCACCGCGCTCGGGTACCCGCTCGGCATCTACATGGCCCGCGTCTACGAGGGACGGGCCGGCGCGGTCGAGCGCGTGCTCGGACCGATCGAGCGGCTCTTCTACCGCCTCGCGGGCGTCGACCCGAAGCAGGAGCAGAGCTGGACCGACGCTCCCGCTCGATCCCGATGGCCTCGGCGCCGTGACGCCCGAGGTCGCGTTCAACACGGCCATCTCGTTCGTCTCGAACACCAACTGGCAGGCCTACGGCGGCGAGACGACGATGTCGTACCTCACGCAGATGCTGGGCCTGACGGTCCAGAACTTCGTCAGCGCCGCCTCCGGGATGGCCGTGCTGGTCGCGCTCATCCGCGGCCTCGTGCGCAAGCAGACGAGCGGGCTCGGCAACTTCTGGGTCGATCTCGTCCGCTCGACTCTCTACATCCTCCTGCCGCTCTCGATCGTCCTGGCCTTGGTCCTCGTCTCGCAGGGCGTTCCGCAGACCTTCGACGGCCACGCGACGGCACGGCTGCTCGACCCCACCGCCACGAGCGACGGCGCCGCCGTCGCGGAGCAGATCCTCGCGCGCGGGCCCGTCGCCTCGCAGATCGCGATCAAGCAGCTCGGCACCAACGGCGGCGGGTTCTTCAACGTGAACTCGGCGCACCCGTTCGAGAACCCGACGGCGCTCTCGAACTTCCTCGAGATGCTCTCGATCCTCCTCCTCGCTGCGGCCCTCTGCTTCACGTTCGGCGAGATGGTCAAGGACCGCCGGCAGGGCTGGGCGATCTACGCCGCGATGCTCGTGCTCGTGATCGTCTGTCTGGTCCCGACGTACGCCGCCGAGCAGGCCGGCAACGCGGCCTTCGCGGGCGTCAGCCTCGACACCGGCGCGAGCGAGCTTCAGGCGGGCGGCAACATGGAGGGCAAGGAGGTGCGCTTCGGCGTCGCGAACAGCGCGCTCTGGGCCGTCGCCACCACGGCCGCGTCGAACGGATCGGTCAACGCGATGCACGACTCGTTCACGCCCCTCGGCGGGATGTTCCCGATGTGGCTGATGCAGATCGGCGAGGTCGCCTTCGGCGGCGTCGGATCCGGCCTCTACGGCATGCTGCTCTTCGTCTTCGTCGCGGTCTTCATCGCGGGGCTGATGGTCGGCCGCACGCCGGAGTACCTCGGCAAGAAGATCGAGGCCTACGAGATGAAGATGGCCTCCATCGGCATCCTGGTCCCGACCGCGCTCATCCTCGTCACCACCGCGATCGCGTGCTCGACCGACGCCGGCCGCGCGACCCTCGCGAACCCCGGCGCACACGGCTTCTCGGAGATCCTCTACGCGATGACATCGACGAGCGCGAACAACGGCAGCGCGTTCGCGGGCATCACGGTCAGCGGCCCCTTCTACGCGACGATCCACGGCATCAACATGCTCCTCTCGCGCTTCTGGATCATCGCGGTCGTCCTCGCGATCGCGGGCTCCCTCGCCAAGAAGAAGATCGTCCCACCGAGCCCCGGGACGATGCCCACCCACACGCCGCTCTTCGTGACGCTGCTCGTCGGCACCGTGGTGCTCGTCGGCGCGCTGAGCTTCATCCCCGCCCTCGCGCTCGGCCCGATCGTCGAGCAGCTGCAGGCCTCGGGTCTCTGAGGAACGACCATGACCACCTCGACCACCCCCTCGGCCTCGACCTCCGGCACGACCCCCGCCCAGAGCGGGTCCGGCCCCGACGTTCCCGCGGCGATCGGATCCAAGGCGACCGCGCGCCCTCTCTTCGAGGGGCCCATCGTGCAGCGCGCGATCGTCGATGCCTTCAAGAAGCTCGATCCGCGGGCGATGGTGAAGAACCCCGTGATGTTCGTGGTCGAGATCGGAAGCGCCTTCACGACGCTCCTCTTCGTCCACGCACTGATGGGCGGGCACGACGCGCCGGCGGGGTTCGTCGGCGCGATCTCGCTCTGGCTCTGGTTCACCGTGCTCTTCGCGAACTTCGCCGAGGCGATGGCGGAGGGCCGCGGCAAGGCCCAGGCGGACACCTTGCGCAAGGCACGCAAGGACGTCGTCGCCAAGAAGTTCATCGACCCCGAGCTCGCCAAGAGCTACCGCGGCGACGGCGCGACGAGCGCGCAGGTCGAGCCCGTGCAGGCCTCGGCGCTCCGCGCGGGCGACGTGATCCTGGTCGAGGCCGGCGACCCGATCCCCGGCGACGGCGAGGTGCTCGAGGGCGTCGCGTCGGTCGACGAGAGCGCCATCACCGGCGAGAGCGCGCCGGTCATCCGCGAGAGCGGGGGCGACTTCAGCTCGGTGACGGGCGGCACCCGCGTCGTCTCCGACTGGCTCGTCGTGCGCATCACCCACAACCCGGGCGAGACGTTCCTCGACCGCATGATCGCGATGGTCGAGGGCGCCAAGCGCAAGAAGACGCCGAACGAGATCGCGCTCGACATCCTGCTCGCAGCGCTGACGATCATCTTCCTGCTCGTGACGGTGACGCTCCTGCCGTACTCGATGTACGCGGTCGACGCGAGCGCGGACCCGAGCGACTCGGCCGTGAGCATGACCGTGCTCGTCGCGCTGCTCGTGTGCCTCATCCCGACCACGATCGGCGGCCTCCTCTCGGCCATCGGCATCGCGGGGATGGACCGGATGATCCAGGCGAACGTCATCGCGACGAGCGGCCGCGCCGTCGAGGCGGCGGGCGACGTCGACGTGATGCTGATGGACAAGACCGGCACCATCACGCTCGGCAATCGCCAGGCGACGGCGTTCTTGCCCGCCAAGGGCGTGAGCGAGAAGGAGCTCGCCGATGCCGCGCAGCTCGCCTCGCTCGCCGACGAGACCCCCGAAGGCCGGAGCATCGTGGTGCTCGCGAAGCAGAAGTTCTCGTTCCGCGCCCGCGAGGTGAAGGAGCTCGGCGCGAGCTTCGTGCCCTTCACCGCACAGACGCGCATGAGCGGCGTGGACCTGAAGGGCGAGGACGGAAGGACCCGAGCGATCCGCAAGGGCGCTTCCGACGCCATCGGGCGCTACCTCCGCGAGCACGACGCCGATCTACCCGCCGACGTGCGAAGCGCCGTGGAGACCGTCGCCAAGACGGGCGGCACACCGCTCGTCGTCGCCGAGGGCGGCAAGGCGCTCGGCGTCGTGCAGCTCAAGGACATCGTCAAGGGAGGCATCAAGGAGCGCTTCGCCGAGATGCGCCGCATGGGGATCAAGACGGTGATGATCACCGGCGACAACCCGCTGACGGCCGCCGCGATCGCCGCCGAGGCCGGCGTGGACGACTTCCTCGCCGAGGCGACGCCCGAGGCGAAGCTCGCGATGATCCGCGACTACCAGCAGAAGGGGCACCTCGTCGCGATGACGGGCGACGGGACCAACGACGCGCCGGCGCTCGCGCAGGCCGACGTGGCCGTCGCCATGAACACCGGCACGCAGGCCGCCAAAGAGGCCGGCAACATGGTCGACCTCGACAGCAACCCGACCAAGCTCCTGAGCGTCGTCGAGATCGGCAAGCAGATGCTGATGACGCGCGGCGCGCTGACGACGTTCTCCATCGCCAACGACGTCTCCAAGTACTTCGCCATCATCCCGGCCGCGTTCGTGACGACCTATCCGGCCCTGCGCGCGCTCGACGTGATGCACCTGCACTCGCCCACGAGCGCCGTGCTCAGCGCCGTCATCTTCAACGCGCTGATCATCATCGCGCTGATCCCCATCGCGCTCCGGGGCGTGAAGTACCGCGCGGAGCCGGCCGCCCACCTCCTGCGTCGCAACCTGCTCGTCTACGGGCTCGGCGGCGTGCTCCTGCCGTTCCCGTGCATCAAGGCGATCGACCTCCTGCTGGTCGCTACCCACCTCGTGTAGGAGCCGTCCTCATGTTCTCCACGCTGCGTCCCGCGCTCGTCCTCTTCGGCCTGCTCTCGGTGCTCACGGGGCTCGTCTATCCCGGGCTCGTCACCGCGCTCGCCCAGCTCGTCATGCCGTGGCAGGCGAACGGGAGCCTCGTCGTCGGCGGCGACGGCGCGATCCTGGGCTCGCGTCTCATCGGCCAGGGCTTCGACGATCCGCGATACTTCTGGAACCGTCCCTCGGCGACCGGAGCCCATCCCTACGACGGCGCCGCGTCGAGCGGCTCGAACGCCGGCCCCACCAACCCGACGCTCGCCGAGGCCGTCGCCGCGCGCGCCGACGCGCTTCGCTCCGCCGACCCCGGCAACGACGCCCCGATCCCGGTCGAGCTCGTCACGGCCTCCGCGAGCGGTCTCGACCCCCACCTCTCGCCCGCCGCGGCGCTCTACCAGGTGCCGCGCGTCGCGCGCGAGCGCCACCTGGCGGAGAGCGCGGTCCGGGCGCTCGTGGAGGCGCACGTGGAAGGCCGCACGCTCGGCCTGCTCGGCGAGCCCCGGGTGAACGTCCTCGAGCTGAACCTGGCGCTCGACGCCCTCGCGCGTACACCTTCCCGATCCCCTTGACCGACTCCCGTGACGGTGACGCACGCCCCGACCCGGATGCGCTCCTCGAGCGCGTCGAGGCGGAGGCGCGCGATGCGTCGCGCGCGAAGCTGCGCATCTGGTTCGGCGCCTCGCCCGGCGTGGGCAAGACGTACTCGATGCTGGAGAACGCCCAGCGCCTGCGGCGTGAGGGTGTCGACGTCGTCGTCGGGATCGTCGAGACGCACGGCCGCGCCGACACCGCGACGTTGATCCGCAACCTCCCGCAGCTGCCTCGCAAGCAGATCCTCTATCGCGGTCGGACGCTCGAAGAGCTCGACCTCGACGCCGCGCTCTCGCGCAAGCCCGGGGTCATCCTCCTCGACGAGCTCGCGCACACCAACGTCCCCGGCTCCCGCCACCAGAAGCGGTGGCAGGACGCGATGGAGCTGCTCGAGGCCGGCATCGAGGTCCACACGACGCTGAACGTGCAGCACGTCGAGAGCCTGAACGACGTCGTCGCGCAGATCACCGAAGTGCGTGTCCGCGAGACCGTCCCCGACGCCATCGTCGAGCGCGCCGACGAGATCGAGCTCGTCGACGTGCCGCCCGAGGTGGTCCTCGACCGGCTGCGCGATGGCAAGGTCTACGTGTTGGACCAGGCCGAGCGCGCGGCCACGGGGTTCTTCAAGGAGGGGAACCTCCACGCGCTCCGCGAGCTCGCCTTGCGGGTCACCGCCGAGCGCGTCGACGCCGAGGTGCAGGCGTGGCGCCGTCAGCGCGGCATCGACACGCTCTGGCCGACGCGCGAGCGCGTCCTGGTCTGCGTCGGCCCGAGCCCCGCGTCGGCGCGCCTCGTTCGCGCCGCACGACGAATGGCGGCCGCGCTCCACGCGCCTTGCGTCGCGGCCTACGTCGAGCGGCCCGGCGCCGTGCTGTCGGAGCGCGATCGGGCGCGCCTGTCCGAGCACCTGCGCCTCGCCGAGTCCCTGGGTGTCGAGGTCGCCGTCCTCTCGGCCCCGAGCGCCGTCGACGCCGTCCTCGACTTAGCGCGCCGTCGCAGCGTCACGCGCATCGTCGCCGGCAAGCCCGCCCACGCTCGCTGGCGCGACTTCGTCTTCGGCTCGTTCGTCGACGACCTCGTGCGCAAGAGCGCGTCGATCGACGTCCACGTCATCTCGGGAGACGACGCGCCCTCGGCGAGCGCTCCCCCGGATCGTCCGTCGCCCGAGCGCGGGGCGCCGACGCCGCTCTCGTCGTACGCGCGGGCCGCCGTTCCCATCGCGCTCGCGGTGGCGCTCGGCGGCGTCGTGCGCGACCGGATCGACCTCGCCGACGTGGCGATGATCTTCGTCGCGGCGATCGCGACCAGCAGCGCGTTTCTCGATCGCCGCGCCTCGCTCTTCGCGGCGCTGATCGCGGTGATCGCGTTCGATTTCTTCTTCGTGCCCCCGTACTACACGCTCGCGATCGAGGACCTCCGACACCTGTTCACCTTCGCGGTGATGCTCGCGGCGGGCGGCCTCATCAGCTCGCTCATGGCGCGCGTCCGCTCGGGCGAGCGCGCCGCCCGCGAGCGCGAGCAGCGCACGGGCGCTCTCTTCGAGCTCACGCGGGCCCTCGCTGCAGCGCGCGACGAGCCGTCGATCGGCAAGATCGCGGCGACGCAGATCCGATCGGTGCTCGAGAGCGAGGCCATCCTCCTCGTGGCCGATGCCGCGAGCGCGGACGGCGTCCGAGCGCCCTACCCACCGGGCTCGCCGCTCGACGACGCGGACCGAACGGTCGCCCGCTGGGTGCTGAGCCACGGGCGCCCGGCCGGCCGCGGCCTCGAGACGCTGCACGGTGCCCGCATCCTCGCCGTGCCCCTCGTGGCCCACGGAAAGACCGTCGGCGCGATCGCCGTACGACCGAGCCCCGAGACCCGCTTCGAGGACCCCGCGCAGCGACACCTGCTCGAGGCCTTCGCGGTCCAGATCGCCGTTGCGCTGGACCGTGCGCTGATCGCGGCGGAGGCGCGCGAGGCGTCGCTCCGCGCCGAGACCGAAGAGCTGCGCAGCTCGCTCCTCAGCTCCGTCTCCCACGATCTGCGAACGCCCATCGCGTCGGTGCTCGGCGCGGCCACGACGTTGCTCGAGGGTGCCGCGACCATCCCGAGCGATCAGCGGACCGAGCTCACGGCAACGATCCGAGACGAGGCCGCGCGGCTCGGCCGGCTCGTCGGGAACCTCCTGGACATGAGCCGGCTGGAGGCGAGCGGCCTCGAGGTGAAGAAGGACTGGGTCCCCCTCGAAGAGCTCGTCGGCGCGGCGCTCACACGTCTGGGAGCCCGCCTCGACGGCCGCGAGGTCGTGACGGACGTGCCCGGAGCGCTCTTCGGCGCCGTCGACCCCGTGCTCTTCGAGCAGCTGCTCTACAACCTGCTCGAGAACGCGATCAAGCACACGCCCGCAGGCACGCCCATCACGGTCCGTGCGCGAGGGGACTCGGACACGTTCTCGGTGTTCGTGGAGGATCGCGGCCCGGGCCTCGCGCCGGGGACGGAGGTGCGCATCTTCGAGAAGTTCGTCCGCGCTGGCGGGATGGGTGGCGGTGTGGGCCTCGGCCTCGCCATCTGCCGCGCGATCGCGCTCGCACACGGCGGCAAGATCGAAGCGACCAACCGCCAGGGTGGCGGCGCTTCGTTTCGCGTTACCCTTCCTCGCGGCGCGGCACCGGCACTGCCGGCCTACTCCGAGCTGTCGCCCCCCCGAGAGGCGCCGTGATCCATCCGAAGACCAAGGTGCTCGTCGTCGAGGACGAAGCGCCGATGCGGAAGTTCCTGCGCGCGACGCTCGAGAGCCACGGCTACGATGCCGTCTTGGCCGAGACGGCGAACGAGGGCATCGCGATGGCGACACAGCACGCGCCCGACGTCGTCCTGCTGGACCTGGGCCTACCCGACCGGGACGGCCTCGAGGTCACACGGCTGCTCCGCGAATGGTCGAAGGTGCCGATCATCGTGCTCTCTGCGCGCGGTCGCGAGGACGACAAGGTGCAAGCGCTCGACGCCGGCGCCGACGACTACCTCACCAAGCCCTTCGGCGTGAACGAGCTGCTCGCGCGCGTGCGCGTGGCGCTCCGCCACCAGACCGGGGCCGACCCCACGAGCGGCCTCATCGATCTGGGCGAGCTGAAGATCGACGTCCCACGCCACGAGGTCCACGTCCGCGGGGCGCTCGTCCATCTCACGCCCATCGAGTTCAAGCTCTTGCTCGTCCTCGCGAGCCACCCCGGCAAGGTGCTGACCCACCGCCAGATCCTGCGCGAGGTCTGGGGCCCGAACGCCGACGGGAACAGCCACTACCTGCGCGTCCACATGACCCACCTCCGCCGGAAGCTGGAGATCGACAGCGCGCGGCCGCGCCTGCTCCTGAACGAGCCGGGCGTGGGCTATCGCCTCAGCGACGGCATCCCGCCCGCGGGCTCGATCTGACGGCACGAGCCTGCCGTCGGGAGCTCTGCCACGCGGCCCACAGCGCGGGCGTAGCCCGCAGCTTGACGACATCGGCGCCGCAGCGCGGCGCGCTGTCTCGGAAGCACGTGGTGGCGATCGAAGGCTGCCGCAGCTCGGCCAGCGCGCGGCGCGCGGCGCGCCATCCAGCCTCGTCCAATCGTCGCGAAACGCGACGATCGGGGACGTAGTCGATTAGCGCGTTCTTGACGCGCCCGGGGCCCCTCCTTAGCGGCAACGCATGGCGAAGCTCGCCATCATGAGGCCATGACCGACGATCCCCGCAGCCCTGGCGCCGAGACCGAGCGAGAGCGCCCGTCGCTGCTGGCGAGCGACTTCGGCGGAGTGGTCTTCCTGCTGCTGACGTTCTTCTCGCTCGCGATCCCGCTCGGCCGAGCCCTCCTCGCGCGTGAGGCGTTCGGCTGGGCCGCGACCGTGGGCCTCTTGAGCCTGCTCGCCATCCCGCTCCTGCTCGCACACGTCGCCCGGCGGCGCCGCCGCGCGATCGAGCGCAGCGACGCCGGGCGGCGCCCCGAGTGAGCCGCGAGGATCAGAGCTCGAGCTGCATGCCCATCTCGACCACGCGCTCGGGCGGCAGGTCGAAGAAGTCGGTCGCCGGGCGGGCGTTGCGCGAGAGGAAGCCGAAGACGAGCTTCTGGATCATCCCCAGGCCCGGGTTGCGCGTGATGACCAGCTTCTCGCGGCCGAGATAGAAGCTCGTGTCCTGCTTGCTCGTGTGCAGGCCGTGCTTGGTGCAGGCGCGCAGGATGTCGATGACCTTCGGGGTCTGCATGAAGCCGTAGTGCGCCGTCACGCGGAAGAAGCCCTCGCGCAGCTTCTCGACCTGCACGCGCTCGTCGCGGCGGACGATGGGCACCTCTTCGCCGATGATCGAGAGCAGCACGACCTGCTCGTGGAGCACCTGGTTGTGCTTGAAGTGGTGCAGGAGCACGGGCGGCGTGCCGGCGCTGGTGCTCGTCATGAACACCGCCGTGCCCTTCACGCGCGTCGGGTGCTTGTCGTGGATGTTGTCGAGGAACTCGTCCAGCGGCTCGCTGCGGTTGCGCAGGAACTTCGCCACGCGATCGCGGCCGAGCTTCCACGTCGTCATCATGAAGAGGATGCAGAAGGCGACGGCGAGAGGGATCCAGCCGCCGCTCTCGATCTTCACCAGGTTCGCGCCGAGGAACACGACGTCGACGACCAGCATCGCGCCCGACACCAGCCCGGCGCGCATGTCGCCCCAGGTCTTGCGCATGACCAGGAAGAACAGGACCGTGGTGATGGCCATGGTGCCCGTCACCGCGATGCCGTACGCCGCCGCCATGCGGCTCGAGGCGCCGAAGCTCACGACGAGGCCGATGCACGCGACCATGAGCAGCCAGTTGATCTCCGGCACGTAGATCTGCCCCTCGTGCTCGCCCGACGTGTGCCGGATCTCGAGGCGCGGGAGGTAGCCGAGCTGGATGGCCTGGCGGGTGAGCGAGAAGGCGCCGCTGATCAACGCCTGCGACGCGATCACGGTGGCCGCCGTCGCGAGCACGACGAGCGCGATGCGCGTCATTCCCTCCGGCACCATCGAGAAGAAGCCGTCCTCGACGTGCTCGGGGTGGAGCAGCAGCAGCGCGCCCTGGCCCAGGTAGTTGAGCGTCAGGCAGGGCCAGACGAAGAACGTCCAGCTCCGCTCGATCGGCTTGCGCCCGAAATGGCCCATGTCGGCGTAGAGCGCTTCGCCGCCGGTGATGCAGAGCACGACCGAGCCGAGGACCCAGAAGCCGGTGATGCCGTGGGTACCGAAGAAGCGGATCGCGTGGCGGATGTCGATCACGGCCCAGAGCACCTGCGGCGCCTGCGCGATCCAGTACAGGCCCATCGCCCCGATGGTCACGAACCAGAGGAGCATGATGGGGCCGAACACCATCCCCACGCGCCCGGTCCCGCGCCGCTGGGCGACGAAGAGCGTGAAGAGGATCGCGACCGACACGCCGATGATCACCGGGCGCTGCAGGCCCGGGATGCCCTCGACGGCCGAGAGCACGGAGATGGCGGGCGTGAGCATCCCGTCGGCGTAGAGGAGCGCCGCGCCGAAGAGGCCGGCGATCACGACGATCGGGATCTTCCCGGGCGTCCCGCGCTTGGGGAGCACGAGCGCGAGCAGCGCGAGGATGCCGCCCTCGCCGTGGTTGTCGGCGCGCGTGATGAACGTGACGTACTTGAGCGTCACGACCGCCGTCATCGACCAGAAGAAGAGCGAGAGCAGCCCCATCACGTCGGTCATCGGCGTGATGGAGCGCGACTCGTGGAAGCACTCGCGCAGCGCGTACAGCGGCGAGGTGCCGATGTCGCCGTAGACGACGCCGAGGGCGACGAGGGCGAGCTTCCAGACGTTGCCGCCGTGGCCGTGGCCGCCGTGGTTCACGTGGGGGCGGCGCACGCCGTTGGCGTCGATCGAGCCCGAGGGAGGCCCGTCGGTGGGCATCCGGAGGTCGGAGTGCGACTGCGCGAGCGGGTTGGCGCTCGCGCTGGCCGTGGGGCTCGCCGGCACGGCCTGGCTCGTGGACGCGCTGGTGCTGGCCACGGGCTTTCCGAGGCCCTTGCCGTTGGGGGCGCTCTTGGCGCTCTCGCCTTCCTTGGGCGCTACCGGCGCGGCCGTCTCGGCCTTGGTCGGCGCAGGCCCGGGGTCTTCGGACATGGCGCGGCCCTCTACCGCTCTCACTCGGGCGGTGCAAGCGAGGCGGTGGCAGACTTCCCCACCTCCGCCCCCGCGCGCCCGCGAGGAGTCAGGCGGCCGTCGGCTTCTCGCCGCCGCCCTTGCCGCGGTTGCGCCACCAGGCGATCACGCCCGGCAGCACCGAGATCACGACCACCGCGATGATCAGCTTCTCGAGGTGCATCCGCACGATCTCGAAGCCGCCCAGGTAGTAGCCGACGATCGTCATGGAGAGCACCCACGCGAAGCCGCCCACCACGTTGAACGTCGCGAAGCGCGCGTAGGGCATCTGGGCGGCGCCCGCCACCACGGGCACGAACGTGCGCACGATGGGCATGAAGCGCGCGATGATGATCGCCTTGCCGCCGTGCTTCTCGTAGAAGGCGTGCGCCGCCTTCAGGTGCTCGGGGTTGAAGAAGCGCGACTTCGGCCGCGTGAACAGGCGCGGCCCGAGCGCGCGCCCGATCGCGTACGAGGTGGCGTCGCCGAGGATCGCGCAGATCGGGAGGACCACGTTCAGCATCACGATGCTGAGCGATCCCTGGCCGGCGTAGAGGCCGGCCACGACCAGCAGCGAGTCGCCCGGCAGGAAGGGCACGAGGGCGCCGGTCTCCAGGAAGATGATGACCGCGAGGGCCGGCATCCCGCCCCAGACGATGATCGGCCCCGGATCACGAAGGAGACCGAGAAGCCCGTGGATGCTCCAGTCCATGCGGGGCGGCCGTTAGCACGCGGGGCGTTCCGGGGCGAGGCCGCCGGCGGCTCGGTGGCCCGCCTTCTGGGCATCCGGCCACGCTTGTGGCTAGAGTCCGGCCTGGTCATGCGTTCCGCCCGTGCTTGCTTGGTCGCTCTCGCGACGCTCCTCGCCCTCTCTCCCTCGGCGGCCCTCGCCCAGGGGCAGACGTGCGTGCTCCTGCCGCCGCCCGACGACTCGACGGCACCCGCCGACGCCCACGCGCGCGTCGACACGGCCATCACGGACGCCCTCCGCGAGCACGGCCTCGTGGTGATGGCCTCGCGCGACGCGCAGCTGCGGATGAGCGACCAGCCGATGGAGCACTGCAGCGCCATCGACTGCGCGCCGGACGTGAACCGCTACCTCGGGACGAGCTTCGCGGTGCTCACCGAGCTCACGTGGCTCCGCGGGCGACCGACGATGATCAACGTGGTGCTGATCGGCCTCGACGACGGCGCGAGCGCCGGCGGTCAGGTCGTGATCGAGCGCGGCGCCGATCTCGCCGACTCGGTGCGCCAGGCCTTCTCGATCGCCTGGGACCGCTGGCAGGCCGACGCGCAGGGCCAGCTCGTGATCGACACGACGCCGGCCGGTGCGTTCGTGGAGATCGACGGCGCGAGCGTGGGCCGCGCGCCGCTACGGCACCTGGTGCCGGCGGGCGTGCACACGGTGCGCGTGACGCTCGAGGGCTACCAGGGCGACACGCGCGAGGTGACGGTCGACCGGCACGAAGAGCGGCCGATCTCGATCACGCTCGCCGCGGCGAGCGCGACGGTCGAAGTGACGACGGCCCCCGTCGAGCCCGAGTACGACGATCACGTCGAGCCTCACTGGGCCAACTGGGTGATCGGCGGCGTGGGGGTCGCGGCGGCGATCGGCCTGGCGATCTCACCCGTGATGACGGCGGCCAACGAGGGCACGGTCACCGATCACGGCACGGCAGGCACCGACACCGTCTACTTCGGCGAGCAGAGCATCGCGCTCGCGCTCGTGAGCGGAGCGGTGCTGATCGGCAGCGTGGTGTGGCTCGTCCTCCACCCGCTCGAAGAGCACACGCGCGTGCCCCGGGCGGGCGCGTCCGTGCACGCCTCGCTCGGCGGCCTGGAGGTCACGTGGTGAGGCGCGTGATGGTGAGCAGCGTGCTGGCGCTGGCCGCGATCGCGGGCTGCGCCGAGACGCGGCACTGCGGCGAGGGTCAGTCCTTCCGCGGCAGCGCGTGCGTCCCCTTCGACGCGTCGGTGGTGCACGAGGATGCGGCCGTGGTCGACGTGGGCACCGACGCGAACGAGGATGCCGGGCCCTGCCAAGGGATGTGCGGCAGCGGGACGCCGATCTGCCTGGAAGGCCCCGACGCCGGCCCCAACGGGATCTGCGTCCAGTGCGTGATGGACGAAGACTGCGACGTCGTTCCCCATCCGGACGCCGGCGCGGGCGACGCCGGCGCGCCGCTCGGCAACTTCATCTGCGAGGGCTACGAGTGCGTCCGCGGGTGCCGCAACACGGGGGACTGCGGCGGCAACGTCTGCCGCGCGAGCGACCACCAGTGCTCGGGATACGGGACGGCGCAGGGGCAGTGCCAGCCGTGCGACACGGAGGAGAACTGCGCCACGGACAGCGACTGCGTCCCGATGACGTTCGGTACGGGCGAGACGCCGATCGGCAGCTATTGCCTGCTGCGCGTGCCGAGCAGCGGCGTGTGCCCCAAGCCGTATACGCTGCCGTTGATGGTCGGTGGGCTGAGCTACTGCGCCGTCAACCAGGTGGACACGACCTGCGACGCGGTACGTGCTTTCGGTACGCCGGAGACCGAGAACTGCACCAGCGATCAGCAGTGCGGACGCCCCGACCTGCCAGGGGACGGCATCTGCACGGGGGTGGCCGGCCTGGGAACTCGCTGCACGTACCCGTGCGGCGACGACACCACGTGCCCAGTGTCGCGCACCTGCGGCACGACCAGCCACGTCTGCGGCGGGAACTGACGCATCGTTCCGCGCGCACCGAGCTCCTCGTTGCGGTAGCGAACGAGCTCCGTCCTCCAGAGCCCCGGGCCGAGCACGCCCGAGAGACGTCGAAACCGGCCCGCGCGTGCGTCAGGGATCCGCGCGAGGCCGATCTCGACGTTCACCAGCACGAACGAT
>JBGALT010000163.1:0-17950 GCA_044223665.1 Sandaracinaceae bacterium | reverse complement strand
GCGGCGCCGCCGCGCCCATCCGTGCCCGCACCGAGCGCGCCTCCTCCGCCTCCACCGCACGCTCCGGCCTCGCACGCTCCGGCGTCGCACGCGCCTCTTCCGCATCCGACGCACTCGACCGCGCCGCCTCCGCCTCCGCCTCCGCCGCCGCCTCCGCGGCCCGCGCCGCCCATCGCTCCGGGAGGGGCGGGCGCGCCGCTGCCGCACGCCGGCCTGACGGGGGCCCAGACCCGGCGCCTCGACGAGCTTCCGACCGATCCGCGCAAGCAGGCGCGACGCTCGCGCGACGAGACGACCGCGTCGCGCCGGCTGCAGCGCCGCAACGGGTGGGCGATCGGCGCGGCGGCCGTGCTGCTCGTGGCGTTCCTCTCGCTGGGCGGCTGGCTCTTCCTCCGCCGTCGCGCGGCGCAGGCGCTGGCCGACGACGTCGAGCGGTTCAGTGACGCGGGGCTGCGCGCCGACGTGGCCGACGCGCTCGATCGTCTCGAGGGCGACGACGCTCCGGAGGCCGTCGCGCTCCGGGCGCGCCTGCTCGCCACGCGGGCGACCGAGCTCGGCATCGGCGACACCACGGACGCGGAGGTCCAGCTCGGTGGGCTCGATACGGCGGGCGGCGCGCTGCTCGATGCCCGCATCGCGCGCGCGCTCGTGTCGCTCGCGCGGGGCCACGCCGATCAGTCCGCCACGCTGCTCTCGGGTGTCGAGGGCAGCGGGGTCGCGCTGGCCGAGGCGCTCCACGCGCAGGCGCTCGCGCTCGAGGCTCTCGGGCAGCTCGCCGACGCGCACACGGCGGCCACGCAGGCCGCCGCGCTGCGACCGGAGGGGCCGCGCCACGCCGCGCTGGTGGCGCGTCTGTCGCTCTCGCTCGGAGACACGGCCGGCGCTGCGCGCGCCCTGGCGCTGGCGGGCGCCGATCGCTCGCCCTCGATCCACCTCGTGCGGGCTAGGATGGCGCTCGCGGCCGGCGACGCGGTGACGGCCGAGACCGAGGCGCGCGCCGTGCTCGAGACGTTGGTCGCCGATGCGAGCCCGCGCGACGTGGCCAGCGCTCAGCTCGTGCTCGCGCGCGCGTCGATCCTGCGCGGAGACGCCGCCGCGGCTCGCGCGGCTCTCGATGCGGCCGATCCCCTGCGGAGCCCGAGCGACGAGGCGATGGCCCTCGAGGTGGCGGAGGGCTACCTCGACGCGGGCGCGACGGATGGCGCTGCGCGGGTGACGAGCACCCTGCCCGCGGCCACGCTCTTTCCCGCGCGCCGCGCGAGCGTCGTCGTGCGCACGGCGCTCGCCAGCCACGACCTCGCTGCCGCAGACACGGCGCTCGCCGCGCTCGCGCCCGGTCCGGCGATGGACTTCTTGCGCGCCCAGGTGCGCGATGCCCAAGGACGCGCCGACGAGGCGCGCGCCTTCTACGAGAGCGCGGCGACCGACCCCTCCCTCGCGCAAGCGGCGCGCACGCGCGAGGGCGAGCTTCTCGTGCGCATCGGACGATCCACGGAGGCGCGTGCCGTGCTCGACCAGGCGCTGCGCGCCGCACCGACGGATCCCCACGTGGCGGAGATCTTCGTGCGCGTCGCGCTGGCGGCCGGGGACGTGACGGGCGCCGACGCGGCGCTCGGGCCCGCGCTCGCCGCCCACCCGGAGTCGGGCCCGCTCCGCGCCGCGCACGCGCGCATCGCGCTCCGCCGCGGTCATGCGGCCGAAGCGATGACGGAGCTGTCGGCGCTCGCCACCGCCTCGCCCGACGATCGCGACGTGCAGGAGGCGCTCGCTGCCGCCGCGCTCGCGAGCGGCAACGTGGCGGTCGCACGCAGCGCGTACGAGGCCGCGATTCGCCTCGAGGAGACGCCGGAAGCACACCTCGGCCTCGCCGCCGTCCTGGCCGACGACGCTGCCTTCGACGACGCGCTCCAGCACGTCGCCCGGGCCGAGGCGCTCGCGCCGGCGAGCGCGGCCGCCGCGACACGCCTGCGCGCGCGGGTGGAGATGCTCCGCGGCGCGGGCGCGGCGTCCCTCGCCACCGTGCGCGCGGCCGCCGACGCGGCGCCGCGCGATGGCGAGCTCTGGGCGTACCGCGCCGCTCTCGAGGTCCAGGCGGAGAGCTTCTCCGACGCCGAGACGTCGGTCGCGCGTGCGCTGCGCGGCGATCCGAACCAGCCCGAGGCGCTTCTCGTGCGCGCCTTGCTCGGCATCGAGGAGGGCGACCTGACGGGCGCCGCGCGGGCCGCCGATCGGGCCGAGCGCAGCGCCACGACGCGGGGGCTGCCGCCTTCGTTCGCGGCGCGCGTGGCGGCCATCCGCGGCCGGCTCCGCTTCGAGGCCGGCGACGAGCCGGATGCAGCACGCCTGGGAGCGCAGGCGATCGAGCTCGACGCGCACGCCGGCCTCGCGCACCTCTTGCTCGCGGACGTCGCGATCGCGACGCACGAAGACCCGGTGCCGCACCTGCGCGCCGCGGTGCAGGGAACGGCCGCGCCGCCCGAGGCGATCGGAAGGCTCGCGATGCGCCTGCGCACGGGGTCGGAGGCGTGCGGATTCGCGCACGCGTACGTCGAGCGCGCGCCGACCGGCTACGATCGCGACGAGGTCGACGACGTGCTCCGGCACTGTCGCTGAGGGGACGGACCGGGAGGCACGTGCACCCGGCGCGCGGGCGCGGTCGGGGTGGAACGGCGCGGCCCGGCCCGCGATCCTGCGCCGCCTCCGGCCCATTGGTGTCGATCTTTCACGCGCGTCCGCCGTTCTCGAGGCCAACGCGGGGTTTTCGGGTACGTTAACGGAATGCGGCTCGATGCCGGCTTACGCACCGTGCTCACCGTAGCGGGCCTCTTCGTCGTCGTGGCGGGCCTGCGCGAGTCGAGCGGTCTGTTCTTGCCGCTGCTCACGGGCCTCTTCATCGCCGTGGTCTCGATGCCGGTGATGATCCTGCTCGAGCGCGCGAAGGTGCCGCGCGTGCTGGCGATCTCGCTCACGGTGCTGCTCGACTTCACCGTGCTCGCGGGCGTGATCGCGCTCGTCGCGGGATCGCTCTCCGGGTTCAACGAGGCGCTGCCCCGCTACCAGACGGCCATCGCGCAGCTGGCCACCACCACGGTGGACTTCGCCCACGAGCGCGGCATCCCCATCGAGCGCAGCGACCTCGAGAGCATCGGCGATCCCGGCTGGATCATGACGATCGTCGCCGACCTGTTCCGGGAGCTCACGAGCATCGTGTCGAGCATCGTGCTCGTGATGTTGCTCGTGGTGTTCATGCTCTTCGAGATCGCGCCCGGGGCCGGCAAGCTGCGCGTGCTCCTCGGTGGGCCGCACGCCGACCTGCACGGCCTCGCCGAAGCCGCGGGGCAGCTGCAGCGCTACCTCGTCGTCAAGACGTACCTCTCGGCGATCACCGGCACGCTCTGCGGTGTCTGGCTCGCGATCGTCGGCGTGGACTTCCCCCTGCTCTGGGGCTTGCTCACGTTCCTGCTCAACTACGTCCCCTCCGTCGGCGCCGCCATCGCCGGGATCCCGCCCGTCCTGGTCGCGCTGCTCACGCTCGGGCCGGGGGCGGCGGCGGCAGCGCTGATCGGGTTCCTCGCCGTGAACTTCGTGATCGGCAACTTCTTCGAGCCGCGCATGATGGGCGTCGCGCTCGGGCTCTCGACGCTCGTCGTGTTCGTGTCGATGCTCTTCTGGGGCTGGCTCTGGGGCCCGCTGGGCGCTCTGTTCGCGGTGCCGCTGACGATGCTCCTGCGCAGCGCGCTCGCGGTCAGCGAGGAGACCCGGTGGCTCGCCGTGCTGCTGAGCTCGAGCGAGTGGGTGGAGAAGCACCGCCGCGAATGGGGCTGGCAGACGGCCGAGGAGCGCTCGTCGGGCGGGTTCCTCGTCGCGGTGGAGCCGAAGAAGGAGAGCGACGTGCTCCCGGTGCTCGCCCCCAAGGAGGAGCCGGCACCGCCGGCCTCGGGCGAGACGCCGCGCACGAGCGTTCCGCCCGCCGGAGCGGCCGCCAAGAAGGCGACCGACTCCGATCAGGACGCGGCCGAGTAGCGCGAGGGCTTCAGGGCGTCGTCGATGCGGGCGGCGCGGCGGCGGTGTCGGCGTCCGCGGCCGTGTCGGTGTCCGCGGCGGCGTCGCCGCCGAGGTGGAGCACCGTGCTCGCGCGCGCCGGCTCGGGCAGGAAGCGATCGAGCGAGCCGGTGACCCAGCCGAGCGCGATCGCCAGGAGCGCGACGAGGAAGAGGTAGAAGCCCCAGGGCGTCTTCTCCTCCGCGAACGGGTCGGTCAGCGAGAGCGAGCTGTTCTTCGGCAGCTCGGCGACCTTCGTGAGCGAGCCGCCGAGCGGCACGTTGACGACGGCCTGCGCGTTCACGGCCCAGCCGTTCGCGTCGAGGATCGGGCCGAGGTTGCGGCGGCGCAGCTTCAGCCAGGCGACGGCCATCGAGGGACCGCTGATGCAGAGGATCAGGCCGACGATGCCCAGCGGCATCCAGATCCCGAGGCCGAAGAACGCCTGCAGGAGCGCGCCGAGCGCCGCGGTGATGCCGCCGACGGCGACACCGAGCGCGGCGACCGTGCCGATGTCGAAGCCGCGCGGGCGCGCGATCTCGCCGGCCGGCGCGCCGGCGGCCGCGCTCCCCGCGGCGGCCTGCGTCGTGTCGACGCTCGTGGTCAGCGCCGCATCCTGCGCGGCCTGCTCGTCGGCGGCGCGCTTGGCGATGCGCTCCTCGATCATGCGCAGGACCTTCTTGTACGGCGACCAGAAGGCCTGGCGAACGCTGATCGGGTTGTCGATGATCTTGGTGACCGTGGCGTCCCAGTCGCCGCCCTTGCGGTCGTAGAAGACGCCGTTGCGGCCGACCATGAGGTTGTCGACGTCGCCTGCGGTCATCGCTGCCGCGATCTGCATCGTCTCGCCCTTGGCGTTCTTGCAGTCGCAGTAGAGCAGGTAGCTGTTCGCCAGCGGCGCCATCGCGGCGTGGCGGCCGGCGTCGTTGACGCGCACCACCAGGTCGCAGGCGCGCTGGTCGAGGTAGAGCGTGCCGACCTGGAACATCGCCGGCGCCTTGCGCGAGTAGAAGTCGCGGAAGCTGACGAAGTTGTTCACGAGCTCGATCAGATCGCGGTAGAGGCGCACGATCTTCTCGACGAGCTCGATCGCCTTGGCCTCGTCCTTCTTCGCGAGGTCGGCCTCGACCAGCCCGGCGAGCTTCTTGCGGACATCGGGTGACGCGAGCTCGGTGATGCGCGGCTCGCCGAGCTTCTCGACCTCGACACCGGCCTTCTTGCCGGCCCAGTTCGCGTGCTCGACGAAGAGCGCCGCGAGCTGCCGCCAGTCCGCCTCGGTGATCGTCTCCTTCGCGCCGAGCTTCGGCTGGACGACCTTCGCGCGGAAGTCCGCCAGGCGCGCCGACCACGCCGGGTTGAGGGCCTTGACCAGCGGCAACGGCGCCTCGGCGGCGACGTGCGCGATGGGCAGGCGCTCGATCTCGGCCGACGTGACGTCCAGGTCCTTGGCCGCGATCTCGAGGTAGGCCTTCTCTTCGCCGTTGATGGCGGCGAGCGCGCGGGGATCGAAGCTCGCGACGCGCACGCGCGCGAAGAAGTCGTCGACCTTCTTCTGCACCGCCGTGAACGCGGTGAACGCCGCTGCCGTCCCGTCGCCGAAGGGCCGCAGACCGTCCTCGCGACCGCGCGCCTTCCACGCCTCGTAGGCGTCGATCTTCTCGAAGAACGCATCGAGCGTGGCCTTGCTGACGCCCGGCTCGCCGCCGCGGTCCTTGTCCGGCGTGGCCGTGCAGGCGAGAACGTCCTTGATCCACCCCTTGGTGGTGTCGTCGCCCGCGGTGGCGATGGGCACGATCCCGTCGCCGTTCAGCGCCTGCTTGTCGAAGCCCTCGACGGCCTTGGTGACCTCCGCGACGGTGAGCTTCTTCGCGTCGGCCTTGCCGATGCTCGCGAGGAGCATCTTGGCCGTCGAGACCAGCAGCTTGCCGTCGTCGGTGTCCTCGTCGATGGCCGACAGGGGCATCCCGTCCTTGCCCTTCACGAGGTCGTCCGGATCGGCCACCACCTCGCACGCCCACTTCACGGCGGAAAGCAGCTCGCGGGCGCGGATCCGGCCGTCCTTGTCGGTGTCGAGCAGCCGCAGCGTGCGCTCGTCGAACTCGACGCCCTGGATGGGGCACGCGAGGGCGACCCAGAGCTTCTGATCGAGCTCTCCGAGCGCCTCGAGGTCGGCCCCCGAGGCGATGACGACCTGATCGAAGCCCCCTGCGCGAACGAATTGCCAGCGATGCGTCATTTTTCTCCCCTCGACGGCGGACGCATATCACGGATGGGGCGTGGCGCACGCCCTCATGCTCGGTGTGCAACGCCTTGCGCGAGGGGCCTCACCAGCCGACATTGAGCGGCCATGCGCTTTCCCCGGCTGTCCTTCGCGACGCCCCGCAAGCTCCCTCGCGCGAGCGAGCTCGAGGGGCGCGTGGTCGTCCTCGACATCGCCTTCGCGGCCGAGGGCACGGGGACCAGCTTCGAGAAGGTGACCAAGAAGCTGATCGAGGGGCTCGGGCCGCGCCTGGCGATGTGGGTCGACCACCACGACCACGCGCTCCACGCCGACTACCGGAAGGATCCCCGCTTCGTGCTCGCGACCAAGGCCGAGCACGGGGCGTGTCCCGAGATGATCGACGAGGCGCTCGTCGCCCGTGCCGGCGTGGTGGACACGATCGTGTGTCACGGAGACTTCGACGGGCTCGCGTCGGCGGCCAAGTGGATCCGCGGCGGGGTCGAGCCCTACGCCGGTGCCGACGCCGACGCGCGCGCGATCGACACGCGCATGGGCGCGCCGAGCCCGCGCGCGGAGGTGATCGATCGCGCGCTCCGTGCGCGCATGCACGACGACGCGCTCAAGGGCCTCGTCGTGCGCTACTTCGCGAGCGGCGGGCAGGACGCGACGCTGTTCCGCGAGCTCGAGACGATCGCCGAGTCGGTGCGCGTCATGGAGGACAACGCGCGCGTGCTGGCCAAGCGCTACGAGCTGCGAGGCGACACCGCGCTCTGCGACGTCCGCGGGAACACGCTCACCTACGACAAGACCATCCTGCTCTTGCTCGGCCAGGAGCGCGCGCGCCTCGCGCTCGTGCACGACGACACGACGATCACGCTCGCGGCGCGCTTCGACTCGGGGCTCGATCTCTTGAAGCTCCTCGAGATCCAGGGCGGCATGCCCACGCGCGTCAGCGTGCCCGCCTCGCGCCTGGACGACGTGGTCGCGCGCCTCGTGAAGGCCGGCCTCGCGGCGCGGTGACCGAACGCGCGCGCCGCGCTCTCGGTCGCGCTTCAGGCCTTTGCCACGACCAGCATTCGTGAAGGCATCTTCACGCTTCGAATCACGTTCGCTTCGGAGAAGCCTGCCTCTCGGAGCCAGGCGACGTAGTCCTCGCCACGAAAGCAGCTCGAGGTGGACGTGATGCGGAAGTAGAGCGCGAACGCATCGCCGGCGGCGTCGGGCGTCGCTGCCTCCGAGGGGGTCTCGATGTCGAAGATGCCGACCGCGCCGCCGGGCTTCATCGCCTTCCGGAGGTGTTTCAAGATCTCGACGTTCTCCGACGCGGGGAAGTGATGGAGGATGTTGCAGAGCAGAGCGACGTCGAGCTCTCGCCCGAAGTCGCCCGTGCGGAGGTCGCCCTCCCGGAAGTCGACCACGTCGGTGTGGCCGAGGCTCTCGGCGATCTGGCGGGCGTGCGGGAGCGCCTCGGCGCGATCGAGAACGGTGGAGCGGAGGCCGGGGTGGGCGCGGCAGACGAGCGCACCGACCAGGCCGTGTGCGCCGGCGATGTCCAGGCACGTCTTGGCGCCGGCGGGGACGGGGAGATGCTTGGCGACGAACCACCCGAAGCCCCGCGCGTTCTCCACCATCGCGCGCTGGTAGCTGTCCCACTCGGCCGTGGTGTGGTTCTCGTGGAAGTCGATGCCGGCCCCCGACCTCATCACGTCCTCGAGACGAGCGACCATGTCCCACTGCGGCAGGCCGTACTCGACGAACGCGCGGTAGGGCTCGCGCGCGCGCTTGCCGAAGTGCGCTTCGCCGAGCTTGCTCAACGAGAAGAGGCCCTGCGAGAGCTCGACGTATCCCATGGCGCGCACCACACGCAGGACGAGCGCGGTGCACTCCGCATCGAGGCGCCGTGCACGCGCGAGGTCCTCGGCCCGCTGGGGCCCATCGGCGAGCGCCTCGAAGAGCCCGAGCCGCTCCGAGGCGATGAGCGCGCGCGCCTGGATGGGCCCGATCACCGTGTCGAGGATCGGCAGCGGCACTAGGCCCATCTTGAAGGCGATCCACTCGGGCGGATTCTCCGCCGCGGCCCCGTAGCGCATGTGTGCTCCTCTCGAGAACGTCTCGGGGCCACTACGAGCGAGGCCGGGGCCCGGATCACGTCGAGGGCGGCTCCTCGCTCGGGGCGGCGGCGGGCGCGGGCGCGAACGCGGGCGGCGGGGTCACGAGCGGCGGCGCGACCCGGCCGCGGAGCGCGTCGAGGCGCGCGAGGATGCGCTTGCGCATGGCGACGGCGAGGCCGAGCAGGATGGCGGCGCTCAGGGCCAGCGGCGCGAAGGGGCTGGCGCCCAGCCAGGCGACGGCGAAGAAGACGAGCGCGAGGCCGGCGAGCGCGACGCCGCCGAGCGTGCCGACGCCGCGGCGGGTGACGGCGACGTGGCGCGCCGCGTTCGCGAAGCGGTAGGTCGCGAGCTCGAAGGGACCGCCCTCGGGCACCACGACCACGCTCGAGCGCGCCATCAGCAGGCCGAGCACACCGAGCCACGCGCCGACGGCGCCGAGCAGGCCGAGGAGCCACCCGATCGCGATGCCCCAGCCGGACGCGTAGGGGAAGGACGCGCCGACGCTGGCCCCGCTCTCGCCGACGAGGACGTCGTCGAACACGAAGCGCATCGTCTCGCTCGGGATCCGGATCACCGGGCCCGCGCCGCTCGCGGTGAAGGCGTCGTAGGCCCCGGCGCTCGCCGCGTAGAGGCCGCGATCGGCGAGCGCGAGATCGCTCCTCGGATCGGACCATCGCGCGTCGGCGGGCAGGTTCACCTCCCAGCTGGCGTGCGAGACGAGCAGATCGGGGCGCGGCAGCTCGACCTCGAGCCGGCCGAGCAGGCCGACGCGCGAGACCGGCGTCGCGATCGTGAGCTCGACGAGGAAGGGGTCCGCCGAGCGCGGCACCGTGACGAGGATCTCGGGGCGCTCGGCGCCTTCCTCGCTCGCGAGCGCGGGGGTCTCCGTGCGGCCGTTCACGCGGGCGGTCCACACCTCGGCCCCGGCCGGCAGCGCGATGCGCAGGAACTGCAGCCCCAGGTTGCGCACGGTCCACTGCACCGTCGTCACGGCGAGGCCCTCGCCCGTGACGAGCGTCTGGTAGTGCGCTTCGTCGATCGAGGCATCGCGCAGCGCCACCTCGGCGTGGCGCGCCACGGCGAGCGCGAGCGTCGGGGCCGGTGTCGCGTGTGCATAGCGGAACGCGAGCAGGATCGGGCTCGCGCTGCGGAGCACGAGGTCCTCCGGCAGATCGCCGACGTCCATCGGCGAGAGGCCCGCCGCCTCGCGGGCCGAGACCTCGACCGCCGCGGTCGCCTCGATGGCCACGCGGCCCTGCTCCACGTCGGCGCCCTCGATGTGCGCCATCGGTGCCGCCACGTCGGTCTCGCCGGCAGCGCCCATGCGCTCCCAGCGCAGCTCGACGCGCACGTCGCCCTCCATCTCTTGCGTGAAGAAGAGGTGCACGCGGGCGTGCCCGTCCACGTCCTCGACGCGGTGCTCGCGGAGCGAGGGCGCCGAGACCTCGAGCAGGCTCGCGCCGGCGGGGAGCGCGATCGAGAGCTCGGTGAGCGAGCCCGACTTCACGTGCACGTCGAACGAGGCGCTCGCGGTCGTCGTCACGTCGCCGAGGGTGACGAGCGTGTCGACGCGCGCATCGAAGCGGCCCTCTTCGTGCGGGCGCGGGTGGATCGCCGCCGTGACGCGTGGCGCGCCGCTCTCCTCGGAGGCGGCCGTCCACCGGAACACGTGGGCGATCGTCTGGTCGATCTCCGCCCGCACCTCGGCGGGAAGCTGGTTCTCGCCCACGCGCGCCGCGTCGCCGGTCTCGGTCGGCTCGAGCACGAGATCGTGCGTCGCCAGCATCGCGAGCATGCCGGTCTGGCGCCACACCCCGCTCGCCGACAGCAGCGGCACCTCGAAGGGCGCCGGCTCGGCCGTGGCGCTCTCGGTGCGGAGCACGTCGAAGTCGATCGTCATCGCGACGGGGCCGGAGACGGCTCGATCGAGGAACACCGAGAGCGTGCGCGGCTCGCTGCCGTGCGCCTCGGTCACGCGCCAGTCGGCGACGGTGGCTTCGTCCACGCTCACCGTGCTCACGTCCACCCCCGGCGGGACCGAGAGCTCGAAGCGGCTGGTCGTTCCGTGCGCGACGTCCCACGCGGCGTGCACGCGCCCCCGGAGCAGGCCTTCCTCGGCGTGCAGCACGTGGACGAGCGTCGCGCTCGCGCGGACTTCGACCTCGCCGGGCTCGCTGCTGGTCGCCGTCTCGGGCAGCGCTTCCGGCCACTCGAGGTGAACGCGATCGGTCAGCGGCACGTGGAAGACGGCGAGCGTCCCGGCGTGACCCGTGCGGGCGCCGCCCGCCTCGTGCGAGACGGCCACCGTGGGCGAGACGCGCAGATCCTTGCCGGTCGGGAGCTCGATCTCGAAGCGCGAGACGGGGACCTCGGGGATGGCGATGTCCGCGCTCGGCAGCCCGGTCGAGGCATCGATCGGGATCTCGATGCTGGCGCGGACCGTGTGCCGCCCGTGACCCGAGACGATCGCGGCGAAGTGGCCATCGATCACGCGGATGGGCGCGTCGTCGCCATCGACGGTGACGCTTCCGAGGGCGACGTCGACGGGAAAGAGCGTGATCGGCACGGGCGCGTCGGAGCCGAGGTCGACGTCGAGCATCACGTCGAAGCGCACGGCATCCTCTCGTGTGCCCTCGAGCGAGAGCACGCCGTGGTAGGTCGCGCGGCTCGGGGCGGCGATCTCGCTCGCGCCGAGGGCGCGCCAGGCGAGCTGCGTCGCGCCTCCACCCGGCACGGTCGCGTCGATCGTCGTGCCGTCGCCCATGCGCGTGCTGCGGACGCCGACGGCAGGGACCATCGCGGCGTCGCTCGCCTCGGGCGGGAGCGTCGCGTGCACGTGCACCGAGGGCGCGGGTGGGAGCGGAAGCGCCACCGAGGCGCCCTGCTCGCCGCGGCCGCCCTCGATCTGGTAGGTGATCGAGACGCGGTGCGGGCCGGGAGCGTCGGCGATCCACGCCAGGCCCCCCTCGACGCTGGCGAGCGCGATCTCTTCACCGTCGACCGTCGCGGCGTCGATCGCCGTGCCGGGGGGCAGCAGGATCGCCGCGGCGCCCTCCGCCGAGGCGCGCACCGTGAGCTGCGCGGTCGCGGTGGCGACGACGCGCCCGCCCTCCTCGTGCACGTCGACCGAGACGTTCGCGACGCCGAGCGAGGCGGGCGGTACCGCGTGCGCGTGGCTGCCGGTGAGGCGCTGCCACTCGTCGAGCGGGACCTGCACGCTGGCTTGGGACTGCGCGAGGGTCGTGGAAGGGAGCGCGAGGGCGCAGAACGCCATCGCGAGGGCCCGTCGGGCCCACGTCGTGTCTCGGGTCATGGTTCGCTTCTCCTGCGTTAGGGAGTCGAGGCCTGGAGCTGGGGAACGAGCTGGCGGCGCGCGGCCGCGTAGTGGAGGGAGGCAGCGACGATCGGACGATCGGTCCCGACGTCGAGCGCGACGACGAAGCGATCGAGCAACTGCCGGTCGGTCGTCGTCGAGACGATGGAAGCAAGACCGGGCACCTCGCCGCGGGCTTGGTCGAGCAGCGCGCGCGCGCTCGTGAGCCGCCCGCGTGCCGCGGCGACGTCACCGCGATCGACGTCGGCAGCGGCCCCTTCGAGCGCCGCCGCGACGTCGTGGCCGAGCCAGCTCGCGATCACGCGCAGCTCGTGCGGCCCGCGCGGCGCCGTGCCCGCCTCGAGCGCGAGCGCCGAAGAGGCGGTGCCGTTGCCGAGGCGCACGAGATCCTTGAAGCGCACGTCCACGTCGAGCACGGGGCCGGGGCGCGAGACGAGCAGGTCGAGCACGATCGTGTGCGAGTCGCCCGCGTAGAACGAGGGAACGAGGATCCGGACACCGCTGTCGTCGTCGTCGCGGTCCTGTCCGATGCCGAGGCGGCGCGCGAGCGAGAGGTCGATGGCGCGTTCGCTCTCGCGGGTGCGGCGCGTCTCGTCCTGGTCGAGCGCGTGCGAGCCCACGACGTCGACGAGCTGGACACCCTCGGCCAGGTGCAGCCGCACGCGGAGAGCTCGGGCCACCAGGCGCGAGGCCTGCACCAGCTCTTCACGCACGACGCGCCCCGCGTCGTCGTCTCCGAGCACCAGACGGCGGCGCCCTTCGCCGACGAGCGCGATGTCGTCGAGGCTGGCGGTGCTCGCGCCGGTGCCGATGCCGATCGCCGTCGTCGAGACGCCCGCGACGGCGCCGAGATGGAGAGCCTGATCGACGGCGGCGTCGTGCGCCCCATTCGGGGTCACGAGGAGCGCGAGGCCGGCGCCGTCGTCCTCGTCGCTCACGGCCTCGAGGCCTGCCGCGAGCGCGTCGGAGAGCGAGACGGGGACCTGCTCGCCGGTCACGTCGTGTGCCGAGGCGAGGTGCCGGAGGGCGACCTCGACCTGCCCGTGGCGCAGGACGCCGAGCGGCACGAGCGTGCCACCTGCGGGGCCGGCGGCCGTGAGCACCACGCGGTCGCGCGGCGTCAGCGAGCGCGAGAGCGCGGCGAGGAGCGAGCGCAGGTGATCGGTCTCCGGCTCGCCGAGCCCGGCCGTCGCGTCCACGACGAGCGCGATTCGCAGAGCTCCGCGGCGGCCGACCGCCTGCTCGATCGCGCGCAGCGCGACCTCCACACGCACGCGCGTGGGGCCCTCGATCGCCGCGGTGTCGGCGTGCACGCCGATGGCGATCGCGCGATCCGTCGGTGCCGCGACGGCGGGCGTGGTCGGCGACGCGCTCTCGGCGAGCGCCAGCGCGCTGGCCGCACCGGCGAGCGGCGTGGTCGAGGCGGCCAGGCGCGTGTGGAGCATCCGCAGGCGTGCGTCACCGGGCACGTAGGTGTTGGCCCACCAGCCCTCGCTCGGCGCGAAGGCGAGACCGGTCGTGGCATGTGCCGCGATCCAAGCCGCCGGGACGTCCGTCACCGGAACGCGCTCCTGCAGCGTGAGTCGTCGGGCCTCGGCCTGCTCCTCGTCTCGACCGAACCGTCCATCGACTTCCGTCGGCTCGTCGAGGCCGCCGACCCGGTCGAGGTGCTCCTCCAGGCCCCGCCGCACGCCCTGGGCAGGAACGGCGGCGAGCTCGGCGCGGAGCTCCTCGCGATCCGTCGTCGTCTCGCTCGCGCCGGGAAGGAGGAGCGTGGCGGTGGCGCCGCTCGCGCCCTGGGCTCGCTCGCCGCGATCGGCCTCGTGGTTCCAGAAGATGCCCTGATCGGTCGCCGCCGCCGCCGGCGCGTCGACGGTGCCGTCGCCGTCGCGCTCGCCTTCGCCCGTCGTCGGGCCGAGGTATCCCTCCGTGGCGTCGTAGCCCGGGGCGTCGGCCCAGCGTCCGTTGTCGATCTCGAGCTCGGTCAGCTCGTCTCCCGCGAGATCCAGCGCGTGCTGTCCGCCGAGGCCGGCGCCGAAGCTCGGCGCGGGCGCGGGCGCGGTCGCCGCGGCGACCGGCGCCGGCGATTCTGCGTTGCGCCACTCGTCGGCGCTGGCGGAGGCCTCCGGACCCATCGAGCCGGAGCTGTCGATCGTCGGCAGCCCCTGGATCACCCCGTCGGCGCCCCGGACCTTCATCTTCACGGTCGACCCGAGCGTGCGCCACGTGGTGAGCGCGACCACGACCAGGAGCGAGGCCATCGCGAGCATCGGTGCGAGGCCGAAGCGCCGCGGTGCCGGGTCGCGCGATACGCTACGTGCCGGCGGCGTGGGCTTGGGTGGGGTGCCGATCCCGAGGAGCCAGCGCACGAGGAGCAGCGGCGCCACGACGAGCGCGCCGAGCGCGCTCGCGAGCATGGCCATCGAGGCGACGAGCAGCGAGGGCGCCTCCACGTCCTCGCGCGCCTTCTCCTCCCGAGCGGGTGGTGACACGGGGAAGGGGATCGCCGCCGCGGCGGTGTCGTCCTCGCGCACGACCGACAGGGTCTTCTCGACGAGCGCCTCGGGCGCGTCGATCGGGGCGAGCTCGCCGAGCCTCACGTCGACCTCCTCGAGCGCGGCGAAGACCGCGCGACACTCGGCACAGCCGTCGACGTGGGCCCGGAGCTCTGCGCTCTCGTCGCCGTCGACGATCTTGGTGCGGACCTGTTCACAGGAGAGCGTCATCGCCCCTCCTCCCGCGCAGCGATCACGCCCGCGCGCGCCCGCGCTTCCGCGAGCGCCAGCCGCGCCCGCCGCACGCGCGTCTTGACGGTATCGACCGGCACCTCGAGCGCGGCGGCCGCCTCGGCGAGCTCGAGCCCGTCGACGCCGGTGAGCACGAGCGCCTCGCGCTGCTCGAGCGGCAGCTTGGCCATCGCCGCCTCGAGCCAGGCGAGCTGCTCGCGCGTCTCGAGCGCGCGGTCCGCCGGGATCTCGCTCCCGACGGCGCGCTCGCCCGCATCGGTGTCCAGCGTCGTGCCGCGTCGGACCCCCGCCTTCCGGAAGTGGGAGCGGACGAGGTTCACGACGATCGTGAAGAGCCAGGGCGCGACCGGCCCGGTCGGCAGCTCGCTGCTCGCGCCAGGGCTCGCTGCGCGGTGCACGCGCAGGAAGGCCTCCTGGAACAAGTCGTCGCGATCCGCCGCTCTCACGCCACACCTCGTCAGATAGCCGAACACCGGGGCGCGAAAGGCCGCGACCAGTGCCGGGAACGCTTCGGGATCTCCCGCTCGATGGCGATCGAGGAGCGCGCGATCGACCCCCGCGCCGGCCGTCGGACGGCGCGGGGGCTCGGGAGCGCCGGGAGGAGGCACGGCGCGGCCGCGCGACGAGATCGCGATGACTCGCGCTCCGCCCTCGTCCCGCTCCTCTTCGGCTCCGTCCGCCGCCATCGCTGGCATCATCGCTCGCTTCTCGTCCGGTAGAACGCGCGGACCCGAGGAGCGGGTTCAGAAAAAGCAGCGCGCTCGCCCGAGCCTGGAAAAGCGCGCGGCGCGCCCGCCGAGCGAGCGCGCCGCGTCCCTACGCCTCCGTTCTCCGTCAGCGCGTCCGTCGACGCGCGATCCAGAGCGCCAGCGCCAGGCCGACCGCCAGCGGACCGGTCCCGCCCGAGCCGCCGCCGGCCGTGCGGCAGCCGCAGCCACCCGTCGAGGTCGGGGTCACGGTCCCGCCGTCGGGTGACGTCGAGGCGTCGAGGCCGGAGGCGTCGGGGCCGCTCATCCCAGCATCCGGCGCCGTCGCGCCGGCGTCGCTCGCGCCACCGTCCGGCACGCCCGCGTCGCTCGGCGGCGGCTCCTCCGTGCAGCTCGGGCTGCAGCCGTCGCCGGCCGTTGTGTTGGAGTCGTCGCACTCCTCGACGCCGCTCTCGACGAAGCCATCGCCGCAGCTCGCGCTCTCGCAGCTCACGAGGCACGCGTCCGTCTGGTCCCCGTTTCCGTCGTCGCACGTCTCGACGCCGGCGCGCACGAAGCCGTCGCCACAGCTCGCGACGTGGCAGCCCATCACGCACCCGTCGGTGTCGAGCGTGTTGCCGTCGTCGCAGGCCTCGAGGCCGGTGCGGACGAAGCCGTCGCCACAGCGCGCGCTCAGGCAGGTGCCCAGGCACGCGTCGAGGTTCGAGAGGTTGCCGTCGTCGCACTCCTCGCCGGGATCGACGCTGGCGTTGCCGCAGCTGGCGAGCGCGCAGGTGCTGCTGCAGCCGTCGCCGTCGCTCGTGTTGCCGTCGTCGCAGGCCTCGACGCCGGTGTGCAGGTGGTTGTCGCCGCAGCTCGCCGCGATGCAGCCGGCGATGCAGCCGTCGGTGTCGCTCGTGTTGCCGTCGTCGCACTCCTCGACGCCCGCGTGCACGAAGCCGTCGCCGCAGACCGCCGGCAAGCAGCTCGAGGTGCAGCCGTCGGTCGGGTCGGTGTTCCCGTCGTCGCACGTCTCGCCCGTCTGCACGATCGAGTCGCCGCAGCGCGCGGGCTGGCAGGCGTTCGTGCAGGTGTCGGTGTCGACCATGTTGCCGTCGTCGCAGACCTCGCCCGTCTGGATGAATCCGTCGCCGCAGCGCGGGACGTGGCAGCTCGTGGTGCAGGCGTCGGTGTTGACGGCGTTGCCGTCGTCGCACTCCTCGCCCGGCTGCATGATGCCGTCGCCGCACATCGCAGGCACGCACCGGCTCGTGCAGCCGTCGTTGTCGACGGTGTTGCCGTCGTCGCAGGTCTCGCCCGGGCCGATGATGCCGTCTCCGCAGAAGGCGTTGCGGCAGGCGTTCGTGCAGACGTCGGTGTTGCTGGCGTTGCCGTCGTCGCACTCTTCGGTGCCGGCCTGGAGGTAGCCGTCGCCGCAGAAGGCGTTCGCGCAGGAGATGCAGGCGTCGGTGGTCACGGTGTTGCCGTCGTCGCACTGCTCGGTGCCGGCGCGCACGATCGCGTCGCCGCACGTCGCGATGCGACACGTGTTGGTGCAGTCGTCGGTGGGAATCGTGTTCGCGTCGTCGCACTCCTCGACGCCCGCGCGCTGGAAGCCGTCGCCGCAGCGCGCGCTCTGGCAAGCGCTGGTGCAAGCGTCGGTGTCGACCGTGTTGCCGTCGTCGCACTGCTCGGTGCCGTTCGGCATGCCGTCACCGCAGCGCGGGCCGGGCCCAGTGCACGTGCCGTTGCAGTGGCCATAGGTCCCGTTCAGCGGGCCGTCGTCGCAGACCTCGCCGGCGCCGAGCATCCCGTCGCCGCAGACGGTCGCGCGGGCGTACTCGTAGGCGCCCATGTCGTAGGCGGCCCCTCCGATCCCGTCGCCGTCGAGCGGGCGTGGGCTGCCATCGCGATCGCGCATCGGCGCGGAGCTCGCGGTGCCGGTGTCGATGCAAGGGCTCGTCGAGGTCAGGTGCACGGCGCCGCCGAGCGCGCGGATCGCGTTGCTGTTGCCGTAGAGCGTCGAGCTGCCGAGGATCACGCTGCCGGTGCTGCTGTCGACGCGGAACGCGTCGGAGTTGCCCGTGTAGACGGTGTTCTCGACGTCGATCGCGCCACTCACGACGTAGGTGCCGATCTGGCAGTTGCGGATCGTCATGCCGTCGGCGGAGGTGAGCGCGCCGCCCTCGACGCGGAGGCCGTAGTAGGCCTCCTCGAGCACCAGGCCGCTCAGGCGCGAGCCGGACGCGCCCGGGAGGAACACGACGCCGTACCAGGTGGTGGCGCTGGTGCCTGCGCTGGTGAGGGTGACGGGGCTCGCGCCGGTGCCGTTCGTGACGAGCGTGCCCTGCACGCGCAGCTCGGCGCGGGTGGTGTCGGCATACGCGATCATGATGTCGCTGGTGGCGAACGTGAGCGTCGCGCCGGCGGCGAGGGTGAGCGTGACGCCGGGCGCGATGGTCAGATCGCCCGGGACCGGGGTCGGCGTGGAGACGGTGGTGTTGGACCAGAGCGTGCCGTAGAGGCCGGGGGTCGCGTCGCTCACGTAAGGCAGCGCGCCGATGTCGTTCCCGGTGCTCCCGGCGAAGCGGCAGGGCGAGTTCGACGTGATGCGCAGGTTCGAGCCCGACACGTAGAGCGGGTTCGCCGACATCACGCCCGCAGCGCTGGTCGCGCCGAAGTTGCCGTTCGTGTTCTGCCAGAAGTCGGAGTAGGTGAGGGTGATGCTGCCGCCGGAGGCGAAGGCGCCGTAGCCGGAGTTGTTGGTGACGATGGTGTTGCGGACGGTGACGGCGCCGCCGAGCGCGCGG
>JBGALT010000162.1:0-18113 GCA_044223665.1 Sandaracinaceae bacterium | reverse complement strand
TCGTGAGCGAGAGGCCCTCGCGGCGGAGCGCGGCGACCAGGCGCGCCGAGGTGCCGCGCGCGCGGTCGCGGACCTGGACGAGCGCGGCGGGCGCGTCGTCCACGAGCACGATCGAGACCGAGCGGCCGTCGCGGCGCGCGGCCGCGGCCTGCTCACGCGCCTGCGCGGGGAGCGATGCTTCTCGATCGCCGTCGAGCACCTCGACGCCGACGGCGTGGCCGTCCACGCGCCCCGAGATCCCGCGCCCCGGCGCGACCACGACGTCGGTGGTCGGTCGCGCCGCGATGCCGCGCTCCATCGCCGAGAGGAACAGGGCGCGCCCGATCGGATGCTCCGAGCTCTCCTCGATCGACGCCACCCACGCGAGCACGCTGCGCTCGTCGTGCGGCCCGAGCAGGACGAGGTCCGACACGCGGGGCTTGCCCTCGGTGAGCGTGCCCGTCTTGTCGAAGAACAGGTGCCGCGCGCGCGCGAGCACGAGGAAGCGCCCGGCGTCTCGCACGATGATGCCCTCGCGGGCGGCGCGCCCTACGGCGGCGACCAGCGCGGCCGGCGTGGCGAGCCCGAGCGCGCACGGGCAGGCGATCACGACGACCGTGATCGCGCTGCGCAGCGCCGCGGACCACGGCGCGCCGAGGGCGACGTGGTAGCCGAAGCTCGCGAGCGTCACGGCGAGCACGAGCGGCACGACCCAGCGGCTCGCGCGGTCGGCGAGCGCCGCCTCGCGGGGAGGGCGAGACAGTGCCTCGGCCGTGTCGCGCTCGAGCCGACCGCGGAACGTCGCGGCGCCGACGGCCGTGACCGCGAGGCTCACGGGCGAGCCGCCGTTGACGGTGCCGCCGTGCACGGCCTCGCCGCGCGCCTTGCGCACGGGCCGGCTCTCGCCCGTCAGCTGCGACTCGTCGACGTAGGCGTGCTCGCTCTCCATCGTGCCGTCGACGGGAACGATCGCGTAGGCCGGCAGGTGCACGACGTCGCCCGCGCGCAGCTCCGCGGCCGGGATGTCCGTCGTCGCGCCGTGGCGCGTCACCCGGACGGCGGCGGCGTCCGCGAGCACCAGGCGATCGAGCGCGTCGCCCGCGCGGTGCTTGGCGCGCGCCTCGAGCGCCTTGCCGACGAGCACCAGCGCGACCACCAGCGCGCCCGCCGAAGCGTCCGAGTGCCCGTGCGCGCCATGCCCCGCGTGCCCGAGCATCCCGGCGACGCCCAGCCCGAGGGCCGCGCCGCTCCCGAGGGCGACCAGCGTGTCCATGCTCGCATCGCGCGCGCGCGCGAGCCGCAGCGCCCGCACGAACACCGGGCCTCCGAGCCCGAGCACCACGACGGCCGACAGCGCGAGCGTGAAGTAGGGAGTGGCCGTCCCGAGCGCGTGCGGCGCCAGCGTCTCGATCGCGAGCACGAGCGCAGCGACCAGCGCAGCCGCGATCGCGCGTGCCTGCTCGGTCGAGCGCCTCGGCGCCTGCGCGCCGGTCGGGCGCCGAACGAGCTCGTAGCCCGCGTCCGCCGTCGCCCGCGTCAGCTCGGCCTCGCGCGGGGTGCCGCGCACGTGCGCGCGCTCGCGCACCAGGTCGACCTGCACGCTCTCGACGCCCTCGACGCGCGAGAGGGCACGCTCGACCCGCTTGGCGCACGCGGCGCAGGTCATCCCGCGGATGTCGTAGACCGACTCGGCGCGCTCCGTCACGGAAGGGATCTAGTACCGCTGCCCGGAAGTGCGATCCGTACTTCCGGGGGAGATGCGCTGCGCCGCTCGCGGCGCACCTGTTGGATTGGAGAAGGGGCCCCGTCGAGTGATCGCCTGCCGCGCCGGGCGGGAGCGCCCCTTTGCCCACGCCTTGCGAGCGAACAGCGGCTCGCTGCGGAATGTGCTCGAAGCCGCGCACCCGCCCCGTCGCGGCCTGGTGATCGACGGCCGAGCACGGCGGGCCGTGCGCGTCGCGGTCACTCCCAGACGACCTTCTTCTTGCTCTCGAACCAGGGGGCGATCTTGCCGGCGAGGTGCGCCTCGATCCTCGCGCGCTTCACCTTCATCGTGGGCGTGAGGAAGCCGTTCTCGATGGACCACGGCTCCTTGGCGACCACCACGAATTGCATCTGCTCGTAGGTCGAGAGCGCCTTGTTCGTCTTGTCGAGCAGCTCGGCGAGCTGCGCCTCGAGCCCGGGCTTGGCGGCGTCGTCGAGCGTCTTGCGGACCTCCTCGGACAGGACGACGTACGCGAACGCGGCGGGCTCGCCGACGCCGCTCACGCAGGAGAGCTCGATGAGCGGGCTCTCGTTGAGCATGTTCTCGATCGGGGCGGGCGCGACGTACTTGCCCTTGGCGGTCTTGAAGAGCTCCTTCACCCGGCCCGTGATCTTCAGCAGGCCCTCGGGGGTGCGCTCGCCGCGATCGCCCGTCTTGAAGTAGCCATCCGGCGTGAAGGCCTCCTTCGTGAGCTCTTCGGCGTGGAAGTAGCCCGTCATGGTGCCGGGGCTGCGAATGAGGATCTCGCCTTCGTCGCTGATCTTCACCTCCACGCCCTCGTGCGGCACACCGACGTAGCCGACCTTGCTGAAGCCGGCCTTCGACATGTGCGAGTACGCGAAGTCCTCCGTCATCGCGTAGCCCTCCATGAGGTTCAGGCCGAGACGGCGATACCACGCGATGAGCTCGGCCGGGATCGGCGCCGAGCCCGAGCCGGCGAGGCGGACGTGCTCGAGGCCGAGGTTCGTGAGGATCTTGCGCCCGATGATGCCCTTCACGATCGGGATCGAGAGCAGGAAGTCGAGGCGCCCCGGCGGCATCTTCGCGAACACGCCGTGCTGGAACTTGAGCCAGAGGCGCGGCACCGAGAGGAAGATCGTGGGCTTGGCGCGGTTGAGGTCCTTCACGAACGTGTCGAGCGAGTCCGCGAAGAAGACGTGCGGGCCGGCGACGAAGCTCGCGCACTCGATGTAGGCGCGCTCGAAGACGTGCGCGAGCGGCAGGTACGAGAGCGCACGGTCCTCGGTCGTCAGCGCGATCCCCCGCGCGATGCCCTCGCTCGCCGCCGAGATCCGCCCGAACGAGTGCATGACGCCCTTGGGCTTGCCCGTGGAGCCCGACGTGTAGATGAGCATCGCCAGCTCGTCGTCCTCGCGCGCGATGCGGCCCTCGAGGGGCTTCGTCTTCGCCACCACGTCGCTCCACTTCGGGAAGCTCGTCGCCGGCGCGAGCGGGAAGGCGATCTTGTGGAGGGCCTCGGGGATGCCCTTCTGCTGGGTCTTCCAGATCGGGTCGAGCTTGCCCACGAAGACGGCCTTGGCGCCGCTGTGCTCGAGGACGTAGCGGACGGTGTCCTCGCCTTCGGTCGGGAAGATCGCGACCGTCGTGAAGCCGCCGATCCAGATGGCGAGCTCGGCGATGAAGAAGTGGGCGCAGTTCTTGGAGAGCATGGCGACGCGGTCGCCGCGCTCGAGGCCCAGCGACTGGAGATAGGCCGCCATCCGGCGCGCCTGGTCCAGCGCCTGTCCCCACGTGTAGCTCTCGACCGCCTCGCCACCGAGCGGCTGGGTCAGGTACACGCGATCTCGCCAAGCTTCTTCGTGATCGTAGACGTGCGCGAGGATGCTCTTGGTCGCCTTCATGGTCGTTTCCCCGTGGGCGCACCGACACGGGGCACGCCTGGTCCTCGACTAAGCACGAACGCGGCCCGGCGCCAGCGCGATCCGTACGAGAACGCATCGTTCGCGGCGTGCTCGCCCACCCCCGCGGGTCGGCCGCCGGAGCGCGTGATAGCGTTCGCCGATGGCCAAGACTCCGCCCCCCGTATCGCTCGCCCAGTTCCTCGAGAAGGCCGAGGCCGTGAAGGTCGTCATCGCCGGTCAGGAGATGACCGCCGACGTGAAGGCGTTCTCGACCGGCTCCTTCGGCTGGAACATCAACGGCAAGATGACCATCACCGTCGACGGCAAGGCTCTCCCGGTGCAGGTCGGACTGAACCTCACCGTCGTCGGCAGCAAGGAAGCGCCGCGCTGATCCGGACCGCGAGCGTCAGCGACGGCGGGCGCCCTTCTGGCCCACCAGCGCTCGCTCGAGCTCGGTCGTGAGCTGATCCCGGATCTCGCGCTCCAGCGCCTGGGCCAGCTCGACCTCGACGACCCGGAGCGCGAGCGGGCGCACCTGCCGCACCGCGTGCTCGAGCTTGCGCAGCGTCGCGCCGCGCGCCGTCTTTGCGCCGTGCGCGTCGAGCACGTGCCGCGCGAAGAGCTGCACGAAGCGCCGCGCGATCTGCTCGACGGCCGGCCGCAGCACGCCGAGCTCCGAGAGCAGCGCCTCGATCGGGACGCCGACGCGCGTCAGCTCGATGCCCGCGGCGAGCAAGCGAGGGCTCGGGGCGCGAAGCTCGGTCCCCGAGAGCTCCAGCACGCCGAGCTCCAGCGCCCGGGCGATCACGCTGGGCGTCACGTCGCTCCCCAGCGCGGCGAGCAGGCGCCCGGCCTCCACGACCTCCGGCTGCTCTTCGCTGAAGGGCGAAGTGACGGCGGCCTCCAGCCCGAGCACGTCCTCGAGGCGGCGCCCATTCGCCCACGCGGAGGTCAGCTCGCGGATGTTGGCGATCGAGTAGCCACGCTCGAGCAGCGCCCCGATCGTGCGCAGGCGGGCCAGGTGGGTCTCGTCCCAGTAGGCCACGCGACCCTGCTGCCGCGGCGCGGGCAGGAGGCCCTTCTCGCGGTAGGCGCGGACGTTGCGGACGGTCGTGCGCGCGCGCGCGGCGAGCTCCTCGATCCGCATCGCGCGCGGTGCGGCGACGGGGGCCGACGCGGGAGCCTGGCTCGGGGAACGGCGCGCCATGCCGACGCCATCCCGCGAAAGGGGCCGCCCCGTCAAGCGCGATGGACGCTCACGCCGGCGCGAGCGTGGCGCGCGCCTCGGCGAGCGCGTGCTCGACGGGCGGCGCGATCTCGTGATCGGGGTGGAAGTCCCGTCGCAGGTAGCGGCCGAGGCTTCGGAGCACGAGAGGCGCGCTCCGATCGACGGCGCGCCAGAAGCGGCGCGAGCGGGCGCGATCCCGGGGGCGTGGGCTCGCGCCGCGGTCCTCGTACCGGAGCATCGCGAAGGCGGCGCTCCAGGCCACGGTGAGCGTCGCGATGCCGATCGCCAGCCCGATCGCGCGCGTACGCAGGCGCGGATCCACGCGCTGCAGAACGTCGAACGCGACGCTGCGGTGCTCGATCT
Source organism: Sandaracinaceae bacterium (assembly GCA_044223665.1). Lineage (GTDB taxonomy): Bacteria > Myxococcota_A > Polyangia > Polyangiales > Sandaracinaceae > JBBSAT01. The sequence goes on along the minus strand of JBGALT010000162.1, from coordinate 12,916 downwards.
CCTCGAGCGCGTGCCAGCGCAGGAGGCGTCCGAGCTCGGGGTGCGCGTCGGCGAGCACGTCCGTCGTCAGCGCGATCTCGGCCAGCGTGGCCGTCATGTGCTCGAGGGCGGCCGTGGACGCGAGGCGCAGGTGTGGAGGCGTGGCCGGCTCGACGAAGCGGTACATCGACGCGGTGTACAGGCGCTGGTAGCGGGCGACGTCGTGGCCGCGGGCGGCCAGCGAGCGGTTCATGCGATCGTGCTCGTGGCCGTGGCGGCCTTCCTGGCCGATGAAGCCGCGCACGCGCGCGCGCTGCTCCGGATCGTGCTCGTAGAGGTGCGCGTACGCCTGGACGCTGCGGATGAAGAAGCGCTCGCCCTCGGGGAAGATCAGGCTGAGGGCGTCGACCACGTCGGAAGCGACCGGGTCGGTCGCGAGCCAGCCGCGGGTCACGTCGTCGAGCGCGAAGTGGGGCGCCCGGACCGGGATGCGCTTGTCGCGCGCGGAGCTCTCGTCGGGGAGCGCGTCGGGGTGGAGCATCGCTCAAAGCTGCCATCGTCCGATGGCGTGGTCAACAGCGGTCGATGGCGCGTCGGCGGGAGGCTCGGCGCGCGAGGCCGTTGCGCGCACAAGCGTCCTCGTGGTTCGATCGACCGATGCGCTTCCGGCCCCCCGCCGCTCTCTTGGTCGCCTCGTCCCTCTCGCTGCTGCTGCCACCGCTGGCGCGCGCGCAGTGCCCGACCGGGCCCGACGTCCCGGCCGACCAGTGCTTCGCGGGGGACGTCGACTTCGTGCATCGCGCCGCGGCGATTCCGTCCATCTCGCTCGACAGCGGCTGGGTCCCCGCGGGCTCGCCGATCCAGGTCCACTTCGCCTTCCTCGCCATGGCCGAGAGCGAGGTCGAGATGGGCGGTCGCGTCGTCACGTCGTGGCCGACCACGCCTCCGATGCGCGCCGTGCAGGTCGCGGTGCCGGGGCGCCCCGGGGAAGGGCGGCTCGCGATGGCCTACGGCTTCGAGATCGTCGCCGAGATCCGGCTCCATCTCGACGTGGGCGGCACGGTCTACGACTTCACGGGCGACATCCCGCTGCCCGCATCGTTCCCGCGCGACCTGCGCCTCGCGGCCGAGACGACGTTCGATCCCTTCGTGCTCACCGGCGCCGACCCGCGCCCGATCGTGGTGATGGACTCGACGAGCCCGGTGCGGGTCGTCGGCATCAGCATCTCTTCGCTCGCCGGCATCTCGATCCCGGGCATCGACGGCGGCATCGATCTGAGCGCCGTCGCGAGCCTCTCGACGAGCTACCAGAGCGATCGCATCGACATCGCCAACAGCCCGAGCTTCATCTCCAACGAGGGCGGCGTCGTCCCGCTCCCGCCCGCCAACCGCACGCTGGGCTTCGGCCCCAGCGTGGACGTCACGGTGCTCCCTCACGGGCACCTGCTCTACGACGGCGTGGTCACCCTCACGCCGGCGGTCTACGTCACCCTCGCCGGGCGGCGCTGGGATCTCGCGTCGTTCTCGCTCCCCCTGCACGTGGTGCAGACCTCGTCGGAGACGTCGTTCGAAGAGGACACGGTGCACGTGCCCCTGCCCGACGTCCAGCTCATGCCCGACACGCTCGAGCTGGGCGACGTCGAGATCGGCCAAGAGGCGTCGGACATGGCCCTCGTGCGCAACGAGGGCGAGGCCGATCTCGTGGTCGACGTCGTGCCGCCCGGCGGAGCGATGACGGTGGAGCCGGCCACCATACGGCTACCGCCGCACTCGAGCCGCGCGCTGGTCGTCACCTACGCGCCGACCGAGGTCGAGAACGTCGACGCGCTCGTCACGCTGACCACGAACGATCCCGACACCGCGGCGCTCGCGCTGCACGTGCACGCCTCCTCGCACCCGGCGCCGATCGCCGACGCCGGGATGCCGCCCGCGGATGCGAGCCCGGCCGGTGACGCGGGACGCGGTGCGCCTTCGTCGGCCGGCGGCTGCGGCTGCGGCGTCGCCGCGCGCCCGGCGCCCTACGGCCTCGCCCGGCCTGCTCGCGCGCGCTGATCTACTACGTCCCAGAATCGTCGCGTGACGCGACGATTGAGACGATGGTGGTGGGCGACCCGCGCGTCGTGCGCGCGCAGAGCTGCGGCAGCCTTCGATCGCCACCGCGTGCTTCCGAGACCGCGCGCCGCGCTGCGGCGCCGAGGTCGTTGCTCGGCGGGCATCGCCCGCGCGGAGGCCGGCGCGCGAGGCGCCGCGCACGCTACATCGCGATGGGGGGCTCCTGCGCGAGCCCGAGCGCCGACGCGCGGGCCTCGGCCAGCACGAAGATCGAGCCGGCCACCACCACGAGACCGTGTCCGCCGGCGCGCGCCTTCGCGAGCGCGAGCCCCTCGGCCACGCTCGGCGCCGAGAGGCCCGGGGCGAAGGCATCGAGGTGCACGAGCTTCTCGGCGCGGCCGAGCGCAGGCGCGACGTAGACGCGCTCGTCGATCTCGGACGAGAGCGTGCGGAGCATCGCGGGCCAGTCCTTGTCGGACATGACGCCGAAGAGCAGCACGCGCCGCCCCGTGCGCGGGAGCGTGGCGAGGTGGGCCGCGAGCGCCCGTGCGCCGTCGGGGTTGTGCGCGGCATCGAAGAGGATCGACGGGCGGCCCGGGACGGTCTCGAGGCGCCCGGGCCAGTCGACCCGCCCCACACCGCGCCGGATCGCGTCGTCCGGGATCGGCCGCCGGGCCGAGCGGAGCACGAGGAGCGCGGCGGCCGCGGTCGCCGCGTTGCGACGCTGGTGCGCGCCCGCGAGCCCCGGCACGAGCCCGCCCACCCGGCGCCGCCCGACCGTGACGCGCATCCCGTCGGCCCCCTCCTCGACGCGCACGTCCTCGCCGAGCACGTGGAGCTCGGCCCCGCGCCGCCGCGCGATCGTCCGGATCTCCCGCAGCGCGCCGCGATCGTCGACCGACACGACGGCGGGCACGCCCGCGCGCAGGATGCCGGCCTTCTCGCGCGCGATGCGCTCGATGGTGCTCCCGAGGAAGGCCTCGTGGTCCATGCCGATCGAGGTGATGACGGACGCCAGGACCGCGCCGCTCGCGTTCGTCGCGTCCAGGCGCCCGCCGAGGCCGACCTCGAGCACCTCGATGTCCATCTTCGCGCTCCGCATCGCGGCCCAGCCGAGCGCCGTGATCGCCTCGAAGAACGTCGGCTCGGGGCAGGCGCCGGCGAGGGCGAGCGCGCGGAGGCGATCCACCTCGCGCACGAACGCGGCCTCGGTGATGGGCGCGCGCCCGAGCCGGATCCGCTCGCGCACGGTGTGCAGGTGCGGTGAGGTGAACAGCCCCGCGCGCAGGCGCGCCGCGATCAGCGCGCCGTGGATCATCGCCGACACGCTGCCCTTGCCGTTGGTGCCGGCCACGAGGACCGACGGCGCGAACGACTCGGGGTGCTCGAGGGCCAGAGCGATCGACGCGATGCGCTCGAGGCCGAGCTTCACGCCGCCGCGCGCGAGGCCGTAGAGCCAGGCACGGCTCTCCTCGTAGCGCGCGTGGCCGCGCGTCATCCGCCGACGAGGTGGCCGAGCACGCGCGCGAGCGTGGCGCGCATCTCGTGGCGGGGCGCGATGATGTCGACCATGCCGTGATCGAGCAGGAACTCGGAGCGCTGGAACCCCTCGGGCAGCTTCTGGCGGATCGTGTTCTCGATCACGCGCGCGCCGGCGAAGCCGATCTGCGCCTTGGGCTCGGCCACGTTGACGTCACCGAGCAGGGCGAAGCTCGCCGCGACGCCGCCGGTCGTCGGGTTCAGCAGCACGCTGAGGAAGGGCATGCCCGTCGCGCGCAGGCGGCCCAGCGCCGAGACGGTCTTGGCCATCTGCATGAGGGAGAGGACGCCCTCCTGCATGCGCGCGCCGCCGGAGGCCGAGAGGAGGATCACCGGCTGTCGCTTGGCGGTGCCGCGCTCGAACATGCGCGTGATCTTCTCGCCCACCACCGAGCCCATCGAGCCGCCCATGAAGCGGAACACGAAGCTCCCGAACTGCACCGCGCGCCCGTCGAGCTGCCCCTCGCCGACCATGATGGCGTCCTCGACGCCGGTCTTCTTGCGGGTCGCCTTCACGCGCTCGGGGTAGGGCCGAGAGTCGTTGAACGCGAGCGGGTCGCCGGCGAAGAGGCCGTTGTCGAGCTCCTCGAACGAGCCGGGGTCGAGCAGCAGGTCCACCCACGACTCGCTCGAGAGCGCGTAGTGGTGCTGGCACTGCGGGCAGACCTCGAGGTTCTCGGTGAACTCCTCGGCGCGCAGCGTCGCGCCACACTCGTCGCAGCGCCGGAACACGCCGCGGCCGATCGTCTGCTTCTCGGAGGCGTCGAGCGATGCACGCGTCTTGTTGAACCAGGCCATCGCGGGCCGCTTTCCTAACACGACGCGCGCCGGCGGTCATGCCCGGCCGTGATCGCGGATGGCTGGTCAGCGAGCACGTGCTTTCGGACGGACGGCACGGACGGCGCCTGGCCACGTAGCTCCGGGAGGAGCGATGAAGCACGGAACCATCGGTGCGCTCTTGTGGGTGAGCGCCTGCGGGCTGATCCAGGCATGCGGCGGCACGGGAGGAGGCGGGCCGAGGGACGCGGGGCCCATCTCGGTGCGGCCGGACGCGACGACGCCGCGGATTGCCATCGAGCAGGTCTTCGGCGCGGCGCGGCTGCCCGCCGAGCGTCCTCCCGTCGTCGCGGGCGGGACGCTCACCGCGTCGGCGGAAGGGCCTCTCGCCTTCGTGTCGTTCCCGGACGAGGACCGCCTCGAGATCGTGGACCCGACCGCGCGCGTGGTCCGCGGCGAGGTCTCGTTCGCACACGGGGCCGAGCCGGGGCGAGTCGTGCTCGACGCGTCGGGGCGCGCACACGTGGTGCTGCGCCGCGCGGGCGCGATCGCGACCGTCGACGTCTCGAGCCCGAGCGAGCCGGCGATCCTGGCGACGCGCGCGGTCTGCCCGGTGCCGCGCGGCGTCGCCTTCGATGCGGCGCTCGACGTGCTCTACGTGGCGTGCGCGAGCGGCGAGCTCGTCCGCCTGCCGAGCGCGCCCGAGGCCGCGCCGACCGGCGTGGTGCAGCTCGGAGAGGACCTGCGCGACGTCGTCGTCGACGGGGACCGGCTGCTGGTCTCGCGCTTCCGGGCTGGCCGACTGGAGGTGGTCGAGCGCTCGAGCCTCGCCCTGCTCACCCCGATGGCGCTTCCTCCCGAGGGCGCGCGACAGGCGAGCGCGCATGTCGTGTGGCGGACGATCTCGCGGCCTGGAGGCGGGGCCGCGGCGGTGTACCAGTCGGAGTCCTCCGAGCTCATCGACCCGTCCGAGCCGATGGCGTATGGCGGGCCGGTGAGCGGGCCGCTGGTCCAGCCGATGCTCGCGATGCTCGACGGCGGCACCGATGTCCTCGGGACCTCGCTGCCGGGCACGACGCTGGCGGTCGACGTCGCGATCGCGCCCGACGGATCGCGGCTCGCGATCGCGCAGGCGGGCGCCCGCCCGGGCTCGCCTTGCCAGATCGTGGTGTTCTCGCTGCGCAACGCGAGCGGCACGGCGATCGAGCCCGGGGCGGGTGGGGGGCGCTGCGTGGAGCTCGCGGGCGGTCGCGCGGTCGCGGTCGCCTTCACCGCGGCGGGCGATCTGCTGGTGCAGACGCGCGCTCCCGACGCGCTCCACCTCGTGACGGACGAAGGCGTGACGCTCACCTCGTACGGCCGCCAGACGCACGCCGACACGGGCCTCGATCTGTTCCACGCCGAGGTGGGAGCAGGGATCGCCTGCGCATCGTGTCATCCCGAGGGAGGTGACGATGGGCACGTCTGGCGCTTCGTGACCGGGGAGCGCCGCACCATGCCGCTGCGCGGCGGCATCGCCGAGACCGCGCCCTTCCACTGGGACGGCGAGTTCACCTCCATGAGCGCGCTGCTCGCCGACGTCATGGGCCAGCGCATGGGCGCGGGCCCGGTGGGAACCGTGTACGAGCAGCTCCTCGTCGGCTACCTCGACACGCTCCCATCGCTCGCGCCGCCCCAGCTCGACGCGGCCGCCGTGGCGCGCGGCCGCGCGCTCTTCGAGAGCGCCGAGGTCGGCTGCACCCCGTGCCACGGCGGCGAGCACGGCTCGAGCGAGGCGACGGTCGACGTCGGGACGGGGGGAGCGTTCCAGGTGCCTTCGCTGCGCGGCGTCGCCTACCGGGCGCCCTACCTGCACGACGGCCGCGCGCTCACGCTGGCGCAGCGCTTCACGATCTCGGGTGGGGGGCTCGATCGGCACGGCCACACCACGCAGCTCGACGAGGCCGAGATCGCCGATCTCGTCGTCTACCTCCAGTCGCTCTGACGCGCGCGGCGTGTCATGACCGGCGCGTGACTCTCTCGAGCCCGTACCGGTCCACGCAGCGCGTCTACTTCGACGACCTCGATGCGCTGAACATCCTGCACAACGTTCGCTACGTGCTCTTCATGGAGCGTGCGCGCGGGGAGCTGTTCCAGGCGCTCGGGTTCCGGTGGGAGGACGACCTCGCGACCAACCCCGACAAGTTCCACGTCGTGGCTGCGCACGAGGTCGAGTATCTCGCGCCGGTGCGCGGCGAAGGCGAGCTCGTGGTCGAGCTCGCGCCTTCGCACCTCGGGCGCACGAGCTTCGTCATCGACGCCTGCGTGAAGGGCCGCCACGGCGACCTCGTGTACGCGGTGGGCAAGACACGCCTCGTGCGCCTGGACCCGTCGAGCTTCAAGCCCACCGAGTGGAGCGAGCGCTTCCGCCGCGCCGTCGAGCCGCTCGTCCAACAGACCAAGGCCGCGGCGGCCAAGACGGCCTGATCCGCGCTCGCGGAGATCGCGCCCTTCGCGCGGGCGGACGTCGATCAGCGGGGGATGCGGCGCGCCGAGACCTCGCCGGCGTTCTCGAAGGCGACGAGCCACGACGCGGGGCTGGCGCCCATGGCGGTCGCCGAAGGCGCGGCACCCGCGGGGGCGATGGCGAAGTCACCCGCCGTCTGCGGCTGCTCGCGGTTGGGGAGCGCGGTGCCCGTGCCCGACACGATGCGGGCGCGCACGCCGCCCTGGCCCACCCACGCGACGAGATAGCGTCCGTCGGCCGCGGCGACGGTCGGTGCCGTCTGATCGCCCGACTGGGTCGAGGTCTCGCTCGGCAAGACGAGCGGGACGCCGGCCGGGGCCGCGGCCGTCGTGAAAGCGCGCGCCCGGACCGTGGTCCCGTTGCCGTCGCCGTTGGCCGATCCGTGCTCGGTCCACGCGACGAGGAAGCTGCCGTCCGTGTTGGCGGCGACGCTGGGCTCGTCCTGGACGTCGGCGGCGTCGGCCGCGTCGAGCACCGCGATCGCGCTCGCGTCGGTGGCGCTGCCGTCGGCGCCGAAGCGCTGCACGCGCACGTCGCCGCCGGCCGAGAAGGCGACGACGAAGCCCGACGGGAGCCCGGCCACGATCGGATGCCGCGCGCCGGTCACCGCTCCGCCGACGGGGAACGCCTCGGCGCCGCTCGCGGTCGACGAGCTCGGCGCGAACACGCGGCCCGACAGCCCGGTCGCGCTCGACGAGTCCTCGAACACGACCATGAGCGCGCCGGTGCCCGCATACGCGGCGCTCGGCAGGAGCTGGGTCCCGGTCTCGGTCTGGCGCGCGGGGGTGATGGCCATCGCGTCGCGGTCGCGCGAGAAGAGCTCGACGACCACGTCGCCGCCGTCGCCGCTCCCCGTGAAGTAGTCCTCCATCGCGACGGCGAAGTGGCCGTCGCCCGCCATCGCGGGGTACCCGCCGAGCTGCGCGCTGGGTTGCGTCATGCCGAGGGCGTCGAGAGCGTCGTCGCGCTCGAGGCGCGGCGGCGTGGTGATCGTCGCGCCATCGGTGTCGAGCATGCGCAGGGCGACGTCGGAGTTGCCGGCGTCGAACGTGGCGACGATTCGCTGGCCGGTGACCGAGGCGACGTGCACGCGCGCGCGCGCGCCGGCGGGGAACGTACCGGCGGGGTTGTTGTGCAGCGCGAACGCGGTCGTGTGACAGCTCGCGTCGCACTGTCCCGCCGAAGGGGGCTCGCACTGCTCGTCGGGGCTCAGCGTCCCGTCCCCACACATGCCCATGTCGTGCTGCGGCAAGAGCGTGATCGACACGCCGCGCGTCTCGCTCGCGCCGAGGCCGTTCACCGTGGCGCAGCCGCTCGCGATGATGCGGTTCATGCGGCCGCTCACCGGATCGGTTCCCTTGCCGCGGACGAGGATCGTCCAGTCTCCGACCGGCACCGTCGCGCTCAGCGAGGCCATGTCGCCGGAGATCATCGCGCTGCCGTCCACGATCGCGTCCTCGACGGCGCCCACTTCGGCGTCGGCGATGTCGGGCGTGATGAGCCCCGTCGACGTGCTGCAGCTGTAGCCGGCGGCCGGGAGCACGTACACGCGGAGCGGATTGCCGGCGGCAGCGACGTCCTGGACGAGCCCGAGCGGATCGTCGAGCGCGATCCCGCGCGCCGCGGCCGTGGGCGCGACGCATCCCGGCACCGAGAGCGCGGCGCCCACCAGCGAGGCGGGGGCGAGCGCGCGGAGGGCGGGCACGAGGCGAAGCGAGGCGAGGAAGCGGCCCTTCATGCAGGCGAGCCTACCAAAGGATGATCGGCGAGATCACCCTCCGAAAGCGCGTCGCTCGCTTCTCGCTGCGCCTTCGCCACCGCGGCGGCCCGCGGCGAGGCGGCCAGCCTGTGGTGGCCCACCGTCAGGGGCTCCAGCTCGAGGCCGGGCCCGATCTCGGCGACGAAGGCGCGAACGAGCGCATCGCCCGCGGCCACCACGCGCTCGATCTGCGCCCGATCGCGCGGCAGCGGGATGCGCGGGGGCCCCGTCCGGAGCGCCTCGTCGTAGCGCTCCCGGAAGCGCGGCGCGCCGAGGTGGGCGGCGATCCAGCGCAGCACCTGATCGGCGCTCGGCGGGGCGCCGGCGATCGCGGCCCACTGCGCGCGCACGCTCGCGCCCACGTTCTCGCTACCGTCGGGGCGAAGCACCGGGAGCACGCGCGCGCGGCACGACGAGCGCGCCGAGAGCCAGCAGTTGTCGGCGATCGCGTCGACGATGCCGAGGTGCGCGAAGGGACGCTGGCCTCGGTCCTTGTAGGCCGTGACGAGCGCCAGCGCGCGGTGCCCGAGGGCCGTCGCGATGTCCGGGCGCGGCCGGTGACAGAGGGCAGGGTGCGCGAAGAGCCAGCGGTAGGCGATCGGCACGACGAATCGCTCGAGCGCCTCCTCGCGCCGGAGCCTCGCCGCGGCGAGCTCCGGATCGAAGTGCGCGCGCGCCAGGGCCGGGCTCGGTGCGGCGACGAAGGCGCGGATGCGGGCGAGGAGGGCGTCGCGATCGGTGTCGATGCAGAGCTCGTCGCGGTTGGTCTGCAAGCCCTCGCGGCTCCACGGCATCCACGCGTCGATGGCCGGCCAGGCCGCGGGAAAGCCCGCATGCGTGCGGGGCACGAAGCGGAACAGGGGCGCCTCGAGCGCGATCGCGTCGAGCGCGCGCTGGCCCTGCGCGAGCCCGCCCAGCACCGCGAGCTTTTCCGCGCGGCTGCCCACGATCCGCGTTGCGGCCACGCTCGCCGGTCCACGGTGGTCGGCGCTCCGTCGGCCGACGAAGACCACGGCCCCGGGCCGCACGCCGAAGACGTTGTCGTCGCGCACGCCGGGCGGGCGCGCGACCAGGGCCGAGCCGCCGAGGTCGTAGAGCTCGATGCGATCGAGCGCGCGGGCGAGTGTGCTGCGCATCCCGCGGTGGACGCGGCCGTCGAGGAACGAGCTGTTGACCACCATGGCCAGCACGCCTCCGCCCGGCGCCCCCTCCAGCACGGCCAGCCCCCAGCGGAGAAAGCGCACGTACGCATCGCTGAGGACCCCGATCTTGCGCTCGCCGAGCGGCGCACCGCGCTCGTCGCGGCGGAAGTCGTCGAGGAGGGCATCCGTGACTCCGCGGCTCGCCGTCTTCGCGGTCCACGGCGGGTTGCCGAGCACGATCACGTCGCCAGCGACGCTGGGCACGCTGGCGAGCGCGTCGCCGTGGACCAGCGCGAGGGGCCAGCCCGACGCGGCGAACGCGGGCCCGAGGTCGCGCTCGGCACCGAGGAGGGCGTCGGCGTCGACGTCCCAGCCGAGCACCGCACGCGGGGGGCCGCCGCCGTTCTCGAGGCTCGCGGCGAGGAAGACCCCGGGCCCGCACGCGGGATCGAGAATCGTCGTCGCCTCGCCCGGACGCCCGGCCCGCGCCGCGATGAAGCGGGCCAGGGCGGCAGGCGTGTGCACGACGCCGCGCCGGGCGCGGAGCGTGGCGGAGAGAGACGCATCGCGTCGCTCCGCCGAAGTCTCCACGCGCTCGAGCAGGCTCATCGCGCTCGCAGGATGCCCTAGAGCGTCGCATCGGTGTCGTGTCGCGATGCACTAGGAATCGATTGAATAGGGCAGTAGGCTCCCGCGTCGGAGACAGCCGCCCCCCTATCGACCGTTGCGGGCGGCACGAGGAGGAACAGGACCATGAGCGAGAAGAAGACGCTGACGATGGACGAGATCCTGACCGAGCGGACGCTTGGTCGTCGCGCCGCGGTGGGGATGATCGGTGCCGTCGGCGCCACCATCGCCACGGTCGGGGCTGCGGCCACGGCCTCGGCGCAGGACGGTGCGCAGCCCGCGTGCTCCGACAGCGATCCCTACGATCCGGCCGGCTACGGCCGTCACTGCGGCGGCGGCTGCAGCGACAGCGATCCGTACGATCCGGGTGGTGGAGGCCGTCACTGCGGCCGCCGCTACTGCTCGGACAGCGATCCCTACGATCCGGCCGGCGCCGGCCGTCACTGCTGAGCCAGCGCGGACCGTCCCGCCTGCAGGGCGGCCACGACGACCGGGACGACCCGAGCATGCTCGGGCGTCGCCCGTCGTCGTCGTTTCCGGTCCCGCGGATGGGCTGACGAACGCCACTCTCCCGGCGCGTGAGCGGGTGCGTTTCGATCCGTGGCCGGCCGTGCCGAGGGGCAGGGGATCCGCCATCATCCGGCGATGCCGTACCGCTCGCTCGCGCTCTCTGCTCGGTGGCTGATCGCGATCGCGCTCCTCGTCTCGCCGTCCATCGCGGGCGCGCAGGATCTGATCGTCGACAACACGACGACGACGCTCGGTGGGGTCCACCACTACGACCACGTCATCGTGCGCAACCACGGGACGCTCCGCGTCCTCCCGTTCGACGGCGTCGATCGAAACGGCACCGGCAACCTCGTCCTGATCGCGCAGTCGATCAGCGTCGATGCGACCTCCACGATCGACGCGCGTGGCGCCGGCTACTCGACTCCGCAGTGCGCGGATGGGCGCGGCCCGACCGCGACGGCCGGCGGACGGGGCGGCTGCTCCGTCAACGACTCGGGCGGAGGCGGCGCGCACTTCGGCGTCGGCGGGCGCGGCACCAAGGACTGCTTCGTGTTCGGCGACCCGAGCACGTGCCAGTTCCCGCAGGAGTTCGAGGAGAGCTGCGGCAACACGCTCAACGTGGCGGGCACGGCTTGCACCGACCGCGCGGGCTGCTGGAACAACGACGGCGCACCGACCGTCGCCGGTCGCTCGTACTACCACTCGATCTACGACGTCGAGTTCGGCGCCTCGGGCGGTGACAAGGGCTGCCGCGACGGCGACGGCTTCACGGCCGATCAGCCGGCCGTCGGCGGGGCGGGCGGCGGGCGCATCGTGCTCGTCGCGCTCACCGCGGCGGCGACCGGCACGATCCAGATCGACGGCACCGTCACGGCCCACGGACGACGCGGCTGCGGTGACGGCAACGACTCCGGCGGCGGCGGCGCCGGCGGCTCGATCTTCGTCGTCGGCGACCAGGTGCAGGTCGGCGCGAGCGCGCTCGTGACCGCCGGCGGCGGCCGCGGTGGCGACACGCTCGCCGCGGCGGCGAGCTCGGTCGATCACCTCGACTGCCCGCCGATGGCCCAGTCCTCCGGGACCTGCGACGACTGCGGCGGTGGCGGCGGCGGCGGCATCATCGCCGTGCAATCGCGCACCTCGAGCTTCGCCTACGGCGCGACCTTCGACGTGGCGGGTGCGCCGGGCGGCGTGTGCCCGATCTGCGCGGGCGAGGCCGGCGGCGGTGCCGGCGAGCTGCAGCTCGACGGGGCCTACGTCGGCGAGATCTGCGACGGCTACGACAACGACTTCGACGGCAGCGTCGACGAGAGCACGGGCAGCGTCGCTTGCGGCCTCGGCACCTGCGCCACCTCGCTCGCGTACTGCACGGGCGGCGTGCCGACCGCGTGCACGCCTTCGACCACCGACCCGAGCTGCTTCGCCGTCCGCGACGCGGCCCGCCCGCGCATCGCCGTCATCCTCGACACGTCGGGCTCGATGCTCGGCGATCTCAACGCGCGGCCCACCTTCGGCGACGGCTCGGTCGAGCACCCTGGTCTCGATCAGGACGGGGACGGCCGGCCGAACGACTCGCGCCTCTATCTGGCCCGCACGTCGCTCGACGAGGTCATCAGCGCCTACCCGGAGATCGACTTCGCGCTGGCGCGCTACCACCAGGACGCCGGGGCGACGGCCTCGGGCGCCGGTCGCTTCTGCCAGAGCGCGGCGTGGCTGGACTGCGCGGGCATCCCGGCGACGTACGACGATCCGACCGACAACACCGGAGCCACCGTCTGCACGCTGGGGCAGGGAGGAGGGCGCACCGTCGCCGTGCACGCGATCTCCCACGGCGACGAGTGCATCCACTACTCCGGCAGCTGCGGCCCGCCGCGGCGAGGCGCCGACATCCTCTCCGGCTTCGGCACCGAGACGCGCGATCTCGTGCGCTGGCTCGACGGGCGCGAGACGGCGTTCGATCCGAGCACGACGCCCGGCGACTTCTGCAACCACGCGTCGGGCGGCGACTGCGAGGTGCGCGGCGCGGGG
>JBGALT010000161.1:0-18365 GCA_044223665.1 Sandaracinaceae bacterium | reverse complement strand
GCCCTCCCTCGGACTCCCACCCGCACGGCCCTCGCCCGGAAGTGCGGATCGCACTTCCGGGCAGCGGTACTAGCCTCCGGGTGCCTGCTCGTCGTGCTCCTCGGCGTCATCGCGTCGCCGGCGCGCGCCCAGAGTGATGCGCGCGGCGAAGCGAGCACGCACTTCGCGCGCGGGACGGATCTGTTCAACGAGGGGAACTTCGACGCCGCGCTCGCCGAGTTCCAGCGTGCCTACGACCTCGCGCCGGCGGCGGCCGTTCTCTACAACCTGGCGCGCGTCCACGCCGCGCTGGGGCATCCGGTCGAGGCGACGCACGCCTACCAGCGCTACCTGGCCGAGGCTGGCACCGCGATCCCGGCGGCGCGTCGCACCGAGGTCGCGCAGGCGCTCGAGACGCAGCAGCAACGCATCGGTCGGGTGCGCGTCGTCGTGAGCGTCGAGGGCGCGATCGTGAGCGTCGACGGTACCGACGTCGCCACGACCCCGCTCGCCTCGGCGATCGAGGTCGCGGGCGGCACGCACGCCATCGGGGTCCGCGCGCCGGGCTACGAGGGAATCACCCGCGAGGTCTCGGTCGCCGGGACGGTCGAGGTCGAGCTCGACGTCGAGCTGCGGCGGGAGGTCGAGCAGCGCGGCACGCTGCGGATCGCGTCGGCGATTCCCGGGGTGCGCGTGCGGGTCGACGGCGCCGAGATCGGCACGACGCCGCTCGCTTCCACGCTGCCCATCGCCGTCGGCGATCACGACGTCAGCGGCGAGCGGCCCGGCTATGTCACCGACGCGCGACGCGTTCACGTGGCGGACGGCGCGATGGTCGACGTCGCGCTCGTCCTCGCCCTCGATCCGAGCGCGCCTGCGGAGGCGATGGGGACACTCGACGTGGCGCTCCCTCCGGCGCCGGCGATCGTCCGCTTGGACGACGCGGTGCTGGCCGCGGCCGAGGGCCCGGCGCGCATCGGCCCGCACCGCGTGTCGGTCGAGGTCGTCGATCGACAGCCATGGTCGGGAGACGTCGAGATCCGCGCCGGGGAGCGGCTCGTGGTGACGCCGGAGCTCGCCTGGCTCCCCGAGCAACGGCACGCGCGCATCTCCGCGGCCCACGCGACCCGCGATGCGGGGATCGGCTTGGCCGTCGCCGGAGCCGCCCTCCTCGTCGGCGGCGTTCCCACGATGGTGTGGAACGAGATCGAGATCGCCCGGACCGACGCGCGCGTGCTGGAGATCGATCGGGCCTACGCGGCGAGCTGCACGCCGATCTTCGTCCGCGAGATCTGCGCGCCGCTGCGCGACGAGGCGGCGGCGATCGATCGCACCCGCCCGGTCCAGGACGGCCTGCGCGCGTTCGGCATCGCGGCGAGCCTGCTCGGTGCGGTGCTCGGGACGGTCGGCGTCGTGCTCTGGATCGGGGCTCCCTCCGACGCGGACGTGGACGCCGCCGCTCACGCCCGGCTCGAGCTGCGGCCGGACGGCGTCACGCTGATCTTCTGATCGCGCGGGCTCGTCCACACGCGCGGACGAGGTGCACGGCGCACCCACAGTGAAGGGATCTCGCGCGATGGAAAAGTTCGATCCCCGTGCCGCAATTCGGATCGCGCGGCCGCGTTTCTCCTTCTCCAGCGGGGCCCTTTGCTCATACTGGAAGCAACTCTCCGCGCTCCGACCGGCGCCGGGAGCCCCACGCCCACGATGCGAGAGCGCACGCTCGGCCCCTATCGTCTCCTCCGCCGCATCGCGACGGGCGGCATGGCCGAGGTGTACGAAGCGCGGCGCACGGGGCCCTCGGGCTGGTCGCGACGCGTCGCGGTCAAGTGCATCCTCCCGCAGCACGCGCGCGACGACGACTTCGTCGCGATGTTCGTGGACGAAGCGCGGCTCGCCGCGCGCCTCGAGCATCCCTCGATCGTCGCCGTCAGCGACTTCGGCGACATCGACGGCACGCTCTTCATGGCGATGGAGCTCGTCGACGGCACGAACGTCGGCCGGGTGATCCGCGCCGCCGCCGCCGCCGGGGAGCGCGTGCCGCTCGCGGCGCTGCTCGAGATCGGGGTCGAGGCGGCGAGCGCCCTCGCGTACGCGCACGAGCTACGCGACGAGGCCGATCAGCCGCTCGGGATCGTGCACCGCGACGTGTCTCCGGCGAACCTCCTGGTGACCCGGCGCGGCGAGGTGAGGCTCGCCGACTTCGGCATCGCGCGCTTCTCGGAGGCCGACCACCGCACGGACGAAGGGCACGTGCGCGGCAAGCTCGGCTACATGTCGCCCGAGCAGGTCACCGGCCAGCTGGTCGACGGGCGCAGCGACGTGTTCACGCTCGCGACGGTCCTCGCGGAGCTGCGCCTCGGCGCACCGCTCTTCGGCACCGGCACCGACCTCGAGATCCTCGTGCGCATCCGCGGCGCCGACGTGACGAGCCTTCACCAGGCCGATCCAGCGAAGATGCCCTCCGATCTGCGCGAGGTCCTCGTGCAGGCGCTCGCGCGCAAGCCCGCCGACCGGCCGGACGCGCGCGCGTTCGCGTTCGCGTTGAGCGCCCTCGCCCATCGCCGCCGGCTCTTCGGTCGCGGGCGCTCCGAGCTCGCCCAGCTGCTCGAGCGGCTCGAGCTGGCGCCCGTGGATCCCGACAGCGTGCCGGCACGCGACCCGATGGCGCGTCCCACCGGCATCGTGGACACGCACGGGCGGCACGCGCGCGATCGCGGCAGCGACGAGCTGCTCGCACGGCTCTGGGCGAGGAAGCGACCCAGTACGAGATCGCCGGCGCGGACGGCGTGAAGAGCGGGCCGTACTCGTTCGCCGAGATCGTCCGCAAGATCATCGGCGGCGAGCTCGCGCCGGGCCTGGAAGTGCGACGCGAAGGGAGACCCTGCGGCCCCGGTTTCTCGAGCGCTACATGCGCTTGCCTGCGCGGCGCTGGGAGGAGTCCGAGAACGCGCAGGCCACGATGGGCAACGTCGAGGCGGGCACGGTGCTGGCGCTCGTCAACCGCATCGTCGCGCGGAAACGACGGGAATGCTGCGCTCGACGAGGTCCGAGCGGACGGCAGCGCACGCCGCAAGAAGATCTACTTCGTCGACGGTGCCCGGTTCATCGTCGACGATGCGCGAGGAGCTGCTCGGCGAGTACCTCGTGCGCCACGGCGTCTGCATGCGCATGGAGGTCGACATGGCGCTCGCCGTGCTGCCCAAGCACGGCGGCCGCCTCGGTGACGCGCTGGTGAGCCTCGGCGTGCTGCGGCCGGCCCAGCTCTTCATCGCCGTGCGCGGACAGGTCCGCGATCGCTACCTCGAGGGGCTGCGCTGGGAGCGCGGTCGCTGGGCGTTCGTCCCCAACGCGCGGAGCGAAGAGGAGACCTACCCCATCGACGTCGGCGGCCTGGAGCTCGTGCGCGACGGAGTTCTCTCGACCGCGCTTCCCACGATCGAGACCGCGCTCACCTCCCTCGGCGAGTCGGTCCTCGTGCCGCAGGATCGACCGATGCTCCCGCTCGGCGCCTACGCGGTGCCCATGGCCTGGGAGCGCACGTTCGACTGCGTGCGGGGGCCCCGCTCGGTCGAGCGCTGGCGGGACGCCGCCCAGCGGATGGCGAGCCTGCCGCGCGAGGACGTCTCGCGCGCCATCTTCTTCGGCTTGGTCGCCGAGCTCGTCCGCGCGGCGTGAACGGACACGATGAGCGACGAGCCGATCACGGACACGCTCGCGGGAGAGCGTCGGCAGCAGGCGACGGGCGCACCCGCTCGAGGAAGTGACGCGGAAGACTCCGCCACCCCCGGCGAGCTCGTTCGCGCCAGCCCACCCCCGACCGCGCTGCCTCCGCCGGTGCGGCAGAGCGAGCGGGCGAGGACTGGGCACCGCCGCATCGCGCGCTGGGCTGCGCCGGGGCTCGCCTGCCTCGTCATCGTCACGGCCCCCGTGTGGGGCGCGCGCCGGGCCATCGCGATCGAGACGCGGGTCGTCGAGGCGCCCCCAGCGACGCACCTCGCCATCGCGACGCCGACTGCTGCATCGACCGCGCCGGTCCGGCGACGCCCGCCGAGCCTGCCTCGGACGGTGGCGCCCTCGCTCCCGTCGCCCGCGCCCGCGAGCGCCGCGGCGCGCGCGCGACGAGCGCGACCCGCGCCGGCCTCGTCTTCCCGGCAGCGCCACCCGAGGTCGAGACCTCGACCTCCGCGCCCGCAGCCGGCCGGCTCAGCGTGCTCTCGATTCCCGCCGCGCGCGTGCTCGTCGACGGCGTCGACACCGGACGCACGACGCCGGTCCGCGACCTCGTGCTCGCGCCCGGCACCCACCGGCTCGGTCTCGTCGTGCTCGGCACGGAGACCGTGCACGAGTCCGACATCGAGCTCCACGCTGGCGAGAGCACGCGCGTCTACCGCCGCTGGGACGATCGACCGACCTCGCCGTGACGGCGAGGCGCCGCGCGCACGAGCTCGCGACGCGTCGTTCAGGCGTCTCGGGCTCGAAGAACGACTCGTCGGTCCCCGCCCAGACGAGGTCGTCGCGCTGCGCGGTCGTCCGCCGCAGCTCGGGCAGGCCGCTGCGCGCATCGACGGTCTCCACCGTCAGATCGATCGTGCGGCCCCGCAGGCGTACGTGCCCGACCACGGGCGCCTCGGATCCCGGGGAAGGCACGTCGGCGCCCGAGACGCAGCCGAGAATGCCCGAGACGAGGGTCGCCACGACGAGGAAGACGTTTCGGCTCGCCCGCGCCGGCGCCTTCCGTCCGCGGGCCACGCCCGCTTCCGTCCGGCACCTCCGGGGCGAGCACTCCTTGCCGACGAGTGCACGCATGCCGGGACTGTAGCGCCCTCAGAGCGTCGGGGAAAAGAGCCGCGCGATCGCCTCGGCGGCGCGGCGCGGGAACGGCTCGCGGCGCAGCTCCTTGTTCTTCACGGGCGTGGCGTGCGCGAGGTCGTCCTCGAACGCCGCGGCCAGCGCGCGGTTGGTGCGCTCGCCGTAGATCGCGGCCACGACCTCGAAGTTCAGCCGGAAGCTGCGGTTGTCGAGGTTCGCGCTCCCGACGATCGAGAGGTCGCCGTCGACGACACAGGTCTTGGCGTGCAGGAAGCGCGGCGAGTACTCGAGCACTTTGGCTCCGGCGCGCAGCAGATCGGGGAAATAGGAGCGCGCGGCGAGGTCGACCACCGGGTTGTCTCCGCGCACCGGCACCAGGAGCCGCACGTCCACGCCGCGCAGCGCGGCCGAGACGAGCGCCTCGGAGATGGCCTCGTCGGGGACGAAGTACGGGGTCTCTAGCCAGACACGCTCGCGCGCGGTGGTGATGGCGCCGAAGTAGAGCTTGTGGATCGCGAACTCGCTCTGATCCGGCCCCGAGCCGACGAACTGCACGAGCTCGTCTCCCTCGCGCGTCGGCGGCACCAGGTACGCGGGGCCGGTGGGCGGAGGCTGCTCGGTCGCGAAGTACCAGTCCTCGAGGAAGATGCGTGCGAGCGCGCGGACGGCCGTGCCCTCGACGCGGACGTTGGTGTCGCGCCAGCACTTCTCGGTGTACTTGCCCGTGTGGCAGTCGGCGATGTTGATGCCGCCCGTGATGCCGATGGCACCGTCGACCACGACGATCTTCCGGTGGCTCCGGAAGTTCGCCATGCGCGCACCGAAGCGGCGACCGATCACCGGGTTGAACCAGGCGAGCTGGCCGCCGGCCTGGACCAGAGGCTCGAAGAAGCGCGCCCGTAGCGACGCCGATCCGACGGCGTCGATGAGAAGACGAACCTCCACGCCTTCCTTGGCGCGGCGGACCAGGCGATCGCGCAGCTCGATCCCGACCTTGCCGGGCTCGTAGATGTAGTACTCGAGGTGGACGTGATGCTCGGCCGCATCGATCGCGTCGAAGATCGACGCGTAGGCCAGCTCACCGTCGAGCGCGAGCTCCACGCGAGTCGCCGGCAAGGGCGGCGCCTCGCCGGCGCCCACGACGAGCCTCGCGAGCTGCGTGCGCGCGATCGGGTGGTCCGACTCTTCCTTCATCGCCGCGAGCGCGTGCTCGAGCAGCTTCTGTCCCGCCGCCCGCTTGAGCTTGCGGCGCCGCAGGTGCCGTGGGCCGAAGAAGAAGTAGACGGCGACGCCGAAGAGCGGGAGCCACGCGAGCACCACGATCCACGCGATCGTGGCCACCGGCGATCGCCGCTCGAGGACGATGCCGACCGCCATGACGACGATCCAAACGACCTCGGCGATCGTCGCGATCGTCCACCAGCTCATCGCATGGCCTCCCGGAGGTCAGTGCCGACCCGAACGCGGGTACGAGCGACCCTTCAGCGGACTTCGAGCAGCTCGATGTCGAAGAGGAGCGTCGAGCTCGGCGGGATCACCGGCGGGAAGCCGCGCGCGCCGTAGCCCATCTCGGGCGGGATGGTGAGCTTGCGGCGCCCGCCGACCTTCATCCCCGCCACGCCCTGATCCCAGCCCTTGATGACCTGGCCGGCGCCGAGCACGAAGTCGAAGGGCTCGTTGCGGTCGCGCGACGAGTCGAACTTGGTGCCGTTGGTGAGCGTGCCCGTGTAGTGGACGAACACGCGCTTCTTCGGAGTGGCCTCGGCGCCCTGGCCGACGACGATGTCTTCTTGTTGGAGCATGCCGCTGCATAGCCTCTTTCGCCGGCTTGCGGAAGTGGCGACCGACTGCGGCTATCATCCGCCGCGATGAAGTCGCTCGGGGCCATCGCGACGCTGCTCGTCGTGCTGCAGGGATGCTGCTCGTGCGGATCGGAGGCCCCGGCGCCCGCGTCGGCGCTCGCACCGAGCCCCGACGACGACGCTCCCGCGCCGGCGTGCCTGGGGCTCTGCGAGCGCATCGCCGCGTGCGACCGGGACGAAGCGCGCGAGCCAGCCCAGATCGACTGCGTGCACGGCTGCGAGGCCGGCGGCGTGTACGCGGCCCTCGACGCGGCCGCGCTCGCGTGCGCGGATCGCCGCACCTGTGCCGAGGTCCGCGAGTGCGCGGGGCCCGGGCTCGCGGTGGCGCTCCTCGGGTCGTTCGCCGCCGCCAGCGCGCCCCTTGGAGCGCCGGCCGGCTGGCCCGAGGGGCTGCCGATGCTCGCGGGCGGCCTGGCGCGCCCGGCCCCCCAGCTCGGCCCCGTGCGCGTCGCGCTCGTCGCGTACGCCGGGCGCGACGTCGAGGCGACCGACCGCGACTACCGCGCGACGCTCACCGAGGCGGGTTGGGTGCTCGCCGACGCGGCGCAGCCCGGCGAGACCGCGCACCGCTTCGTGGCCACGCACGAGAGCAGCAGCGTCTCGGTGTCGATCTATCGCGACGGCGCCGACGCGGTCATCCAGACGATGATGCTCGAGAGCCCTCCGGCCCCGGGCACTCCATGATCGGCGGCGAGCGCAGAGAGACGTCGGGCGAGCGAGGAGTCGAGCGATGACGAGAACGAAGGTCGCGGTGGTGCAGATGACGTCGGGCCCCGACGTCGAGAAGAACCTCGGCGCGGTGACGCGGGTCGTGGGCGCGGCGGCCGATGACGGCGCGAAGCTGATCGTCGTTCCCGAGTGCTTCGCCTACCTCGGCCCCGAGAAGGGCAAGCTCGCGCTCGCCGAGGCGCTGCCCGTGGGAGGGCCGATCCTCGCCCGCATGCAGGAGCTCGCGCGGGCCCGTGGCGTCGAGCTGGTGCTCGGGGGCTTCTACGAGAAGGGAAGCACGGCGGAGAAGTCGAAGAACGCCTGCGTGCATCTCGACGCGTCGGGCGCGGTGCGCGCGGTGTACCGCAAGATCCACCTCTTCGACGTCGATCTCCCGGACGGAACCAAGCTCGAGGAATCGGCGACGGTCGAGCCGGGGCGCGAGGTCGTCGTCACCGACACGGCGCTCGGAAAGCTCGGCCTGACCGTCTGCTACGACGTCCGCTTTCCGGAGCTCTATCGTGCGCTCGTCGATCGCGGCGCGATCGCCATGGCCATCCCCGCCGCCTTCACGCTCACGACGGGCAAGGACCACTGGCACGTGCTGCTGCGCGCGCGCGCGATCGAGTCGCAGTCGTACGTGCTCGCAGCCGCGCAGACGGGCCACCATCACGGCGAGCGCCGCAGCTACGGCCACGCGCTGATCTGCGATCCCTGGGGTGTCGTGCTCGCCGAGTGCGGCGAGGGCGAGGGCTTCGCGGCCGCCTGGGTCGACACCGACGTGATCGCCCGCATCCGGGCGAGCCTGCCGAGCCTGCGCCACCGCGTGCTCTGATCGCGCGACGGCGACGTGATGGAGCCGGCGGTGCGGGCTCCCCCGGGTCGATCGAGCTCCCGCGATCACACGCCCCACATGGCCGATGCTGGACACGCGCCACGCGCTCGGTCATGTTCTGCGCTCGTTCCATGCGCCGCTTTCTCCGGACAGACGCTCTCGTCGCGTGCTCGCTCACAGCGAGCCGTGACGCCGCGCTCCGTCCGGACTGAGCCCTCTTCGCGCCCACGAACGCGCCGAGCACGGCCTCTCCGGACCCGCCGGAGAGCCTGCGATCGCATGGTGCGCTCGTCTCGTCTCCCGGCGGCCCGAAGGGCCCCTGCCCTCGCGCGCGTCACGCGCGAGGTGTTCCTGGAGACGGTCCCATGATGGTCAAGCAGCACTTCAACGTCGGCACGATCGGTCACGTCGATCACGGCAAGACCACGCTCACGGCGGCGCTCACGATGGTGAGCCACGCTCGCTTCGGCACCAAGGCCAAGGCGTACGGCGAGATCGACAACGCGAAGGAGGAGCGCGAACGCGGCATCACGATCAACGCGTCGCACGTGCGCTACGAGTCGGAGACGCGCGTGTACGCGCACGTCGACTGCCCGGGCCACGCCGACTACGTGAAGAACATGATCGCCGGCGCGTCGCAGATGGACGGCGCGATCCTGCTCGTCGATGCGAGCCAGGGCCCGGAGGCACAGACGCGCGAGCACGTGCTTCTCGCCAAGCAGGTGGGCGTGCGTCACCTCGTCGTGTTCGTGAACAAGGTCGACGTCGCCGATCCCGAGCTCGTCCAGCTGGTCGAGCTCGAGACGGCGGAGCTGTGCCAGAAGCACGGCTTCGACGGCGTCACGCTCGTCCGCGGGTCGGCCCTCGTGGCCGTGCGCGCGTGCGAGCAGGGTGCTTTCGAGAGCGAGAGCACGAGGTGCATCCGGCAGCTCGTCGACGCGCTCGATCGCATCCCGCTCGCCGAGCGAGACCTCGCGGCGCCCTTCTTCATGCCCATCGAGGGCGTGTGCACGATCCCCGGTCGCGGCACCGTCATCACGGGCAAGGTCGAGCGCGGCCGCCTCGGGGTGGGCGCGCGCGTGGAGATCCTCGGCAAGCGTGCTGCAGACGCAGAGCGCTTCGAGGCCGTCGCCACGGGCATCCAGGAGTTCCACGCCGACGTCGCGGAAGCGATGGCGGGTCACAACGTGGGCCTTCTCTTGCGCGGCGTGGGCCGCGGCGAGGTCGAGCGTGGCCAGGTGGCGGTGCTGCCGGGCTCGCTCGCCGCGCACCGCGAGGGCGAGGCGGAGATCGTGCTCCTCGCGGGAGGCGAGGGCGGTCGCAAGACGGCCATCGGCTCGGGCTACGCGCCCGTGATCTTCTTCGGCACGACGAGCGTCACCGCGACGCTCGGGATCGACGGGACGATGAGCCCCGGCGATCGCGCCACGGTCCGCGTCACGCTCGACAAAGCGGTGGCGATGGAGCCGGGCATGCGCTTCGCGATGCGTGAGGGCGGCCGCACGATCGGTGCGGGCGTCGTGACGCGCGTCACGTAGCCCCTCGGCTCTCGGGTCGAGAGGGAAGGCGCGAGCGCTCGGTCGGGGGCGGGGCGGTGAGCCATCGCCGCCTCGCCTCCGAGGCCGACCTCGGCCGCGCGCCGACGCATCGGCGCCACGCCGTCACCTCGCGCCGAAGACGCCCGCGACCATGCCCCCGACGACGGCGAGGAAGAACACCAGGGCCGATCGGAGGAAGCGCCTGTGGAGCCCCCGCCCCGACTCCTTCCACGTGTCGGGCGCGAAGAAGAGGTATCCGCGCCACGCGAGCGCGAACAACGAGATGTCGTCTCGCCGGTGGCCGAGGAGCAGGACCGCGTGCAGAGCGGCAGACAGCCACGCCAGCACGGCGACGACTCCGAAGACCCCGGCAGCGATGCCAGCCATGCTCTCTTCTACGCTCGCGCCTGGACTTTCTCCACCCCGACGGCGGGGCGGTCGGGCTCGTACGCCGCGTCTCGCGTAGGCTGCGGGCGTGATCCCCGATCGACGTCCCGCCATGGTCGCGCTCTGGGCGCTCGCGTGCCTCGCTTGCCAGGCGCCGCTCCCGTCCGGATCGCCTTGCCGCCGCGCGTCGGAGTGCTCGCCGGGGCTCGAGTGCGCCCTGGGTCGCTGTCGCTCCGCGTGTCGCGAGAGCCGCGACTGCGAGGCGACGGCGCGCTGCCTCGTCGAGCCGGCCACGGGGCTCGGTGTCTGCTCCACGGGCGACGTCGACCGCTGCACGAGCGGAGCCGATTGTCCGACGGGACTGCTCTGCGTGGCGGGCGAGTGCCTCAACGCGTGCGGCGACATCGTGCGGTGTCCCGATGGCGTCTGTCTCGAAGGCGCGTGTGCGACGGTCCGCGGCGACGCGGGTCTCGCGCCCGTCGACGCCGGAGTGGCCGATGCGAGCGAGGACGCCGGTACGAGCTGCCACGGGCCGGGATGCGATCCGGTCGTGCAGCTCACGACCTACGACCTGCGCTTCTTCGCCGTCACCGCCGGCGGCGCCGTGTGGGCGTGGGGCGCCTCCGGCGACGGCGCGCTCGGCGATGGCGTGGTCGCCCACGGCGGCTGCGCGGATTGTGCGCCGACGCCGGTCGTGGTGCGCGGGCCGAACGGTCAGGCCGCCGTCGACGCCGTCGAGGTGCGAGCCGGCGCGTTCGGGGCTTGCGTGCGCACGCGGGCGGGCGGCGCGCCCATCACCGACGCGGTCGCGCTCGCCGCCGGGCGCGGCCACGCCTGCGTCTTGCGCGGCAGCGCGCGCGAGCCGTGGTGCTGGGGCCAAGGCGGCGGCGGGGAGCTGGGCGATGGCATGATGCACGACTCGCCCGACCAAGCCGTGCGCGCGACGGAGCTCGGAGCGAGCGTCGCGTCGATCCACTGCGGGGACGCCACGACGATCGCCGTGCTCCCCGACGGAACGGCTCGCGCCGTCGGCGTCGACGAGTGCACGCTGCTCGGCGGAGCGACGCCGAGCGCCCACGTCGTCACCGCGGTGCCGACGCCGTTCCTCGACGTCGCCGCGCTGGCGCTCGGTCCCTGGAACGTGTGCGCGATCTCGAGCGCCGGCAGCCTCGAGTGCATCGGCTACGCGGACTACCGGCCGAGCATCCTCGGGAGCACGACGACCAGCTTTCCGAGCTGCGCCGACTGCTGCACGGGGACCGACCCGTGCACGGCCGCGCCGCAGATCGTCACGCAGCCAGCGGGCACGTTCGTCCGGATCTTCGACTCGGCCTCGACGGTCTTCTGCGGGCTCACGGCGAGCGGGGCGCTCTCGTGCTGGGGGAACGGGCCGTTCCAGGTCTCGCGCCCGGTGCCGACCGACATCGTGCTCCCGGAGCCGGCGCCGATCGTCGACGCCGCGCTCGACGAGACCGTATGCGCGGCCACGGCTCCGGGAGACGTCTATTGCCTCGGCTACGGCGCGCACGGACAGCTCGGTCGAGGCGAGACGATCGAGTACGCGCCCTACGCGGCGCGCGTGGTGTGGCCATGACGCGGGCGACGACCCTCTCGATCGCGCTCACCGCGCTGGCCGCGCTCGCCGCGTCCTGCCAGCAAGCCCCACCGGCGGGCGCCACCTGCACGCGCGCCTCGGACTGCGACGCGCCGCTCGTGTGCGCGATCGGTCGATGTCGGGCCGGCTGCGTCACGTCCGCCGACTGCCCATCCGCCGCCCGCTGCCTGCGCGATCCGCGCTCGGACGTCGGGGCCTGCTCGCTCGACGTCGACGGCTGCGCGACGCACGACTGCGCGCTCGGCTTCGCGTGCATCGACGACGAGTGCCGCAACGTCTGCGGCGACGCGCTCGCATGCCCGGATCGCGTGTGCGTCGCAGGTGCGTGCGTGCCGATCCGCGGCGATGCCGGGATCGTCCCTGCGGACGCGGGGGCCACCGATGCCTCGGGCGACGCGGGCCCCGCGTGTAGCGGCGCCGGATGCGATCGGGTCATCGTCGCGCTGGGCGCGGGGACGAGCCACGTGTGCGCCGTGGCCGCATCGGGCGCGCTCTGGTGCTGGGGAAGCGCGGGCCGCGGCCAGCTAGGCGACGGACTGACGACGCATTCCGATTGCCCGACCTGCGCCTCCTCGCCCGTCCGCGCGCTCGACGAGAATGGACAGCCCGTGCAGGACGCCACGCGCGTCACGGGAACGAACGACACGACGTGCGCGGTGCGTGCCGGCCGGCTCTGGTGCTGGGGCGGCGACGTGCTCGAGCCGACCGAGGTCCGCGCCGACGTGGGCGGGACGCCGGCGCCGCTCGACGGCGTTCGCGAGGTCCGCGGCGCGCTCGAGAGCTTCTGCGTGATCGCCGGCGCGAGCCGCGAAGTGTGGTGCGCGGGCGACAACGCGTCGAGCCAGCTCGGCGACGGCACCACGACGAGCTCCACCCTGCTCGTGCGCGCGATCGAGCTCGGCTCCGACGCCGACGCGATCAGCGGGAGCCAGCGTCACTTCATGGCGCTCGTGGCCGGCACCGTCCGCGGCGTCGGGAACAACGACGCCTGGGAGCTCGGCGTCGCGAGCGATGCGGTACAGCCGACGGCGGTGGTGCCTTCGTTCCCACCGGCCACGGCGCTCGAGACGAGCGGGACGCACACGTGCTCGATCTCGGCGGGGGGCACCGAGCTCGGCTGCTGGGGCCAAATCGGGCCGATGCTCGGCCCGGGCGCGAGCGGCTCCCCTTGCGCCGTGAGCAGCGCCCCTGGCTGCTCGGCCGAACGGCACGTGCTCGCGCTGCCGGCGGGCGTGACGTTCGCGGGCCTGACCCTGGCGCGCGAGGCGGTGTGCGCCTGGACGCCGGCCGGCGAGGTCTGGTGCGCCGGCGATCATCCCGTCTTGCTGGGCGCGACCAGCCGGCTCGCGCGCGTTCCAGAGCTCTCGGGCATCGTCGACATGGTCGCGACCGACGGTGCCGTCTGCGCGCTCGATCGCGCGGGCGCGGTCTGGTGCTGGGGCACGGAAGCCGAGGGGCAGCTCGGCAACGGTCACCACGACGCGGTCACGGTCGCCGTCGCCGCGCGCGTCGTGTTTCCGTGATCTACCGAGCTCGAGCATCGTCGCGCCCCGCGCTGCGGCGCCGATGTCGTGGGGCTGCGGGGTTCGCCCGCGCCGAGCGTCACTGTTCGACGACCGGCAGGCGCACCTTCACGTCGGTCGTGCCGCCGCGCCGGAAGCGGAAGTCACAGCGCTTGCCTCCCTGCGCGAGCGTCTCGGTGCGCACGAGGCCCCAGCCGAGCTCGTTCGAGCCGACGACGTCGCTGAGGCAGATGTAGGGGGCGAAGTCGGCGGCGCCGCTCGCCATGGCCATCTCCCGGATCGCGCAGCGCTCGTAGTCCACGCCGTAGTCGAAGGCGCCCGGCTCGCCCTCGACGAACGAGAAGACCCAGCCGCCGACGGGCGCTTCGTGCGTGCGGCGTGCGAGCCAGCGCGAGAGCGCCTTCATCGGCCAGCCGAACATGCCGTCCGAGGCGAGCGAGCGCTCGATGCCCTTCATCGCCGCGAAGCGCGTGCGCGTGGCTCGCTCGCAGACCTTCCACGCGCCTTCGGCGTCCACGCCGCGCGCGGCGAGCGCCAAGTAGAGAGCCACGTAGAGCGCGCCGCCCACCGAGAACGCCCGCATCTGTGGCGCCGTCATCCCGGGATCGGTGCCGTGCGCGAGCACGCCGTCGAGCCGAGAGGCCGCCTCGTCGACGATCGCGCGCGCCTCCTCCGCGCTGCGTCCGCCCTCGGCGAGCGCGGCCTCGAAGTGCGGCCGCCATCGCGCGAGCTCGCCGCGCGCGCTCGATCGCAGGTGGGTCAGTGGCTTGTCGGTCATCCCCGGTTCCTCACTGCAGACAGCGCCCCGTCGCATCGGCCGACGTGTCGTTGTCCTCGTTGCACTCGCGGAAGGTCGGCGCGGACGCCGGGTTCACGATGCGCGCACGGTAGGTCCCCATCGGATCGGCCCCCGACGCCAGCGCGAGCGAGAGCTGGGTGACGGCACCGGGGAACACCGAGCTCGTGCTCGTCACGGTGCCGAGCGCGGTCTCGGCACCGCCCGCGTCGACGGAGAAGAAGTCCACGCGAACACCCGGCGGCAGGATGGCGGCGCCGACGTTGCGGAGGCTCGCGAGGAGCACGACCGGATCGGTGCAGCGCACCTCGAGCGAGAGCGTGGCATCGGCGGCGTCGAACACGCCGCTCTCCTGCACGTTCTGCCGATAGTTGTTCACCCAGTCGAGGGTCCAGCTCGCCGTCTCGTGCTGCGGAATGGCGCCGTAGCCCTCGCTCGCCGCGCACGCGCCGTCGCCCGGAACGCACACGTTGGTGACGTGGTAGCTGTGCTGGTTCCAGATCGCGCGCGTGCCGACCCACGTGCGCGCCGCGTCGCGGAACATGCGCATGCCGCGGTACGAGCGCGCCGGGGTCGTGTTCGGGGTCCAGGCCACGCCGTTGACGACCGACGGGCGATCGCTCGCGTCGAGGCAGCGCCAGCCGCTGTTCGTCGGATCGGCCCCGTTGGACGGAAGGAGGATCTCCGCGTGCCCGTCCCCGTCGACGTCGGCGACGACCGACGCCTCGGTGCCGGTGAACGAGGTGGTGGGCGCCGAGAAGCGCACGGCGCCCGTCGGGCCGTCGAAGACCCAGAGGAAGCACTCGTCGGCGTAGATCACTTCCGCGATCCCGTCGCCCTCGAAGTCGAACACGGTCGAGCCGGTCTCGGACGACGAGAGATCGTGGTTGGCGGTCCGCCACACCTGCTCGAGGCCGGTGCCTGCCGCGTTCAGCTGGATCATCGAGTAGAAGTTCTGCTGCGCGACGCCGATCTCGGGCCGCCCGTCGCCGTCGAAGTCGGCGACCGTAGGGGGACCGCCGTTGCCGGTGCCGGTGAGCGAGAACGGCCCCGCGATCACCGTGCCGTCGAGGCCGTGGACGACGGTGACGGTGCCGGTGCCGACCACGATCACGTCGGGACGCCCGTCGGCGTCCATGTCGGCGACGGCCGGGAAGCCGTTGGGCAGCGACGTGTTCCGCCAGAGCTCGGTGCCGTCCGGGTCGTAGACGGTGTTGCCGGCGACGAGCTCGAGGTCCCCGTCGTCGTTCAGATCGGCGAACACCGAGAGCGCGTCGCTCGATCCGCCCGCGCCACCGTGGGCTCCGGTCCAGGCGAGCGTGATGGCGCCGCCGGTCGTGTGGAACACCGTCGCGCCCCACGCGATCTCGGTGAAGCCATCGTTGTCCATGTCGGCGAGGGCGAAGCCGCCGCCCCACCCGAACGCATCGTCGGTCGCGTGGGGAATGGGCATGTCGCTCGTGCGGCGCACGACGCCGTTGCCGTCGACGAGCACGACGTAGCCCTCGCCGGTCGCGGCGACGACGTCCACGTGGCCGTCGCGATCCACGTCGCCGAGCGCCACGCTCGTCGCCGCGAAGCCGCTCGAAGAGGCTCCCGGGCTCGCGAGCGTCCAGACCGTCTCGCCGGTCCGCCCGTCGAGCGCGCGCAGTGCGCCGCGGTGGCACTCGGTGGGTGTGTTGCCCGTGCACTGGCAGCAGGCGCCGAGCCCGCTCGTCTGGTTGAACGCGTACCCGGAGACGAACACGACGTTGGGCGGATCGAGCTCGTCCACGGTGCCGTCACAGTTGGCGTCGTAGAGGCGTCCCACCGCGGGCGTCGACCACACGTCGATCCGGTTCGGATTGGCGGTCGGTGCCGTGGGCTGGCCCCAGCTCCAGGCGACGACGGCGTCGAGCATCCCGACCTCGGGGTGGTACTCGCAGTGGGTCGTGCAGCTCGCGGCGCCGGCGTCTCCGACGCCGCCATCGGGGAACGTCGGGCACGACGGCGGCAAGGCGATGCACCGTCCAGCGCGCGGCGTCGGGGAGGTGCAGGCGCGCCCCGCATCGGCGGGCGGCACTCCGGCGTCGGCCGAGACCGATCCGTCGGCGGAAGATCCCGGGCCGAGCGCGGGCTCACAGTACTCTCCGCTCGCGCAGTCGGCCGTCGTCCGGCACTCCGCGCCGGGAACGACGCACGCACCGGCGAAGCAGGTCTCGCTCGCGGCGCAGCAGCCCGTCCCACAGACGCTGGCCACCGCACAGCACCGGCCACCCGCACACTCGAAGCCGTCGCCGCACACCGCGCTCGTCGTGCAGCGTCCCCACGCGTCGGTGGGAACGGTGGCGTCGATCGCACCCGCGTCGTTCCCACCCCCGTCGGTGCGGGACTGGCAGGTCCCGTCGATACAGCTCGCGCCTCCCCGGCAGTCCCGGTCGGTGGAGCAGCGCTGCGTGGGCGTCGTCCCGCCCGAGCAGTCGCAGCCGGCGCCGGCCAACACGGTGCCGAGGAACAGGGCGAGAATCGAGAGACGAGCCGGGGCCGAAGCGCGCATGGCTAGAAGGTACAGCGCCTCGGCCCCGCGAGCCCA
Organism: Sandaracinaceae bacterium; assembly: GCA_044223665.1. GTDB lineage: Bacteria > Myxococcota_A > Polyangia > Polyangiales > Sandaracinaceae > JBBSAT01. Next base: position 1,738 of record JBGALT010000161.1, on the reverse strand, counting down.
GCGGGCGCCAGCGTTCCGTCCTGTCGCCGAGCCGCAGCGTCATCGGTCTGGCGCGGCTGCATCCCCCGCGGCGGCTCGCCTACGCGAACGCCTCAGGATCGTGGCCGCGTCGGCCGATCCTCCCGTGGCACGCGGACTGCTCTCGATCCGCCTCCGAGAGGTTCCTTTGTCGACGCTCGCCGAGCCCACGACCGCCACGCCCGTCCCCCGCCGCCCTTCCCGGCCGTCGGAGCACGTGCTGCTGGACGCGCTGGCCCTCGAGGTCGGCCCCGAGCGGGCGCCGGCGGTGCTCGAGACGACGCTCTCGCAGACCCTGGGGGAGCTGCCGGACGTGGACGACCCTGCCGCGCTGCGTCGTTTCGTGCGTGGGCCTCTGCACTCCTCGCTCTCCGCGGCGCTCTCACCGGCCGAGGCCGACGGGATCGTCCGCGCGGCGGAGGCGCTCATGGCGCCGCTCCAGCGCGATCGCCTCTGCGTCGGCAAGGCCATCTTCCGCGCGCCCTACGTGCTCGTGTCGAACAAGCGCAACGACCTCGAGGGCGTCGTCGAGATGCGCCGCGTCGAGTGCCTCCTCGATCTCCTGATCGAGGCCGACGCCATGCCGGGCGCGACCGTCGTGGTCGATTCGTGGCGCAGCTCGGTGGGCCTCGTGACGCTGGCGCTCGCCGCCGCCGACCTGCCCGAGACCACCTCGCTCGTGATCATCGGCGCGAGCGACGAGGACCGGCGCGCATTCGAGGTCACCTCGCGGCGTGGCGCCACCTTCCTCGAGCGCTTCCTGCCCATCGGGATCCTCCCGCCAGCCAGTGTGAGCGCGGCGCGCCAGGCGGCCTGATCGGCGAGGCGACGCGCTCGCAGGCACCCACCCCGAGCCGAGTCGGCACGCGGATCAGAACGCGACCGCGAGGCCGAGGCGCACCAGCGGCTGGCCCCAGTCGATCTGCACGTCGGGCTGGCCCGCCTCGCTCGCCGAGTGCCACAGGAAGCGGTGCACGTAGCCGACGGCGAACGTGAGCCCGACGTGGCGCATCGGGAACGCCGCGAGCTCGGCCATGGCGCCGAGGTGGATCCCGCGCCCGAGCCCGCCCTGGACGCCGAGGCCGCCGAGGGTCCCGTCGCCCTCGCCCGGGTCGAGCAGCGAGAGCGTGGGACCGACGGGGAAGCCGAACGAGATCGCGAAGTGGCTGCCGGTGGACGACGACCACGGGTTGCGGAAGCGCGGCACGACCGAGAGCTCGATCGCGTAGCTCGTCCCCGTGCGCATCGACGCGGAGGCCTCGAGCGTCCACAGCCAGAAGCCCGCCTCGACCCCCAGCGAGAAGGCGTGCGCGAGCGGCACCTCGAAGCCGAGGACGGCTCCGCCCCCCGGCGCGAGCCCGGCCGACCGACGTGCCCCGCGGCTCTGCACCCGCGCATCGCCGAAGGCACCTCCGGCCCCGGCGGCGTAGACGCGCACCGCGGTCTCGCCGACGCGCCCTTCGTCCATCACGAACACCGGTGCGGCGTCGTCGCCTCGCTGCTGCGTCTGTGCGGTCACACGCGGCGCGAAGGCGACGAAGAAGAGCACGAAGGCGCTGGCGCAGACGACGATGCGGCGGGTGGGCATGGAAGACGAGCTCCGACTTCGTCTCTCGAGCACGTCGCGTGCCTCGCGGAGCGATCGATCGCCACGTGCCACGCGCTCGCGCCAGCCCTCGACGGCAGAGGGCGGAGACCTCTCGGTCACCGCCCTCTGCCG
>JBGALT010000006.1:0-111742 GCA_044223665.1 Sandaracinaceae bacterium | reverse complement strand
CCCGTCGGGGCGCGATTTCCCGCGTTTTCTGGTGACGAAGCTCTCGATCCCGGGCGCCGCGGGGCGCAATTTGCGACCGATAGGTCGCACCTGGGAACACAGGCGGCGCGCAGCGCGCCGCGCAGATCACACCGAGCAAGCAGGTGGTTCCGAGCGTCTCTCCTGCCGCGATCTGCGCCGCGCCTTGCGCGGCCTATGTCCCCGGGTTGCGTCCTAGCGAACGCAATTAACGGTCGCGAAATCGAGCCGAAACAGGACCCCGGTACCACCCGCGCCAAAAGAAATTCGGTGACTTCGCCGTGGCGCTCGGGCGTGCCTCGACGCGAGCCACGACGGGGGCGAGGACAGCCATGAAGAAGGTCGAAGCGATCATCAAGCCGTTCAAGCTCGACGAAGTGAAGGACGCCCTGTCCGAGGTCGGCATCAAGGGCATGACCGTCACCGAGGTGAAGGGCTTCGGCCGCACCGGCGGCAAGCGCGAGGTCTACCGGGGCAGCGCCTACGTCGTGGACTTCGTGCCGAAGGTGAAGATCGAGGTCGTCGTCCAGGATGCGCTCGTCGCGAACGTGCTCGAGGCCATCGAGCGCAGCGCGAAGACGGGCCGGATCGGCGACGGAAAGATCTTCGTCACGACGATCGAAGAAGCGGTGCGTATCCGTACCGGCGAGCGCGGCGACGACGCGATCTGATCGAGATGCCCTTCGCGCGAGGTCCGAAGTGCCCAATGCACGTCGGCGCTGACGGCGATGAACCGCACCCGAACATCCACGAATGCCATGAGCGCGTGAGAAGAGTCTGACTCCTGACCAACAGAGAGAGGTGGGATCCGTGACGAAAGAAGCGATCAAGAAGACCCTGGAGCTGGCGAAGTCGAGCGGCGCGGTGATGCTCGACCTCCGTTTCTGCGACATGCCCGGTCAGTGGCAGCACACGACCGTGCCGATCGCGCGCCTCGACGAGTCGGCCTTCGAGGACGGCTTCGGCTTCGACGGCAGCTCGATCCGCGGCTTCCAGCCCATCAACGCGTCGGACATGCTGCTCCTGCCCGATCCGACCACGACGCAGCTCGACCCGTTCACGGCGCAGCCGACGCTCGTGATGATCTGCGACATCTGCGACCCGATCACGCGCGAGCCCTACTCGCGCAACCCGCGCTACATCGCCCAGAAGGCCGAGGCGTACCTGAAGTCGACCGGCATCGGCGACACCGTCTACTTCGGGCCCGAGGCCGAGTTCTTCGTCTTCGACGAGGTCCGATACGACGTCCAGAACAACGGCGCCTTCTACGAGGTCGACTCGGTCGAGGCCGCGTGGAACACGGGCCGCGACGAGGGCCCGAACCTCGGCCACAAGATCGGCTACAAGGGCGGCTACTTCCCCTGCGCGCCGAACGACACGCTCATGGACTGGCGAACCGAGACGTGTCGCCTGCTCTCGAGCGTCGGTCTCGAGGTCGAGGTCCAGCACCACGAGGTCGCGACGGCCGGCCAGTGCGAGATCGACGTCCGCTTCCAGCCGCTCACGCTGATGGCCGACCAGCTCCTCTGGTTCAAGAACGTCATCAAGAACAGCGCGCGCGTCGCCGGCAAGACGGCGACCTTCATGCCCAAGCCCCTCTTCGGCGACAACGGCTCGGGCATGCACTGCCACCAGTCGATCTGGAAGGGCGGCAAGCCCCTCTTCGCCGGTGACCGCTACGCGGGCATGAGCGAGATGGCGCTGCACTACCTGGGCGGCATCCTCCACCACGCGCCCGCGCTCTGCGCGATCACGAACCCGACGGTGAACAGCTACCGCCGCCTGGTCCCGGGCTACGAGGCGCCGGTCAACCTCGCGTACTCGTCGCGCAACCGCTCGGCCTCGATCCGCATCCCGATGTACTCGCAGTCGCCGAAGGCCAAGCGCATCGAGGTCCGCTTCCCCGATCCGTCGACCAACCCCTACCTCGCGTTCGCGGCCATGCTGATGGCCGGTCTCGACGGTATCCAGAAGAAGATGGACCCGGGCGATCCGCTCGACAAGGACATCTACTCGCTCTCGCCCGAAGAGCTGAAGAACGTTCCGCACGTTCCGGGCTCGCTCGGCGAGGCGCTCGAGTGCCTCGAGAAGGACCACGAGTTCCTCCTCAAGGGCGACGTCTTCACCAAGGACCTGCTCGAGGAGTGGGTCGGCTTCAAGCGCGCCAAGGAGTGGGATCCGGTCCGCCTGCGCCCGACGCCCCTCGAGATGCAGCTCTACTACGACGTCTGATCGTCTCGGTAGAGACGACGAGCCCGGCGCGTCTCCTCGACGCACCCCGGTTCCCGTGCGAGAGCCCCGCCGCATCCAGCGCGCGGGGCTCGCGCCTTTTCGGAGGGACGATCGATGAGAGACAACACCGGCATGCTGATCGCGATCGCCGCGCTCGTGGGGCTCAGCGGGCTCTGCTGCGTCGGCGCGGGCGCTGCGTTCTTCCTCGTCCGGACGCGCGCCCCCGAGCCGGCGGTGTACGCGCCACCGCCGCCCACGTACCTGCCGCCCTCGTACCCACCGCCCACGCCGCCTTCCTATCCGACCGCGCCCACGGCGCCCACGGCGCCGGCGGTGCTGCTCGCCGAGACTGCGGACACGCCGGTGCGCGGCCCCGTCGGTGCGCCGATCACGATCCACGTGGTGAGCGACTTCCAGTGCCCCTTCTGCTCGCGGGTGGAGCCGACGCTCGCGCAGATCGACGCGACGTATCCGGGCCAGATCCGCTGGGTCTGGCACGACTACCCGCTCGCGTTCCACCAGGACGCCATGCCGGCGGCCGAGGCGGCGCACGAGGTCCGGCGCCAGCTCGGCGACGCCGCGTTCTGGCCCTACCACGACCAGCTCTTCGCGGCGCAGCGGGGCGGGCTCGACGGTCGCAGCCTCGAGGCCATGGCGAGCACGATCCCCGGAATCGACATCGGCCGGTTCCGCAGCGCGCTCGTCTCGCACGAGCACCAGGCAGCGATTCGCGCCGAGATGGCCGCCGTGGACGCGGCGAACGGATCGATCGGTACGCCCACGTTCCAGATCGGGCCGACCTGGATCAGCGGCGCGCAGCCGTTCGAGACGTTCCGCGCCGAGATCGATCGCCAGCTCGGTCGCTGAGCGGCCCGAGCCCCGGCGTCCCCGTCGCGTGCGTCACCCACAGCTCGGAGCGAGTGGCTGGACGCATTGCTCGGGCCTCGTCCCGAAGCAACCGTCGGCGGCGCAGCCGCGGATTCCGAGCCCACAGCTCGGGTCGACGACGCACTGGACCGTCCCCGTGCTCCCGCAGAGCGACGGGTCGAGCGCCTCCGCGCTCTCCGGGCAGAGCCACACGTCCGTGCACGCGCTCGGGGCGACGCAGCCGCTCGAGCCCACGTCGCGTAGCTCGAAGCGCCCGGCCTCGTTGCACGCGAGGTCGAAGGCGCAGTGGCCGCTCGCCGTGTCGGGATCGGGCACGAGGTTGCCCGCGTCGACCCGCAGCTCGTCGATCGCGAGCGCGTCGGGCAGAGGCCGATCCACCTCGCCGAAGCGCAAGCCCGAAGGGACGGGCGTGCCCGCGCAGTCGTCGATGCAGCCGATGCGGTGACCGCTGCGCGAGAGGCAGACGAGGCCCATCCCTCGATGGACGTAGAGCTGCAGCTCCTGGAAGCGCGAGTCGGTCGGGACGATGCGCGCCGAGTCCCCCAACGACTGCGTGCAGCCCTCCAGCAAGACCTGGCCGGCGACGACGGAGACCGAGACGCCGTGCGTCGTGCCGATCTCGCGCACGAACGTGACGCCGTCGATCGACCCGCCACGGAACGCGCCGTGCCAGTCGAGCGAGACCGTGTACTCGACGGGGATGGATCCCGTCCACTCGACGTACTGCCGGCCGTCCAGCGTCAGCGCGACGCCGCACTCCGCGACCGTGAACGCGCGGACGTCGGTGCCCTCGATGGCGATCCCGGCGGCGGGGCGCTGGAGATCGTCGAGGTCCTCGAGCAAGAGGTGCGTGCCTTCTCGCCACCAGCCGAGGGCGCACGTCGGGGGATAGGCGGCGATGCGGTCGAGCACCAGACGGGCCTCGCCCGGGCCCGTGCGGGCGAGCTCCACGACGCGACGGACGGAAGCGACGGCGCGCAGATCGACGCGCGCGTACTCGTCACCGCTCGCGAGCGCCGGCACCATCACGACGTTGGGCGCGGCAGGCCCGGTGCGGCACGTGCCGGAGGGGCGCCCCGTCTCGCTGCAGGTCGAGCTCGCGCCGGGCGAGAGGCCCGCGAGCGCCACGCGGCCGAGCACCACGCCGTTCGCGTCGAGCAGCTCGATGGCCGTGAGCGCCACGGCGCCCGAGAGGTCCTGGCGCGCGAAGTCGAACGAGAAGGTGTCTGCGCCCGGCAGCGGCATCTCCTGGTACAGGCGAATCCACGCGCCGACGGGGGCGTTGCCGAGATCGAGCAGCGCGCCGTGCCCGTCGAAGCCCTCGCTCGTGGCCGTCACGGTGCTCGCGTCGATCTCGGGCGACGTCTCCACGCACCAGTGTGCGAGGCCGTCCGCGAAGTCGAAGTTGTCCGGGCCCACGCAGCGCGGCGGAGGCGGGGGCGTCGCGGCCACGCAGACGAGCCGGCCGGCGAGGACGCAGCGTCCGTCGCTGGTGCAGTCCGCGTCCTCGAGGCATGCGGCGCGGCAGCGGCCATCGGCCGCGCACACGAGCGGCGCCTCGCACTCGGCGTCGCTCGTGCACCGCTCCTGCGCGAGCGCGCACGCGCCGCCGGCGACGGTGGGGATGCACTCGCTCCCGGCCGGGCAGTCACGCGTCTCGGCACATCCCTCGTGGCATCGCCCCGAGGTGCAGACCAGTGCACCGCAGTCGGAGCTACGTGCGCAGGGGGCTCCCAGCGGCACGGCCGACTGACAGCCGAGGCCGAGCAAGACGGCCACCGCGCCCGAGGCCACGCGAAGCACGACGCGAGACGAGGCTCGAGCTCGGGAAGGAAGGGCGGGGCGTCCCGCGAGCATGGAGGGCTTCTAACACGCGTTGCGCCGCGGGCTTGACGAACGAAATGACCGAGGTCATAAATGACCAGGGTCAACAATGACGCGCGAGGGCAACAAGGAAGACAAACGCACGCGCATCCGCGAGGCGGCCGCGGCGCTCTTCCTCGAGCGCGGGTTCGATGCCACGACGACGGCCGCGGTCGCCGAGCGAGCCGGCGTCGCGAAAGGCACGGTCTTCCTCTACGCGAAGACGAAGGAGGATCTCGTCGCGCTCGTCTTCGCCGACGAGCTGAGCGCCGCCGTCGCGCGCGCCTTCGCGACGCTCCCCGAGCGCGGGGGCGTCGCCGACGAGGTCGAGCACGTCTTCGGTGCCTTCTTCGCGTTCTACGAGCCGCGCCAGGCGCTGGCGCGGATCTTCGTGAAGGAGCTGATGTTCCCCGGGGAGGCCGCGGCGAAGGTTCGCGATGCGGTCGACCTCTCGTTCCTCGCACGGCTCGGGGAGCGCATCGCGCTCGCACAGGCGCGCGGCGAGCTCGCGCCCGCGGTGCCGCCCGCGATGATCGCGAACATGTGGTTCGGCCTCTACGTCGCCGTCCTCATCGCGTGGCTGACCGGCTCGATCCCGGGCGCGGCCGCCGCCCGCGCGATGTTGCGTGTCGCGATCGACGTCTCGATCCGCGGGCTCGGTCCCGAGCCGCGCGCCGTCCCCACGTCCTTGCGCCCGTCGAACGAAGAAGGAGGGTCCTCGTGTACACCACCACCGCCGAAGCCAGCCACCTCTACCCGGAAGGCGCGTCGCTCCGCGAGAACCGCCGGCTCTACTTCGAGAAGAACGGCTTCGGCGACGGCGGCTACGAAGAGTCGTGGGTCACGCTGAAGAAGATCGGCCCGGTGAAGCTGGGCATTCCCAACACCGATGCGCGCAAGCGCGCGGTGCGCCTGCACGATCTGCATCACGTGCTCGCTCGCTACGGCACCGACTGGACCGGCGAGGCGGAGATCGGCGCGTTCGAGATCGGCGCCGGCTGCGGGCATCACTGGGCCGCGTGGTTCCTCAACGCCGGCACGATCAGCTACGGCGTCTTCATCGCGCCTCGGGCGACGTACCGCGCGTTCGTCCGCGGGCGGCACGCGCGCTCCCTCTACCTCGGTGAGTGGCGCGAAGAGCTGCTCGACGAGAACACGGGGGACATGCGGGCGAAGCTCGGTCTCGACGCGCCGCCGCCCGAAGCGACGCTCGGCGATCGGCTCGCGTTCGCGGCGTGGGCGGTCGGCACGCCGATCTTCTTCTACGGCCCGCTGGTCGGGATCGCGGCGGGGCTCCTCGGCCTCGCGCGCTGATCCGCACTCGGGATCAGAGCTGGATGCGGGTGCGCGTGGTCTCGCCCGCCCGGACCTCGACGCGAACCGTGCGCGTCGCGTGGGTCTCGGGGTTCGTGCAGACGACCGTGTGGTTGCCGCTCGGCAGCGTGTGCTCGACGATCGGCGTCTCGCCGACCGCGTGGCCGTCGATGGTCACGTTGCACCAGGGCGTCGCGTTGATCGTGATGTGGCCCGGCCCCGCCGGCGCGGCGTGCGTGTCGTCGCCGCCCGGCGGCCGCGGGCCCGTGGTGCGCTCCCGCTCGAGCGTGACGCTCATCTCGCGACGCTGGCCGCCCTCGAGCGTGATGTCTTCTTCCTCCATGCGGCGCCCGGTGTGGGTCACGCGGAGGCGGTAGGCGCGCGCCGGAACGCGGATCTCGAACGGGCTGCCGGTCTCGTACCACTGCGCATCGAGCTGGACCCGCGAGTCGGGCGGGTCCGTGGTCAGCACCAGCAGCGACTCGTTCGGGCCGAGCGGCGTGCGCTCGAGCGAGACCGCGACCGGCTCCACCTGGCCGGCGGTCAAGAGCAGCGTGCGGGTGATGGGGACGTAGCCGTCGAGCGAGACCAGGAGCGTGTGCTCCACCCCGGGCTCGATCTCCGGCACCGTCGCCGGCGAGACCAAGCCGGTGTCGTGGCCGTCGAGGAGCAGGTGCGCGCCCGGCGGCGTGGTCGTGACGCTCGCCACGCCGTAGCTCGACGCGCTCGGCCTCACGAGGGCCGCGTGGATCGTCGCGCGCTGGGTGGCGTCGGTGAGATCGAGCTCCTGCGTGAACGGGACGTATCCCTCGCTCGTCACGGTGACCGTGTAGTGCGCGAGCGGTAGCTCCGCGATCGTCGCCGGCGTGTGCTCGGCGCGGACCTCGCCATCGATGCGGATGGACGCGCCCGCGGGCTCGCTCTCGACGACCAGGACTCCCGGGCCCGTCGGGCGGCCGCCCACCCCGAAGACGGCGAGGTATCCGATCACCACGATCGTCAGCAGCGCGAACACCGCGGTGAGGATCCACGGGACGCGACTGCGCTGGCGTGCCCGCACGCCCGAGCGCGTGGCCTCGCGCGCGGCCTCGGCTTCCTCGGCCGCGACCTGGGCCGCGATGACCTCGGCGAGCTGGCGACCTTCGGCGAGCATCCGCTTCTGCTCGGCCAGCTTCTCTTCGAACAGGTGCTGCATCCACGAGCCGAGGACCAGCGGGCTGACCTTCATCTGCTCGGCGCGGATCATGTCCTCGAGATCGGCCTGCATCTCTCGCGCGCTCTGGTAGCGGGCGGAGAGGTCCTTCTCGAGGGACTTGAGGATGATCTTCTCGAGGCGCTCGGGAAGATTCGGGTTGAGCGCCCGCGGTCGCGGGTACTCGCCCTCGACGATCATCTTGAGCGTCTCCATCTCGCTCGCGCCGCGGAACAGGCGCTTGCCGGTGCAGAGCTCGAAGAGGATGACGCCGACCGAGAACACGTCGCTGCGCCCGTCGAGCGGCAGGCCCTGCGCCTGCTCCGGGCTCATGTAGGGGATCTTCCCCTTCAGCTGGCCCGAGCTCGTGTCCTCCTGGGTGCTGCGGCCGGCCTTCGCGATGCCGAAGTCGACGAGCTTCACGTCGCCCGTGAAGGTGACGAGGATGTTCTGCGGCGAGACGTCGCGATGGACGATCTCCATCGGCTGGCCGTCGAGGCTCGCCTTCTCGTGCGCGTACGCGAGGCCGGCGCAGCAGCCGAGCACGATCGCGATCGCGTGCTCGAGCGGGAAGGAGGTCTCGTTGACCTTCTTCATCTGCCGCACGATCGAGCGCAGGTCCTCGCCGTGGATGTGCTCCATGGCGATGTAGAACTGCCCCTGCACCTCGCCGACGTCGTAGATGTGCGCGACGTTCGGATGGTTGAGCGTCGCGGCGATCCGCGCTTCGGTGAGCAGCAGCTCGATGAACGCCTGGTCCTTCGCGAGGTGCGGGAGCACCCGCTTGACGACGATCAGCTTCTCGAAGCCGGCCATCGAGCGCTGCAGCGCCAGGAAGATCTCGGCCATGCCACCGAGCGCGAGCTTGCGGATCAGCGTGTACTTGCCGAAGCGCTGCGGCATGCCGTCCGCGTCGGGAGACACGGCGGCCGTCCCGGGAGCGGGTGGCGGGGCAGGCGTGTTGCGCGCGGGTTCCACGGGAGCCGTCGAAACCCGGAGTATTCCACGGCGATCGGCGAGCGTGTCAACGAAGGGGCGATTTCGCGCCCGATGTTACGTGAGCGAAATCAACCGTGGTGGGCGGTCATTCCCGGGCGAGGGCGCGCTCGAGCTCGTCGAGGAGTGTCGGTGCCGAATGGCGCACGCGCTCGCTCATCGCCGGGAGGTAGGCGCCCAGGCGCTCGGCGTCTCCTTCGGCCAGCGCGAGCCGTGGCCGGCGCGCGAGGATCTGGACCATCCGGTCCCGGACGAAGAGCGCGTCGCGATAGCCGTGCGGCGGGCCGTATCGCGCGAGGCGGGCGTGCAGCTCCCGGAAGCGGGCGAGCCCGTCGCGCTCGAAGCGCAGCGCGGGGAGCATCCAGTCGATCGCGAGCACGGCGTCGACGTAGCCGCGCTCGACCTCCCCGCGCTCGAGGAGCAGACCGTCGAGCACGAGCTCGGTCGCCACGTGCGCGATGGCGCGCGCGGCGCCCCATCCGAGGCCGATGGCCTCGAGCCCCAGCGCCTCCTCGCGGCAGAGGCGGACGAAGGTCGGGGTGCCGTGGAAGGCCTCGTCGGTCCGGTGGTGATCGTCGATCCCGGCCGCGAGCACGGCATGGTCGTGTCTTCCGAGGCGCGCGCCGACCATCGACGCGAAGTCGGGCAGCATCGCGCCGAGCGCGTAGACGGGGTCGTCGCTCGAGCGGGCGGCGACGAACGAGTGCCCGACGAAGTTCACGGCCGGATCTTCGCACGCGCGCGCGAGCCTGCACCCTGCCCACGAGGTCGGCTCGCCGCGGGGGGGCCCGGTCGGCCCGCTCGCGGCGACGCAGGGATCGACGTCGACCCCGTCAGCCGCGCTCGGCATCGAGGAGGTCACGCACGGCGCGCAGCAGGCCGTCCCCTGCGTAGGGCTTGGCGAGAAAGCGCGTGCCCGGGACGCTCGGGTCGGGCAGCTGCTCGCGGGCATAGCCCGACACGAACAGGACGGGGATCGACGGCCGCAGGCGGCGCATGCGCTCGGCGAGCTGCGCGCCGCCCATCCTGGGCATGACCGCGTCGGACACCAGCACGTCGATCCGGAGCTCGCCCTCCTGGGCACGCGTGAGCGCGTCCACGCCATCGACGGCCTCGACCACGTCGTACCCCGCGCGGCGCAGCGTGCGCGCCGCGAGCTCCCGCACGGCGCGCTCGTCCTCGACGAGCAAGACCACCTCGTGCCCACCGCGGGGGGCCGGGGGCCGTGGGGAGCACGCGTCCGACGTCGAGGTGGCTTCCGCGCGCGGCAGCCACACCTCGAAGCGACTGCCGCGGCCCGGGGCGCTCGTCACGCGCAGGTGGCCGCCTGCTCGCTCCACGATCCCGTACACCGTGCTCAGGCCCAGGCCCGTTCCTCGGCCCGGCTGCTTCGTGGTGAAGAACGGCTCGAACAGGTGCGCCCGCACGTCGTCGGGCATGCCCGTCCCGGTGTCGCTCACCGCGACCACGGCATAGGGGCCGTGCGGCGCGAGCGAGGTGTCGGCGTCGGCGTCGGTCGCGGCGGCGAGATCCGCCTCGCTCACTTCGATCGTGAGTCGTCCGCCGCCGGGCATCGCGTCGCGGGCGTTCACCGCGAGGTTCATGATCACTTGCTCGAGCTGGCTCGGGTCCACCATCACCGCGAGGGGGCTCGGCGCGCGCCGCGTCACGAGCTCGATCTGCTCGCCGATCAGTCGCCGGAGCATGCGGCCCATGCCGCTCACGCACTCGTCGAGATCGACGCGCTTGGGTGCGGCGGGGCCCTTGCGGCTGAAGATCAAGAGCTGCTGGGTCAGCGCGGCCGCCCGCTGCGCGGCGAGCTCGATCTCGCGCAGCTCTTCCGCCTCGGGTGTGTCGGGCGGCGTGCCGTCGAGGAGCACGCACGCGCCGCCGAGGATCACCGTGAGCAGGTTGTTGAAGTCGTGCGCCACGCCCCCCGCGAGGCGCCCGATCGCGTCGAGCTTCTGGGCCTGTCGCAGCTGGCCCTCCATCGCCCGGCGCTCGGTGAGATCGCGTGCCGTCGCGATGACCAGCGGAGACTCGTCGGAAGGCTCGAGCGCACTGAACCGGATCTCCACCGGCATCGTTCGAGCGTCGCCCGTGCGCAGCGCAGCTTCTCGCGTCGCGACGCGCTTGGGTCGCAGCGATCCGTAGAGGTCCGCGAGCCGCTGGCGGTCGAGATCGATCGCGTAGTCGGCCAGGCCCCGCGTCAGGAGCATGTGGCGCGGCGTCGCGAGCGCGATCTCGGCGGAGTCGTTGACGTCGACGAAGCGCTGCGTGCGAGGGTCGATGACGAACACCAGGTCCGGCGCCGTGTCGACGGCCGCGCGGAAGCGCCGCAATCCGAGGCGAGCCTCGTCGCGCTCCGCGACCAGCTCCTCTTGCCTCGCTTCGTAGCTGCGGCAGAGGACGATCGCGCGCGCCAGATTCGCCATCACGGGCTGGAACACGTGGGTGATGGGCACCTCGGCGTGCGGGAGCTCGGGGGCGACGAGGAGGATCACGCCGACCTCGCCGACGGGCATGTGCACGCAGACGCCGCGGAGCGGCGCGCGCACCGGCAGCGCGTCGATCGCCGCACGATCGTGCACGTCCGAGGCGGGCCCACTCACGAGCGCGGCGGGCAGGACCACGTCCTCACCGATCCGCGAGGCGAGGCCGAAGTCGCCGATCGCCACCTCGAGCCGGCCTACGACCATGCCGTCGTCGCGCGCGCGGAGATCGAGCAGCAGCAAGCCGACCGGAAACGAGGTGTGATAGAGCAGCCGCTGCACGGTACGCGTGACGAGCGGTCGCACGCGGACCTCGCCGCCGACGACCATCGCCATGTCGTAGAGCACGGCGAGGACGTGGTCGCGATTCAGCCCGGATTCCATCGGCTCGCCACGAGCGCGGCGTTGTGGAACAGGGGGTAGTTCCAGCGTGCGCCGGCGCCGATCTCGCCGAGCGAGAGGGCGCCCGCGAGCTGCGTGGCGCGGCTTCGATCCTTCAGGTCGCGGATCTCCGTGCATGCCGTCTCGACGCCGAGGTGGAGACGCCGTCCGGCGCAGTAGAAGAGAAGCATGTCGCGGCTGGGGTCGGGCTCGCGCGCGAACGCGTCGACGATCACCTCGACGGTGCCCGCGCTGTCGACCGTCGGGGCCTTGAGCAGCGCGAGGACCGAGCTGGGCGGAACCTCGCCGATGCAGAAGAGCGAGCCGTCCTCCTCGAGCGCGACCGGGATGCGCACGAGGATCACGCCGTTCGCTCGGACGACCCCGAACGGAAAGTGCACGGCGCTCGAGTAGAAGGTCTCGCGGTCGACCGCGAGGCCATACTGCTCCCGTGCGAGCTCGCGATAGACGTCGAAGGCAGGGCGCCAGTCGATCTGCACGATGCGATTGCCCTGCGTGCTCGTGGCGGTCGTGATCTTCTCCGGGACCGGGTAGCCGTGGGCGAGCGCTGCGCCGGAGCGCCGGGGCAGCAAGAGGGCGAGGACGCCGCGCTCGACGAAACGAGTGTCGTCGAACAGGCAAGGGATGGGCTGGAACGTCTCGCTGCCCGCGTTGGCGCCCGTGTAGTCGACGCGATCGGCCAGGCGCAGGTAGAGCTCGTCCAGCAGGGTCGCGATGCTCGGGTTGAGCGCGTCGCAGACGAGCACGAGCGTGCGCGGCTCGGCGCCCTCGAGGTGCGGCCTGAGGCGCGCGACCAGCCGCTCGGCGGTGGCCGCCTGCTCGTGGGTGGCGGGAGGCGCGTCCTCGAGCACGCACACCGGTCGCTCGTCGAAGCGGAGGAACCAAGCTCCCTCGCTCACGAAGTGATCGTCCTTCACGAGCGCCGGGAACACGGCGCCCGCGAGCGCGAGCCCCGCGGCGCGCGCGCGCTCCTGGATCTCGGGCACCTGCGCGCGCTGGCTCTCGGGAACGAGGACGAGCGCACCCGCGCGCGGTCGCCCCGAGGTCCACTCGGAGAAGAGGTGGTCGAGCGCCGTGTCGTCGAGGCTCGCGAGGTATCGGGCGTCGTCGGTCATGAGGGAGTCCCCTCGACGACATCGGCCGAAGTGCCCGACCTCTGGAGCCCGATCCGGCGGAACGAAGCGCGCCGCGGCGGCGTATCGACCGGCCGGGGTCGTCGCGGCCTCGCGGCGATCGCGAGAGCCGGAGGAGGTCGTTCGGGCTCGAGCGCGGCCAGCGCTGAAGGCGTGAAAGGAAACTGTCGCGCCTCGTCTCACCCGAGCGAGAAATCGCTCGGGCTTTCTCTCTCGGAAGGAACCCGACAGGAGGTTTCCTGTCGGGCCTTCAGTGCGGGACGCCGGCGTCGGCGCCCGGACCCGCGTCGGGGGGCGCGATCGCGGCCCAGCCGCCGGGGATCGGCGTGACCACGCCCGCGCGGCTCACGGTCACCGGGATGCCCTCGGGCACGTTGGGATCCGTCTGCACGTACGCGCCCCGCGTCGCGTCGTAGCGCGGGATCAGGCCGTCGATCGGCCGCTGCACCTCGCCGCGGATCCGGCCGGCGAGGACCTCGACGCGCACCGGGCGCTCGAGCGTGAAGACGTAGCCGCCCGTGTCGAGCGACATCGTCCAGTGGAAGCCGTCTCGCTCGAGGTCGCGTCGGAAGCCGAGCGCCTGGTTACCTTCGCGCGTGTGCCGGCGGTGCTCGAGCACGAAGCTCATCAGGCGCACTGCGATGTGGTTGTGCAGGCGGTGACAGCCGTGCGAGTGCCGCCGCATGATGCTGGTGTAGTCGACCGAGCCGTGGCTGCGGATGCCCTCGTCGCTGCCGAGCCGGACGGTGCCGTCGGGCCGCTCGAAGTACGTCATGTGATAGGCCGCGACCAGGCCGTACGCCGACGCGTAGCTGGGGCCGACCTCGTGGTAGTCGGGCGCCCAGCCGTGCGCGCCGCGCGCGCTCGAGCGCACGAGCAGGTCACGCACCGGCGTCGACTCGGGCGGGAGCCACACCGGCGCCGACACGATCTGGTGCCAGACCACCGGGCCGGGCGGCGAGTTCTTGTAGCGCCAGTAGGTGACGCCATCGACGAGCTCGCTGCGCCAGCCGCCGATCGTCGTGCCGAAGCGCGCGAGCGCGATGTGCTGGCCGTTCCAGTCGACGAAGATCGTGGTGTGCGGGCGGCGCTCGACCGGCTGCGGCAGCTCCTCGCCGTGCGCGCCGTAGGGGAAGTCGTACCAGACGTCGCCGCGGTCGATCTCGACCGTGAAGTCCATGTCGCTCGCGTAGTACTCCGGCAGCGGCGGAGCCTGGAACGCGACGAGGCGCTCGCCGTCCGGCGGCAGCTCGCCGAGCGAGTCGAGGAACGCGAGCGTCGAGTCGGGCGTTTGCAGACCGAAGGCCTCGATGAGGTTCGAGCGCAGCTGCGCCTCGAGGTTCGGTACGTCGTGGGTCTGCCCGTCGGTGCCGCGGAACGACCCGTCGACGCTTCCATCCTCGATGACGCCGGCGGCGTGCAGCGCGCGCTCGGTGAGCACGCGGATGACGGCCTCCTGGGCGCCTTCCTCCGGCGAGCGCCGCAACATGGCCAGCGTTTCGCGCGCGACGATGCCCCAGCCGTAGATGCGGTGGTAGCGCTCGAAGCGCGAGAGCGCCTCGTGCGTGTTCCAGTCGAAGCCGCCTTCGACGTGGCCGCCGGCCAAGCCGTCGAAGTAGCCCTCGCACGCCAGGCGCCGCTGCGTCGCCACCATCGCGAGGTAGCGGGGGCGCAGCCGCTGGTAGTCGGCCAGCCGTCGCTCGTCGCGATCGGAGAAGCGATGGACGTCGAGCTGCGCGGCGTCGGTCACGCCTTGCGCCTGCATCCACTCGTTCACCTGGCGCTCGATCGTCTGGTACTGCCGCACGAAGTTTCGGCCGGCGTCGCGGCTCTCGTACGACAGTTGACCGTCGAACGTCGCGAGCGCCGACAGGTCGAGCGCCCGAGCGCACTCGAGCTCGTGCGTGTGATGGAAGCGCGTGCGGAGCAGGCCCACGGTCGGCGTGATGCCGTAGGGCTCGAGGTACTGATCCTCGCGGGCGAGCGCGCCGTGGCGGTCGTCGGGGAATTCGCCGCGTGCGAGCGCGAGGTAGGTGTGACGGTAGTCGTTCGGGATGACCGGCTCTTCGGTCGAGTCGTGCTCGGTGAACAGGTACGGCGTCCACGCCTCGCCGAGGTCGAGGACCACGTAGCCCTGCTCGCGCGCCGTGGCCGCGTCGACCTCCCGCGCGATCGCGCCGTCCTCGTAGAGCGGGATCGGCTGGTGCATCGGCGGCGGACGCTCGTCGACCACGGTCTCGTGGGGCGGTGGGCTCGGCGACGCGTGGGCCCCGTCGTCCGTCGGCGTGCCGTCGGCCGTCGCGGTCGCCGTCGGCGCGGGCGTCGTCTGCGACGTGCTCTGGGCACCGTCGGTCGTTCCACCGCACGACGCCACACCGAGAGCGAGCGCGAGAAGAACCGACGGGAACACTGAGCTCGTACGCACGTGACCTACCTCCACTTTTGTTCAGCGCTCCGCCGGGCGCAACTTTTCGCCCACCGAAAGACGAGGAGCCATCGGCGTGCCGGCGCGGATCCGGCGGGAAGTGCCGTCGCGCCGACCGTCGCGCGTGTTGCGATTGGCACAGCCTCGCGGGCGCGGGCACGCGGTATCGTCACCGGATGTCGGAGCACCACAGCCGTCTCACCTGGTCACGCGGCGAGGTCCCGTTCACCTACGCGACCTACTCGCGCACGCACCAGGCGGTCATCGGGCCGGCCGCGCCGACCTCGCTCTCGGCGGCGCAGGCCTACCTGGGCGATCCGACGCTCGCCAACCCCGAGGACCTGCTCGTCGCCGCGCTCTCGAGCTGCCACATGCTCACGTTTCTCGCGGTCTGTGCCCGCAAGGGAATCGTCGTCGAGCGATACGAGGACGACGCGATCGGCTACCTCGAGCGACCGGCGGGCGCGCCGATGCACGTCGCCCGGACGACGCTCCGGCCTCGGGTCGTCTTCGGCGGAACGCCGCCCTCGGCCGAGGCGCTCGCCGAGCTGCACGAGCAAGCGCACCGCGGCTGCTTCATCGCGAGCTCGGTGAAGACCGTCGTGACGATCGAGCCGGGCTGAAGAGCTCCGGCGTCAATCCGGTACGCGGTCAATCCGGTACGCCGCAGGCGAGCATCTGCGCCAGCGACTGCCGCTCCTCGAGCGTGGGCGTGCTGCCGGTGAGCGGCATGAAGGTGTTCGTCGCGGCGGGCCCCGATCCCGCGACCTGATCGATCGCGTCCGCCACCGCGCGCACACCTTCGATGGAGTCGAAGTCGTAGCCCGCGGGCGCGCCGTTGCGCCCGGCTCCCGTGAGCGTCGAGGCGTGGCAGCGTGTGCAGTGTGTGGCGAAGAACGCCTGCCCGAAGCCCGCGTACGTGACGGCGGGCGCCGGGCAGCTCGCGCCGGTGCTGGCGCCGAAGCGCGTCCCGACGTCGCGCGGTGGGCCCGCGTCGGGGGGGCTCGCCGCGTCCGAGCCCGAGTCGATCACCGCGGCGTCCGGGGGCACGAAGGCATCGGGGACGGCGGGTGGGGGCGAGCCGCATCCGCCGATCGAGAGCGCGAGCGCGGGTGCGAGGCAGGCGAAGCGAGACCCCATGCAGACCCAGTACGCCCGAGCGAGCGGGGAAGATCACGCAGAAACGTACGTACCTGACCCGGCACGGAAGAGACCCGTCTTCCCGAGCCAGCAGCGGTTTGGTACACCAGCCCCCACCTCGGTCATGCGCCACACGCACCTCTTTCTCGCGCTCGTTCTCCTCGCGGCCTGCGGCGGCGGTGGCGGCTCTCCCCCTCCGCCCACCTCGACCACCGTCGGAACGCCCCCGACGAGCGTCGTCGCCACGCCCCCGGTGGCCCCTCCCGGTCAGGTGATGATCACCGTCGCCGCGGCGAGCACGCCGCCGGGCGCGACCGTGACGGGCGGCGGTCAGGTGCTCGGTGTCACGCCGTTCACGAGCCAGGTGCCCGTGCCGGCGCCGCAGCCGGGCGAGACCCAGACCTTCCAGTTCACCTTCACGCTCCCGGGCTTCCAGCCGGCGACCGTCACGGCGAGCCCGGTGAACAACACGATCTCGCTGAGCCAGGTGCTGGTCTCGGCGATGGCGCCCCCCACCACCACGGGCGTCGGGACCGGCCTTCCGCCGGCGACCACCGGTGGCTCGATGCGCGTGCGCGGCGTCGGCGGCGGTCCCGTCTACGACTATCACACGACCACCTCCATCGCGACGGTCTCGTCTCCTTGCGTGATCCGTCAGCTGCGCGTCGATCTCGGGGGCAGCCACACCTTCAACCGCGATCTCGAGGTCTCGCTCCGCGCGCCCGACGGCACGAGCTTCTCGCTGCAGCGCCACTCGAGCCGCAGCCCGTTCCGCGTGCACACGGTCAGCCGCGCGCGGGGCCACCTCGCGATGGGCGTCTGGACGCTCGCCGTCGAGGACACCGTGGGCGCCGATCGCGGCGTGCTGAGCAGCTTCGAGATGCTCCTCGACTGCATGTGAGCCACGCGACGCTCGTGAGCCACGCCCCCCGGCCCGCCCCTCTCCGGATTCTCGACGCACGCTACGTCGCGACCGCGACGGACGTCGCCGGCCTCCCTCCGCCCGCGTTCGCCGAGGTCGCGTTCGCCGGGCGCTCGAACGTCGGCAAGTCGAGCCTCGTCAACTGCCTCGTGGAGCGCCGGAAGCTCGTGCGCACGAGCAGCACGCCGGGCGCGACACGCGGGCTCTCCATCTTCCGTGTCGACCTCGAAGGTGCGGATGCGGTGCGCGCCACCGTCGACTTCGTCGATCTGCCTGGCTACGGCTTCGCGCTCCGTAGCAAGAAGGAGCGCAAGAGCTGGGGCCCGATGATCGAAGGGTTCCTCGAGCAGCGGGTGGGGCTGCGCGGCGTCGTGCTCCTGGTCGATGCGCGCCGCGGGCTCGACGACGACGACGTGCAGCTCGCCGAGTACCTCGCCCACATCGGGCGGCCGCTGGTGCTGGTCGCGACCAAGATCGACAAGCTCGCCAAGTCCGAGCGCAAGCCGCAGCTCGAGCGCCTGGCGCGGAGCGCCGGCGTCGCTCCGATCGGCGCCAGCGCCGAGACGCGTGAAGGGCGAGAGGCGGTCCTTCGCGCGGTGCTGGACCTCGCGGGCGTTCTGCGCTGAAGATCCTGCCCTCCAGGCATGCGACGCGACCCGTTCTCTCCGATCGCCGGAGCCGTCGCCCTGGGCGGTCTGCTCGCGCTCGTGCTGAGCGAGAGCGGTGTCGCGCTCGTCGTGCGCGCGCTCCTCGCCGTCGCGGTGGCTGCGCTCGTCGTCACACGCCCCCGCTCGCCACGGAGCTCGCCGGCGCTGACGTCGCTCGCGCACGAGCGGGCGCGCGTGGAGGCCGATCTCGCGGGGGCCTCCGCGCCTGCGCCCTCGGCCGAGCCCCACGGCAGCCCGGTCGCCGCGCCGCGAGCCTCGTCCGGGGAGCCCGGGCGTGAGACCTACATCGCGGCGGTCAGCCACGAGCTGCGCACGCCGCTCAACGCGATCCTCGGCTTCACGCAGGTGCTGCTCTCGGAGATCGACGGCCCGCTCTCGCCCACGCAGCGCGAGGACGTCGTCGCGATCCACGAGGCGGGGGTGCACCTGCGCGCGCTCGTGGAGGAGGTCATCGGCGAGTCGGCCGGCGTTCCCGATGCGCGCGCGATCGGCCCGGTGGAGGTGGAGGCCCTCGTGCGCGAGCTCGGGCGCGGCCTCGAGGCGCAGCTCCGGGGGCGTCCGATCACCCTCCGCATCAACGTGGAGCCGGACCTACCGACGCCGATCGGTGATCCGCGGCGCATCCGGCAGCTCCTGTGGAACCTCGGCACCAACGCGGTGCGCTACACCGACCGCGGCGAGATCACCGTCTCGGTCGCGCGGGACGGCGAGGAGCTGCGCTTCTCGGTGCGCGACACCGGGCGAGGCATCGCCGCCAAGGACCTCGAGCGCATCTTCGCGCCCGGCGAGCGCGTCGAGCGGCAGGCAGTCGCCCGGGCCACGCGCGCGCGACCGACCGAGGGCTGGGGGCTCGGTCTCGCGATCGCCCAGGAGATGGCCGAGTTCCATCACGGACGCATCGAGGTGGAGAGCGTGCTGGGCGAGGGCTCGACGTTCCATTTCACGATGCCGGTCGAGGGGCTCGAATGACGCGCGACCTCGTCCTCGGCGTCTCGGGCGTCCTCGCGCTGGCGCTCGCGCTCTCGGCGATGCGTGCGCGGCGGGCCGGCAGCGAGGAGGGGCCGCTGCTCGCGCTCGGGATCGCGATGGGCGTGCTCGCGGGATCGGCTTGGGGCCTCGTGCCCGTCGTGCTCGCAGCCGCGGGCGCCCTCGCGATGCGTCGCCGGTGGCGCGCGGTGGAGCGCGAGCGAGAGGCCGCGGCCCGCTATCTCGCGACGGTGAGGGCGACCAGCACCGGGCTGAGCCACGGCAGAGCTCCCCGCGTGGAGGATGGCCCGGCACGCGAGGCGATCGCGCTCGTCGAGCGCCTCACCGACGAGATGACGCGTCGGGCCGTCACGGCGCCCGAGCCGATCGAGGCCCCGGCGTCGTCCGCGTCGTCGAAGCCCTCGCTCCGCCCGCCCTCGGTCCGCTCGTCGGGCTCGCTGCGTGCGCCGGCCAGCGTGCGAGCGCGCTTCATGGCGGCGATGGGGCACGAGCTGCGCAGCCCGCTCAATTCCATCACCGGCTTCGCGCAGCTGCTCGAGGACGGCAGCGACGGCCCGCTCAGCGAGTCGCAGCGCGAGAACGTCGTGCTCGTGCGCCGCGCGGCCGAGGAGCTGCTCACGCTTCTCACCGACATCCTCGATGCCGCGCGGATCGAGGCCGGGCGCTTCCAGCTGCGCAAGGAGTGGGTCGCGCCGGTCGAGGTCCTCACCCGTGCGCTCGATCGCGCGCGCGTCCTGCCCGAGCTCGAAGGACAGAGCGTGGAAGCGCAGCTGCAGCCGGGCCTGGGCGCGCTCTACGTCGACCGCGCGCGCTTGGGGCAAGCGCTCTGCAACGTGCTGCGGGCGATCGGGCGGGCCAAGCGGACGGTGCAGGCTCGCGTGTACGAGGCGCGAGAGGACGCGCACGCGGTCATCCGCTTCGAGATCCACGATCGCTCGCGCTCGATCGCCGATGCCGATGCCGCGCGCGTGTTCGACTCCGACCCCGCCGCCCGCCCGGCCGGTCGCTCGCTCGCGCTCGGTCTCGCGCTCTCGCTCGCGCGCGAGCTGGCGCAGCAGCACGGAGGGGGCGCCCGGGCCGAGCCCGTCGACGGAGGGACGAGCTGGATCGTCTGGATCCCGGCCGATCCGCCCCCGGACGCCCCGTCCACCAGCAACCGTGGCCGCATGCGCGGCGCGCGCGAAGAAAGCGAGCGACCGATCGGCCCGAGCCGACGTTGATCGCAAAGCAACGACTGCTCGCCTCGGAGGACCCGAGCGGGGGGACCGATCAGAGGTGGTAGGGGTACGTCACCTGGAAGCGCGGCTGCGAGAACGGCGGGAACGTCGCGCCGCGCACGGCGCGCGCGATGCACGAGCCGACGGCGGTGCCGGCGAAGGTGCCGTTCACGGTGGCCGTCGTGACGCGACCACTGGCGGCGATCACCACGTCGACGTCGGCCAGACCGTGCGCGCCGGCGGCGCACGCGCGCACGGCATCGGCGCGTCCTTCGAGGATCGTCTGGATCGTCGCTCGGTCGGGCGTCGTCGGGAGCGGGCCCGTCTCGGGCGGGGTCGCGGTCAGGGTTGCCGGCGGCGGGGCCGGCGCAGTCGTCGTCGCCGTGGCCGTCGTGGGCGCGGACTCCGTCGAGGCCGATCCCCGACCGCCCGCGCCGGTGCGCGCGGCGCCGCCGAGGGAACGGTGGGCCATGGGGTCGGGCGCGTCCGCCAACTCGTCGTCGGCGAATCCATCGGCGCGGGCGGCGCGAGGTGCGCGCGTGGCGGCGGCCACGGGCCGGCTGCGTGCCGCGGCATGGGCGGCGACCGCGGGGCCTTCCAGCGGGGGCGCTTCGAGCGCGGGCGCTGCGCCCTCGGCGCCCGACCCTACGGGCTCGCCGTACTCTTCCTCGACGGCGCGAAGCTCGTCGGCAGGGATTGCGACGACGGGCGCCGCGGCGACGATCCCCGTCGCCGGCGGGACCATGGGCGCGGCCGGCGACGTGGGGGCGGGCGCCGCGACCGGAGGCGCGGGCGGAGAGGGCGCGATCGCGCCGGTGGTGACGAGCGTCGAGCCGGACCTCGCGGGCTCCGCGGACGTCTCGAAGAGCGTCGCTGCGCCGAACACACCGATGCCCACGGCGGCGGCCGCGGCGAACCACCAGAACGGGGACGGGCCTTTGTTGCGATCCTCGCTCCGCGGCAGCTCGGCGACGGGGGCGAGGGGTGCCGCCGTGAGCGCCGGCTTCGGCGTGGGGATCGAGATGCGATCGCTGCTCTTGGTCCCCGCGGCCTTCTTCTTCTTCTTCTGCGGCTTCGCGGCGCCCTCGGCCGTCTTGCTCGCGAGACGGATCTCGAGGTCGGCGCTGCTCATCGGCTCGCCGGTCCCGGCCGAGTCGTCGACCACCATGGGCGCGCGCTTCTTGTTGAGGGCGACGCGCGCGATCGGTGCCGGCGGCGCCAGCTCCGTGGGGGCCGACGTCGTGCCCGGATCCGACTCGAGCACGAGGCCCGGGTCCGAGAGCAGCGGGATGTCGGGATCGGAGGCGCGGAGCGCCGGTGCGCTCGCCGTGCCGGGCTCGCTGACCCGGAACTCGCCCGACTCCAGCAAGCCCGACTCCAGCAAGCCTGCGGTCGCGTCGCGCAGCGCGTCGTCGTCGTCGAAGCTCGGCGGCTCGGTCGGATCGCCGATGGGGCCGAGATCCTCGTCGAGACGCTGCTCGATGCGAGCGGCGAGCGCCTCGAACGCTGCGTCGTCGGGCTCGGGCAGCGGCCAGACCGCGAGCCACTTGCCGACGCGCGCGGCGTCCTTGGCGTACTTGGCCGCCTCGGGATCGGCGCGCAGGGCCTCTTGCAGCGCGGCGTCTCCCGCCACACCGGCCTCGGTGTCGAGCGCCGACGAGATGCGGCGCATGAGCTCTTCCTTCACGAGCCCTTGCCTCCCTTCTCGCTGCCTGCCGCCGGGCGTAGCGACGCACCTTCGTCGAGGAAGTCGCCGAGCTTTTCTCGGAGCCTCCGTCGCGACTCGTGGACGCGCCACGCGATCGTGCCTTCGCTGCAGCCGAGCGCGTCGGCCGCTTCCTTCTGCGGAACTCCGTCGATCAGCACCATGATCACCGTCGCGCGCAGCGAGGGCGAGAGCTCGTCGAGCGCGCGCGAGAGGCGCCCGTAGAGCTCACGGGCATCGGCGGCGTGGCGCGGATCGGTCGATCCCTGCGTCGGATCGGCGGCCGGCTCCGGCACACGCGGATCCTGGATGTCGGCGGCGTCGACGCGCTTGCGGCGTCGCAGCGTGTTCAGCGAGACGTTGATGCAGATCCGATAGAGCCAGGTCGAAAGCTCGGCTCGCCCGTCGAACCGATCGATGGCCCGGAACGCCCGCAAGAACGTCTCCTGGACCGCGTCCTCGGCCTCCCCGCGATCGCCCAACATGTGGATGGCGCACGCATACACGCGCCGTTGGTGCGCGCGGATCAGCTGGCCGAACGCCGCCCGATCGCCGGCCTTGGCGCGCTCGATCAGGTCGGCTTCTTTGGCGTCGGGCATTCGGAACCGCGCTCGCGGCGACCACGAGCGGCGTCGCGACGGCAGGCGTCCTGAGGCCCACCCGGCGGCGGCCATCCTAGGCGATCGAATCGGGCTGCACAACTGAACGAGCATGGGTCTCGGCGTCGACGGGGCCCTCGCGCGGACGGACCGAGCCCTCGGACGCGAGAGCCACGCCGCGGACTGCCGCGCGCGGCCCCGTTCCGCCCGTTCAACCCCCAGGGGGCCGCTCGCCTTCGTGGGCGAGGCGGCTCCGAGGGCCGTCGTTATCTCGGCCAAGACGTGGCACCGTTGTATGGTGTGCGGGTGGCGGCTTCGGATCGACGACTGGACCAGCGCATGGCCATCGAGCTGACGGTCGAGTACAAGCGGGTGAACGCGTTCGTCGCGGACTACACCAAGAACATCAGTCGCGGCACCTTCGACCTCAACTCGACAAGCCGCTCGAGATCGGGACCGAGTTCGTCTTCAAGCTCTCCGTGCCCGGGCTCGAGCAGCCGCTCGCCTAGCGGTCGCGTGCAGTGGATCGTCATGCCTCCCGACGCGACCCCCGAGCAGGAAGCGGGGATGGGGATCGGCTTCGTCTACGAGTCGGAGGCCGACCGCGCGAAGACCGCCGCGATCGTCGAGAACCTGATGGTCGGCAGCCTCGGCCCGGTCATCTTCGACAAGCTGCTGCACAAGAAGAAGCGCGACGAGTGACGCCGCGCTCCGCCGCGCCGTAGGCGGCGCAGCGCCGCGACCCGATCGACGATCGGCTCGCCCGCTCCGGACCCTTCCGTCCGCGGGCGGGGCCCGCTCCCGTCCGCGTCCTTCGGGGCGAGCACTCCTTGCCGATCACGGGCCGTCCGGGGTCGGGATCGGCGCGGTCGGGATCGGCGCGGGCGGCGCGCACGCGTCCAGGGCGCGTGCGAGCTCGCCGAGCGCGGCGTCGTCCGAGAGGATCCCGACGTGCGTGGTCTCGAAGCCGGCGACGCGTGTGGCGGCATCCTGCGCGAAGCGAGGCAGCTGCGCTTGGAGCGGGACGACGCCGTCTCCGTCCTGGGAGGGCGTGTACCCGAACAGCAGCGTGTACCGGATCGACGTCGGCAGCTGCGCGCTCGCGACCGCATGCACCAGCGCGCTGTCGGGGGAGAGGTCGCGCCATGCGGGAACGATCACCGGCGACATGCGCAGGCCCGTCGCGGCCGAGGGGTGGCCTCCGAGAGGAGAGGCCATCGTCACGAAGCCGCGCACGCCCGCGGCCACGAGATCGCCCTCACCGTCGGTCAACATGCGCCAGGAGACGAGGCCGCCCATGCTGTGCGCGACGAGACAAACGCTCGGCGCACCCGTGAGCGTGAGCATCTCGTTCAGCGCCGCGCGGAAGACTCGCGCGATGTCGCCCAGCGTCCAGCCCGAGGGATAGGCGGCGATCCACGGCTCGAAGCGGTCGCGATCGAGCGCGTCGATCGCGTGGTCGAACTGCCGTCCCCAGCCGGCGAACCCGTGCACGAAGAGCACGGGGGTTCGCGTGGGGTCGTGGGCCGCGAGCTGGAAGATCCCGGCCCGGCCTTGCTCCATGTAGTGGACGGGCTCCCACGCGCCGAGCACGCCCGACTCCTCGGAGATGCGCACGTCGTCGCGTGCGACGACGTCGCCGATCGCCAGGCCGCGCGTGACGGCATCGCCCATGGCGATCGGCGGCAGGCTCCGATCGAGGAAGGAGCCGGCGCCGATCCGGAGATCGACGGTGGTCGGGTGCGCGCCGTCGACGACGAGCTCGCGGAAGTCGTCGTAGGAGTTGCAGCGCTCGTCGTCGTCGAACGAGAGGTCGTGGTCGGCGTCCTCGAACACGACGATCCGATAGCGGCCGGCCGAGACCAAGAAATCGTAGGAGCCGGGGTGGAAGAGCTGGGTGTGATCGGTGACGACCAGCTCGGGCGTCCCCGGCTGGGTCCGCAGCAGGGCCACCACGATGGGGACCCCGCGCTCCTCGTCGACGCTGATGCGTCCGGAGATGCGGTAGACCGCGTCTTCGCCGTGGGTCGTGTCCTCGTGCGAGCGCAAGAGGCCGCAGCCGGCGACCAGGACGCTCGAGAGCCACACCGACGTCCTGAACAACGCCGGCGCGAGCCTCACGAGATCGTGACCTCGCGGAGCAGATCGATGTGGTCGAGGGTCTTGCCGCTTCCGAGCACGACGGCGCTGACGGGGTCGTCACAGACCATCACCGGCAGGCCCGTCTCTTCACGGAGCAGCACGTCGAGGTTCTTCAGCTGCGCGCCGCCGCCGGTGAGCACGATGCCCTTGTCGACGATGTCGGCGCTGAGCTCGGGCGGCGTACGCTCGAGCGCGGCCATCACGGCCTCGACGATCGTGTTGATCGGCTCGCTGAGCGCGTCGCGGATCTCGTCCGAGTTCACGACGACGGTCTTCGGCACGCCGGCCACGAGGTCGCGGCCCTTCACCTCGAGCGTCTCGCCGGGGCCGGACGACGCAGCGTCGCCCGGGTGCGCGTTGCCGATGAGGCACTTCACGCGCTCGGCCGTCTGCTCGCCGATGAGCAGGTTGTACTTGCGCTTCATGTACGCGACGATCGACTCGTCCATCTTGTCGCCGCCGACGCGGACCGACTGCGAGTACACGATGCCGGCGAGCGAGATCACGGCGACCTCGGTGGTGCCGCCGCCGATGTCGACGACCATGTTCCCGCTCGGCTCGGTGATCGGGAGGCCGGCGCCGATCGCGGCCGCCATCGGCTCCTCGATGAGGAACACCTCGCGGGCGCCGGCGCTCTCGGCCGACTCCTTCACGGCGCGCTTCTCGACCTCGGTGATGCCGAAGGGAACGCAGATGATGATGCGGGGCTTGACCAGCGTGCCGCGCTGCGTGGCCTTGCTGATGAAGTAGCGGAGCATCGCCTCCGTGACCTCGAAGTCGGCGATGACGCCGTCACGGAGCGGGCGGACGGCCTGGATGTTCCCCGGCGTGCGGCCGAGCATCTCCTTGGCGTCCTTGCCGACCGCGAGCACGCGCTTGGCGCCCCGTGCATCCGACTGGACGGCCACGACCGAGGGCTCGCACGACACGATTCCGCGGCCCTTGACGTAGATCAAGGTCGTCGCGGTCCCGAGGTCGATCGCGAGATCGTTCGAGAAGAGGCCGTATACCCAGTCGAAGATCATGGGCCGGGAGGTCGTCCTTCGGTCGGGGAGGTCCGGAGCACGGCAGGTGCGAGCCGAAAAGCAAAGCCCGCAGTGCCGGAGAGCGACGCGGGAAGATGCCTCGATCTCGTCGAGGGCCGACCTAGATAGCGGATCCCCCGGGGTGGATCAAGGACGGCCCCTCCGACTGTGCCTCTCTGGCGCGATCGGGCGGGGCGTCGGGCATCGACGTCGGCCCGTCGACAGCGCGGTGTCGGTCGGCGGGAGCCGCGAATCGCGACGATTTCGGGTCGCGCGCGCGTCGGGGCCCGCCCCAGCGCCCCCAGTCGCCACGCGCTCGCGTCCCCGCGAGGGACGACGAGCCGTGGCGCCACCTTCGACGATGCTCCCGCGCGCGCGCCCCCGTCATGAGCATTTCTTCATCTCGATGCGTTCGATCCGTCCCCCTTCCAGCGTGACCACCCGATCGGCCGCCGCCGCGAGCCGCGGCCGGTGCGTGACCACGATCGAGGTCCGGCCCTCGAAGAGCGCGTCGAGCTCGGGCAGCAGCGCAGCCTCCGTGGCGTCGTCGAGGGCGCTCGTGGGCTCGTCCAGCACGACGATGCGCGGGTCGCGCAGAAAGAGGCGCGCCACCGCCAGGCGCTGTCGCTCCCCGCCGGACAGGTTCTGCCCTCGCTCGTCGATGGGCGTCTCGAGCCGCTCCGGGAGCCGGTCGAGGAGCGGCGCCAGGCCGGCCCGGACACACGCGCGCTCGACCTCCTCGTCGGTCGCCTCGAGCCGGCCCATCCGGACGTTCTCGCGGAGCGTCGTGCGGAAGAGGAACGCCTCCTGAGGAGCCACGGCGATCGCGGCACGGAGGCTTCCGCGACCGAGCTCGGTGGCCGTCTTGCCCGACCAGCGCACCTCACCGGCGGTCGGCGGCGCCAGGCCCGCGACGACGTCGAGCAGCGTGCTCTTGCCGGCGCCCGAAGCTCCGACGATCGCGATCCGCTCGCCGGGGGCGACGACCAAGTCGACGTCGCGCAGTGCCGGGGCCCGCTCCCCTTCGTGGTGGACGCCGACCCCCGTGAGCGCGATCGAGCCATCGAGCGGGACGAGCGCCGCATCCCTCTGGCTCGCCGGGTCGAGCGCGCCCTCGGAGAGCCCGAGCAGCTCGGTCGTGGCGATCCACGCCGGCCGCGTGAGGGCCCAGGTCCGGCTCGCGTCCGTCAGCGTCCCGAGCGCGCCCTGCACGAAGACGAGCAGCGCCACGAACGCGACGAGCGAGCCCATCGAGACCAGGCCGTAGAGGTAGAGGGCGCCGCCGAGGCTCCAGATCGCCACCGGCAAGAGGTCGCTCAGCATCTGGAGCGCGAGCGCTGCCCGCGTCATCGCCACGCCCGCCGCCAGCCCCGTCGTGCGCATCCGCTCGATGTCCGCCTCGATCGCCCGCCGCCGCAGATGGTCGGCGCCGAGCCCTCGGAGGTGGCGCACGCCCAGCATCGTCTCGACGATCGCGGCCGCGAAGCTCTCGCCGCTGCCGCGCGCCTGGCTCGCGAGGCGCTCGATGCGGCGCTCGGCCAGGCGCGAGAGAGCGAGCGCGGTCGGGACGGCCAGCACCGTGAGCGCAGCCAGCGCCGGCTCCGCCACCGCGAGGTAGACGAGCGCTGCTGCGCC
Source organism: Sandaracinaceae bacterium (assembly GCA_044223665.1). Taxonomy (GTDB): domain Bacteria; phylum Myxococcota_A; class Polyangia; order Polyangiales; family Sandaracinaceae; genus JBBSAT01. The sequence continues at coordinate 84,747 of JBGALT010000006.1, read as the reverse complement.
CAGGATGACCGACGGCACCAGGCGCGAGGCGACGAGCGAGACGAAGCTCTCGATCTGTGCGACGTCGCTCGTCAGGCGATGGGCGAGCGTTCCCGCGCCTTGCCGCTCGACGTAGGAGAGGCGCAGCGAGAAGAGCCGCTCGACGACGTCGCTCCTCAGGCGTGCGCTCGCGCCGCGCGCGACCGTCTGAGAGGCCTCGAAGGCGCGCACGGTGATGGCCGCGTGGAACGCGTAGAGCGCGACGTTCGCGACGAAGTAGGCGCCGATCTCGGGCACGAGCGCCGAGGCGGGCGCACCGCGCCGCGAGAGCACGTGATCGACGAGCCACGCGACACCCGCCGAGAGCGGCAGGTACGTCAGCGACTGCAGCGACTGCAGCACCACCGCGCGCAGCGCCGCGCGCCGGTCGACGACCAGGCGCGAGGCCAGGGAGCGGAGCGCGGACATGGCCACGCTCTACGGGCTGGCCTCCGCCCGTTCAATCACTCCGCGGGTGGCGCACTGGTGTCGGCCGCGCGGGCGCCGACGCGCCGGTACGGTGTCCCCCGGTGCGGTGTCCGCCACTCCGCGTCAGACGCCCGGCGCGAGCAGGGCCAGCGCCATCTCGAGGCTCGGCGGGCTCTCCGGCACCTCGGCGTGGACGCGGTCGAGGTTCGGCGCGCGGAGCGGCAGGCGCACCGGCGTCGGGTCCTTCAGCGTCGCGTCGATGGCGAGGCGCATCTGCTTGCGGGCCTCGTGGATGCGCCAGGCGATCGTGCCCTCGGTGGTGTCGAGAACGACTGCGGCCTCCGGGTAGCTCAGGCCCTGCATCATCGTCAGCGCGATCGTCGTCTTCAGCAGCGGCGAGAGGCGGTCGAAGGCACGCACGAGGTGCGTGTACGTCTCGCGCAGCTCGAGCGCGCGCTGCGGGTTGCCGCCCGAGTCGACCGCGATGGCGACCGTCACGCGCGGGTCGTCGAGGTCGGTCGTGCGCCGCCGCTTGTTGTCGCGCCGGACGTTCAGCGCGCGATTGAGCGCGATGCGGTAGAGCCAGGTGAAGAACTCGCTCCGACCTTCGAAGCGGTGGATGTTCTTGAACGCCCGCACGAACGCGTCCTGCGTGATGTCGTCGGCGTCGCTGGGCGAGCCCGTCATGTGGAGCGCGAGCGCGAAGATGCGGTGGCGGTAGCGCTTCACGAGCGCTTCGAACGCGCGGGGGTCGCCGTTCCGTGCGGCCTCGACCAGCTGCTCGGCCTCGAGCGCGCGGGCCTCGACGCCGCCTCCGGGCGTCGCGCGGGGGCCTCCGGGGACCGGCGGCGGTACCGCGGCAGGCGCTCGAAACGGCGGGGGTCGAAGGGCCATGGACGCTCTTTGGAACCTCGGTCCTCGCGGAGATTGGGTCCGAGATCGAAAGCGTGCCCGGTTCCCTGGCCGGCGTCACCTCCAGCGCCTTCCCTCGAGCTCGGCGACGCGCGCGGACCGACGGAAATCTCGAACGATCCCGCGGCCGAGCGCCGTCGGCGCCGTCAGCGCCCGTCGCCGCACGCGCCGGAGACGTCGTCGCGAACGACGGTCCCGCCGCGGGCGACGAACACGACGTGCTCGAGCGCCGCGACGTCGGTCAGCGGATCGCCGAGGACGGCGATCACGTCGCCGAGGTGGTCGACGGCGATCTCGCCGAGCCGTTCGTCTTGGCCGAGCAGGTGCGCCGCGCTCACCGTCGCCGCGCGGAGGATCTCGTCGGGCGGCATCCCGGCCTCGGCATAGGCGCGGAAGATCGATGCCGCGATCTGCCCGCGATCGCGCTCGTCCCATCGGTAGTACGCGTCCGAGCCGGCGACGATCGTGATGCCGTGCGCGCGGGCGCGCGCGATGCGGTCGTGGTGCGCCGCGACGAAGCCCTGGAAGAACGCTTCGGCCCGGGCGCGGCGCTCCTCGCTCACGCGCGCGTCGGCGACCATCGCGCGGTACATCTCGATCGGGAAGTCCGTCGGCACCAGCGCGACGCGTCCCTCGGCCATGATCGCGAGTGTCTCGTCGGAGAGCTCGTAGCCGTGCTCGCTGGAGTCGACGCCGCCGCGCGCGGCGATGGCGGCGCCGGCGTCGTCGGTGGCGTGCGCCGCGACCCAGCGACCGGCGCGGTGCGCCTCGTCGACGATGGCGGTGACCTCCTCGAGCGAGAGGCGGATCGCCGTCTCGGAGCCGACGATGATCTTGATGCCGTCGGCGCCGCGCGCGATGGCCGCCCGGACGGCGGCGCGCCTCGGCCTCGCCGCTCACGACGGCGTACTCGTGCTCCACGATCGGTCGCGCGAGCTCGCCGAGGCGCTCGAACTGTCCGCGCTCGCCGGCCAGCGCACGCGTCGTGACGAACATGCGCGGTCCGAGGACGTCTCCGCGCGCGATGGCGTCGCGGAGCGCGAGATCTCCTCCGTCGCCGGAGTTCCCGACGTCGCGCACGGCGGTGAATCCGGCGCGGAGCATCTCGCGCGCGTAGCGTGCCCCGCGCAGGGCTCGATCGGCATCGGAGAGCTCGGCGGTCTCGACGATCATGCCGGCCGACTCGCTGGCATCGCGCGCGTCCGAGAGGTGCAAGAGGTGCGAGTGCGCGTCGATGAGCCCGGGCAAGAGCACCGCATCGCCGAGATCGACCGTGCAGCCGCCCTCGGGCGCCGGGCCTTCGCCGATCGCCGTGATGCGCCCGTCGTCGATGACGATGCGCGCCGGAGCGACGAGCGTGCCCGCGGCGACGTCGACGTACGCGCGCGCACGGATCACCAGTGCGGGCGACTCGTGGGTCGCGACCGCCGGGGGCGTCCACGCGCCGGGCGCGGGCAGGGTGCGAACGGGCGCGCCGCAGGCGGCGACGAGGACGAGCGGGAGGATCGAGGCGCGCACGCGGCGAACCATACCCGTGTTCGCGTCGGGGTCGACGGATGCGGCGCGTGATGGAGGCGCGGCACGGATCGAACGCGCCGAAGCCGCCCAGCGCCTGGTACGGCTTCTGATCTCGGTAGTAGTCTCGTCCCGCGAGACACACAGGAGACGAAGCATGGCGAGAATCACCGGCATCGGCGGCGTGTTCATCAAGGCGAAGACCGACGAGCGCGCGCTGCGCGAGTGGTACCAGAAGCACCTCGGCCTGAAGCTCGAGGCGTGGGGCGGCGGCGCGCTGCGCTGGAAAGAAGACACGGCGGAGGACGGCGGCTCGACGGCCTGGCAGATCGCCGCGCCGGCGACGAAGTGGTTCGCCCCGAGCGAGTCGAGCTTCATGATCAACTATCGGATCGACGACATGGCCGCGATGGTCGAGCAGCTGCGCGCCGGCGGTGTCGAGATCCAGAAGGGCCCCGAGTACCACGAGAACGGCGCCTTCCTCTGGGTCGTCGATCCCGACGGCAACAAGGTCGAGCTCTGGGAGCCGAAGAAGTGGGACGAGAAGAACAAGAAGTAGGAGTGCGCGCGATCGTCAGGTGAAGTCGCGCGCGATGTCGGTGGCGCACGCGACCCCCATGACGAGACCTCCGAGAAGCGCGATCGCGCCGATCAGCAACCCGACGATCGCGACGACGCGCGCGCTCGAGCCAGCGGGCGCGAACGCCAGCGCGAAGCCCGACACGGCGAGGCCGGGTGCGGCGAACATCGCGAAGCCCACACCCTCGGCGAGCAGCGATCGGCCTCGCTGCGCGTCGACGACGACGACCCAGACCACGAGCGCGTAGGGGATCATCCCGAGCAGGCAGCCGGTGACGGCACCGATCAGCGCGCCAGGGCTCGACGATGCGGGCTCGGACATGTCGTGATGATGCGATGGTGCGGGCGGTCCGGGGGGCGGAAATCGAGCCCGGGGCCCGCGCTCGCGAGAGGGTGGTCGCTACGCGCGCTGCTTCGCCGCGCCGGACGTCGCGTCGGGGTCGGATCCGCCTCGGCGTTCCCCACCTCGTGGCGACGGCCACACCGCTCGCTCACGGACCGCAGGAGATGTCGAACGTCCCGGTCGCCGAAGCGGCCCCCTGCGTCGAGAGCGACCAGCTCACCGATCGGCCGCCCGGGTAGGTCACCGAGACCGTGTCGGCGGCGCGCGTCCACGCGACCTCGCCGCCCGTCATCGGGCACTCGCCGATGCACATCGTCAGCTGGTGCGTGCGGGCGCTCCAGGTCTCGCCTCCGAGCTGCACCTCGTCCGCCGCGTCGTCGACGAAGAGGCAGCCCCAGCTGTCCATCCACCGGGCCGTCTGCGTGCTGGTGATCGAGACGGCCGCACCGCGTCCGAGCGCGCCCTCCGCGCTCACCGTCGCCTCGATCGTCCGCATCGCGGCCTCGTGCAGGACGCGCGCGTCGGCCTCGAAGGTGGCCGCGTGACCGTTGAGCGAGAGGTCGGTCGCGCTCGCGTGGAACACCGTGCGCCCGGCGTCCGGCGCGGCGTACGTCACGACGAGGTCGCCCGTCGCGTGGACGAGGTCGAACGAGCTCGCGCAACCGTCGAGGTGATAGACGATCGTCGCGCCCTCCACGCTCGTCGTGATGCACTCGTTCGGGTCGAAAGGGTCCATCGCCTGGGCGGCGGCGCGCATCGCGGTGAGGTCCGGCGTCTCGGCGGAGTCGATGTTCCCCGGCACCACGAGCAGCGCGGTGATCGTCGCCGACCAGAGGGCGGTCTCGTCGGCGTCGCGCGCGGTGTCGGCCCAGGTGCGGCTCGCCGTGCACCCGGCGAGCGTCAGAGCGAGGGCGAGGATCGGGCGCGCGCGCATGCCTCTCTATACTGCGCATCGGCCGCGAGCGTTACGAGCTGCCGCCGCGCCGGCTTGCGGTGGCCTGCCCGCGGCGCATGCTCCTCGGGCCCATGTTCGCGCGCCTTTTCCTGCTCTTCTCGATCGTGCCGTTCATCGAGCTGTTCTTGCTGCTCACGGTCGGGCGCGAGATCGGCGTCGTGCCGACGGTCGGCATGATCATCCTGACCGCGGTGATCGGTGCCGCGCTCGCCAAGCGCGAGGGGCTGCGCGTGTACACCGAGTGGCAGCGCGCGATCACGGAGATGCGGGTGCCCGACGAGGGCATCACCAGCGGTCTGCTCGTGCTGGTCGGTGGCGCGCTCATGATCGCGCCCGGCGTGCTGACCGACGTCGTCGGCATCCTCCTCATGATCGCGCCGGTGCGGCGCGTGGTGGCTCGCTTCATCGAGGGGCGCATCAAGAAGCACTTCGAGACCGCAGCGCGCGTGGAGGGCGTCGGGCCGAGCGGGCCGTTCGCGGCCAGTGCACGCGGCGGGGTCGCGTCGGCGGGCCCAGGCGTCTTCACCTGGCGCGTCGTGCAGATGGGCGGCGTGCCGCGCCCGGGTGCCCGCCCCGGCCCGCGTGCGGTCTCGCGCCCGCCGGCCCGCGGCGTCATCGAGGCCGAGGGCGTCGTCGTCGACGAGCGGCGCCCGGACGCCCCTCCGGCGCTGCCCGACATCGAAGGCGAGATCGTCGAATGACGGTGGCGCCGCTGGTCCTCGTGCACGGGGGCGCTGGCGACGTTCCCGAGCATGCGCGTGAGGGCCACGCGGAAGGATGCAGGCTCGCCGCGGTCCGCGGCCTCGAGGTGCTGCGCGCATCGGGCTCCGCGACCGACGCGGCCGTGGCCGCCGTGCGCGGGCTGGAGGACGATCCGCGCTTCAACGCCGGAACCGGCGCGTGCTTGACGCGCGCCGGCACGATCGAGCTCGACGCGTCGATCATGGAAGGCACGGGCCTGCGCGCGGGGGCGGTCGCGGCGCTGCCGCCGTTTCGCGAGCCCATCGCGATCGCGCGCCGCGTGATGGACGACGGCGCGCACGTGCTCTACGCGGCCGACGGCGCGCGGGCGTTCGCGGTCGAGCACGGCTTCGTGCCGGCGGACGCCGCGTCGATGACGACCGAGGCGGCGCGCGCGCGGCTCGCGAGCTTCCTCGCCGGGCGCGTCGAGGGAGGCTGGGCCGGCGGCACCGTCGGCGCGGTGGTGTGCGACGCGGCCGGGCGCGTCGTCGCGGCGACGAGCACCGGGGGCATGGTCGGCAAGCGGCCCGGTCGCGTCGGCGACTCGCCCATCCTGGGCGCGGGCACGTATGCCGACGACGAGGCCGGCGCCGCGAGCGCGACGGGGGACGGCGAGGCCGCGCTGCGCCTCGGCCTGACGCGCTTCGCGATCGAGCGGATGCGAGCCGGCATCCGCGCGCAGGCCGCCGCCGAGGAGGCCATCGAGGCCTTCGGTGCTCGCGTGCGCGGCAAGGGCGGCATCATCGTGGTGTCGCCGAGCGGCGAGCCCGGATGGGCGCGGAACACCGCCACGATGAGCTTCGGCCTCGCCCGGGAGGGGGAGGCGCCTCGCTGCGGGTTCTGATCGGGTGATCTCACGCGGACGCGATCGCGCGGTCGTGAGAAGCTCGGCGCATGGCGAAGATCACGGGAATCGGCGGCGTCTTCTTCAAGACGGATACGGTCGCCACCGGGCACTGGCTGAAGGACAACCTCGGCCTCGACGTCGAGCCCTGGGGCACGATGTTCCCGTGGCGGGAGCGGCAGAGCGACGCGAAGGGATACACCGTCCTGGGCCTGCACCCGCGCAGCTCGACGTACTTCGGGCCGAGCAAGCGCGAGCTCATGATCAACTTTCGCGTCGACGATCTCGATGGGATGCTCGAGCGGCTGCGGAAGAAGAAGATCGAGATCGTGAAGATCTTCGATCCCGAGCCGAACGGTCGCTTCGCGCACGTGCGCGGCCCCGACGATCTCGTGATCGAGCTCTGGGAGCCGGCGGGGGACGACCCCTTCGATCCTTGATCAGGGCGCGAGGAGCGCTTCGAGCAGGCCCGGCACGTGCGCGCCGTCCATCGACGCGTCGCAGGCTCGCATCCGATCGCCGTCGCGCACCAGCATCGCCGCGCGCGCCTCGGTCGTGGCGGAGAACGCGCCCGAGGCCGTGCGGACGATCAGACCGCCGTCGGTCGCCGTGAGCGTCGCGCGCAGGCGTCCGTCGTGCCCGACGACGTACGAGTCGCCGCTCAGCTCGTACACGAGCGCCACCCCCGCGAGGTCGGTGGCCCGCGCCCAGTCGAGCAGGGTCGTGCCGGTCGGTGTCGCGTCGAGGTAGAGCGAGTCGGCCCCCACCGGGTCGAGGCGCGCGTGGAGCAGACCTTCGCGTGTGACGAGCACGCCATCGACTCCCGTGGACGGGACGCCGGCGAGCGCCGTCACCGCACCGCTCGCCACGTCGAGGCGTCGCGCGCGACGCCGGTCTGGTCGACGTAGATCGCGGCGGCGCCGCCTTCGACGAGCTGCACGTCGTGCCCGTTCGATCCGGGGGTGGTGGCGAGGACCCGCACGCTCGCCGCGGCGAGATCGACCACGTCGATCCGATGATCCATGACATCGGGCGTCGTCCGGTCGTAGATGCGCATCGCGAGCCGATCGCCGACCCAGCTCGCCGCCTCGACGACGCCGTCGGGGAGATCGGTCGCGCGCTCGGCGCCATCGGCCAAGTTCACGACGCGTAGGTGCGGCCCCTCGGCGACGGCCACGCGCGTCGCATCGACGCCGACCAGCCCGCCGTACTCGGCGTCGGCGAGCTCGATGCGGCGCACCAGCACGCCGGTCGGCACCTCGCGGACCTCGACCGAGCGGTGGCCGTCGCGCGAGCGCTCGATGGCGATGCGCCGCCCGCCCGGCAGGAAACGAGCGCGTGCCGAGATCGCGCCGTCGAAGGCGGTGAGCGCCGCCTCGCTGCGCGTGTCGATCACCCGGAGCTGGGAGCCGGCGTAGGTCTCGTGGCCGTGCGGCTGCGTGTCGGGCGTCCCGACGGCCACGTAGTGACCGTCCTCGCTCACGTCCATCACGAAGCCGCGGCTTCCCGGGATCGGGAGCCCGCCGACGAAGCGGCCGCCGGCGTCGCCCAGCGCCCATCGCTCTCCGGTGCCGTCGATGCCGAAGAGCCACGCCTCGTCGCCGACGAGCAAGCCCGCGGTGGTGTGCAGCGTCGGCGCGACCAGGCGCGTCTGGCCCGCGGCGTCGTGCGCGCGCGTGATGGGGCCCCGCACGAGCTCGCGGCCGCCGATGGTGTCGACGCCGACCACGTACGCGCAGCTCGGGGGCTCGCCTGCGGCAGCGTCCCCCAGTCGCCGCCGCGCGAGGGCGAGCTCGCTCGCCGAGCACTCGCTCGCGCCCGTCGCGCTCGCCACCATGCGCGGCGTCCGGATCGTCACGACCCGCCCGTCGCCGAAGGTCGCGCGCGCTCCCGAGCCGGCGAGCGCCTCGAGGTGCACCACGCCCACGCGCGGCTGTTCCGCCCGCTCGGGCGCGGGAGGCGTCCAGCGTCGGGCGTCGTCCGTGCGCAGTGCCCGCACGCTGCCGTCGCTGACGCCGGCGACCAGCGTGCCGTCGCTCGCGAACACCAGGGCGGACGCTCGCGCTTCGGTCTCCCGGTAGATCTCGTCGCACTCCCCATCGAGCCGCATCGCGTGGATCACTTCCGGGGCGCTTCCGGAGATCGCGATGGAGCGGCGTGCGGTGCCATCGGGGCGCACGACGTCGACCGTCGTGCCGCGAGAGATCGCGAGCTCGCCCGCGGGGCCGAACGCGAGGGCGTGGGCCGCACCGGAGAGGCGCCACTCGGTCGCGCCGCTCGCCACCTCGATCGACAGGACGAAGTCGTAGCCGCCGATGGCGAGGCGGCTCCCGTCGGCGCTCGCCGCGAGCGAGGTGGCCGTGCCGTCGAGCACGCGCGACCAGACGAGGCTCAGGTCACGGGTACGGCGGAGCTCGACCGTGTAGACGGTGTCCATCCCGTCGTAGCCGGTCGGCCGGAGGGGATCGAGGTCGCGCGAGAGCGCCACGAGCTCGCTCCCGACGTGCACCGCGTGCAGGATGGCGCCGGTGCGGTGGGGAACGCAGGTGAGGGCCGGCGCGGCTGCGAGCCAGGCGGGGTCGAGCGTCCGGACGCGCGCGGAGGGCGGCTGCGCCGAGACGTCGTGCGAGGCGAGGAGCGCGAGCAGGCACGCCACCGCCGCCCGCCGACGCGCGCCCGCTCCCGTCGTCCCCGGAAGACCCACCATCGCGAGGGTACGACGGCGGGCCGCCGTTCTTCCTTGGTCAGACGCCCGCGGCGCGACGGAGATACAGCGCCCAGTAGCCGCAGAACGCCCCGTAGGACGCCGCGACGTCGCGCAACGCCTGCTCCGATCGCGGCCCGTAGGCCCGCCGGGCCGCCCGCAAGATCGGCTCGCTCCGCTCCGCGAGCCGCTCCATGCGGCCGAGGCCTCGAAACAGGATGAAGGCGGCGGACCAGGGGCCGATACGGGGCAGCGTGCGGAGCAAGGCCTCCGCCTCCGCGAGGGGCGCCGAGAGCAGCGCGGGCTCGAGCGCCGGATCCGAGAATGCGCGCGCCACGGTGGAGATCGCGTCGGCGTGCCCGGGCACGATGCCGCGCAGCGCGCCGGCGTCGGCCAGCACCTCGGGCTCGGGGAACGCGTGGTGGGCCACGCCCGTGATCGGCGGCCCGGCCCCCATCTGCGCCACGCCCGGATCGATGCGGGGACCGAGCGCGCGGACGATCGCGTCCTTGAGCGGACGGCCCAGGCGCATGTTGCGCTGCGCCAGCAACGCCCAGACGGCGATCTCGAAGGGCGACGGGAACTTCACGTGGTGATGGCCGTGGAAGCGCCGCGCGATCGGAGCGAACGCGTGATCCTCGCGGGCCCGCCTCGCGAAGGGCGCGAGATCGTCGTCGAGGCTGAGCTGGAAGCGCAGCCGCGCGACCACGCGGGCGGCGTCGTCGTCGTGGAGCGGCGTCGCGCTCCGCATCGTGCATCGCAGCGCGCCGTCGTTCTCGTCGATGCTCGCGAGCACGGCGCGCCCTCCGATCGAGATGGCCTTGCTGAGCCCGCGCGGCGCGAGTGACTGCTCGCCGGCGGTCGGGGGAAACGAGCCCAAGAACGAGAGCGTGTGCTCGAGCGTGAAGGGCGCGACGACGGGGAGGTGGCAGGTGCGTTCGTGGATCGGCGTCATCCGGAGACGATGACGGAGGCGTGTGTCAGCTGATTGTCATCCATGGCTCGGCCCCGGGCGCGTTCCGAGGACCTCGAGCACCTTGGCGCGCAGCTCGGCGGGAAGAAAGGGCTTGGCCACGAACCCCGCGAGGTCGAGCCCTGCGAAGCGCGCCGTGGCCTCGGACTCCGAGAAGCCGCTGGTGAGCACCACGCGCACGCTCGGATCGATCGCGCGGAGCGCCTCGAGCGTCGCCTGCCCGCCCATGCGCGGCATGGTCAGGTCCAGCACCACGAGGGCCACGTCGCTCGGGCGTGCGCGGAACGTGGCGACGCCTTCGTCGCCGTCGGCGGCGGTCAGGACCCGGAGGCCGGCTCTGACGAGCGTTCGCTCCTGGACGCGGCGCACCGCCGGATCGTCGTCCACCACGAGCACCAGCGGTGCCCCCGCGATCGGGCCGGGCGCCCGCGACGAGACCGGCTCGGGAGCCGCCTTCTCGACGAAGACCGGCAGGTACGCGCGAAACGTGCTCCCGCGCCCGGGCTCGCTCTCCACGTCGATCCCGCCGCGATGCGCGCGCAGCGCACCGGCGACCGCGGCGAGGCCCAGGCCGCGGCCCACGAACTTCGTCGTGAAGAAGGGATCGAAGATCTTGGCGCGCGTGTCGGCGCTCATCCCTTCCCCGGTGTCCACCACCTCGATCTCGACGAACGGTCCCGGCGTCGCGCCATCGGCGCCGACGAGCGTGGCGATTCGCGAGGCGTCGAGCTCCGCCGACCGAACCGACACGCGGATGGCGCCCTCGCGCGCACCGATGGCGTCCGCAGCGTTCGAGACGAGGTTCATGAGGATCTGCCGCAGCTGCGAGGCATCGGCCTCGACCGTGGGGAGCGAAGTCGGCAGCACGAAGCTCAGGGCGATCTGCTTGGGCACGGCGGCGGCGAGCAGCGGCCGCATCTCTTCGACGAGCGCGACCAGATCGATCCTCCCGATGACGAAGCGCCCCTTGCCGGCGTAGGCGAGCAGCTGCCGCGTCAGCTCGGCGGCACGCAAGGCCGCGGCCTGGATCTCGTGCAGCGTCGCGGCGACCGACGAGTCGGTCTCGACCTCGTCGAGCGCGAGGCCGACGTTGCCGAGGATCCCCACCAGGAGGTTGTTGAAGTCGTGGGCGACCCCGCCTGCGAGCACGCCGAGGCTCTCGAGCTTCTGCGTCTCCCGCATCTTCGCCTCGAGCTTGCGGCTCTCGGTCACGTCGCGGACGACCGTCATCGTCGCGCCGGTCGCGGTCGCCGAGTCGAAGCGCGTGGTCGTCGCCATGCCCCAGCGCTCCTGCCCGTCGGGGTGCCGGAAGCGCAGGGTCTTGCGGCCCTCTTCGGGCGCCGGAAGCGGGTCGGTCGCGAGCTCGGCGAGCGCCATCTCCGCGAGGTCGGTCGCGTTGCGCCCGAAGAACTTCTCCGCGGCTGGGTTGGCGAACGCGACGCGCCCATCCGAGTGGACGACGAGCACGGCCTCGCTCATGGCGGTGACGATCCGCTCGTAGCGCTCGGCGACCCGCACACTCGCGACCGCGACGGCGGCGATGCCGGCCGCGGTCTCGAGGAAGCGGAGCGCGTCGCCGTCGAGGTCCATCGGGCCATCGAAGGACGCCGCGAAGAGCATCCCGACGGTGCGGCCGTGCGAGGTCATCCGTGCGTGCGCGAGCGAGCGCACCTTCGCCGCGAGCAAGGACTCGCTGCCCGGTACGTCGGGACGGACCGCGAGGTCCGGGAAGCACGCGACGTCGCCGTGGGCCCGCAGGAACGCCTCGCGCGCTTCGGCCGGCACGGGCGTCGGGGCGAACCCCTGCGGTGCACCGTGCGCGTAGACGCTCGAGGTCAGCCCCGTCGCGGGATCGATCACGCGCAGCGTGACCATCGGCACGTCGAGCGCCGCCGCCGTCTCCTCGCACACCGCGCGGAGCGAGCTCTCGCGGCTCGCCGAGTCGACCAGGCGCGCGAGCAGCCGCGTGAGCGCCATGGCGCGACGATGCGCCGCAGGAGGCGGCGTGCCGGAGAGGGTCGAGGGGTCGAACGTCGCTCCCATGAACTTCGGTGCAGCGTCCAAAATGACGGAAGGCGTCGCGAGGGTCCAGCCCGTAGCGCGATGGCGTGCGGCTCGGGGCTCGTTCTCGTCCGCGACGCTGGGGGTCAGCCTTCTTCTTCTTCCGCGCGCGCGGCCTGCCACTGCAGGACGAGCGATCGGAGGGCTCCGAACGCGACGAGCGCGGCGCCCAGCGCCGCCGCTGCCATCCATGCCGGTGCCGAAGGCGCGGTTCCCCAAGAGACGGCCGCCGCGAGAGCTCCCGCGACACCGACGACGAAGAGCACGAGCGCGAAGACCGACGCCTTGGTCCGATCCAACGGCGTGAGCGGGTGCACGCGTGGCGTGTTGGCGACGAGGAGGATCTCCTGCACCGCGCGCGCCTGCATGACCCCGCCGAGCGCGACGATGGCCACGGCTGCGATCACGATCCCCGGGATCGCGTCGTCGCTCGCGCTGTTCCACTGGGAGAGGTCCCGTGCGCCGTAGTCCAGGGCGATCGCGGCGAGCCACGTGAGGGCCGCGTAGAACGAGAGGGCGACGACGTACGCGGGCGTCCCGGGCGCCATGTCCTTCGCTTGGTCGAGCCGCGGCCGCATCGCCATGGCGAGCGCGAGCCAGATCATCGTCGTGCCGAACACCACGGCGATGCACACCGCCATCACACGCGCGGCATCGGAGGCCCATCCGTAGTAGCTGCCCGACGCGTCGGGGTCGAACCCGGTGAGCGCCAGGCATTCGCCGATGAGCCGAACGAAGCCAGCCAACGTCACGCCGACCCCGACGACGTGCAAGAAGAACCGCGTCATCCCGCGCCGAGCATGCCACGCGCGCCGCGCCGGCGCGCCGAAACCGCATCGAGCTTTGGCTCCCGATGTACTACGCTCGCGCGCGTCTCTTTCTAGGAGCTGCTCGATGGCTGGAACGTTGAAGGGAAAGACGCTGTTCATCACCGGCGCGAGCCGCGGCATCGGGCACGCGATCGGCCTGCGCGCCGCCAAGGACGGCGCCAACGTCGTCATCGTCGCCAAGACGACAGAGCCGAACCCCAAGCTGCCCGGCACGATCTACACGGCGGCCGAGGACATGGAGAAAGCGGGCGGCAAGGCGCTCGCGCTCGCCGTCGACATCCGCGACGACGCGGCCGTGTACGCGGCGGTGGCCCAGGCGGTCGAGAAGTTCGGCGGCATCGACGTGCTCGTGAACAACGCCTCGGCGATCTCGCTCACCGGCACGCTCGAGACGCCGATGAAGCGCTACGACCTGATGCACCACATCAACACGCGCGGCACCTACGTGTGCTCGCAGGCGTGCCTGCCGCACCTCCTGAAGGCGGCCAACCCCCACGTCCTGAACCTCTCGCCGCCGCTCAACATGGAGGAGCGCTGGTTCGCGCCGCACGTGGCCTACACGATGGCGAAGTTCGGCATGAGCATGTGCGTGCTGGGCATGGCCGGCGAGTTCAAGGGGCGCGTCGCGTTCAACGCGCTCTGGCCGCGCACGGCGATCGCGACGGCGGCGGTGAAGAACATCCTCGGCGGCGACGAGGGCATGCGCCACTCGCGCACCGTCGACATCATGTCCGATGCGGCGCACGTCATCCTCACGAGCGACGCCAAGACCACGACGGGCAAGTTCTTCATCGACGACGACGTGCTGCGCTCGGTCGGCGTGACGGACTTCAAGAAGTACGCGGTGGACCCGACGGTCGAGCCCTTCCCCGACTTCTTCGTGTGAGGCTGGCGCGCGCCTCGCACGGCCGGGCAGCCGCCGCCGCGGGACAGCGCGCCCCACTCCGCGCGAAAGGTCGCGACCGACCTCGACGTCCCCGGACGGCGGGCCTATGGAGGCCCCATGCGCAATCTCCGGCGAGCCCCGACCTCCCTGCTCCTCCTCCTCGCCCTCGCCGGTTGCGGCGGCTCGAGCGAGCGTCCCGAGTACCCGAGCACGGCGTCGACCGATCCGAGCGCCGACGAGATGGGGCTCGCCACTGCCGACACCGAGACGCCGGCCGAGAGCGAGGCGCCGCCCGAAGAGGCCGCGCCCACGCCGCCGCCGCCGATGGTGGTGCAGGGCGTGACGACCCCGATCGAGGGCACGATGCCGTCGCTCCGCGTGACCGCGCCGCGGGCCGGACAGACGATCCGCAGCGGCGCCGTGACGGTGCGCTTCGACCTGCGGAACTGGGAGCTCGCCTCGCCGAGCGGCCCGCACGTGCACGTGATCGTCGACAACGAGCCCTACATGGCGGTGCGCGCGACGGCGCCCTTCGATCTCGCGGCGCTCGTGCAGCAGAACCTCGGGCATCCGCTCGCCGAGGGCACGCACGTGCTGCGCATGTTCCCGAGCCGCGGCCAGCACGAGTCGGTCAAGAGCGCAGGTGCGTTCGCGGTCGTCGTCTTCCACTACGGCCACGCGACCGAGGGCTTCTCGTTCGATCCGACGGCGCCGCTCTTGACCTTCAGCCGGCCGAAGGGCTGCAACCCGGCGGGCACGCACGTGCTGCTCGACTTCTTCGTCGCCAACGCCGAGCTCGGCACCGACGGCCACCGCGTGCGCTACACGCTCGACGGTACGAGCGGTCTCATCACGAGCTGGGAGCCGCACTGGCTCGAGAACCTCGGCGAGGGCGATCACACGATCCGGCTCGAGCTGCTCGACATGGCCGGCAATCCCGTGCCTGGGATGTTCAACGACACCACGCGCACCTTCAGCGTCGCGGCGAGCTGTCCGTAGCGCCCGCTCGGGACAGAGCACGCCCTCCGAAGGCGTCACGAGGCCCCGGGCCGACCGTTCAACGAAGGCCGCCGAGCACAGCGCGGGCGTAGCCCGCAGCCCAACGACATCGGCGCCGCAGCGCGGCGCGCTGTCTCGGAACCACGCCCGTGGCGATCGAGGGCTGCCGCAGCTCGGGAGCGCCCGCTGCGCGGCCTGCTTTCCAGCCTCGTCCAATCGTCGCGCCTCGCGATGATTCTGGGACGTAGTAGATCAGCGCTCGTACGCGCCGATGTCGTATCCGTCGCCGGACGGACGGCCGTTGCCATCACGGTCGATCGCGAGCGGCAAGAGCTCGCTCGTGTTCGGATCGCCAACGTCGATCGCAGGGCTCCCCGTGAGCACGCGGTAGCTGCGCGCCAGAAGGTCGGCGTTCGAGGCGTCTTCGAACCGCGGGTCGCCGACGGCCGTGCTCGTGAAGCCAGCGAACGAGCCCGCCGAGAGCAGGTTGTAGCTTCCGGAAGCATCGAGGGTCGACTCGATCGCGGGCCCTCCGCTCGCCACGATGATCGAGTTGTGCACTTCGAGCCGGCAGTCGCCGTCGTCCTCGACGGTCGGCCTCGCTCCCGTTCCGACGAGCGTGTCGTTGACGTAGAGCGCGAATCCGCCCGACTCGGCCTCGCACGTGCCCGCGAGCACGGCCGGGTTGCCGACGAACACGTTGTTGAAGAAGCGCTGGCCGGTCCCGTCACCGTAGTGCCAATACGAGGGCCCCCCCGACACGATGAAGTTCGCCGTGAAGGTGTTGCGGCGCTCGTGGCATGCCCGGTCGTACGGGCCGACGTCGTGGCGCGGCGGCCGGTTTCCCGGCGCGAAGTCCCCATCGGCGTTGCAGACTTGGTTGGAGAAGTGAGACATGACACCGGCCGATCCGTCGGTGGGCACGAGGATGGTGTTCCCGTAGAAGAGATTGTCTTGGCATGCGCTCCGGAGCTCGATGCCGCCGTACGTGAGCGCCGACTCGCCGGTGATGAAGTTGTTGGCGACGAGCACGTTTCGGAGCACGTAGTTCTTCCAGACGACGGCCGCCCCATCGACGTGGCTCACCAGGCGGTTCCCCTGAAACACGCTCCGTTCGACGTTCGCGACCCGCAGAATGTCGAGCGTGTCGAGGCGCCCCTCCGAGGACTCGATGGTGTTGCGCAACACGGTGAGACGGGTCGCCGGCAACCCCGCGCCCTCCGAGGCGATCTCGACGAAGGAACCGAACCGATTGTCCGCGACGATGGTGTCTCTCGCGTCGAAGAGCCACATTCCGCCCGACACTTCGTTGTGCGCGATCAGATGCGGCCCGGAGAGGTGGTACGGGCTCCCGAGGTCGATTCGTCCGGCGAGAATGCGGTTGTTCGTCAAGCTGATGCTGCATGCGGAAGTGACGTCGATGTCTCCCGAACGCAGCTCGACGTCGTCGATGGCGATGCGCTGCGGGCTCCGACAGTCCGCGGTGACGGATCCGTGGACGCTCACGCCTCCTTCGGTCACGAGGTGCCTCACCACCACTCCGTTCGCCGAGCCACGGATCGACACGGCGTTTCCACCCGCGGTGACGAGGTGGCCGCCGCCTTCGATCAGCACGCCGCTCGTTCCGTCGACGACGATGCAATCGCCGCTCGAGCTCAGGTCGCTCGTCAAGGTGTAGAGGCCGGGGCTCGTGATGGTCGTGCACGCCGTGACGGGCGTTCCCGACGACATCGCGCCGCACTCGCGCGCAACACCTCCGCCGCCGCACGTGGTGCCCGGCCCGCAACCGCAGTCGAGCACACCGCCGCATCCGTCCGAGATCGGACCACACGCACCGGAAGGGCACTCGATCGGCACGCACCCACATCTGCCGCTCGTGCACGTGTCGAAGCCCACGCACTCGTCGTCGGTCGTACACGGACCCGTCGAGGGTCGCGGAGGCAGGACACCGCCGTCGGCACCGGTCGATGCGTCGGAGAAGACGGCTGCGTCGAGCCCACCGTCGACCGGCCCACCGTCGCTCGCCGACCCAGACGAATCGACCGCACCGCCATCGCGCTGCGGCCGATCGCGATCGTTCGAGACGGCGCACCCGACGGTCAGCACAGCGAAGGTGATGAGAGCGACTCGTGAGCTCATGATGAAAGCCTCCGCCCGCGTTCCCAGCACACGTCGTGCCCACGAGAAGCGGAGAGCCGCCCTCGTCTCAGGGGCGCATGCCATCGACTCCTCGTGGTGACCGAAGACGGAGGAGCTCGCGCGTCGTCGCAGTCCGCGCTCCGTCCGCAGGCGGCGAGGCGGGGTACCCGTCGCCGTCGGGGTCGTCCATGAGCGTGTGCCGGCAGCCACCATCGGTGCATGCGTCGCGGGTGCAGGGGTCGCCGTCGTCGCAGGCGCCGTCCGGCGCGAGCACGCATGGTTGCCGAGGTCGCAGAGGCCCGCGCCGGGTGGGTCGCAGCACAGTCGACGTCGCTCACGCACTCGACGCAAGAACTTGCCCCGAGGAGGCAATGCGTTGCCTCCCGGCAGTCGACGTCGCTCGAGCATTCGACGCACACCCCCCGCCGAGCGGCTGTCGGGCCGACCTCCGGCACGGATGCAGGCGCGCCGTCGACCGCGCACCCGGCCGCGTCCAGGTGGCCAGCGTCCGGTCGCGGTCTTCAGCAGGGGTCTTGACGGGCGAGGCAGCGAAGGAGCGTCGCGCTGCAGCATCCCGTCGACGGACACACGTTTCCGCACGAGGCGCAGTTGTTGCGGCCCGATCGCGTCTCGCAGCCATCGAAGACGTTCGCGTTGCAGTCGAAGTAGCCCCACGCGCACTGGTTGACGCACGACGGCGCCCCCGCGCCATCGACGACGCACGTCGGGGCGCCGTAGGTGTGGCTCGCAACCGTCGGACACGCCGAGTACGTCCCATCGCCCACGGGGTGACAGCACTCGACCGTCGGCGGCGCGCACGTGCCCGTCGCGCAGCGCACGAGGCCGCTCTGACACTCGCAAGTTGCTGGCAACGGTCCGGAGTCGTCGGGGTCGACGCAGACCTCGGTCTCGGGATCGCAGCTCGCGCCGCCGCAAGAGCACGCTTCGCCGGCCGCTACGTCGCCGGTGAAAGGGGGCTCGCAACCGCAACGGCCGGCCGAGCACGTCTGGTGCTCACCGCACCCGACGCCGCATCTGCCGCAGTCGAAGGGATCGTCGCTCGTGTCGACGCAGAGCCCCGAGCATTCCATCTGGCCCGCTGGGCACGTGGGCACGCAGGCGTTCTCGCGGGTCGGGAGGTCGTTGCTGCACGCTGCCGCACCGCAGTCGTGGCAGCCGCCGGCATCCGCCCAACAGGCAGCCGCCGATCGCCGAGTGGCGCAGCCGACATCGGCGCCGCACTGGATCCAACCGGGGTCGCAGCTCGACACGACGCAGCTCGGTGCAGTTCCGACCGGCTCACAGACGAACGTGGCGTGTGCGTCGAGCGGACACGCGTGCCCGCCGCAGCAGGAAGCGCTCGGCGGTTGGCACCGCCCGTCGCATTGCGAGCCGCCGTTCGGGCATCGGCACACCCCGTCGACGCAGAGCTGATCCTCGGCGCACTGCGTCTCGCAGTCCCCGCACCACCTCGGATCGCTCGCGAGATCGAACGACTCGTCGATCGCCCCGTCGAAGTCGTCGTCCGCGTCGTTGCAGGACTCGTCGCGAGCACGATAGGTAGGGGCGATCGTCTGCGAGGCTCGGCCGCGAAGATCGAGGACGCATTCGGCCTCCGCACAGGCCCAATCGAGCGGCACGCGCATCGTGCTGACGTTGGCGTCGCCGATTGCGGTCACGCGGATTCGCCAAGGAACATCCAGCGCCTGACCGGTCGCGGGCTCGAGGATCGCGACCACCGTCACTTCCACTCGTTCGCCGCCGGGCGCGAGGGTGAGCCCCGACCACTCCCCGCCCCATGACCACGCGCGATCGTAGACTTGGCAGGGAAGCTCCTCCGAAGGATCGAGCTCGCTGCGCACGAGCGCTTCGTCGGGCGAGAACGTGAGACAAGAGTGGTCGAGCAGCTCACCCGACGGCTCGGCGACGGCGCGAACCTCGATGCGGCGGATGCCGGGCGGATCCATCGCCGCGAGCGAGGCGCGTGCTGGCGGACGCAGCGCCGCTGGCTCGGCGTCGATCACGAGCGAAGTGGGGGACACGCGCGGAGTCGGTGCGACTGCGCATCCTGCGAGGAGCGCGATCGCGAGCGGTGCCCACCGTCGCTCGCGGCCCGCGATCGGCGGCGATCGTGAGCCTCGAGCGCATGCGATCTCCCTCAGAGGCTGCATGGTGTGCACTCGACGTGCTCCGGGCTCGCGCAGCTCGGTCCGCTGCACGTCGTGGAACAGCGCTCGCCGCTGGCGCAGTGCACGTCGCACGCACCGCATCGCGCGGCGCTGCCCAGCCAGCTCTCGCAGCCGTCGGACGGATCGTCGTTGCAATCTCCCCAGAGTGGCGCGCACTCGACGCTCGCGCACGCATCACCGGTCGGAGATGCGATGAAGTGTTCGTGTCGCTCCGGCGCGGAGATGCACGGAGCGCAGTCCCCGCGGTCGTCGTGGAAACCGGGGTCGCAGTGAAGCTCGATCGCGGCGCTCGCTTCGTTCCACCGTGCTTCCGCGTGAACGAAGTCGGCCCAGTGAGCGGTCACCTCGGCGGGAAGACCCGCGGCGAGCGCGATCGAGCCTTCCGGCGTGCAGCACGTCGTGCCCGGGACACAGTCGCGGAACCGTTCCGCCGGCACGCACTCGGGATGGATGCCGCGCGAGACGCAGTACTCGGAGGGCGCGCACGCGCAGTCGCCGCAGCTCTCTGCCATGGCTCGACAGGAGCCATCGAGGGCGAGCACGAGCCCAGGGCGACAGCCGGGAGCGCATGCGCCTTCGATGCAGAGGTTGCGCGCGCCGACGACTCCCCCGTCGAGCGCCCAGCAATCGGCGTCGGTCAGACACTGTCGACACTGATCGGGTGCCGAACGCGGGCCGGGCGCCGCACCGCACACGCCGAGGGTCACGGCGCCGCCGCACGTAGCGACGCTCGCCGAGTCCGCGGGGGACGCCGGCCCTTCGTCGGGCAAGCCGTTGGGGTAGTCACAGACGAGGCTGGGGGTCGCGCCGTTTCGCGCGGAAGCCACCGACGCTTCGCCGAGCGCGGGTGGCCCTGCATGCGCGCACGCGCCACGTCCGAGCGGAGGGCACGCTTGGTAGCTGCCCACCTCGAGAGGCTCGCCAACGCAAGCTCCGTCGGCACACGTCGAAGCGTCGCCACACGCGACACCGAGGCATCGGCCGGTCAAGAACATGCGCAGCGTGGTCGTCGTCGCCGGGCTCACTCGGACGCTGGCGCGTTGTTCGAGCTGACACATCGAAGAGACGGCCGCGAGCCGCAGCTCCGCGAACGCAACCACGCGCAGTGTCGTGGCCTCGTCGGGCAGATCGATCGCGGTCACGAACGGAAATGCACTCGGGCCGCTGGGCACGAACGGATCGCCCATCCGCTCGAGCCCCGGCGAAGCGCCGAGCGTGGCGAACAACGTGACGGAGGTGAGGTCTTCTCCGCAGCTCTCGGTGTCGGCGCAGAACCGCAGGTCGGTATCGACGACGACCACCACCTGCGTTCGTGGCTGCACACAGCCCGGCAACATCGCCAGCGCCGAAGCGACCACGGCGAGTAGTGCGGCGGCGTACCCTACACGCATGATCCAGGGACGGTGCAGCAGCTGTTGTCAGGCGCCGCGACGGGCGCGCCGGCAGAACACGCGCCGTGGGGCAACATCGCTCCACAGCAGTCCGTCGGCAACCTGGGTGAGTAGTTGTCGCCGGAATCGGGACAGATGCCGCAGTAGTCGAGGACGCCGTCGCAGTTGTCGTCCAGGAAGTTTCCCGTCACTTCCTCGCCCGGCGCGAAGCCGAGTGGAGTGAAGCCATCGAACGCACCTGGAGGCGCCATGTCGACCGTGAACACCCGCGAAGGCCGAATCGTCGGGTCTCCGGTGCCACAGTCCTCCTCTGAGATCCCGCACCTTGCGGGGACGGGCGAGGGCGAGCCGTCACCGTCGCCGTCGTTCCGTACTGCGGGATGCCCGTCGGGTCGGAGGCAGCCGAGCGCAGGGTCACAGCCCTCGAGGCAGTGTCCGCAGTCCCGTGTGCGGGGTGAGCACGAGTGTCGGGTGCACACGCTCAGATCGCACGCGTCGCTTGCGACGCGGCGACAATCCGCATCGACGTTGCATTCGACGCAGGACGGCGGATCACCCCCATCGCAATGAAGCCCAACCGGACAGTCCTCGTCATCGAGGCAGACGAGGCAGCGCGATGTTGCGTCGCACACACCGGTTCGCGAGCCGGAGAGCGTGCACGCCATTCCAGGCTCGGCGGCCTGCCATGCGCACGCGCCGGCGACGCACGTGGGTACGCGACACGTCGGAGCCGCGCCGAGGGGCATGCAATCGCTCGGCACGAGGCACTCGACACAGCTCGCGCTGCACGCGAACTCGACCGGCACGAGTCGGTCGCACACCTCGCCGTCGTCCACGACGCCGTTGCCGCAGCGCTGACAGACACCGTTGAAACAGACCTGGGGGCCGGACGCCGGATCTCCACACGCGGCGCCGTTGGCGAGATGCGCGCAAGGATCATCACCGGCGTCGCTGCCGACATCGAGGCCCGCGTCTCGAGACACACCCTCGTCCCGTGCCGCGTCAGCGAGTCCCCCATCGGAGGCGGGCGTGCCGACGGCCGCACAGCCAGAGAGCAGACCGCAAGCGAGCCACAGAACGACTGGTGACCGATCGCCGTACTTCATCGCGTGTCCCCGTTCGCGCGACGCAGGCGCCTGCCTCGCGCCATCGATGGTACACTGATCGTCATCGTCAACGCGCTCCTGGCACGCAAGGCGCGGGCCATGGAGCGCTACCTCGACCATGGACGAGCGCACCGCGACCGTAGCAACGGCCCCCGAAGGGGCGGAGCAGTGGTCCGTGGTCGTGTTTCGAGACGACAGCGTCGTGTGGGCTCGCCTCGCGGACGGCAAAGACGTCGTCGTGGGTCGCGCGCCGCCCGCCGACCTGGTGGTCGAAGATCCCTCCCTTTCGCGTCAGCACGCCGGCTTTCGGCTCGTCGGCGATCGCGTCGAAGTGCAGGACCTCGGATCGCGGAACGGAACTTGGATCGAGGGCCGCCGCATGGAACGTGGAGAGCTCGGCGCCGGCAGTGAATGCACGCTCGGAAACGTCGTGGTGGTCGTCCAGCACGCTGGACGCCGGAGACCTGCACCGCGCGGCCTGCTGCCGCTCATCGGGCTCGAGCGCCGCCTGGACGAAGAGGTCGAGCGCGCGCGAGTCCTCAAGCGCGGGCCCAGCGTCGTCGCGTGTGCGCTCGACGCCAGTGATCTGGAGCTCTTGCTCGGTGCGTTCCGATCGATCGATCGGGCGTCGAGCTACATGCCAGGCGTGTATCTAGCGCTGTTCGGTGAGATCGAGCCCGCAGAGCTCCGGGCACGGCTCGGAAAAGCGGGTGAACGCGGCCGGCTCGGGATCGTGAGCTGGCCCGAGGCGACGACGAGCGCGGGTCTGGTGGAAGCTGCGATCTCGGCGCTCCGGCGGGCCACGGACTCCGAGCGCGTGGTGTTCGCGAGCAACGGCGGCCAGCCGTCGGGCGCACGACCGATCGCGCTCGGGAGCGAATCGATGAAGCGGCTCGAGACGGAGATCGATCGCCTCGCGCCCACCATGCTCAGCGTCGTGATCCGCGGCGAGACCGGCGTCGGAAAAGAGCTCGTCGCGCGTGCGCTCCACGATCGCAGCACGCGACGACGTGGTCCTTTCCGCGCGCTCAATTGCGGAGCCATTCCTGCTTCCCTTGCCGAGAGCACCCTCTTCGGACACGAGCGCGGCGCGTTCACCGGCGCCGACCGACGCGCGGCGGGCGTGTTCGAGCAGGCGAGCCGAGGAACGCTCTTCCTCGACGAGATCGCCGAGCTGCCGGGTGCCATCCAGGCCGCTCTCTTGCGAGTGCTCGAGACCGGGCGCCTGGTGCGGGTAGGCGGGAGCGAGGAGGTGGCGGTGGATGTGCGCGTCGTCGCTGCTTCGCATCGCGATCTCGAGCAGCTGGCGAGCACGGGCGCGTTTCGTTGGGATCTCTTCTACCGGCTCGCCGCGGCCACGCTGGTGGTGGCGCCGCTCCGCGAGCGTCCCGACGACGTCGAACAGCTCGCGCGTGCTTTCGTGGCCCTCCACGGCCCTGGTCGCGACCTCGACGCCGATGCGGTCGAGGCGCTGCGAGCCCATTCGTGGCCCGGAAACGTTCGCGAGCTGCGGAACGTGATGGATCGGGCGGTCGCCGTCGCGCGAGGTCCTCGCGTGGGCGTCTCGGACCTGCCCGACCGGGTCCTGTTGTCTGCGAGCGCAGGTGGCACATCACCCGTCTCCGGAGAAGGTGAGCTCGACCTCGAGCGCGGCTTGCGAACTCTGCTCGACGACGTGGAGCGCCAAGCGATCTTGGAAGCGCTCAGGCGAACGGGGAAGCGAGCGGCAGCGGCGAGGCTCCTCCAGATCCCGCTCCGAACCCTCGCCCACAAGATGACGGTGCTGGGGCTCTCGCACCGCTGGACCGAGCGCGATCCGTAGCGCGCCGTCGCCGACGCCAACCGGGCGCGTTCACGGGCGAAACGAGATCACGGCCACCGGCACTTCGCTCTGCCCCGAGCCGAACACCGGCTCGGTGCTGGACAAGCCCAAGACGAGCCCGACGATCCCACCTGCGATCGCGAGCACGCCGACGCCGATGCCCGTCCAGAGCCAGGGCGACTCGGCGAGGTCTTCGCTCGCCGTGTCCGAAGTGAGCGAGACCTCGATCGGAGGCGGCGGAACCTCGAGCACGGCGGTGCCGTCGACGAGCGCCTCGACGACCAGCTCGCATCGCGCGATCTCGGCCCCGTCACGCTCGACCGTGAGCGCGTGCGGACCGGGATCGACGGGCATGCTCGCGCCGACCACCGCGTGCGGCAAACGCGCACCGTCGAGGAGGAGCGCGTCGTCCTCGAGTAGGCCGTCTGCAGAGACCCGCACGGTGCCCACTCGCTGCTCGAGATCGGCCACCGCACGCCGCGCGTCCTCGAGGAACTCCTGCGGAGCGTCGGGCTCCCGCAGAAAGCGCCGATAGAGGTCGAGCGCGCGGACGAAGTGTTGCGCGTGCTCTTCGGCGCGCGCGAGGTTGAACGCGACGCGCGGAGTCGGCGCGAGGGCGTACGCGCGCCCGAACGCCACCAGTGCGTCGTCCCATCGGTCTTCGGCGACCGCCGAGAGCCCGAGCCGAAGAAAGTCGCGTGCGAGCTCGCGCGCGCCGGCGGCATCGCCCGGCTCGGCCGCGGGCGCTCGTTCGGCCTCGGGTGCTTGCGCCGCGGCGCCAGCAGCCACCAGCCAGACCAGCAGCGCCAAGAGCGGCATCCCGCTCACGATAACGAAGCTGGCCCCCTGGTGTCGATCCCGAGCGTTGGGGTAGCCTCGTCGTTGGTGCTCGAAGCCGGCTCCCGACTCGGAAGCTACGAGATCGCGGCCAGGCTCAAGGCCGGCGGAATGGCGACGCTCTTCCTGGCGCGAAGGCGTGGTGCGGCGGGTTTTTCGCGACACGTCGCGATCAAGGTCGTCCACCCGCACCTCTCGGACGACGCGAGCTTCGTTCGCATGTTCATCGACGAAGCGCTGCTTTCGGCGCGCATCGAGCACCCGAACGTCGTCCACGTGATCGAGCTCGGCGAAGAGCGCGGCATGTACTTCCTCGCGATGGAGTACGTTCACGGCTGCACGCTCGCTCAGCTGCACCGCGCGCTCGTCGCTCGAGGGCGCACCCTCTCGGTTCCGGCAGCCGTTGCCATCTGCATGCAGATCGCCGACGGCCTGCATGCGGCACACGAGACCACCGGCGACGACGGGCAACCACTGGGCGTCGTCCATCGCGACGTGTCGCCCCAGAACGTGCTCGTGTCGTTTCGGGGCTTCGTGAAGCTCATCGATTTCGGGATCGCCAAGAGCCGCGGGCGGCAACAGACGGCGACGGGCACGCTCAAAGGCAAGCTGCGGTACATGGCCCCCGAGCAGGCGACGGGGCGGGCGGTCGATCGTCGAACCGACCTGTACGCGTTGGGAATCGTGCTCTGGGAGCTGCTCACGGGCCGGCGTTTGTTCGACGGAAGCGACGACTTCGCGGTCCTCGAGAAGGTTCGCGCCCCGCACGTGGTGGGCCCGCGCGAGATCGTCCCTTCGGTGCCGGAAGCGCTCGACCGCGTGGTCCTCGCCGCGCTCGCTCCCGGGCTCGACGATCGGCCGGCGAGCGTGCAAGCGTGGCGCGACGCGTTGGCCGCGGCGGTTCCCGAGGCCACCTCGGTGAGCTCATCCGACATCGCCGCCGTGCTTGCAGAAGCCATGCCCGAGGAGATCGCACGCCAGACGGCGCTCCTTCCCGACTCGGTCACGCGAGACCTGCCAGACCTCGGATCGCGTGAGCGTGATGAGCTGACCCGCTCGCGCTTCGCGACACTGACCGAGGCGAGAGCGGGTGTAGCGGTGGACGTGGAGCTCGACGAGCCGGTTGCTCCGGTGCCCTCGGGGGGAGCCTGGGCTGCGCCAGCGCCGAGAGAGGTCGAGACCGCGCGACGCGCACGTCGATGGCGAGTGCTCGGAGCCATCGCGGCGATCACGGCGCTCGTCGGCGGCGTGCTGGTCGGTGCGGTGCTGCTTCGAGGCGCGCCGAGTGCGGTCGCGAGCGAACCGATTCCCGAGTTGGGGCGGGAGCCCTCCAGCTCCGGATCGGGCTCCTCGGGGTCGAGCAGCGCGGAGTCAGAAGGCACGGGCAGAGGCTCGGCGTCCGCCGGCTCGGAGCCCGCTGATTCGCCAGCGGAACGAGCGGCCGAGCCGAGCCTCGCTATCGCGCCACCCTCGGCGAGCGACGCGGCGGAGGGTTCGCCACCGCCCGTGTCGGACGTCGCGCCCGAGACCCTTCCGAGAGATCGAGGCCATACACACCATCGCGCGCACGGCCCCTCTGTCATCGAGAGCGCGCCCGTACCGATGCACGCGGACGAGGCGGCGGCGCTTCCGCAGCCTCCGCCGCCGAGCACGCTTCCGCCGCCGAGCGCTCATCCGCCTCCGCGTGACCGCCTCTTCGACGACATCTGACGGCGGCGATCGCTCGCGCGCACGAGCGATCGCAATCGTTCGTTCGGCGATACGACGCGCACCTTCGGCGATGCGCACCTTCGGCGTCGCCGCGAGCTGACTGCACGGGCCGCTCGGAAACGACCCCCTCCGCCGACGCGGCGGTCCCGCCCCATCACTCGTCGGTCGCTTCGGTCTCTGTCTCGAAACCGATCGTCCAGCGCTCGTCGAACGGCGCCAGCGGGCCCGTGTCGTGGCCGATGACGCGCAGGCGCGTCGTCTGGCCGAGGCTCGTCTGGAACGTGTAGCTCGACGTGATGGTGGCCTGGTAGCCCGTCGTGTAGAGGATGTCGCCCCGATAGCGGAGCTCGAGCGTGAGCACGTGCGGTCCGGAGGGGATGGCGCCCGTGAAGATTGCGCCGCGCTCGATCTGCGCGGCGTCCGCCGAGGTGTAGAGCCGCTGCCCGTCGAGCGCGAAGGCCGCCGAGATGGGCGTCAGCCCCGCGAAGTGATCCTCGAAGGTCAGCACCAGGCGCGCGGCGCCGCCGAGGCCATCCATGCCGCGGACCCCCATCAGCGCCAGACGCCGCCGCACGTCGGCCAGACCGCTCTCGACCTCCTCCGAAGACCGATGCAGCCGCGCGAGCTCGTCGTGCGCGGACGCTGCGCTGATGGCGGACTGCGCGGAGGCGTGCGCGCTCGGGTACGCCCATGTGAGTGAAAGGCCCACGAGGGTGAGGACGAGAAGGGAGCGCGCCATGGACACCTCCGTGTCGATGCGTTGCACCCGCACGGCTGCGCATTCGAGTCGAGCGACAATCTCGCCGCATGGGTTGGCAGTGGTATAATCCTCCACGACGAGCGGTACGAATGCGAACGTTCCTCGGTCTCCTGCGCCCCGTTTCTCTGACCGTCACGATGTGCTGGTCGCGCCCGCGGGAGCGCTCATGACCCGCGCACGCTCCAGCTCCAGCTCCACGACGGTGGGGCGGCGTCGCGTGGGGGCCCTCCAGCCGCGCCCGGACCTCTGGGAGGCGCTCGGGAACGGCGCGCGCCTGCGCACGATCCTCGAGGACTTCTACGATCGCGTCTACCGTGACGAGAAGCTCGCTCCCTTCTTCCACGCGACGACGCGGGAGTGGGCGATCGACCACCAGTACGCGTTCATGGCCGACATCCTGACCGGCTCGAAGACGTTCTTCGGAGATCGTCCGCGCAACGCACACCACTGGATGGTCATCGACGACGCGCTCTTCGATTACCGGGAGGCCCTGCTCGAGAAGTGCCTGCGCGACCACGGGGCGTCGGCGCCGCTCGTGGCGGCGTGGCGCGCCATCGACGAGTCGTTCCGCTCGCACATCGTGAAGGATCAGCCGCGCCCGCGCGTCCGGCGCGGGAAGTCGCTGCCGCTCGAGGGGTACGACAGCATCGTGCTCGAGAGCGGCGGTCAGTGCGACGCGTGCGCTGCGATCGTCGAGCGCGGCGCCACGGTCTGGTACCACCTGCGCACCGGGCAGGCGCTGTGCTCCGCCTGTGCGGAGGCGCGCGGGGCGCGCGCGCCCGAGGACCGCAAGGCGAAGCCATGAGCACGCGCATCCGCGTCGTTCCGCGAGGGCCGCTGGTGGTCGAGCTCGACGAGGGCGCCGAGATCTTCGGGCTGGACGGCACGCCGATCGAGCCGCCGACCCGGCCGAAGGTGCGCTTCTGCCGCTGCGGCGCCACGTCGACGGCACCGTTCTGCGACGGCGCCCACAACCGCACCACGTTCGAGAAGCCGGCCGAGGACGACGCGTGAACAGCCCCATGCGATCGAGCCCGGGCTCGGTGAGCATCGCGCGGCCGCTCGCGCTGATCGTGCACGAGCCCGACGAGCAGACCTTGCGCGTCATCCAAGCGTCGAGCGCGCATCACGTCGTCGAGTACGTCGACACGGAAGACGCATTCGCCGTGGCGCTCGCGACGCGCGGCCAAGACTTCGACGTCTGCGTCGTGGGCTTGCCGGCATCGATCCCGACGGCGCGCGCGATGCTGGAGCGGCTCGCCGAGATCCCGGAGCGCCCTCCGATCCTCGCGCTCTGGGGACTGCTCGACGAAGCCCGGCTCCTCTCGCTCCTGCGCCGCGGCGCCGACGACCTGCTCGTGAAGCCCTTCGATGCGGCGGCGTTCCGCGTGCGGCTGCGCGTCGTCGCCCGCATGCCCGTTCGGCGCAACGAGGTGGGCCCGCCGGACGAGATCCTGCAGCGCGCGGCGGCCAGCCGGCGTAGCGGCGAAGTGATCGTGAAGTCGCGCAACGGTACGGCGCGAGTGCTCCTCGCCGACGGCGACATCGCGTGGGTGCACTGCCCGTGGGCACCGCTGCGCTTGCACCAGATGCTCAGCGAGGCGGGTAGCAGCCTCGACGACGCCACGGCCGACGCGATCCGCGAAGAGGCGCTGCGCTCGGGGCGCGGGCTGCACGAGGTGGTCGTCGCGTGGGGCCTGGCCGACGAGTCGCGCTTCTACGACGTGCTCCGCGCCGAGCTCGTGCGGGCACTACAGGACGTTCGCCGACAGCCGCAGAGCCTCGCGATGTTCGTCGAGGCGTCGTGGCGACGCACGGCGTCGTTCGGTGCGATCGCGGCGCCCTCCGCGGGCGACAGCATTCCGCCTCCCGCGGACGGCGGAACGCCCGCCGCCGGTCTGCTCCGACCGGAGGTGCTCTTGCGCACGGACGTGCTCTGTCGCGCGCTCGCCCGGATGCGCGGCGTCGAGTCCGTCGCTGCATTCGATCTCGTGACCAAGGCCGTGACGCGCCGCCATGGGCCGGCGCCGGATGCCGCCTTCGTCTGGTCGCTCCTTCCGCTCGTCCAGTCCGCCGAGGCCCGCTCCGATGCCGTGAGCGAGGTCTTCGTGACGCGCGGGGAGGTCCTCTCGTGCGCGTGGCGCTATCGCGCCGACCCCGTCGCGCTCTTCGCGCAGTTCTCTCTCGCCACGACCAACATCGGCCTCGTCGTGGCGAGCATGCGAACCGCGATGAGCGAGCTCGGCTGACGCGCGCTCGCACGCGAGCCGTACGCGCGGCGGGCGCGCCATATTTCGCTCCCTTCGCGCGCGCCACAGGTCGACCCGTGCGATCGCCCGGTCTACGCTGCGCCCCGAATGGCACCGCCCACGCTGCTCTCCACCGTCCGCGATCTCGACCGGCTGCGGCAGATCGTCGGCGTCCTCGTGCGGCACGGGTTCGGCGAGGTCATCGGGCGCACGGCGCTCGGCTCGCTCGTCGCCGGGCCCAATCGCGGGAACGGGCCGGAAGCGCAGAAGAACCAGACGCTCGGCGAGCGCGTGCGCCTCGTCGTGCAGGACCTCGGGCCGAGCTTCGTCAAGCTCGGGCAGATCGTCTCCACGCGACCCGACCTCGTGCCCCCCGACGTCATCCTCGAGCTGAAGAAGCTCCAGGACCGCGTGCCGCCCGTCTCGTTCGCCGAGATCAAGGCGGTCATCGAGGCCGACCTCTCGGGATCGATCTTCGATCTCGTCGAGTGGATCGACGAGAGCCCGCTCGCCTCGGCGTCGGTCGGTCAGGTACACCGCGCGCGCATCAAGCTCGACGACGGCAAGGTCAAAGAGGTCGTCCTCAAGGTCCAGCGGCCGAACATCTCGTTCACGATGGAGCGCGACATCGAGCTGCTCTATCTGCTCGCCGGCGCCATCGAGCGCGCGATCCCCGAGTCGCGCCTCTATCAGCCGTCGAAGATGGTGAGCGAGTTCGATCGCGCGATCAGCGCCGAGCTCGACTTCAACCTCGAGGCCGATCACGCCACGCGCTTCGCGAAGAACTTCGAGGGCGTCCCCTACGTCCGCTTCCCCAAGGTCTACCGCGACCACTCGGGCAACCGCGTGCTCGCGCTCGAGTTCTTCTCGGGCAAGAAGGTCTACGACGCCATCGCGGCCGGCTACGACGCCGACGCCATCGTGCGCGCGATGCTCTCGATCACCATCAAGAGCATCTTCGAGGACGGCTTCTTCCACGCCGATCCGCACCCGGGAAACATCATCATCATGGGGACGCCCGAGTCGCCCGTGATCGGCCTCATCGATCTGGGGCTCGTCGGGCGCCTGACGCCGCAGCTGCGCGACAAGACCATCGATCTGATGGTCGCCGCGGTGCAGGAGGACCCGCGCGGCCTGGCCGACGCGCTCCTCCAGATCGGCACGCCCACCAAGAAGATCGATCGCGCTGCCTTCGAGGGCGAGGTCGCCACGCTCTCCGAGAAGTACCTCGGCAAGCAGATGCGCGACATCCAGGTCTCGGCGCTCATCCGCGATCTCGTGCAGGGCTCGCAGAAGTACGGCCTGGAGATCCCGCCCGACTTCCTGATGGTCGGCAAGTCCATCATGACGATGGAGGGCGTGGGCAAGGAGATCGCGCCCGACTTCGATCTCTACCAGGAGATGAAGCCCTACTTCCTCAAGCTGCTCGCGCAGCGCTACTCGCCCGAGCGCATGCTCCCGGAGCTGCTCCGCTCGCTCTCGCGCATCAGCGTCGCGGCGACGGACTTCCCCATCCAGTCGCAGGAGATCCTCGAGGACCTGCGCCAAGGGCGCCTGGAGATCCGCACGCGCGATCCGCAGGCCGGCGGGGCGATCGACGTGATCGGGCGGCGCCTGTACTCGGGCCTCGTCGTGGCAGGCCTCATCGCGGGCAGCGCGCACCTGCTCGCGACCGAGCACCTCTTCACGGGTGCGGTCTTCTTCCTCATGGCGATCGGCTGGGGCGGCGGCCACATCGTGCAGACGTGGTGGCTCAACCGGAAGCGGAAGAAGTAGCGAGGTGCCGATCCGGATCGAGAGCGTCGTCGAGGGGCCGCTCGTGCTGCGCTCCTACGAGCGGGGCGATCTGGACCGGCTCTCCGCGCTCGTCACCGATCCGGTGACGATGGGCCCGGTCGGAGGTCCGCTCCGGCGAGACGAGGTGCTCGGCGTGCTCGAGCGCTACCTCGCGCCCGAGGATCCACGCTATCTCGTCGCCGTCGCCGCGCTCGAGGCAGGCAACTACGTCGCGAGCGGGCGCATCTTCGTCTCCGAGCAGGGCGCCGAGGTCCCGGAGATCGGCTACCTCGTCGCCTCCCAGCACTGGGGCCGGGGGCATGGCACGCACGTGGCGCGGGCGCTGAGACGGATCGCGCACGAAGTGCTCGGCGCGAGCCGCGTCGTGGCGCGGGCGCACCGCTCGAACCTGGCGAGCTCGAGGGTGCTCGAGAAGGCCGGTTTCGATCGGGACGGATGCGACGACGATCTCGTGCGCTTCGTCTCCGTCCGAGAGAAGATGCGGGCGACCTCGCCGTAGGTCACGCTCGCAGCATGACTTCGCGTACCCGCCCGCTCGCTCTCTGCGCTCTCGTCGCGGCGGCGCTCGCTTGCTCCTGCGCGAGCCCTCGGGCGGCGACGTCGGTCGTCGTGTACGTCGATGCCGAGCCCCTCACGCGGGCCGACGCCGTGCGTCTCGTCGTGACGGTGCGCGGTGGCCCGCCGGGCACCACCGCCATCGACGCGCACGCGCCCTTCGTCTACGAGGGGCCCATCGCGTGGCCGGTCGATCTCACGGTCACGCCGGCGGGCGGCGACACGACGCGCCTGTTCGAGATCGAGGCCACGGCCTACGACGGGGGCGGGGCGCTCGTCACGCAGGCGCGGGTGCGCGCGGGCTACGTGGCCGGCGAGCAGCACACGCTGCACCTCGTGCTCGAGGACGCGTGCCGTGCGCTCGCCTGCCCCGACGGCCTGGCCTGTCGCGGCGGACGATGTGGCCCGATCGAGCCCGGCCCCGACGCCGGCACGGTGGAAACCGACGCCGGCATGCCGCCGCCGTGCACGACCGACGACGAGTGCACCGACGGCAACCCGTGCAACGGCAGCGAGCGCTGCAAGGGCGGCGAGTGCCACCCCAGCACCGACCGCATCGACTGCGACGACCACGTGGCGTGCACCGTCGACAGCTGTGACGGCACCGGCTGCGTGCACGACGCCGACGACGCCGCGTGCACGGCATCGAGCGGCGGTCACTGCGATCCCACGAACGGCTGTCAGTACGACACCTGCTCCACCGCGACGTGCATGCCCACGGGATGCGAGACGGCGACGTGCCAGGGGGCGCTGTGCGTGCGCACGTTCGCGTGCGGGGCCGGCCAGACGTGCTGCGGTCAGACGTGCGTCCCGAGCGGCTGCGACGACGGGGCACCGTGCACGAACGACTACTGCGACGTGGGCGCCGCGGCGTGCCGGCACACCCCGAGGCCGGGCAGCTGCGACGACGGCGACCCGTGCACCTTGGGCGACGTCTGCGAGGGCACGACGTGCACGGGCGCCGGAACGATGGCTTGCGACGACGCCAACGGGTGCACGACCGACTCCTGTCGCACGGGCGTCGGGTGCGCCCACGACGCCAACGCCTCGAGCTGCGACGACGGCAACGCGTGCACGGTCGGCGACGCCTGCGGAGGCGGGAGCTGCCAGCCCGGCGCCGCGATGGCCTGCGACGACGGGGTCGGCTGCACGACCGACAGCTGTTCGGGCGGGAGCTGCGCGCACGTCGCCATGGACGCGGTGTGCGGGGCCGGAGGTCGCTGCGATCCCGCGCACGGCTGCCAGAGCGGCGCGACGTGCGTCCAGGCGACGTGCGCGGCGAGCGCGGGGCCCTGCGAGACGGCGAGCTGCCTGAACGACGTCTGCGTCCACACCGGGTGCGCGACCGGGACGATGTGCTGCGGCAACACCTGCGTCGCGGTGGGCTGCGACGACGCGAACCCCTGCACCGACGACGCCTGCGACGGTACGCAGTGCACGCACGTCGCGAACGCGCACGGCTGCGACGACGGTAACCCCTGCACGCGCAACGATCAGTGCGCTGCCTCGGCGTGCGCGGGTCTGCCCGACACGTGCGACGACGGAAACGGTTGCACGATGGATGCGTGTGGGCCGAGCGGATGCACGCACGTGGTCCAGGTCGGAGCGTTCTGCGACGACCTGAACGAGTGCACGTACGACGATCAGTGCTTGGCGACAGGGCGTTGCGCCGGGACGCGCTGTCCCTCGCAGACGGTCTGCTGCAACGGCGGCTGCGTGCGCCCGCAAGACTGCATCTGACGGCGTCGATCACGCGGCTCGGTGACGAGCGTCACCCTCCGGCGGGGCCGAGGTCGATGCGCACGAGCATCGCGCGCCGGAGCACGCGTGGGCGCGGCTGCGCGTCGAGGGCCGAGACGGCGTCGATCGTCGGGTAGGGCATGAAGTAGAGCAGCACGTCGGGCAGGCGCGGCCCGTCGGGCGCGAGCCTCGAGCGGGCCGGCGCATCGCGCGTGACCGTGCTCGCCGGGCCGAAGAGCTCGTCGCCCCAGCCGGCGACGAACGCCGCGGCCTCGTCTTCGGTCAGCCCGAGCGCGGTGAACGAGCGGGTGAGCTCGGCCACGCCTTCCGCGCGCGTGATCGTCTCGGTCCCGACCGGGATGGACACCGAGCCGCCGTAGCCGGGGGCCTCGGCGCGAGAGACGACGATCCGGCCCGCCGGTGACGACGGGCCCATCGCGCTCGAGAGGCGGAGCAGCCCGCCCGGCGTGCCGTAGAACGTCGCGCTCGCGGTCGCCGTCACGGTGCCGTCCGCCGCGCGCGTCGCGGTCAGCGGCAGGGGAATCGACGGCGCGCTCCCGCGATAGAAGAGCAGGGAGGAGCGCACCCCATCGACCTCGAGGCACGCGGCCGAGGGCGCGTCGTACCGAGCGAGCTCGGCGACCTCGCACACGCCGTCGGCCGTGGCGCAGGCGCCCGA
This sequence comes from Sandaracinaceae bacterium, assembly GCA_044223665.1. GTDB lineage: Bacteria > Myxococcota_A > Polyangia > Polyangiales > Sandaracinaceae > JBBSAT01. Next base: position 50,984 of record JBGALT010000006.1, on the reverse strand, counting down.
CGGGACGTGCGGCGCGCAGTGCGCCGCGCGTGCGGTGATCGACGGCCACTCGAGCACGTTGCCGTCGCGGACCGCGCCGGGTGGGTCGTGCTCGACGAGGGAGCCCCCCAGCGCGACGCGCAGCGAGAGCGGCGTCTCGGTCGCGCCGTCGAGAAGGTGCACGTAGAGGACCGGCTTGCGGACGGCGACGGGCCTCGCGGGGGCGCCGGCGCCGGCGGCGATCTCCACCGGGCCCGAGGCGGGCACGTCGACGACGCCCCACTCGTGCAGGTCGTACGTGGGCGCCGCGACGGCCTCGTCGGCGCGCTCGTCCGAGCGTGAGGGCGGGGGCGCGGGAGCGGCCTCGGGCACGGACGAGCCGGTCTCGCTCGCGCTCGTCGCCTCGGTGGCTCGGCCCTGTGCGGTCTCGCTCGGTGGCGTGCTCGCTCGCTCGGGCGCGCCCGGCGGAGCACCGCCGCACGCACCGACGAGGAGCACGAACGAGCACCAGCAGCGAGCGCTCAAGAGCTGCCTCCTCTTCGTCGCTCGCCTCCGTCGCCCGAGCGACGACGGCGCGCGCGGATCACCAGTCCATGACCGCGGCGCCCCACGTGAAGCCGGCGCCGAAGGCCGCCATCGCGACCTTCATGCCCTTCTTCAGGCGCCCCGTCTCCTCCGCCTCGGCGAGGAGCAGCGGGATCGTGGCGGCCGTGGTGTTGCCGTACTTGTGGATGTTGTGGATCAGCTTGTTCTCGGGGATCCCGAGCGACTGCGCGACGTACTGGTTGATGCGCATGTTCGCCTGGTGGAACACGAAGAGATCGATGTCGTTCGCCGAGAGCTGCATCTCGAAGCAGACCTGCATGAGCGACATGCACATCTTCTCGACGGCGTGACGGAAGACCACCTTGCCCTCCATCTGCGGCCAGATCATCTCGGCCGGGATCGTCGCATCGCTCATGCGATCGCCCTGGAGCTTGAGGAAGGGGCGCTTGCTGATGTCGAAGATCCGCATGCAGAGGGCCTCGGCATGCCGGCCATCGGCGCCGAGCGTCCAGCGGCGCAGGCCGCGGCTCTGATCGTCGGTCGCGCTGATGACCGCCGCGCCCGCGCCGTCGCCGAAGAGCGAGGTCACCTGACGGCCGCGCGTCGTGAAGTCGAGCGCCGCCGAGTGCGTCTCGCTGCCGACGAGCAGGACGTGCTTGTACTGGCCGCTCTGCACCATCGAGGCGCCGGTGCCGAGGCCGTAGAGGAAGCCGGAGCACTGGTTGCGGATGTCGAGGCAGGGAACGTAGCGGGGCATGTCGCCCTCGAAGAGCTCGGTGAAGCGCCGCTGCATCAGCACGGCGCTGCCCGGGAAGTGCATGTCGGGCGAGAGCGTCGCGAAGATGATCATGTCGATGTCGCGCGGCGTGAGCTTGGCGTTCTCGATCGCCTTCTTCGCCGCCAGCCACCCCATCTCGGCCGAGCCCACGCCCTCGTCCGCGTAGCGTCGCTCTTCGATGCCGCTACGCTGGTGGATCCACTCGTGCGTGGTGTCGATCCCGTACTCCTTCGCGAGCTGATCGTTGGTGACCACGCGCGGCGGCACGTAGCCGCCGGTGCCCGAGATGTACGCCTGGATCTTCGCTTCGCTCATGGATGCACCTGCTCGTGGCCACACCGGGTGGCGAGCGAAGGAGCTAGCACGAGCCGTGGCGTTCGCGCACTCGTCTCCGTGCGGAGGGCACGCATCGGGGCCGTCGCCTTGGCGCAGTGCGTCGTGAGCGGGGGAGTTGCGGCGCGGCGCGGCGCTGGTGCAGAGTCGCGGGCTGCTCTCCGCCGCGGGGAGCGCGGAGGACCCCATGCGCGCACGTCTTTTCTTCTCGGTTGCGCTCGCCGCCCTCGCGAGCAGCTTCGTCGCCGCCTGTAGCGACGCCCACACGCTCGACGAGATGGACAGCGGCATCACGCTCCCCGACACGGGCCTGGTTCAGGATGTCGGAGGCCCGCGTCCCGACACCGGTCCGCGCCCCGACGACGGCGGCACGACGAACGACGACACGGGGATCGTGATCTTGCGCGACACGGGCATCGGCACGGACGGCGGGACGACGAGCTGCGGCGTGCTCGGCCTGGCGTGCTGCGCGGGCGCGTGCACCGACGGGTCGGCCTGCGTCGCGGGCGTGTGCTCGGCCTGCGGCGAGCTCGGCGGCACGTGCTGTCCCGGCCGCGTCTGCGGCGCCGGCGGCGTGTGCAACGGCGGCGGCCCCGGCACCTGTCAGGCGTGCGGCGCGCCGGGCACGGCGTGCTGTCCCGGCAACGACTGCGGCACCGGCTGCTGCGTCACGGGGACCTGCGTCGGCGCGGGCGGCGCCTGCCCGGTCGGTGGCATGTGCGACATGGGCTCGTGCGGCAGCTGCGGCGGCGTCGGCCAGGACTGCTGCGCCGGCAACACCTGCACGGCGAACGGGACGCGCTGCGATACCGCGAGCGGCTCCTGCATCGCGTGCGGCGGCGATGGCGAGCCGTGCTGCGGGATGAACCAGTGCGACGCCGGTCTCGCCTGCGCGTTCGATCCCACGGGAGGCGCCGTATGCGCGGCGTGCGGAGGCAACGGTGAGGCGTGCTGTGCGGGCCGCACCTGCGACGGCGGCTTCGCGTGCACGGGCGGCGGTGGGCCCGGCGGCGGCGGCGCGACCTGCGAGGCGTGCGGCGGAGTGGGAGACCAGTGCTGCGCCGGGAACACCTGCGGCGCGGGCGGCTGCTGCGATCCCGCGGACGGCAGCTGCGTCGCCGCCGGCGGCACGTGCAGCAACGGCGGGACGTGCAGCGGCGGCGCCTGCGAGCAGTGCGGCGACCCCGGCACCGCGTGCTGCCCGGGCGGCGGCTGCAACGGCGGTGGCTGCTGCGATGGCGGCAGCTGCGTGCCCTCCGGCGGCGCGCTCGCGAGCGGTGACGTGTGCCTCGCCGGCATGACGACCGCGTGCGGCGCGATGGGCGAGCCGTGCTGCGGCAGCGGCGCCTGCGACGCGGGCGGCTGCTGCGTCGGCAACCGCTGCGTCGCCAGCGGGACGCTCTGCGGCACGGTCACCACCTGCCAGATGGGCTCGTGCACGTCGACGATGTTCACGTGCGGCGGCGCGGGTCAGCCGTGCTGTCCGCAGGTGGGCGGCGGCGGCGCCGGGCAGTGCACGGCAGGCGGGCTCGTCTGCACGGGCGGCTTCGGTGGCGCGACCTGCGAGCTCTGCGGCGGGCCCGGCCAGCCGTGCTGCGCGGGACAGGCCTGCGGTGGCGGCGCGTGCTGCGTGAACGACGAGTGCGTCGCGACCGGGATGGACTGCGGCGACGGGCAGGGCACGTGCAGCGCCGGTAGCTGCATGGGCGGCGCGTGCGGCGCGAACGGCCAGCCCTGCTGCGGCGGTGGCCTCGGCTGCCCCGGGCCTTACTCGGTCTGCGGCGGCGACACCTGCCAGGCCTGCGGCGGCGACGGACAGCCGTGCTGCGGCAACAGCTGCCTCGCTCCGTACACCTGCGGCCGCGGCCGCGTCTGCGGCTGAGGCGAGCCTCCGATGCGGCAGCGCGCGTGATCGCGGACCCACCGTCCGCGATCACACTCCCGCGTTTGCAACGCATCCCACTTCTCGGTACGAACGCGGCGTGACGACCCTCGCTCCGCGCTCGCCACGCGCATCCTTCACGCAGATGACCGAGCTGGTGCTCCCGCAGCACTCGAACGTGCTGGGCACGGCGTTCGGCGGCACGGTGCTGGCCTGGATGGACGTGTGCGGAGCCATCGCGGCGCAGCGTCATTCGGGTCGCGTCTCCGTCACCGCCTCGATGGACGACGTGAACTTCGTCTCGCCGATCCGCGTCGGGGACGTCGTCATCGTCACCGGGCGCTTGAACGCGGCGTTCCGCTCGTCGGTCGAGGTGGAGGTGCACGTGCAGGTCGAGGATCGCTCGACCGGGCAGCGCCGGCGCTGCGTCGAGGCATTCATGACCTTCGTCGCCGTCGACGATGGCGGCAAGCCGTGCGAGCAGCCGCCGCTGGCCCTCGAGAACACCGACGACGAGCGGCACCACGCGGAAGCGGTCGCGCGCCGCAAGGCCCGGCTCGAGAAGCGGAGCGCATGAAGCGGCTCGGGCTCGGGCTCGGGGTCGCCGTCCTCGCGGGGCTCGCGCATCCCGCGGGCGCACAGCATCGCGCGCTCGCCATCTCCCTCGAGCCGGCTCCCGAGCTGCACCCGGGCGAGCACGCCGAGATCGTGGCGGTCGTGCACGCCGAGGACGCTGCGCGCGGCCCCTTGCTCGTGACGCCCAGCGTCGACGGCGCGGCGATCGAGGTGGTCCGCGGGCGCCTCTTCCGCTTCGACGCCGACGATCCGAGCGCCGACCCGCTGCGCTTCCGGGTGCCCATCGTCGCGCGCTCGATCGGCACGGCCGTGCTCGCCGTGCGCGTGGACGGCCACGCGTGCGTCGGTGCGCGCTGCGAGCCCGTGGATGCCGAGAGCACGCTGCGGATCGACGTCCGCGGCGCGGCTGCCCGGTGAGAGCCGCGAGGACGGTGCCGCGCCTCCGATCGGCAGCGGACGGCCGCCCACGCCGATGCGCGCGACCCGCGCCGTGACGATCGCGGAGCTCGGCCGCCCTACCTCCGGCTCTGCCGGTGTGGGCGTTCATCGCATCTCGGAGCCGACGAGCCGCGAGGGCGGTGGTCGCGGCGCAGTGGCCGCCGTCGGCGGATGGGGATGGGGATCGACGCGCAGCGGCGTCAGCGCCAGACGGACGCCACCCAGCGCGTAGCGGGCGAGCGTCTCTGCGCAGCGCAGCGCTCGCGTCTTCGCCGCGACGCCGCTGCGTGCCGAGCCCCACCTCCATCAGCCCACGGGGTCCACTCGCGCGATCCGAGCCGTCCTGACGGTGTCGGAGGCGAGATGCGATGAATGGTCAGCTGCCGGTGTGGGCGAGGGGCTGCGGGCAGCCGCCGCGGGGAAAGGAACGGCGAGCGAGCGACGCGATGAAGCGTCGCGACCGCCGCGGTGAGAACGAGTAGGCTCGGCACGATGTGGCTCGAGCTCGTGCGCGCGGATCCGGCGTCGGAGACCGCGGTCGTCGTCGAGGTCCCGCACGCGGGCCGCGAGGTGCCGGCCGACGTGCGCGCGCAGCTCCTGGTCGGCGACGGCGTGATCCTGCGCGACTCGGATCTTCACGTCGACCGCCTCTACGCGAGCGCCCCGGCCCACGGCGCGACGCTGCTCACCAGCCGACTCTCGCGCTACGTCGTCGATCTCAACCGCGCGCCCGACGACGTCGATCGTCAGACGGTTCGCGATCACCCGGCGCCGCGCCCGACGCAGAGCCGCGGGGTGGTCTGGCGGACCACCACCGAGGGAAAGCCGGCGCTGCGCGAGCCGATCACGTTCGTCGAGCTCGAGCGCCGCCTCGCGCTCTACCACGCGCCCTACCACGCGGCGCTCGAGGCCGAGGTGGCGCGCAAGAAGGCGCGCTTCGGGCACGTGGTCCTCGTCTCCGGGCACTCGATGCCTTCGAGCGGGAAGGGCGGTCGCGAGAAGCGCGCGGACGTCGTCCCCGGCTCGCGCGGTCGGACGAGCGCGGGCCGGCTCGTGATCGATCTCGTCGAGCGCCACTTCCTCGAGAACGGGCTGACCGTGAAGCACGACGATCCGTATCGCGGGGGCTGGTCCACGCAGCGCTACGGCCGGCCCCTCGAGGGCGTGCACGCGATCCAGATCGAGCTCAGCCGCGCGATCTACGCCGACGAGGCGACGGCGACGCTCGTCCCCGAGGGCGTCGCCCGCGTCGAGCGCGTGCTCGGTGGTCTGCTCGACGCGCTCGGGAGCATGGTGCCGTGAACGACGCGCTCGACGCGCTCTCCGGCACGCTCGCGCGCGGCTTGCACCCCGGCTACGTGCTGCCGGTCCTGGCCGGGCTGGCTCTGGCGGTGCTCTTTCCCTCGGGCACGGTGTTCCGCGACCCGGCGCTCCGGCGGAAGTACCAGCGCATCCAGCTCGCGACGCTCTTCGGTGCGCTCGTGGGCGCCAAGCTCGCGGCCATCGTCGGAGATCTGCGCTGGCCGATCGAGGCGGTGTCGGCGAGCGATCTCCTGCACGTCGGTCGCTCGATCACCGGAGGGCTGCTCTTCGGCTTCCTCACGGCCGAGGTGCTCAAGCGGCTCGCCGGCTTCCGCGAGCCACCCAACGATCGCTTCGCCACCGTCCTGCCTTTCTCGATCGCGATCGGCCGCGTCGGCTGTCTGATCGTGGGCTGCTGTCCCGGCTTGCCCACCGACGCCTGGCTCGCGCTCCCCGACGAGCACGGCGTGATGCGCCATCCGACGGCGCTCTACGATCTGCTCTTCCATCTCGCGCTCGGGATCGCCTTCGTGGTGCTCCTGAGGCGCGGTGGGGCGCTGCGCGGGCGCTTCTTCGCGCTGCACATGCTGCTCTACGGTATCTTCCGGTTCGCGATCGAGCCGCTCCGCGACACGCGGACCTACGTCCTCGGGCTGAGCGCGTACCAGGTCTTCGCCCTCTGTCTCTTCGCCTGCGGTCTCTACGGCCTGTTCCGGACGCTGCCGAAGCCTTCCACGTCTCCGCCCAACCCGAGCGACATGCGCGATGACCGACCCGAACCGCCCGCCGAGCTCGCGTGACCCCCAGCCGCCGCCGTCCGAGCAGGACCCGGCCAAGGAGGTCGCCAAGGGCGCTGCCATCGGCTGCCTCGCCGGCTTGGGCGCCGTCGGCGGCGCGATCGCCATCGCGCTCCTCACGCTGCTCGGCCTGGTCGCGGTCGGGGCGCTCTTGCTCTACCTGACCTGCTCGGGGCACTGATGGGCGGGGTGCGCGCAGCCCTCGAGCGTGCCGGCAAGGTACGCCTGCACGCGCAGCTCGCGGCGGATCCCCGCGCGCACGCCTGGGCTCTCTCGCTCACCCGCGCGGGGGAGCGCCACCCCGAGACGGTGGACGACTACTTCCCGGTCGAGCGCGCGCGCGAGCGGTGGCCGGAGCTGGCCGCGTCGATGAAGCGGCATGCGGGCGACGAGCGCGGGCACGCCGCGTTGTACGCGCGGGCGATCGAGCGCAGTGGGCAGCCCGTCTCGGACATCGAGCCGGAGGACGTCTTCAACGTCGTCATCCGCGCCCACACGCGGGCTGGCTGGCGCATCGAGGCCAGTGACGGGCCCGACGACGTGCGCCTCAAGCTCGCGCACTTCCTGGCCCACGCCCACCAGCTCGAGAAGCGGGTCACCCGCTCGCTGCGCTATCACGCCGAGGGGTGTCGGCGCGCGGGCCGCGAGGAGATCGTCGAGGTCGTCGAGCGCGTGCTGGCCGACGAGGAGCGCCACGTCGGCTACACGGGCCAGGCACTGGTGGAGCTCACGCGCACCGGCGAGCGCGAGCACATCCTCGCCCTCCACGCCGACGGCGAGGCCGCTGCCGACCGCGCGTTCTCGGCGCGACAGCTGCGGACCTTCCTCGCGCGCTGGGGGCCGGCGCTTCCACGCACCGACCGGATCTTCTACGCGGCCTCCGCCTTCCTGATGGAGCTCTGATGCTGGACGCACCGCGCAAGAAGAAGAGGAGCCTCGCGACGCTCGGGCCGCGCATCTCGCCCGTCGAGCGCATCTCGGGAGAGCTGCGGCGCCTGGACGAGGCGGCCACGATCGCGCTCGTCGGCTCGCCGCGGATCGATCGCGCGCTGAAGTCGACGATCAGCCTCTGCCCGCAGTGTCTCGCGTACGTGCCGGCACTGGTCTACGAGCGCGCAGGCCGCGTGCTGATCCAGAAGCGCTGCGGCGAGCACGGGCCGAGCACGGCGCTGCTCGAGAACAACGCGCGCTACTACGCGCTCTCGAACAAGGATCGCAGCGGCGTTCGCTTCGCCGACGACCGCGTGTTCCACATCCCGGAATTCGGCGGCGCGTGCTGCGCGCCGGGCGAGACCTGCGGACCGAGCGAAGGCGACGGTACCGACCAGCTGCTGAACCGCACCTGCACGGTGCTCGTCGAGATCACCGACGCCTGCAACCTCGCCTGCCGCGTCTGCTACTCGGAGAGCGCGGGCGATCGCTACCTGCCGTTCGAGCTCTTCCAGGCGTACCTGCGCGACCTGATCGCGAAGAAGGGCCGCCTCGACTCGGTGCAGATCACGGGCGGCGAGGCGTCGCTGCATCCGCGCTACTGGGACATGATCGCGTTCCTGCACGCCGAGCCGGGCGTGAACAAGATCTACCTGCCGACGAACGGCCTGCGCTTGGCGAAGGCGAGCGAGCGCGCGCGCCTCGCGCCCTTCAAGGGCAAGCTGATGGTGCTGCTCCAGTTCGACGCGCTCTCGCGCGAGGCCAGCCAGACGATGCGCCGCGCCGAGCCGGCCGAGCTGCGGCAGACGATCATCGCGGACCTCGATCGGCTGGGCGTTCCGATGCAGCTCACGATGACGCTCGGCCGCGGCGTGAACGAGGGCGAGGTCGGAGACGTGGTCGACGTCGCGCTCGCCCACCACGCGGTGAAGCTCGTGGCGATGCAGCCGGCGACGTGGAGCGGTCGCTACGAGCTCGGCGTGGATCCGATGGAGCGCCTCACGCTCTCGGACTGCGCGGCGGCGGTGATGGCGCGCGCGAACGTGCGCGTGCGCGCCGAGGACTTCGTGCCCATCCCGTGCAGCCATCCGAACTGCGGCTGGCTCACGGTGTTCCTCCGGCGCTTCGGAATGGTCCACAACGTCGTGAAGTACGTCGACCTCGACGCGGCGATGAACGACGTCGCCTACAAGACGATGCTCTCGACCGAGGAGATCCAGAAAGTGGTCGGCACGGACGACCGCACGGTCGTCTCGAAGGTGGCGAGCTGGCTCGCCTCGCATCCCTCGCTCTCGTCGATCGGCAAGAGCGTGGTGAAGTCGACCGACATGTTCTCGATCGCGATCAAGCCCTTCATGGACCGCTATACCTACGACCAGGATCGCGTCGCGAACTGCTGCCACCACATCACCGACACGCGCGGTGGGCTGCGGAGCTTCTGCGAGTACAACGCGCTCGGGCGCCGGCACGATCCGTGGGCGCGCTTTCCGACGCTCGAGGGCGCGGGCGCATGAGCGCGCCGTGATCTCGCCGTGATCTCGCTCGTCATCGTCTACCTGGGCCTCGCGCTGCTCGGGCCTCTCTTCGCGCTGCTCCAGCGGCTCTTCCCGGCCACCTCGCCGGTGCCACGGGCGCTCGCTCGCGCGCGCCTCGTCGACTGGGCGTACTGGCTCGTCACGCCGCTCTTCACGGGGCTGCTCACGCGCGCGGCCACGCTGGGCGCGGCGGCGGCGATCGCGTTCGGCGCCGGCTGGTCGTTCCACGACGCGGACGATCTGCTCGAGGTCTTCCATGCGCGCTCGCCCGTGGCCGCGCTGCCGCTCGCGCTGCAGGCGTTGCTCGCGCTCGTGCTGGCCGACTTCCTCGCCTACTGGAGCCATCGGGCCCGCCATCACCCGCGGCTGTTCCCGCTCCACGCCGTGCACCACGCCGCGACCACGCTCGACTGGCTGGCGGCCGCCCGCATGCATCCGATCGACGACCTCTTCGACAACGTCTTCGTCACGCTGCCGGTCCTCGTGCTCGGCTTCCACCCGGCGATCTTCCTGGCGCTCGGGCCGGTGCTCATCCTGCACACGATCTACCTGCACGCCGACCTGCGGCTCTCGCTCGGCCCGCTCGAGAAGCTCGTCGCGACACCGGGCTTCCACCGCTGGCACCACGCGACCGAGATCGCAGCCCAGAACGCCAACTACGGCGGCATCCTCACGATCTGGGACGTGGCCTTCGGCTCCTACCGGCGCCCCGTCGAGGAAGCGCGCGACTTCGGGCTCGCCGGCGAGAGCCTGCCCGAGACGCTCGCCGGCCAGGCCCTCGAGCCGCTCGTGCGCTGGGCGCGGGCGAACGGCGCGCGCGTGGATCGCTGACCGTCGTCGCTGGGGGAGATACGCTCGCGAGGATGCCGCGTCGCGCGATCATCCGGCTCGCGCGGAGCGCTCGTGCTCGTCCTCGTCGGCGCGGCGATCGTCGCGCGCCGCCGCCGCGAGCGCCTCAGCCGTCCTTCTCGAACGCTTCCTGCAGCTCGAGGAGCAGCTTCTTGGCCTTCGCGGAGAGCTTCTTGGGCACGTCGACCTGCACGACGCAGACGAGGTTGCCGCGCCCGCGCCCTTCGACGCTGACGATCCCCTTGTCGCGCACGCGGATCGGCTCACCTGGCTGGACTCCCGCGGGGACTTGGATGTCGACCTTCTCGCCGCCCAGCAGCTCGAGCGGGATCTTCGCGCCGAGCGCGGCCTGGGTGAACGACACGTGCAGCTCGTGGACGAGGTCGTCCCCGTCTCGCTGGAAGCGCTCGTGCGGGAGCACCTCGATGACGACGTACAGGTGACCGGCCGGGCCGCCCATGCGGCCGGGCTGCCCCTGTCCGCTCAGGCGGAGGCTGCGCCCCTCGTCGATGCCGGCCGGGATGTTCACCTTCACGGTGCGCTCGATCGGGACTTCCGCGCGGCCGTTGCAGGTCGCGCAGGGCTTGCCGGGGATCTGCCCGGAGCCGCGGCAGGCGGGGCAAGTGATGCGCAGCATGAAGCCGCCACGGCCTTGCACGACCTGGCCGTGACCGGCGCAGGTGGGGCAGGTGCTGAGCTTGCCGCCCTCGGCTCCGCTCCCGTTGCACGCGGTGCAGGGAGCAGGGAACGCGAGCTTCACTTCCTTCGTGGTGCCGAAGGCGGCCTCCTCGAGCGTGAGGCGGACGCCTGCGCGCACGTCGCCGCCGCGCTGGGGCCCGTGCGAGCGCCGGCCGAAGTCCGCGAAGATGTCGCCGAAGATGTCGCCGAACGACGAGAAGATGTCCTCGATCCCGCCGAAGCCCACGCCGCCGCCGCGCTGCTCGAGCCCCGCGTGCCCATGCCGATCGTAGATGGAGCGCTTCTGCTCGTCGGAGAGCACGCCGTACGCCTCGGACGCCTCCTTGAAGCGCTCCTCGGCCGTCGGGTCGTTGGGGTTGACGTCCGGATGGAGCTCGCGCGCGAGCTTCTTGTACGCCTTCTTGATCTCGACCGTGGTGACCGTGCGCTCGATCCCCAGCACTTCGTAGTAGTCGCGCTTCTGTCCCATCGGTAGGCGCCGACGATAAAGCCTCCGGGAGAAGGGTCAACCCGGGTCGGGGCGCGGGCGAGAGGCGAGGCCAGCGCGATCGCTCCTCGGCCGGGTCCTCGCGCTCTCCCGCCGCACCGTCCGCCGGCGGCTGCCGCTCAGCGCCCGAGCACGCCGCGGAGCGCGCGCAGCGCGTCGTCGAGCTCGGCGGGCGGGAGCGTCGTGAAGCAGAGGCGCACCCAGCGGCCGTAGTCGCGGCCGCTCGCGCTGCCCGGGGTGAGCAGCACGCCCGCGTCGACGCAGCGCTCGAGGAAGCCGGTGGCGTCGCTCTCGCCCTCGTGCAGGTACCGGCTCACGTCGAAGAAGAGGAACGTCCCGGCGGGAGGGCAGGGCACGCCGATCGCGTCGGCCGCCTTCTTCGCGAGCTCGGCGTAGTGGGCGCGCGCGTCGGCGATCCAGCCCAGACCCTCCTCGCCCCCGCGGGCGGCGGCGAGCTGGAAGGGGCGCGGGGCGCAGTAGGTGACGAAGGTCTGCACGCCTCGGATCGCCTGCATCGCCTCGGGCGGGCCGTGCGCGTAGCCGACGCGCGCGCCGGCGAGGCCGTACGCCTTGCTCACGGAGTGCACGACGACCGCGCGCGGACGGATGCGCGGATGCATCCAGATCGGCGCCGGCGCCTCGCCGAAGTACAGCTCTTCGTAGACCTCGTCGGAGATCACCCAGAGCGCGTGATCCTCCGCGAAGCGCGCCAGGGCCTCCACGTGATGCGGCGAGAGGATCCGGCCCGTCGGGTTGTGGGGCGAGTTCACGTAGATCGCCGCGCTCTTGGGCGAGGCGAAGGTCTCGAGGTGCGCGAGCGTCGTCTCGACGTCGGGCATCGCGGCGAGGCGATCCCAGAAGGGCACCTCGACGACCTTCACGCCCCGCCGCATCGAGGTGCCACGCACGAGCGGCCAGAACGGCGCGAGCAAGACGAGCTCGTCGCCCGCCGAGAGCAGCGTGTCGACGACGACCGCGATCCCGGCGGTCGCGCCGCTCATCACCTGCACGAGCTCGCGATCGAGCGCCACGCCCGCGCGGCGCCCCACGTGCCGCACGATCGCGTCGAGCAGGGCCGGCTCGCCCTGCACCGGCGCGTAGTTGTGCAGGCGCGAGGTGTCGGCGCTGCGCTGCGCCTCGGCCTGCGCGGCCGGGAGCGGATCGAGGTACGTGTCGCCGACGTGGAGCGCGTGGACGCGCCCACCACGCGCCCGGGCGCGCGCGACGAGCGTCCCGAAGACGCGATCGGAGAGACCCTCGGAGGTGGCGGCGACGTGCGGAAACCGCGGCATGCGCGGACTCTACGCGAGATCTCAGGTGAAGATGATCTGCGCGCCCTCGGCGAGATCGTAGAAGTCGCCGGCCGTGATGACGTCCTTCACCTGCGGCACCAGCTGCTCCTTGGTGCGCTTGAACATCCGCATCGCGAGCTCGCACGCGTAGAGCTGCGTGCCGGCCTCGTCGAGGATCTGGAGCATCTCGCGCACGGTCGGGAGCTCGAGCTCCTTCATCTGCTTCATCATCATCGAGGCCGCGAGGCTCTCCATGCCGGGCAGGCCCGCGAGCATCGTGGGCATCGGCGCGGCGGGGTTGCCGGCCATGTTCACGTGCAGGTGGTCGACCTTGCTCTCCGTGATCACGTCGAGGCCCCAGAACGTGAAGAACACGAACGCCTCGATGCCCGACTGCCGCGCGGCGTTGGCGAGGATGAGCGACGGATAGGCCTCGTCGAGGCCACCGTGGGACGTGATGATGGCGACCTTGCGCTGCGTCTGGACGATGGGGGACATGGGATTCTCCTGCGTGCGGGGTCGAGTCGGTCAGAGACAGCCGGCGGGCTTGGGCAGGCCCGCGATCTTCGCGATCGTGCGGCCCGGGGCCTTCGGGAACAGGACGTAGAAGTCCTTCGTCGTCACGTTCATCAGCTGCGTGAGCCGGCGGATGTTCGGGCTCGCCTTCGTCGCCGCGTAGTCGGCCCGCGCGGTGTCGATCACCTTCCAGTGCGCGTCGCTCATCTCGACGCTCTGCATCGCGGCGATCTTCGCGCCGACCTCGCGCGTCCACTGCTCGGGAACGCTCATGTGCCCGTCGGCGCCGAACGCGATCCCGTCGATCGTGGTGACCGGCGGCGGCGGCCCCGCGGGCGTGCTGCACGCGGGCGGCGCAGGCGCGTGGTGCTTGCGCGCGTCGGCCGGGACCGGCGGCGGCGTGGCGGCGGGGCGCGGTCGCTCCACGCCGAGCGCGCGCTTGCGAGCCCCGAGGGCGGCATCGAGCTTCGCGCGCTTCTGCGCGAGCGGCCGCGCAGCGCGCTCGGCGCTCACGATCTTCGAGGCGCGCCCGACGTGGCGCATGACCTCCATCATCACCGCCATGCCGCGCTGCACTTCGTGGTCGCTCGTCGCGCGCACCATGCCCACCAGGCCGATCGGCTCGGCGCTCTCGGCGTTCTGCACGACGGCGGCGGCATCGCTCGCCACGCGCAGCACCTCCGGCTGCGTCATCGCGCGCACCGTCTCGAGGATCCCCACGACGGCGGTCCCGAGCTGGCGCACGTCCTCGGGCGAGAAGCCCTCGGCGATGCGCTCGCCCACGCGCACGAGCTCGCGCCCGAATGCGAAGTAGCCCTTCTTCTCGTAGCTCTCGAGCTCGCGCGTCGCGGTGCCCATCACCTCGCGCAGGATCGGTGTCGCTTCCGCGAAGAGCTCTTCGGTCTTGCGCTGTCGCTCGACCAGATAGCCCACCTGCACCGTGAGCGCCTCGATGCGGCTCGCCAGCGCCTCGAGCGTCACCGGACTCGTCGTACGTTCCATCGTCGTCACCTCGGAGAAGAACCGTCTCGGCGCGGCGTTCCGCCGCCGCTCATGCCCACTTGCCCGCCATCACCATGCGGTGGTCGAGCGGAAGGTCCTCACCCGCGAGGAGCAGGTTCCAGTAGACCCACTTGAAGCCGAGCTTGCCCCAGTGGTTCACCGCGCTCTCCTCGAGCAGCGTGAAGGGCCCCAGGCCCGGCAGCGGGAAGCGGCCCGGCAGCGGCTCGGTCTCGTAGTTGAAGTCGATCAGCATCGCCTTGCCGAAGCCGGTCTCGATGAAGCAGTTCGCGTGGCCGTCGAAGCGCTGCGGCATCTCGCGCCCCTCGACGAAGGCGACCACGTTCTCGGTGAGCACCTCGGCCTGGAAGTGCGCGACCGCGCCCGCCTTCGACGAGGGCAGATCCGTCGCGTCGCCGAGCGCGAACACGTTCGGGTGTGCCTTCGTCTGCAGCGTGTGCTTGTCGGTGGGAACCCACCCGCTGCCGTCGCCGATGCCGCTGGTTCGCAGCACCTCGGCGCCGCCGTGGATGGGGATGCTCACGAGCAGGTCGTAGGGGACCTCGCGACCGTCGTAAGCTTCAGTGTCTTGTGCTTGCCGTCGACCTCGCTCACGGCGAAGTCGCCGACGACGCCGATGCGGCGCCGGCCCAGCATGTCGCCGAGCGCGGCCGAGGCGCGCGGCTTGGTGAACGCGCCCTCGAGAGGCGTCGCGTACACGATCTCGACGTCCTGCCGGAGCTTGCGCTCGGTGAAGAACGAGTCGAGCAGGAAGAGCATCTCGAGCGGCGCCACCGGGCACTTGATGGGCATCTCGGCGACGTTCACCACGATGCGCCCGCCGCGGAAGCCGGCCAGTGCATCGCGCAAGGCGAGCGCCCCCTCGAGCGTGTAGAAGTCGAAGGCGCTCTGCCGCCAGCCCTCGGCCGTGAGACCGGTGGTCTGCTCCGGGAGGATCCGCGACCCGGTGGCGATGATCAGCACGTCGTAGTGCAGGGAGTCGCCGCCCACGAAGTGCACCGTGCTGGCATCGGCGACCACGCGATCGATCTCGGCGCGCTTCAGCTCGACGTGGCGATCGAGGAGCGTGCGCCGGGAGCGGATCGTCTCGTCGCGTCGATACGTCCCGAACGGGAGGAAGAGCAGCCCCGGTTGGTAGACGTGGAGATCGTCGCGGTCGACCACCGTGATCTTCCACGCGTGCGGGTCGAGCCGTCGCACCAAGCGGTTCGCCATCATCGTGCCGGCCGTGCCGCCACCCAGGATCACCACTCGCCTCATGGGGCCTCCGCGCCCGCCCCTGCATCGATCGGGCCCGTGACCCGCCGCGGGAATCGAGGCGAGAGGCGCGTCGTGACGCGCAATCGGTGCGTCGTCGCGAGCATGGATTGCGCCCCGCGTGTCGGTCGCCGCTACGGATCTCGCGCCCGCCGTCCGATGCAGCGCTCGTGAGGACGTTCTACGAGCGCTCGCCGTCGTCGCAGGTGTCGGAGGCCGATCTGACGCGTCTGCCCGTACTGCACGAGCTGATGGCCGCGCTCGGGAGCCCGGTCGCGGGCACCGTCAGCCTCGCGCCGCTCTGTGCGCAGATTCCCGCGCTCGCCGAGCGCCTCGTGCTGCGCGCGCGCACCGTCTCCCACGCGCGCGGGCCGATCGACGTCCCGCGGGCGCTCGCGGTGCTGGGCAACCAGGGCCTCGAGGAGATCTTGCTCGGCCTGCTCGAGGACCTGACCGTGCTGAAGGCGGACCGTGACGAGGCCCGCGCGCGGGTCGAGGCGGAGGTCGCTCGCTGAAGGCCCGACGGCGTCGTCTCGGTGAGGGCGACGACGAGCTCCACGCGGACGGGCCGCTTCGGCGAGGCACGCTCGACGACGATGCGCACTGCTCGCCCGTCGTGGCGTGGAGCCGCTCGGTGCATGCCCCTGGCCGCCGGAGGACGGCGCCGTAGCCGCGAGACGACGAACGCCGGCCCGAGCCGACACCGAGCGGCGAGAAGCTCCGAATTCTTGCGGGCATGCACCGTGCTTCGGGGCCGCGGCAACTCGCGACGAGGCGAAAATGACCATGGATGGAACCGTTCGAAGAATGTCGCTCGCGCTGATGGCCCTCGCGATCGTGGCGACCCCCGCGTCGACGCTCGCGCAGACCTTCTCGGAGAGCAGGGCCGCGGCCCCCGCCGAGAGCACGGACGACATCGACTTGAACCTCACCGCCGGTGGAATGCTCAACTACGGCAACGCGAACGCGGGCGGTGTGAACGCGGCCGGCGGGCTCACCATCCACGAAGGGATGGAGCTCTTCGTCGCCGAGGTGAGCTACGCGTGGGGGATCGCCGGCACCTTTCCGACCTGCGGCGACGTCCGTGCGGGCTTGGTCCCCGATCCGATCGTCGGCGGGACGGGCTTCTGCGGGACCGCGATGGCTCCGACCATGCAGCCGGCGTCGGCTCGCGCCGGCGACGCGAGCTGGCGCGAGAGCGCGAGCAACTTGAACTGGCGCCTGCGCTACGATCACTTCTTCGACGCCGACAACGCGCTCTTCGTCGCGCACCGCGGCCGCATGGACTACTTCGCCGGCCTCGATCTCCGTCTCGGGCTCCAGCTCGGCTACAACCGAATGCTCTTCCGAGAGGAGAACCACACACTCGCCTTGGACGTCGGCGTGGACGCCACGATCGACATCTATTCGCAGCGCGTGCGAGATCAGAACCACGCGCTCGTCGACATGGGTACGGCGCTCCCGAACCTCGCGGGCACGGACGGCCGCATCGTTCCCGCGCTTCGCGTGCAGCTCGCGTACGTGAACCACCTCAACTCGGTCTTCACGTACGACACGACGTTCGAGGCGCTGTGGGACGTGCCCAATCCCGAGCACTTCCGGTTCGAGTGGGTGAATCATCTCCGCTCGGCGATCGACACCTGGCTGCAGGTGAGCCTGGACGTGACGTTCCGACTCGACTCGCTCCCGCCGGGTCAGGCCGCGTCGTGGCGCGAGCGGTTCGGGCAGACCACGACGATGTTCGACCTACTGACCACGCTGAACCTCGTGGGGAACTTCGACCTCGATGGCGAGCCGCCCTCGCCAGAGGAGCCGCCGGCTGCGGCCGAGCCCACCTGCCCCGACTGCCCGACCTCCCCGGTGCCGGAAGCGGTGGAGACCGACTCGCCGACCGAGCCGAGCGGAGAGCCAGCCGCGGAGGGGGCCGAGTCCGCACCGGCGCCGACGGCGGAGACACCGCCGGGCTGATCGGCTCCTGCCGCACCCCGTCCGCGCCCGCGAGCGCGCGTGCTACTCGCGCTCGGCACGCCAGCGCACCAGGCGCGCCGGCCAGCTCCCGTCCTTGCCGTGGTTCTTCTGGAGCGTCTTGAAGAAGAGGAGCGTGGTGCTGGCGATCCAGGTGGGCGGGGGCGAGGCCCAGCGGACCTCGAGCGCGCTGGCGCCGAGCGTCACGCCGGCGGTCCATCTGGCGCTCGCCTCGTGCACCTGGACCTCGTAGTGGGCGCCTTCCGCGCGGCTCTCGGTGCGCGCCAGCTCGAAGCGGGCGCCGTTCTCGGGGGGGAGCGTCATGCGGGGCGGCCGGTGGGCCGGGTGGGCACGATAGCCGGCCGGGAAGATGCGGCCACCCTTCGTGCGTTGTAGGGTCGGCGCCGAACGCTCATGGCCTCGCGCGAGAAGAGCGGCCGGACGGGCCTGTCGTCGCGCTCGTCGTCCTTCGACGTGCGGCGGCCCCGTGGTGGCCGCCCGGCGGCGCGCAAGCCCGGCGCGTGGCGCCGCTGGGCCCTTCGCATCCTCGTCACGCTCGTCGTGCTCCTGGTGCTCGGCGCCGGCGGGGCGTTCGGGCTCGTCGCGTACTACAGCCAGGGCCTGCCCGACGTCGCGTCGCTCCGCACCCTGCGCGAGCCGCAGATCACCCGCGTGGTCGACCGCGACGGCGAGACCCTCGGCGAGATCTTCACCGAGCGCCGCACCGTGGTGCCGCTCGATCGCATCCCGCGCGTGCTCGTGCTCTCGGTGCTCGCCGCCGAGGATGCCGACTTCTACCGCCACGAAGGGCTCGACTACCCGGGCCTCGTGCGTGCGGTCGCGATGGGCGTGCTGAGCGGTGGGCACTTCCGCGGCACCAGCACCATCACGCAGCAGGTCGTGAAGAACCTCTTGCTGACGCCCGAGCGCTCGTTCGGCCGAAAGGTGCGCGAGCTGATCCTCGCTCGCCAGCTGGAGGAGGAGTTCAGCAAGGACGAGATCCTCGAGCTCTACCTCAACCACATCAACTTCGGGCACGGCCGCTACGGCGTGCAGGAGGCGGCGCGCTACTACTTCGGCTGCGACGTGAGCGAGCTGACCCTCGCTCAAGCCTCGCTCATGGCCGGCATTCCGCAGTCGCCGACGCACCTGTCGCCGCGCACGCACCCGGAGGCGGCGCGGCGCCGCCAGCGCTTCGTGCTCGATCAGCTCGAGGAGAAGCGCGACGAGTACTGGCCCGACCTGAGCCTGGACGACATCCGGCAGGCGCGGGAGGCGCACGTGGAGCTGGCGCCTCTGCCCGAGGCGCGCGAGGCGGCGCCCGAGATCGTCGACATCGCACGCCACGCGCTGACCGACGCCGTCGGCGAGGAAGCCGCGGACCGCGGAGGCTACGTCGTGCACACCTCGATCGACGTGGACCTGCAGACCTCGGCCCGCGCGGCCCTGCAGGAAGGCCTGCGCGCCTACGACCACCGCCAGTCCATCGCGCCCCCGTTCCACCGCGCCCGGCCAGCGCGTGGCCAGCGCTCGCTCCCGCCGCTCCCGCACGTCGAAGCGCTGCACGTGGGCGCCACCTACGACGCTTCGGTCACGGGGCGCGACGACGACGCGCGGACCATCACGCTCGACGTCGGCGGGCACACCGCCGTGGCGTCGATGGCCGACCTCGATCGCTACGCGCCCGACGGGACGACCGCGACGCAGTTCGTCGACGAGGGGGCTCGGCTTCGGGTCTCGATCCTCTCGCTGCCCGACGAGGGCGAAGAGGGAGCGCATGCGCGCGCGCGCCTCGAGCTCGGGCCGGAGGGCGCGATCGTGGTGATCGATCCGCGCACGCGCGGCGTCCTCGCGCTCGTCGGTGCGTACGAGGCCGGCGCGGGCTTCGATCGCGCGACGCGCGCGCTCCGCCAGCCGGGCTCCACCTTCAAGCCGATCCTCTACGGCTACGCGATCCACGCGCACACGTTCACGCCCGCCTCGATCGTCGTCGATGCGCCGGGCGTCTACGATCAGTGGCAGCCGCACAACTTCGAGACGTGGGAGTTCCACGGGCAGATGCGCCTGCGCGACGCGCTCGCGAGCTCGGTGAACCAGGTCGCCGTGCGGGTGATGGAGAGCGTCACGCCCGAGGCGGTCGTGCCCTTCGCGCAGCAGCTCGGCATCACCACGCACCTCGATCCCTCGCTGGCGCTGGCGCTCGGAGCGAGCGAGGTGCGGCCGATCGAGCTCTGCAACGCGTACGCGACGTTCGCGTCCGGCGGGACGTGGTCGCCGTACCGGATCGTGACGCGGATCGAGGACGCGAGCGGACAGGACGTCGCGCTGCCCGCGCCGGAGGCCTCGCGGGAGGTCATGACGCCGGCCGAGGCGTACGTGCTGACGAGCATGCTCACGAGCGTCGTCTCGAGCGGCACCGCGACGGCCGCGCAGGCGCTGCACCGACCGATCGCGGGCAAGACCGGCACCAGCAACAGCGCGCGCGATGCGTGGTTCGCCGGCTACACGCCCGACACCGTCGCCGTCGTCTGGGTCGGCTTCGACGACATGCGCGCCCTCGGGCGACGCGAGAGCGGTGCGCGATCGGCCCTCCCGATCTGGATGGACGTCGTGCGTCACGCGACCGAGGGCCGTCCGGCGGTCGCGTTCCCGGAGCCGGCGGGCGTGGTGCACGTGGCGATCGATCCGGCGACCGGTCTTCTTCCCTACGACGGCGAGACCGAGACGCTGGACGAGGTCTTCGTCGAGGGCACGCAGCCGACCGAGACGGCGCACGACGCCCACGTGCTCGATACGAGCAGCTTCCTCATGCAGGAGTTCGACGATCAGCAACGAGTGCTCGACCCCGGAGAGCCCGGACGGGAGCGGGCGGAGCCCGCGGACGGAAGGGACCGGAGGGGGCGAGCCGATCCACTCGACGAGAGCGCGGACGCGGAGCCCGCGCCGTGAGGCGCGCCCTCGTCGCGCTGCTCGTCGGTGTGCTCGCCGCCGCGGCCCTCGTCTACCAGGCGCGCTCCGCTTCCGACGAGGCGCGCACGTCGGCGCAGGCGCGAGCCGAGGACGACGCCGATGCGCGGGCGGCGATCGCGGGCGGCGCGATCGACGGATGGGTGCGCGCGCACGCGGGCGCGCTCGCTCCGGACACGGCGGGGCTCGCGGCGCTCGCACACGACCTGGGCGTGGAGCTCGCACCGACGAGCGCGCCGGTCGAGGAGCGCGAAGGGTCGATCCTGCGGCGCGTACGGACGATCCCGGCCGCGCTCGCCGGGGCGCCGACGCAGCTCGTGCTGCGGACGCCGGTGGTGCTGCCGTCGCGCGAGCCCACGCGCGGCACGCTCGCGCTCGCGCTCGGGCTCGGGGCGGTGCTCGCGCTGTTCACGCTGCTCGCCGGCGGGGCGCGCCGGGATCGCGCGCTCGAGGAGGCCGCGGCGCGGGTCGGGCGCGGCGATCTCGACGTGACGATCGATGGGCGAGGCGCGACCGCGTCGGCCTTCAACCGCATGACGCGCGAGCTCAAGGACACGCAGCACCGCCTGGCCCGCGCCGAGCGCATCGCCGCGTGGCGCGACATCGCGCGGCGCATCGCGCACGAGATCAAGAACCCGCTCACGCCGATCAAGATGGCGATGGAGACGGTGCGCAAGACGCGGGCGCGGCAGCACCCGGACTTCGACGAGATCTTCGACGAGTCGACCAAGACCGTGCTCGAGGAGACGGCGCGCCTCGAGCGGATCGTGACCGAGTTCTCGCGCTTCGCGCGGATGCCGCGCCCGAAGGCCGAGTCCCTCGACGTGCGCGAGGTCGCCGAGAAGGTCGTCCTCATGCACGACCTGCCGGCCGCGGCGGCGACGCTGCCCGAGGCCGCCAAGGGCGTGCGGGTGGAGCTCGTGGCGCCCGAGCGGCTTCCCAGCGTGCGCGCCGACCGCGAGCAGCTCACGCAGGTGCTCGTGAACCTCGTCCAGAACGCGTGCGACGCCGCGCGCGAGAAGCAGGGCGAGGAAGGCGGGCGCGTGGCGGTCTCGCTCGCCCGTACCGAGGACGACGGGATCCGCATCGTCGTGGCCGACAACGGTCCCGGGATCCCCGAGCCATCACGCGACGCGGTGCGCGAGCCTTACTACACGACGAAGTCGCACGGGACGGGGCTGGGCCTCGCGATCGTGGATCGCATCGTCTCCGACCACGGGGGCACGCTCACGCTCGGCGACGCGCTCGAGCTCGGCGGCGCCGCGGTCACGGTGGTGCTGCGCCGAGAGGGCCCCGCCGAGGAGAGCGAGGCGAGCCTCGGCGTCTGACGTGGACCCCGCGTGCGGAACGGCTTCGCGAGAGCCTCGGGGCCTATCGCAAGAAGCGACCGTAGCGTCGGTAGTCGCGCCACACCGAGAGCGCGAGGATCAGCCCGAACACGCTCAGCCCGATCGAGACGGTCCACGCGAACCGCTGCGTGCGCCCGGTCATCGCGCGGGTCGGGGCGCTCACGCTGGGGTCTTCGGGGAGGTAGCGGACCTCGATCTGGCGCAGGGCGTGCGCCACCGCCAGGTCGGCCGCCGCGAGGTGGCGCGAGCTTCCTTCGAAGCTCTCCCCGTCGACGACGACGCGGTAGACGACGCGCTCGCCGGCGTCGGTGTCGCGATCGCGCTCGAGCGTGGTCACGCTCGCGATCGCGACGACGCCGTGCTCGTCGAGCGCGCGCGCACGCAGCTCGTTGCGCATCGTGAGCAGCGCGAACACGACGCCGGCGAGGCAGAACGCGAGCGCGAGGAGGGCGATCTCGTAGCGGGCCACGGCGACGCGAGCTCAGTAGGGTGCGCTCGTGATCACGGATCGTGGCCGTTCACGTAGCGATAGCCGGCCGGCAGGATCGTGGGGTCGGCGCTCGGGGCGTCGGGGTCGACGGGGGGCCACGCGAGCGAGCCGAAGAAGGCCGGCCGCTCGGTGAGGAAGTAGCTGTCCACCAGGGGCTCGGGGTCCACCGTCCAGCTCCGCGTCCCGGAGACCGAGTCCCAGTTGCCCTCGATCAGCGTCGTCCCGAGGGCGGTGTCGTCGCGATCGACGTAGAGATCGCGCGGGCCGCCGTCGCCGTGCACGAGCGCCATCGGGGGGTAGGTCCCGTCGTAGCCGTCGTTGCCCACGTCGGGAAAGCCGAGACGATAGAGCGCGCTGCCGCTCCATCCGCTCTCGGTCGCGAAGATCATCGAGGCGGGCGAGCCCGGTACGCCGAGCACGTTGCCGACGATCGCGTAGTACGTGTTGCGGCGATCGATCGCGATCGCGACCGCGTGATCGACGCCGGTCCAGCGCGAGGTGGCGGTCGCCACGTTCCGGAACAGCAGCGTGTGCGAGCCGCTCCCGTGGTAGCCGTCGCTCCCGAAGCGGCCGACGAAGTTGCCCTCCACCAGGTTGTACATGGTGTGCGGGCTGTGGTTGGTGCTGATGTCCGCCGGCATCTTGCCGGCGTCGCTCGAGGTCGGCGGATCGGTGTAGTACGCGTCGACCGCGTAGTTGTACGCGATGACGTTTCCGAACCCGCCCGAGTAGTACGGGTTCGATCCCCCGTCGCCGATGTTGATCTGGGGAAAGCCGCCGGCGACGCACACGTTGTCGATCACCAGGCTCCAGTTGGTGTCGCAGAAGAGATCGAGCGCCTCGGAGTTGGGCCCGCCGTCGGACTGGTCGTGGACGAAGTTGTGGCGCAGCTCGACGTGGCCCGACCAGCCCACCATCACCGTCTTGCTCGGCATGTTCTCGAACTCGCAGCCTCGGACCCAGGCGTTCCACACGGAGAACATCTCCACGAAGAGCCCGGGAGCGCCGGCCGTGCCGCGGAAGTGGATGTCCTCGAGCCCCACGTTCTGCGCGAGGTCGGGAAAGAACGAGATCTGCGGCGAGCGCACGTAGTCGATCGGCAGGCCGGGGCGGAAGGTGACGGTCGTGGCGCTGGTGGACTCCACCATGTGCATCGAGGCGCGATAGCGACCGGGCGCGTCGTCGCGCGTCCACACCAGGCTCGGATCGTCGAGCTCGTCGACCATCACCATGCGGCCCACCTCGAACAGGCTCGCGTCGGCGACCGTGACCGTCGTGCTCCCGCGGCTCGCGCCCGAGACGATGGGCGTGCGGTACGCGTCGTTCGCCTTCGGCGGCGGCCACGGGCCGAGCCCGCCGATGCGGACGGCGGTGCTCGCCGTCACCTCGAAGACGGTCGTCGCGCCCGCGCCGCGCAGGACGACGTCGTCGTGCAGCCGGATCGCGTCGTCGATCAGGTAGGTGCCCGCCGGGACCTGCACCACGCCCGAGGCGCAGCCGTCGATCGCGTCCTGGATGGCGGTGACGGCGCTCGTGGCGCCGGTCGTGTCGGCCGACACGGTGGCGCACGTCGGCTGGCCGACCGGGATCCCTCCTTCGACGCCGGCGCTCTCCCAGGTGCCGGGAGGCGGCAGTCGATCGGGCCCGAGGAGCGTGGTCGCGGTCACGGTGATCGTCGCCGTGCTCGTGTCGCTCCCGGAGGCGTTGGTGCACGTGAGCGTGAACGTCGTGTCGCTCGCGAGCACGACGCTCGTGGCATCGCCGCTCTGGACCGCGCCCACGCCGCCATCGATCGTGCAGTCGGGCGCCGGCACGGGCGGCGTGGCGTAGGCCCACACCCAGGTGACGCGGGTCGGTCTGCCCGATGGGATCGCGCTCGGCGAGGCCGTGAAGCTCGCGATCGAGGGCGCGGCGGGCGGCCCGGCGTCGGCCCCGCTGGCATCGCGCGGGCCGGTGTCGGCCGGCACGACGGCGCCCGCGTCACACGCCAAGACGAAGAAGACCGACGACGCACCCGCCCATCGCCATCGCTGCATGGCCCGAGCGTAGCGCGAGACGCGCTCGCCCACGCAGCGCTCCTCTCCGCGCTCCTCAACCGTGCGCCTCACTGCGCCTCACGGTTGCGGCGGGGCGGTGGGGGCTGTCACGCTCGCGTCATGCGCGCCCCGTCGATCGCGTCGATTCTCGCGCTGGCGATCGCGCAAGCGGCGTGCGCCACGGGCGGCGGGCCGGATCGACGCACCTTCGCCGACGCCGCGGGGCACGACACCGGCGCGCTCGTGGGCGAGGACGCCGCGGGAACGGACGGCGGCACGCCGCCGGGCGACGGTGGGATGCCGTGCCTGGCCGGCGACACGCGGATCTGCACCACCAGCTGCGGGACGACGGGCGTCGCGCAGTGCACGGGCGGCTTCTTCGTCGACTGCACGCCGCCGGCCGAGGACTGCAACGGCGCCGACGACGACTGCGACGGCCACGCCGACGAGTCCATCGCGCCGCGCGCGTGCTCGTCGTCGTGCGGCGGTGGGACCGAGAGCTGCGTGAGCGGGCACTGGATGGGCTGCACCGCGTCGATGCCCGGCACCGAGAGCTGCAACGGCATGGACGACGACTGCGACTCGCGGCTCGACGAGTCGCTCACCCGCGCGTGCAGCAGCGCCTGCGGCGCGGGCATCGAGACCTGCGTGGCGGGCACGTTCCTCGGCTGCACCGCGCCCTCGCCGCGCACCGAGGACTGCAACGGCGCCGACGACGACTGCGACGCGCGCGTCGACGAGTCGCTCACGCGCTCGTGCGCCAACGCGTGCGGCACGGGCGGCACGCAGGCCTGCGGCGGCGGCGCGTGGGGCACGTGCAGCGCGCCGCCCCCGCCCGCCGAGCGCTGCAACGGCAGCGACGACGACTGCGACGGCACCGCCGACGACGGCGTGCAGGTGACGGTGTTCGCGGCCGCCGATCGCAACGCCGTGCGCAGCTATCAGCCCTCGTGCCCGAGCACCTCGGTCGCCCTCGACACCTGCGCGTCGGCGGCGCACCGCTGGTGCACGGGATCGGGCGGCTGCGGATCCGTCGGCGGCGCGGGCCTGCTCGACGCGAGCTCGACGACCGTGCGGCTCGCGTGCTTCGGCGATCACGCGAGCACCCAGATGGTGAGCTTCGCGGCGCTCGCGTCGGCCTACGCCAACCCGGGCTTCGACGAGTCGGCCGCGAGCACCCGCATCGCGCAGTCCTACGCGAACCGCTTCTGCCGGGACGGCGGCTCGGCGGCGGGGATCGGCCCCGTCGAGCACTCGGGCGGCGCGATGTACGTGCTCTGCCTCGCCGCCGACCAGGCGGAATTCGTCCGCTACCCGACCGTCGACTTCATCCTCGCCGGCAGCTGCGATCCGACCGTCTATCCCGACGACTTCCAGTGCAGCATCGGCGCCGACCGCATCTGTCGCAACCACGGCTACGTGGGTGGCTGGGGCCCCGTGGAGTGGAACGACACGGACACCTTCGTCGTCTGCTTTCGCTGACGGCGGCGCGGGCCCTCAGTCCTCGGGGGCCGATACGCGGCCCCCTCCATCGGGAGTGAATCCCGATGGAGCCTCCCCCTCGTATCGCTCCGCGAGAGAGGGCGACAGGTTTCCTGTCACCCTCTCAGCCCTTCGTCTTCCGCATGCCCCACGACGCCGCGACGGCGGCCGCGCCGATCGCGACCATCACGCGCGCCGCAGCCCAGAGCGGGTCCCACGCGCCGGGGCGCATGAGCGCGACGACCGCCCACACGCGCGCGATGAGCTCGAGCGCGCCGAAGGTCCCCAGGCCCGTGACGAGACCGAGGCGAAGGCGGTCGCTCTCCTCGCGGATCATGGGCGCGCTGCGCCAGTGCGATCGCAGCGAGCGCCCGATCGCGGCGATCGACGCGGCGAACGCCACGGCGGCGCCGATCGAGACCAGCACGAGCTCGGTCGAGCCGATCGCCGCGCCTTCGCGCAGACCATCGACCAGCAGTGCGAGCGAGATGCCGACGGCCAGGCCCACGCCCAGCGACGCGGCGACGGCCGCCCCCATCGCCCCCGGCCGCAGGCGCTTGGCCTTCGCCGTCATCGCCTTCGCGTCGGCGGGCGTGCCGGCCGTGGCGACGCTCGCGACGCTCGCGCGCGACGCGTCGATGAGCACCGTGCCGCCGGCGTTGTCGAAGGCGGTCGCCGCGGCCTCGAGCTCGTCCATCGACGCGTAGCGCTGCGAGGCCTCGCGGGCCATCGCCTGCTCGATCACTTCCTCGAGGCCCTCGGGGATCGACTTCTCGATCGAGCGCGGCCGCGGCGGCGTCTCCTCGAGCACGCGCACGAGGATCGCGCCCGACGAGCTCTCGTCGTAGGGCGCCTTGCCCGTGAGCATCCGGTAGAGCACCGCGCCGGCCGCATACACGTCGGCGCGCAGATCGACATCCGTCGCGCCACGCGCTTGCTCGGGCGCCATGTAGGCCGGCGTGCCGACGATCGCGCCCGTGCCGGTGAGCTTCTCGTCCGTGTCGCCGAGCTTGGCGACGCCGAAGTCGAGGATCTTGAGCGTGATGCCGCCGCCGGGATCGCTGGCGAGGAAGAGGTTCGAGGGCTTGAGATCGCGGTGCACGACGCCCTGGGCGTGCGCGGCCGCGAGCCCGCGACACATCTGCCGGAAGAGCGGGAGCGCCTCGCGCACCGGCAGCTTGCCGCGCTCGGCGAGGAACGCCTCGAGATCGCGCCCCTCGAGCAGCTCGACCGCGATGCAGGGCCGACCGTCGGGCGTGCGCAGCACGTCGACGACGTCGACCACGTGGTCGCTGCGCACGCGGCTCATCGCCCGCGACTCGCGATCGAAGCGCGCCAGGAGATCGTCGCGGCCGGCGTAGTCGAGGTGGATGACCTTCACCGCGTAGCGCCGGTCGAGGCGCACGTGCTCGGCCTCGTAGAGGCGGCCCATGCCCCCTTCGCCCAGCACCTTCGTCACGCGGAACGTCCCGGCGAGCACGGCGCCGATCATCGCGTCGTCGCTCGAGCCGGCGGCCAGCAGCGGGGCGCCGTCGAGGGGACAGACGCGGAACGTCGTCGGGTACTCGCTGCCGCAGAGGTTGCAGCGATGCTTGTCGCCGGAGCCGGTCGCGCGGGCGGGCTCGCCCTGCGCGAGCATCGTGTCACCTTCGGCCACGGCCCGAGGATAAGGGAGGACGGTCGGGGGATCCCGAGAGAATCGCGGTGGGGCGGGATCGATCTTCGGGTCGTGGAAAACTGCGTGCGTCAGCCGGTCGCGGCGCGCCACGCGCCGTGGAAGCCCAGCGGCACGTGATGAGAGAGGTGTGCGCGCGCGACCGGACCGTCGGCGATCCGGCGTGCGTCGAAGACCCACCACGCGCTCCGATGCGTGCGCGCGTCGTACACGAGCGAGATCGCCCAGCCGTCGTCGGCGTCGCCCGCGCGGGGATCGCGCGGCACGAAGACGCCCTCCGAGGGCCACTCGTGGCGCGCGAAGCGGTGCTCGTCGGCTCGGCCGCGCTCGAGGTCGAGCTTCACGAGCACGTCGGGCGGGCCCCGCCGGCCGGCTTCCACGCTCGAGTGCTCGAGCAAGTACAGGATCCGATGCTCGCGCGCGTCGTCGATCGGCGCGACCTTCGGGAACTCGCCGGTGCGAGCGCGCAGCGGCTCCCAGCGGAGGGTGCGACGCGCCGGGTCGATCACGAGGCGGGCGAGCGCGCCGTCGGGCTCGCCGGGCGCGCCGCGCATCACGCCGTCGAGCCAGCGAGCCGTCGTCTCGAACGATCGATAGCGGACCGCATCCACCACCAGCGCGCGGCTGCGATCGAACGCGTTGCCGACGTGCCAGATCCAGAACGGGTCGACCTCGAAGCGCACCACCGACTCGGGCGCATCGAGCGGCACGACGATCACCTCGGTCCCTCGCGCGCCGTTCCACCGCATCGCGCCGGCGAACGACGTGCGGCCGAAGAGCACGCGCCCGAGATCGATCTCGAGCGGCGCGGCGAAGATCACGGCGTGCGTCTCGGTGAGCGCCCAGTCGTGGATCAACGTGGGCGCGCGGAGCGGGATCGTCGCCACGCGGCCCGCCGTAGCGTCGGGCCTCAGGCGCGTGAGCTCGATCGCGTTCGGCCGGCCCAGCCGGACTCCCACGTTGAAGATCGTGCCGCTCGCGGCGTGCCGGTGCGGGTGGGCCGAGAACGGGCGCGTGACGGCGCCGCCGAGGTGGCTCTCGCCGATCGTCCCGAGCGTGCCCGGATCGATCTCGGTGGGCGGCCCGATCTCGCAGAGCGCGAAGACGCGATCGTCCCAGAGCAGGATCGACGTGTTCGCCGGGTTCTTGCCGCCCTCGCGCAGGAAGCGGATCGCGCGCCACGGACGAAAGCGCCCCGGGGGCTTGGTGCCGTAGCTCCCGAAGTACGCGCGGCCACGCTCGCGCTCCTCCACGAGCCCCCGGCTCTCCACGATCCGCGCGGCGCCCTCGGCCCGGCCGTGCGCGACGCGCAGCGCGCTCACCAGGCCGTCGCCGTCGAACCAGTGCGCGTAGCGGTGCCCGGCGATCGAGAAGAGGCCGGGCCCGTTGCGGTACATCGTCCCGCGGAGGGCCTCGGGCAGCGCGCCGTCGACGGTGAGCGGCTCGAAGCCGTGCTCGCGCGGGATCTCGGTGAACGAGCGAAGGTAGCCGTCGGGGTCCTGCACGCCGGCAACCATGCCACGAGGGCGCGCGGCTCGGCTCCCCGCGCCCGCCCGGGCCGGCGCGGTCGGGCGAAGCGCGTCGAGCACTCCACCGCCTCGCTCGAACCCGCCGTGTTAGCGTGCGCCGCGATGCTGGGAAGAAACCTGGGGCGGGTCGCGGCGATGGCCGCGCTCTTCGTCGCGATCGCGACGTGGACGTTGGGCGGGGCGCGCGCGCAGGCGCAGGCGGGTGGCGGTGCACGCGCGACGAAGGCGGCGCCGACGGTCTGGGACCGTGAGGTGGACCGCCTCCGCGGCGAGGTCCTCCGGCGCGCCGGGCATGCCTCGGCCATCGTGCCGCTGATCGAGATCGGATCGGCCTGGGAGCACGCGCCCCAGCGCTCGGTGCAAGCGCTGCACACGCTCGGAGCCGAGCGTCGCCTGAGCCCGACGCTCCGCGTCTACGCGCGTGGCTACGAGCGCCTGCTGCTGCGGCGGCAGGGCGACCACGAAGGTGCGCAGGCGCTGCTCGATCAGCTCGGCTTCGTGCGGCGCTGGCGCATCCTCGGCCCCTTCGACAACGACGGCCGTGCCGGCTTCGCCCGGACCTTCCCGCCCGAGACCGCGCTCGAGGCCGCGACCGACACCGGCGCCGCGATCGAGGGCGCCGAGCGCGACGTCCGCTGGCGCACGCTGCCGGACATCGGCCCGACCGACGCCGTCCGCCTCGGGCCCTTCCTGACGCCGGGCACCGACGTCTGCGCGTTCGCCGAGACCTTCGTCGAGCTCGATCGCGCGCGCCCGGTCTCGGTCTGGGCCGGCGCGACCGGTGCCGTGCGCGTCTGGTGGAACGGCGAGCGCGTGATCGACGACGCGACGTACCGCGCGATCGATCTCGATGGGCCGGCACGGGTGGAACCGCGTGCTCGTGAAGGTCTGCGGCGCGAGCGGCGGGGTGGCCTTCCTCCTGCGCGTGGCCGAGCCCGATGGAACGCCCATCGCCGGCCTCCACGTCGATCCCGAAGGGGCGACGGTGGCCGCCGCTGCGCCCGCGACGCTGCCGGCGCTCCCGCCCGCGCCGACCACGATGCTCGCCGAGCTCGAGGCGGCGATCGTGCAGCACCCGACCGACGCGGCGGCCCACGAGGCGCTGGCGCGCTACCTGGCCTACACGGGCGGCGCCGATCCGGCCGAGCATCGCGTCCGCGATCTGGCGGTGCACGCGACCGAGCTGCACGCGACGGCCGAGAACCTCCTCTTCGCCGCCGAGGAGCAGACGACGCGGCGGGATCGCGTGAGGCTCGTCGCGCAGGCGGCCACGCTCGCGCCGCGCGATCCGCGGGTGCTGCTCGCCAGCGCGCGGTTGGTCGCCGACGGGCCCGGCGGCGAGCGCGCGCTGCGCATGCTCGAGGCGATTCCCGCGGGCACCATCACGTCCCTGGCAGCCGAGATCTCTCGCGCGCAGCTCTTGCGCTCGCTCGGGCTGTCCGAGAGCGCGCACCAGATCGACGAGCAGGTGCTCGCGGCGGTGCCGGGCGCGCCCGTCTACCTGCGCGTCGTGGCCGAGTCGGAAGCCGCGCGCGGGCACACCGATCGGATGCTCGCGCTGCGGCGACAGCTGCTCGCGATCCGCGCCGACGAGACGGCGTCACGACACTTGCTCGTCGACGACGCGATCGAGCGCGGCGCGCGCGACGAAGCGCTCGGCATGGTGCAGGACGAGCTCGCGATGCACCCCAACGACTCGGGGACGTACACCTGGGCATCGAGCGTCTACGACTCGCTCTCGATGGAGAGCGAGGCCGTCGACCAGCTCCGCGCGGTCGCCGATCTCGACCCCGACGACGCGGCGGCGCGGGTGGCCCTCGGCCAGTACCTGCTGCGCCTCGGCAGCCGCGACGCCGCCCTGGCGATGCTCCGCGAGGCACTGGTGTTGCGCCCGCAGGACGCCAGCACGCGCATGCTCGTCGAGCAGATCGAGCCGCAGGACCGGCCGGACGAGGCGTGGGCGACGCCGATCGAGACGATCCTCGAGCGCCGGCGCCCCGACGGCGAGTGGCCCGCCACGATCCTGCACGACGCGACCGTGCACACCGTGCACGAGAACGGCCTCGCGACGCGCTTCCGGCAGCTCGTGATCCAGATCCACGACGACGAGGGCGCGCGCGCCTATCGCGCGCACGCGATCTTCTACGAGCCGGGGACGCAGTGGGTCGACGTGCGCGCGGCGCGCGTGGTGCGTGGAGACGAGGTGCTCTCGTCGTACCACACGAGCGAGCACAGCCTCGCCGAGCCGCAGTACCGCATCTACTACTCGGCGCGCGAGGTCGTGGTGACCCTGCCGGTGCTCCAGCCGGGCGACGTCGTCGAGCTCCGCTACCGGGTCGAGGACATCGCGGCGCAGAACGATTTTCACGACTACTTCGGCAACGTCCACGGGCTCGCGTCGGGGATTCCCACCGCCCGCGTGGACGAGATCTTCCTGACCCCCGCGAGCCGCACGCTCCACTTCCACGTGCCCCAGATCCCGATGGAGCACGAGGCTCGCACGGAGGGCTCGCAGCACGTCGAGCGCTACACCGCCCTCGACGTCCCGGCGACGCACTCGGAGCCGAGCATGCCCGGCTACACCGAGATCGCGCCCTACCTCCACGTCTCGACGTTCGGGGACTGGAGCGAGGTCGGTCGCTTCTGGTGGGGCCTGGCCCACGAGCAGCTCCTGCCCGACGAGGAGCTGATCCGCACGGTGCACACGCTGGTCGACGACGCCCCCGACCTGCGCACGAAGGTCGCGCGCATCTACGCGTGGGCCACCGATCACGTGCGCTACGTCGGCCTCGAGCTCGGCATCCACGGCTTCCAGCCGTACCGCGTCACCGACGTCGTCCAGCGCGGCTTCGGAGACTGCAAGGACACCGCGTCGCTGCTCTACGCGATGCTGACGATCGCGGGCATCGACGCGCGCATCGCGCTCGTGCGCACGACGCGCAACGGCGACATCGAGAGCGCGCCGCCCTCGCTCGCCATCTTCGATCACGCGATCGCCTACGTCCCTGCCCTCGACCTGTTCCTCGACGGCACGGCCGAGCACGGCGGGATCGACGAGCTCCCGTCCGGCGACCAAGGCGCGCTGACGCTCGTCGTGGGCCCGGACGGCGCCGAGCTGAGGCACATCCCGGTGGGCACGGCCGCGGCCAGCGGTCGCTCTCGGGAGCTCACGGTCGCGATCGCGGCCGATGGGGGCGCGACGCTGACGGCGAGCGAGGAGCTGGTCGGGACGGAGGCGATGTCGGGCCGCGGCCGCTACGACTCGCCCGAGACGCGCGAGCAGCGCCTGCGCCAGTCGCTGGGCTCGGTGTTCGCGGGCATCGAGCTCGACGCGCAGTCGTTCCCGACCATCGGCGATCGCGAGAGCGCGCTCCGCTTCTCCTGGTCGGGCCACGTGCCGCAGATCGGCGAGCGCGATGGGAACGTCGTGCGCATCGGCGGCACGACGCTCGGCGGCTTCGTGCAGAGCTGGGCGCCCTTGGCGACGCGCCGGCACGCGCTCGCGCTCGGGCCCCCCTTCCACTACGACGAGCGACGCGTGGTGCGCGCCCCGGCGGGCGGCGCGATCACCGAGCTGCCCGACGGCGGCACCGTCGAGTCGCAGTTCGGAAGGCTCGTGATGCGCGTGACACCGGGAACGAGCGAGGCGACGATCGAGACCCACCTCGAGGTGGTCGTCGACCGCATCTCCGTCGAGAGCTACCCGGCCTTCCGCGCCTGGTGCGAGCAGGCGGATGCGCTCCTGCGCAGCCGCATCTCGATCGGAGGTGTGCGATGAGCTCGATGCGCACGCTCGCGAGCGTACTGCCGGCACGCGCTCGGCTCGCCCGGCGCCTCGCTGCGACGCTCCTCTTCGTCACCGCCGGATGCGGCGGCACCTCGCACGGCTCGACGCTGCCCGGCACGGAGGCCGAGATCGACCGCGTGCGCGAGGACGCCGCCGCGCATCCGGGCGATCCGGCGGCCCAGCGGCGTCTGGCGGAGTGGGAGGTCCTCGGAGACGGTGGGGACGCCACGCGCGCCCCGGCCGCGCTGGCGCATGCCACCGAGCTCTCGCCGAGCGACGTCGGGCTCGCGTACCTGCGCGGTGTCTTCGCCGAGCAACACGGACATGCCGACGAAGCGCTCGACGGGTTCCTCGCCGTCATCGGAGGGGCGCCCTCGAGCGACGATCCGCTCGCCTCGGTCTACGCCGAGTCGTCGCTCGCCTATCTGCACGACGTGCGGACCGACGCGCCACGCTTCGTCGAGCGCGTGCGACCGGTGCTGGAGGCGGCCTTCGCGCACCCCGGGCACGTGGGCATGCCGGTGCGCCGGCAGCTGATGCTCTGGCTCAGCTCGCTGGCCGTGGCGCGCGGCGACGCGGCCGAAGAGGCGCGCATCCTCGCGTCGATCGGTGCCCCGACCGAGGTGCGCGTCGCCGGCCCGTTCGGGCTGACGACGCTCGCGCCCTTCGACGAGACGCTGCCGGCCGAAGGGCCGGGACCGCTCGCCGAGCGCTACGATCTCGGGCCGGGTCGCGGAGCCACCGCGACGCGCAGCGTGACGGCGGAGCACGGGATCTTCTCGCTCACCTATCACGCCCCGGTCGAGGCGCGGGGGGCCGGGACGCGGATCGTGGAGGCCACGCTGCACGTCGACCGCGCGGGGCGCCACGTCCTCTCGATCGGCTCGAGCGGCAGCGTGCAGGTCCGCATCGACGGCGAGGTGCGCGCGCGCGTGGATCGCCGCACGGCGTGGCTCCCGTCCACCCTGTACGTGCCGCTCGACCTCACGGCGGGCGACCACGAGATCGAGCTGAAGATGAGCACGCGCGCGGCCTCGCCGACGCTCGCGTGGCTGCTCGATCACGCCGAGGGTGACTACACGCCGGACGCGGGCCTCGAGCTGCCCGCCAGCCCCGAAGGGCCGCTCGCGCTCTTCGTGACGGCCGACGTCCGCACCGACCGCGGGGACACGCTGGGCGCGCGCGAGCAGCTCCGCACGCGCATCTCGGACGTCTCGTCCTCGGCGCTGCTCTCGCTCGCCGCTCGGGTCGCCTCGATCGATCCCTTCGTACCCGACACGCGCCGTTCGGACGACGAGCGGCGCCTCGTGGCGCTCGCGGCGGCGCGGGATCCGGACGCCTACTGGCCGGCCGTGCGCGCCGCGGCCCTCGAGACCGGCGACCTCGAGTCGCTCGCCGCTCGCCGCCGCGTCGCCGAGCGCTTCGCGCACATGGCCACGGTCCAGCTCGGCCTGGCCGAGACGCTCGCCTCGGCGGGCTACGTCGCCGACGCGGACGCCGCGCTCGCCCGCGCCGTCGCGCTGCGCCCCGACGCCTGCAGCGTGCTCTCGGCCCAGTTCGCGACGCTCGCCGAGCGAGGTCGGGTCGATCGGCTCGAGCCGCTCGTGAGCGCGCTCGAAGGGTGCGATGCCACGACCACGGCGCGCTTCGATCTCGCGCTCGGGCGTCGCGACTACGCGGCCGCGCGCACCGAGCTCGCGCGTCTCTCTCCGCTGCTCGACGAGCCGCAGCGCCGCGAGCGCGCGCTCCGGATCGCGCGGGCGTCGGGGGATCGCGCCGAAGAGGATCGCCTCGTCGCCGAAGAAGAGGCCGAGGCGGCCGTCGGTGCCACCGTGGTGCACGAGGTCGACCGGAGCTACGCCGCCGGACGCCGGGCCGAAGCGCTGGCCACGCTCACGACCGAGGCCGAGCGGGCGCCCCGCCGGGCCTCCGATCTGCGCAGCCTCGCCTTCGCGCTCTCGGGGCACGACGTGATGGACCCGTGGCGGGTCGACGGGCTCGACGTCGTGCGTCGCTACGAGGCCTCGGGGCGAGCGTACGACGGCCACGCCGCCGTGCTCGTCTTCGACTACGAGGTCACGCGCGTCTTCGAGGACGGGAGCGCGCTCGATCTCGTGCACCAGATCTACCGCGTCCAGACGGCCGAGGGCGTCGAGCGCTTCGGCTCCATCGATCTCTCGGGCCGCGTGCTCACGGTGCGTGCGATCGGGCCCGACGGCTCGACGCGGGAGCCCGACGAGATGGCCAGCAGCACCGACATGCCGCCGCTCGAGATCGGCGACTACGTCGAGTACGAGTACGTGCGGCAGCACGCGCCCGTGTGGGGCGACGCGTTCGAGTCGGGCGGGTGGGTGTTCCAGAACTTCACCTCGCCCTTCGATCACTCGGAGCTCGTCTTCGTCGCGCCGGTGGACATGCCGCTCGTCTTCGACGTCCGCGGGCCGGTGCCGCCGCCCACGGTCACGGAGGCGAACGGGCTGCGCACGAGCCGCTTCGTGATGGAGCAGAGCCAGCCGCTCGTGCAGGAGCCGAACTGGGTGGCCATCCCGCCCGTCCTGCCGAGCCTGCGCGCCGTCGCCCGCGTCACCTGGGAGCGCATGTACGAGGGCGTCTACGACGGCTTGCTCGGCCTCGACGTCGCCGACCCCGCCGCCGATCGCTTGCTCGACGACGAGGTCTTCGAGCACGCAGCCGATCTGACGCCGGCGCAGCGCGTCCAGCGCATCCATCGCTGGGTCACCGACAACGTGGAGCCGGCGGACGGGGCGTTCTTCCAGTCGGCGCCGCTGATGCTCGCCGCCCGCCGCGGCAGCCGGCTGCGCGTGATGCGCTACCTGCTCGAGCGCGCGGGCCTGCCCGCGCGGATCGTGTACGCCCGCGCGCTCGGTGGGGAGCAGCCGGTGGAGGGCGCGCCCGATGCGAGCGTCTACGATTCGACGCTCGTGATGGTGACCTTGCCGGAGGGGCCGCTGTTCCTCGGCGCCCTCGGTCGCGGGGTGGCGCACGACTACCTGCTCCCGGGGCTTCGCGGGCAGGACGCGATCGTGATCGAGCCGGGGCTGCGCCACGTGACGCTCCCGCAGACGCAGGGGATCGCCTCCAGCCAGACGTTCGCGGGCACGATCGAGATCGCGCCGAACGGCGTCGCGCGCACGACGCTCACGCTGACGTTCGCCGGCGGCTCGGGCGCCGAGCTGCGGACGGGCATCGAGGGCGTGGCTCCGGCCGAGCGCGCCAGCGTGATCGCCGAGCGCTTCGTTCCCTCGATCGTGCCCGGCGGCAGCGCCGATCCGTCGAGCATCCGCGTGGACGGGCTCGACGACTGGGAGGGGCCGCTCGCCATCTCCTTCGTGGCCGAGACCGCCGGCCTGATCCGGCCCGCGCGCGACGGCTACCACGTGGTGCCGCTCTTCGGCAGCGGGGTCGAGAACGGGTACGCGCGCCTCGAGGCGCGCACGACCACCGAGCTCGTGGGCGACGTCGAGCAGACGGTTCATCTCGAGATTCGTGGCCCCGGCGTGCTGCACGCCCCGGAGCCGGCGCAGCTCACGGGCCCGCTGGGCGCGAGCGCCGAGCTCTCGGTCTCGGAGGGGCAGGATGGGGCCATCGTGCTCGAGCGACGCACGCACGTGCCCCTCGCGCTCTTGCCCGTCGCGACCTATCCGGCCTTCGCCCAGTTCTGCCGCGCCGTGACCCAGCTCGATCAGCGCTCGGTGGTCATCACCCCGGAGTGACCGCGTCGATCGCGTCGCCCCGGAGTGACCGCGTCGATCGCGTCGGTTCGGGGAACCGAGCCGTCGCGGGCGTGCGGGCGGCGCGCGTCCGTGGGGGCTCCGCCGAAATGAGGCGGAGCCCGACGGCCCCGGCGTACCATCGACGGGTGACGGTGCGTGCGGCGTTCCTGGTGATCGGCAACGAGATCCTCACGGGCAAGGTCGTGGAGGAGAACGTGCCGTTCCTGGCCAAGGAGCTCTTCGCGCTGGGCGTGTCCCTCGCGCGCATCGTCGTCTGCGAGGACGACGAGGCGGTGATTGCGGCCGACGTGCGCGCGCTCGCGGCGAGCCACGACGTTCTCTTCACGAGCGGCGGGGTCGGCCCGACGCACGACGACGTGACGATTCCCTCGATCGCGCGCGCCTTCGGGCGCACGCTCGTGCGCGATCCCTCGCTCGAGCGGCGCATCCGCGACCACTTCGGCCCTCGCACGACCGAGGGGCACCTCCGCATGGCCGAGATGCCCGAAGGAGGGGAGCTCGTACAGAGCGAGAAGATGTCGTGGCCGGTGCTGCGCGTGGAGAACGTCTGGGTGCTGCCGGGCGTGCCGGAGATCTTCCGGATGAAGTTCGAGCTCGTGCGCG
Source organism: Sandaracinaceae bacterium (assembly GCA_044223665.1). Lineage (GTDB taxonomy): Bacteria > Myxococcota_A > Polyangia > Polyangiales > Sandaracinaceae > JBBSAT01. The sequence continues at coordinate 14,130 of JBGALT010000006.1, read as the reverse complement.
ATCGGCTGGCTCGCGCCGAGCCGTTCCAGACGCGCGCGGTCTTCACGTCGTGCGACGAGGGCGAGATCGCGGCGCTCCTGGCCGACGTCGAGGCGCGCTTCGGGGGGATCCGCATCGGGAGCTATCCGAAGCTGGGCGACCCCGAGTACACGGTGAAGGTCACGGTCGACGGCCGCGACGCGGCCCAAGTGGACCGCGCGCTCGAGGCGCTCCTCCGCGGCCTCGCGGTCGAGCGAGTGGTCCGCGTCGAGCGCGGATGACGGCTGCCGAATCCGCGATCGCGCGCGGGGCGGATCCGATCCCGGGCCGCGGCCCGCCGCCGTCATCCCGGACAAGGCCGCCCTGCGGAGATACAGTGCGCGCCATGTCGGCCGTGCGTGCCCGCTCCCGTACGATCTCCCAGGCCTCGGTCGGGCCGGCGCTCGCCGCGTGGGCACTCGTCGCTTGCGCCCTCGTCGCTTGCGGGGGTCGCGACAGGCCCGAGCACCGGGGCGCTCCCGAGGAGTCGTCGCCGGAGCCGACGCCGGCGCCGGTGCAGGCGCGGGTCGATGCCCGCGCGGCGCGCGAGGTCAGCTTCACGACGAGCGACGGCGTGACCGTGCACGGCACGCTCCGCCCCGGCTCCCACGACGATGCGCCGGCGGTGATCCTGGTGCACCAGCTCGCGAGCACGCGCGCCGAGTGGGCCCCGCTGATCGATCGCCTCGCGCTCGAGCGATCGGTGACGACGCTCGCGATCGATCTGCGCGGTCACGGCGAGAGCACGGTGGGGCCGAGCGGCCCGCTCGACTGGCATTCCTTCGACGGCGACGCCTGGACCGCGAGCCGGCTCGACGTCGAGGCCGCCGTCGACTGGCTCGTGAGCGACGCGTCGGGCCTGCACCCGAGCGCGTTCGCGGCCGTCGGCTCCAGCATCGGCGCGACGGCGGTCGTGGCGTCGGCGGCCGACGATCCGCGTCTCGCGGTGCTCGTCACCCTCTCGCCCGGGCGCGCCTATCACGGCTTCGACGCCATCGGCCCCGCCTCGCACCTCGAGAACCGCGCCATCCTGGCGGTCGTGGCGCGCGAGGAGTCGGACAACGTCAACACGGCCCAGCTGCTCGCCCGCATCGGAGCGACCGAGCCCGTCCTCGTCGACGGTGAAGCGCATGGCGTGCTGCTGTTCGCCGCCGATCCGAGCGCGCTCGATCGCGCCGAGGCGTTCCTCCGCGAGCAGCTCTCCTCGCCCCGCGATGGCACTCTGCCGCCGGGCTCGATCCCGCCGCCCCCCGTCACGAGCGCCGGCACGCCCGCCCTGCCGGCGCCCACCTGAGATCGAGCGCGCGATGGCGGAATCCCTGGCGCGTCTGATCCGCGGCTCGCGCGCGTGCGTGGTGCTCACCGGGGCCGGCGTCTCGACCGCGTCGGGCATCCCCGACTTCCGCGGCGATCACGGCCTCTGGTCCCGGGAGGACGCGGCGCGCGTGGCCACGATCGCGGGGTTCCAGAACGACCCTCGCGGCTTCTACGCGTTCTGGGCGAAGTTCTTCGGTGGGCTCGCGGCGGCGCGCCCGAACGATGCGCACCGCGCGATCGCCAGGCTCGAGGACCGCGGCCTCGTGCACACGCTGGTCACGCAGAACGTGGACGGACTGCACTCGCTCGCCGGCTCGCGCGACCCGCTCGAGGTGCACGGCAGCTTCCGCCGTGCCCGCTGCCTGCAGTGCGGCGCCCGCTACGAGACGGCGCGCTTCCTCGAGGAGCTGCGCCCCGGCGAGATCCCGACCTGCACCATCTGCAGCGGCCTCGTGAAGCCCGACGTGGTGCTCTTCGGCGAGGCGCTCGACGAGAGCTTCGCGCGCGCCGAGAGCGCGGTGGGGAGCTGCGATCTGCTCGTCGCGATCGGCACCTCGCTCGCCGTCGCCCCGGTCGCCGACCTGGTGCCGAGCGCGCTCGATCGCGGCGCGAAGGTCGTGATCGTGAACCGCGACCCCACGCCCTTCGACGACGAGGCCACCCTCGTGCTCGGCGGTGATCTGGTCGAGCACGCGCGCTCCCTCGCCCGCGAGCTCGCGCTGCCGCTCGGCCCCCTGCGGTAGGTAGGCAGCTCCCGCGAGGGCGTGCTAACGGTCCCCTCCTCCCATGACCGACCGCGTTCGCTTCGCTCCGTCGCCGACGGGCTATCTCCACATCGGCGGCGTCCGTACCGCGCTCTACAACTGGCTCTGGGCCAGGAAGCAGGGCGGCACCTTCATCCTCCGCATCGAGGACACCGATCAGGAGCGCTCCACCGAGGAGAGCGTGAAGGTGATCTTCGACTCGATGCGCTGGCTCGGGCTCGACTGGGACGAAGGGCCGGGCGCGAAGGAGCCGCACGCGCCGTACTTCCAGACGCAGCGCACCAAGCTCTACCAGGACTTCGCCGAGCGCCTCATCGCGCGCGGGCACGCCTTCCGGTGCTATTGCACCAAGGAAGAGCTCGACGTGCAGCGCGAGGCCGCGCAGAAGGCCGGCAAGTTCTTCAAGTACCCGGGCACCTGCCGGAACCGCACCGACCAGCCGGACAAGCCCTTCGTGGTGCGCCTCAAGGCGCCCGCGAGCGGCGTCACGGGCTGGAACGATCTCGTGAAGGGCCGCATCGACGTGCCGAACGAGCAGCAGCAGGACGTGGTCCTGATGCGGCAGAACGGCATCCCGCTCTACAACTTCGGCTGCGTCGTCGACGACGTGACGATGGGCATCACGCTCGTCGCGCGCGGCGACGATCACGTCGTCAACACGCCGATCCAGATCCTGCTCTTCGAGGCGCTCGGCGAGGCGCTGCCGAAGTTCGCGCACCTGCCGATGATCAACGGCCCGGACGGCAAGAAGCTCAGCAAGCGCACGGCGGCGGTCAGCGTCGGCGAGTACCGCGACATGGGCTACCTGCCCGACGCGGTGCTCAACTACCTGGCCCGCCTCGGCTGGTCGCACGGCGATCAGGAAGTGTTCTCGCGGGACGAGCTCGTGAAGTTCTTCGGCTGGGATCACTGCGGCCGCACGGCGGCGCAGTACGACCTGAAGAAGTTCCAGTTCGTGCAGGCCTCGCACCTGCGCACGAAGAGCAGCGCCGAGCTCGGCGCGCTGGTACGCCCGCGGATCAAGGAGGGCGCGGTGATCGACTCCGACGCGCACCTCGCGGCCGCGATCGAGACCGTGAAGACCCGCGCGACGACGCTCACCGAGGCGGCCGAGATGGTCGACTTCTACTTCCGCGAGCCGCTCGCGTTCGACGAGAAGGCGGTGGCGAAGTTCCTCGTGAAGGAGAACGAGGCGCACCTGCGCGCGCTCCGCGAGGTCATCCAGGGCGTGACGCCCTTCGACCAGAAGACGATCGAGGCCGCGGTCACGGCGTGGCTCGAGAAGACGGGCCTGCAGATGAAGAACGTGGCGCAGCCGGCGCGCGTGGCGATGACGGGCAAGACGCAGAGCCCGGGCCTCTTCGAGGTGATGGACGTGCTCGGCAAGGAGCGCACGCTCGCGCGCCTCGATGCGGGCGCGGCCAAGGCCGCGGGCTGAGCGCGGTGGCCGGGGAGGGCACGAGCCGCGCGGACGCGAGCGAGGACGGCGCGTGGGAGCTCCGGCACTTCCGGATCACCTCCAACGTGCTCTTCGTGGTCGTGCTCGGGCTCGGCCTCGCCGGCCACTTCGGCGAGCGCGCGTGGCTGCTCGAGCTCGGGCTCGCGCTCGCCGTGCTCTCCGGCGGCTACCGGATCCTGCTCGAGGCGTTCCCCTCGCTGCGGCCGAAGCTGATCTCGCTCCACCCCAAGCACTTCTTCCTCGACTCGTGGCGGGCGATCGACGCCGAGGCGGCGGCCGAGCGCGCCGCGCAGCCCGAGGGCAAGTACGACTACCGCCCGCTCTTCGCGCTCGCGACGGGCGCCGTGTGCCTCGCGCTGATGGAGTACTTCGGGCACGAGGCCACGTTCCGCCACGTGCTCGATGCCTGCGAGCCCATGCACTTCGGGCGCCCGCCGGACTCGTTCTGCGGCGAGATCCGGAGCGGCGACTTCGTCGAGCTCTGGATCTTCGTGTGGTGGGGCCTGTTCCGCGTCGGCGGCTATCTGCTCATCCCGGCGCTCGTCGTGAAGCTCGGCTTCCGTGAGCGCCTGCGCGATCAAGGGCTCGAGACGAAGGGCTTCCTCGAGCACGCGTGGATCTACGTGCTCGGCTACTTCGTGGTGTTCGTCTGCGTGATCTTCGTCGCGCGCAACGACGAGAACTTCCAGACGTACTACCCGTTCTATCACCAGGCGGGCCGCAGCTGGCTCGACTTCGGGGCGTGGGAGCTGATCTACGCGGCGCAGTTCTTCAGCCTCGAGTTCTTCTTCCGCGGCTTCTGGCTGCGCGCGATGAAGCGGCAGCTGGGCAGCTACGCGATCTTCGCGATGGTCGTGCCGTACTGCATGATCCACTTCGGCAAGCCGTTCCCCGAGACGCTCGCCGCGATCGTCGCCGGCCTCTTCCTCGGCACGCTCTCCATGAAGACGCGCTCGATCTGGAGCGGCTTCCTCATCCACGTCTCGGTCGCGATCTCGATGGACCTCGCCTCGCTCGCGGTCGCGCACGACTGGCCCGCGCAGCTCTTGCCGCCAGGCTTCTGAGCTGGCGCTCGACGCGCGCCGGCCGCTCGTCGATGATTCCCCGCGGAGGCGTATGCGGGCGATGCGACGGGGGATCGAGGTGGCGGCGCTCGCGCTGCTCGCAGGCGCGTGCTCGGGCGGGAGCGCGGCGCCGAGCCCGGCGCCGGAGGTCCACGCGACCCCCGAGCCGCCGCCTTCGAGCGCGCCGCCTGCGCCACCGACGACGGCGCTCGCGGAGGCGCCCGCGCCGAGCGAGGCGCCGCCGCACGCGACCGAAGGGGCATCCCTCGCGGCCACGACGCAGCCGGCCGAGCTCCGCGGTCGCTACGTGCAGCGCATCGACGTCGTCGACGCCGTCTCGCCCGATGGTGTCGCCACGGTGCGCTTCCTCCATCCGTCGCAGACCGCGCGCTCGCGCATCCAGGCGCTCGTCGACGAGGACGTTCGGCAGTTCGTGGACGACGTGCGCGCCGACAGCCGGCGCGCCGAGAGCGTGGACCTCGGATGCGCTCCCGTCGCTGCGACGCGATCGCTGGTGTCCCTCGTCTGTACGGCGGACTGGGAGGACCCCTTCGACCGCGAGTACGAGCCGCGCTGGTCCTATGCGGGCTTCACGTACGTCATCGAAGGCGACGAGGTGCGGCGCTCCACCGAGACCGGGCTCGTGGGCGACGTGGGCACCGCCGAGCCGGTCGTCGCGGCGCTCGCCGTCGCTTCGGACGGCGCGAGCGAGGCCTACGAGCCCTACCTCACGGTCCTCGGCGAGGCCGCGCTCCGCGTCTACTGGGCCCCGCACGAGCTCTTCGGCGCGACGCCCGTGCATGCCGACATCCCCTACGAGCAGCTTCTCGATCACGTGAGCGCCGACGGTCCCATCGCCCGCATGCTCCGCATGGGCGCGTTCGCCGCCGAGGCGCCGGCGGAGCTCCCGGCCGCGACGGCCGGACAGGAGCGGGCCGTGGGGCCCTGGGCCGTGGGCCCGGCCGTTCCCTTGCGCGAGGCCGCCGCGCGCTGGGCGGCGCTCGACCCGCGCCTGCGGTCCGCCGTCGGCTTCCTCGATGACCCGGAGGTGCGCTTGGCGATCGGCGCTGCCGTCGATCCCGAGACCGCACGCGAGGCCGCGCGCGCGCTCGGGAGCGCTCGTCTCGAGCCGCTCGAGACGGGGACGGTCGTGAGCCCCTTCGTGCTCGAGCGGGCGACGGGCTCGGTGAACGTGCGCACGGCGGGGACGAGCAGCAGCGGTTGGGTGGCGACGCTTCCTCGCGGTGCGTTGGTCGTCGGGACCGTCCTCGCGGGCGGTGGGCGTCGCGACTGGCTGCGCGTGATCGTCTCGGGCGACGTGGACGGCTTCTCCTCCGGTCGCTACCTGGACGACGGTGGCACGTGCCTTCCCGATGCCTCGGCCTTCGCCGCCACGCTCCCCGCCGAGGCGCGCGGCACGATCCTGCCGATCCGCGATCTCGCGCCGCAGGCAGGGCACCTCTCTCCCGCCGTGCTCTTCCTCGCGCACGACGCGACGCGCAGCTGGGCCTCTCTGCGGGCGCTCTCGCGCTCCTGCCGCACCGGCAGCGAGATCGCGAGCTGGACGGTCGAGGGAACGGTCGTGGACGCGCTCGTGACGCGCACCGAGCGGATGGGGGGCGAGCCACTCGTGCTGCTCGAGACGGGGACGACGCCGAGCGAGGGGGCTCGGTGGGTGGCCCTGCGCGTGGGCTCCGCCACGCCGATCTGGGAGCAGGCGGGGATGCACCACCCTTCGATCGCCAACGACGTGCTCGCGCCCGCGACCGTCGGGCCCTCGGGTCGCGGATTCTGGCCGCTCGCGATTCCCTCGGCGGGCGGTCCGATCCGGACGTTCCACTGGGATGCCGAGGCCCACGCGCTCGTGGCCGACGCGCCGGGCTGACCGAGTCGGATGCGCTGCTTGCCCTTCGCCCTCGGGATCGGCCTCGCGGCTTGCGCAGCGCCGCCGCCGTCCGTCGGCGCATCGGCGTCGAGCCTCGCATCCGGCGATGCCGCGAGCGCGGACGCTGGCTCGGTCGACGCCGCGGCCGCGCGCCTTCCTGCGCGCTTCGAGCGATGCGCGCGCTGCCACGAGGACGCGGCGGCCGAGCATGCGGCGTCGATGCACGCGGGCGCGTTCGACGATCCCCTGTTCCAGCGCGAGTGGGGCGCCGGGCGCGGCGACGGCGAGCGCTCGCCGCGCTGCGTGGCCTGCCACGCGCCGCTCGCCCGCGACGCGAGCGATCCGCGCGCGCACGAGGGCGTCGGCTGCGCGAGCTGCCACGTGCGCGACGGCGAGATCGAGAGCGTGCGCGCGAGCGGCCGCGCGCCGCACGAGACGCGCGTCGTCGCCGAGGAGGTGCTCGCCACCGAGCGCTGCGCGCCCTGTCACGAGTTCGACTTCCCCTCGCGCCACGCGCACCCGGAGGCGATGCAGCGCACCGTCTCCGAGTGGCGCAGCGGCGGCGCGATCTCGAGCTGTGCGGGCTGCCACATGCCCGAGCGAGCGCGCGGCGTCCGGATCGGCCGCTCCCACGACGTGCTCGGGGGCCGCGATCCGGCGCTGACCGCGGAGGCCCTCGACGTGCACGTGAGCGCGCACGTCGAGGGGCGCGCGACGCTCGTCGAGGCCCGCCTCGTCACGCGGGCTGGCCACGCCGTTCCCACCGGCGACCTCTATCGGCGTGTCGTCTTCGCGGTCACGGGCGTGGGGGTGACGCGCGCGGAGGCCGAGCTCTCGCGGCTCTTCGCGCTCGACGAGGACGGCGAGCGGCGCGAGATCGCCGATCAGCGTGCGCTTCCGAGCGCCGAGCGTGTGCTGCGCTTCGTGCTTCCGGGCCGCGCGCGAGAGATCCGGTGGGCGCTGACGTGGCACGCGCTCCCGGAGGACGCGCCGCTCGCCGACGGGATCCCGCTCGCGATGCGCCGACGGACGTGGGCGCGGGGCCGCGCGCGCGTCGCGCCCGCGATCAGGGCAGGCGCTCGATCCGCTCGCCCCGTCGCAGAGTGACGACCTCGGCCGCGCTCGGCCCGAGCCTCGCGAGGAAGACCTCGTGCGCGCGATCGGGCCGCGCCTCGCCGCAGGTGTAGACGTCGACCGCGGCGCGCCCTTCGGCAGGCCAGGTGTGGATCGACACGTGCGACTCTGCGAGCAGCAGGAAGCCGCTCACGCCGCCGCCCTCGAAACGGTGCATGCGGCGATCGAGCACGCGCGCCCCGGCGGCCTCTGCGGCGGCGACGAGGATGGCCTCGAGCGAGACGGGGTCGTCGAGCAGCGCCGCGCCGATCCCGCGGTACTCGGCCAGGAGATGGAGGCCGACGGCGCTCACGGGGAGGTCCAGCGCTCGGGGGCACGCATCGCTCGGCGGAGATAGCCGAGCACCGCGGGCTCGGCCAGCGTGGTGATGCGCGCCGGCGGGAGCGGCGCTCGGATCCCGGCGGCCGCGAGGCGCTCGGCCGTCAGCCACGCGGTCGTCACGTGGAGCGGTCCCGGCCGCGGAGGCGCCTCGCGTGCACCGAGGACAACCGCCGTGCCTCCGAACGCGATCGGCTCGTCGAACGCGAGCGCGGTCGTCTCGAGCCCCGCCGCCGAGACCGTGCCCACGATCGACGCGAACGCCCACGGCGTGGCCCGCGGCGCGCCGGCCTGGAGCGCGAAGACGCCTCCCGGTCCGAGCAGCGTCGCGATCGTGGCGATCGTCTCGCGCGCGAAGAGCGGCGCGAGGACCTCGCTCGAGGGATCGGGTAGATCGCCCACGACCACGTCGAAGCGCTCGCCGCGCGCGACCGCGGCCGGGGCCCAGACGAGCGCGTCGGCGTGCACCAAACGCACCCGCGGGTCGTCCAGCGCGTAGCCGCCGATCGAGCGCAGTGCCGGCAGACGCCGCGCGAGGGAAGTGACCGCGCGGTCGATGTCGACCACGACGATCTCGCGCACCCGTGCATCGCGGAGCAGCTCGCGGACGACGAGCCCGTCGCCGCCACCGAGCACCAGGACGCGCGCGGCCGAGGACGACGCCGCGAGGGCAGGGTGGACGAGCGTCTCGTGGTAGGCGGCCTCGTCCCCCGACTCGAGCTGCAGCTGCCCGTCGAGCCAGAGGCGGACCGCGCCGCGCGCCCGGGTCACGAGCAGGCGCTGGAAGCGCGACGTGCCGCTCCAGATCGGATCTTCGAGGATCATCGGCGCATCGAGCGCGAGCGGCGCGGCCCATAGCGCCGCCGGCCCGCCGCCGATCGCCGCCGCGAGCGCGAGCAGGCCGAGCGCCGTGCGCGCCTCGCGCGGCGCGAGCGCTCCTGCTTCCACCACGAGGGCCGACCGATGCGCCGCGACCCATGCCGTCGAGGCGATCGCGGCCGCGGCGAGCCCGGCCGGACCGAGCGCCGCGACCCCCATGGTCACGAGCGCGAGACCGCCGTGACGCGGAGCGAGCAAGCTCCCGAGCGCCGAGGGGAGGCGCCTCGCGAGGGCGCCACTCAGCGCGGCCGCCAGCACGAAGCTCCCGAGCACGAGCACGCGTGTCTCGGGCACGGCCGTGCGCGTGAAGAGCGCCACGAGGGCCAGCGGCGCGAGCCCCGCCGCACCGATGACGACCGCGCGCAACGTCGCGCCCCTTCTCGCGGGGGGCGAATCGTCGCATGATGGCCCGCGATGTTCATCGGGGAGCTCATCGCCACGCTCGGGCCGCTGGCGTTCATCGGCGCGTTCGTCCTCTTGGCCGTCGTGCTGATCGCGTTCAGCGTACAGCAGCGCAACGCTGCCATCGCCGCGTGGCAGCGCTTCTCGCAGGAGACCGGCATCGCCCTGACCGGCACCTATCCGATGACGTCGTTCCACGGCTCGTTCCGGGGAGCGACGATATCGCTTCGCCACGAGATGTGGCGCGGTCACAAGAACCGCCGCCACTACCGGCACGATCTGGCGGTCCAGCTCCCGATCCACACGAACGACCTGAGCGTCACGCGCGAGGGGCTCTTCGACACGGTCGGCAAGATGTTCGGGGGCCAGGACATCCAGATCGGCGAGCCCCGCTTCGACGCGGCCTTCCGCATCCGGGGCTCCTCCGAAGAGCTCGCCCGAGACGTGCTCACGCCGGGCGTCCGCGCCGCGCTCCTCGCCGCCGTCCAGGCGAGCCCGATGGTCCACCTCGACGGCGGCTGCGTGCGCATCACGCAGGCGGGGATCGCCCGCGCCGATCAGGTCCTGCCGCAGCTCGAGACGCTGATCGCGGTCGTGGACGCGTTCCAGCGCGACGGCGCCGGTCGCGGCGGGGCTCGCTTCAGCTGAGTCGGAGCGAGCGGCTGCCGCCAGCCGCTCGCGCCGCGCGAGCGCATCGGCGCGGGGCCACCTGGCGCGACGCATCGCGACCGCGGCGAGCGCCCCACCTCAACGCGGCGTTCCGCCGCTGTGCATTCCCGGCTCGTCCCGGACGTCCGGCTGCCCGGCGGCGTTCGCGAGCGAGGTGATGGTGCAGCTCGTCCCGTCGATCGCGACGTCGGCGACGCGCCAGAACTGGTCCTGGGGCGAGCTCGAGATCATCACGGGCCCGAACGTCTGACGCGGCTCGGTCGTCGAGCCACCGCAGTAGATGCGCACGGTGACCTGCGCGCCGCCGCCCCAGGCGTGGACGCCCACGCGATAGACGCCGGGGAAGGGCCGATCGACGTTCACGTTCTCCGGCCCGAAGCCGTTGGTGTCGTCGATGTCGAGGTGTGGGTTGTCCTGATCGCCGGGCGCGCCCCACTCGAGCTGCGAGCCGCCCTGGCAGTTGCGGAAGTTGCAGTCGTCGTCGCCGGTCCAGCTCGTGCCGCCGGGGCGCATCACGTGCGTGTCCATGTCGGTTCCGTCGGTGTTCCAGAACACCTCGACGCGCAGGCCCTCGGTGGCCACCGCGCGCACGACGGTGGTGCACGTCGCGCGGTTGCCGTCGTCGTCGGTCACCGCGATCTCGACGGGATACTCCCCCGCGAGGTCGGTCGGCACCTGCGTGGTCAGCTGGTCGGCGGGCGAAGGGATGCCGGCGCGCGAGCCAGGCGGCACCGACACGCTGCGCCACGTGGTCGCCACGATCGTGCCGTCGTCGACGACGCTCGCCGTGACGGTCGCGGTGGCGAGGGGCGTCGTGTCCACGTGATCGGGGCACGTGAGGGTCGGCGGCGAAGGCAGGCCGATCACCGTCACCGTGCAGCTGGCCGACTCGCCGGTGTCGTCGGTGGCCGTGAACGTGAGCTCGTAGACGCCGCGCTTGTCGGGGGTGATCGTGGTCGTCAGCCCGGTGGTCGGGCTGATCGTCGCCGCGCTGTCGGCCGGGCGATTGTCGAGCGTCCACGTCGTGCTGACGATCGTGCCGTCGTCGGTCGCCGACGCGCGCGCGGTGATCGGCGAGCGCGTCGGTCCGGTCAAGGGCATCGTCGGGCACTCCACGGTCGGCGGCGTCGCGACGTGGACCTGCACGACGCAGCTGTCCATCGCACCGTCGCCATCGACGGCGGTCAGCGTCATCTGGTACTCGCCCGGGGTCGCCGAGACGAAGTCGACGACCGGGCCCGCCACCACGCGGATCACCGGCATCGAGCCCTCCGGCTGCGCCGTGATCGCCCACGAGGCCGACACGATGGCGACGTCGTCGAACGCGTCGCCCTCGATGCGCACGGGCACGTGCGCCGCCGTTCGGAAGACCATCGGCTCTTCCGGGCAGATGGCCACGGGCGGCCCGACGACGGCGTGCACCGTCAGCGTGCAGCTCGCGCTCTCGCCGCGGCCGTCGAACGCCGTGAAGCGGAGGCCGTAGTCGCCCTGGACCGGCGGCGTCAGCGTGGCGAACGCGTCCATCGTCTCGAGCAGCCCGCTCGAGCCGGCCGGAGAGCTCTCGATCGTCCAGTTCTGGGTGACGATCCCGGCGGCGCTGCTCGCGCTCGCCATCACGGTGATCGACCGGTGCGGCGTCGTGTAGCGCTCGCGGCGCTCGCCGCAGTCGACGACGAGGTCGCTCGGGACCGCGGTGTCTCCGGGCCCGGCGTCTTCGAAGATCGGCGGCCCGCCCTTGTCGATCTCGTTCTTCGAGCCGCAGCCGGGGGCGAGGACGAGGCCGAGCGCGAGCGCGAGCGCGAGCGCGAGCGCCGATCGCGAGGGGAGGGCAAGCATGGCCGTCATTGTACGGCCCGCGTCGGAGCAAGTCCCATTCCGGGCACGACGGCCTGCGATCGGCACGATCCTGCACAGATCTGGGCAACACGCTTCACGCGAGGGCGTGCCCGTGCAGCCCGGTGATACCCTGGGCGGGTGTCGGACCCTGCGCGCACGCTCCCGAGTCTCGACGATGCCCTCCGCCGCGTTCGGGACGGAGAGCCCATCGAGCTCATCGGTGGCGAGATCGTTCCGCGTGAGATGTCGCGAGCCGCGCACGGCCACGTACAAGCGAAGGCTGGCGAGGTCCTCGGGCCCTTCAATCGCCGAGGTGGCTCCGGTGGTCCCGGCGGCTGGTGGATCCTGACCGAGGTCGAGGTTCTGTACCCGCGGACCCGCGAGCTGTTCCGGCACGACCTCGTCGGCCTGCGCCGTGATCGCGTTGCGACACGGCCCACGGCTTTCCCGATCGAGGAGCGCCCCGACTGGGCGTGCGAGATCCTCTCGCGCTCGACCGCCCGCTACGATCACGTGCGGAAGAAGCGGACGCTGCACGAGCACGGCGTGCCTCACTACTGGCTCATCGATCCCGAAGACGGGACGCTGCTCGTCTACCGCCACGCGGCCGATGGGTACATCGACGTGCTCTCCGCGGGCCCGGGCGATCGCGTACGAGCCGAGCCCTTCGGCGACGTGGAGATCGACGTCGCGGAGCTCCTGGGGCTGGACGCCGGGCCGTAGCCGGGCGAGAGCCGCGCGGGTGACGAGACCGCGAGGGCTGCCGTGGGTCGCATCACGCTCACGGCGCGGGGTGCCAGTCGCGGTCGACGACGCACTCCACCTGGTCCGGGTACATGTCGCGGTACGCGCGGCAGGCCTCGATGCTGGCGGGCCAGCCGTAGTCGGCGAGCCCGTCGATTCCGTCGCTCGATCGCACGACGACGCAGCCGCATGGGGCGTCGCAGAGCTCCGGGTAGAGGCAGATGCTGCCCGCGACGAAGCAGACGTCGTCTGGCCCCCACTCGCCGCGACGGCAGTTCGCAGGAGGGATGCAGATGCCGATCGGGCGGGTGTCGGATCTGCCGACGCACGATCCTCGCAGGGGCGGGTCCCTCGTCGCGTATCCTGGGCAGCGGTCGCATCCCGGTCCGCAGAACGGCGAGCCCGGATGACGAGCACGCGGGCATTCGGCACTCGTTGCGGGATGGACACGCGGCGTTCCGTCCGACCACGAGCAGGTCAACGGGAAGCCAACCCGGGCGGCCTCGTCGCAGACGGACTCGGCGACGCAGAAGCCTGCACCGAACACGTCGTCCTGGACGCAAACGCGATCATCCGCGCAGTAGCCAGCTCCGTCGACGTGCGCGTAGCAGTCGTTGTCGACGTGGTCACGCCGGCCGGTGTCGATGCAGAGCCCTTGCATGCACCTGGACACCACGAACGGATCCTCCAGGCATGCGCTGCCGTGTCCCGCATCACCGCCGCAGGCGAGGTCGCAGCGGCTCATCCCAGCGATGACACAGGAGAGGCCGGCCTCGTCGCGCGCGTCGGGACCGGCGTCAACGGGCGTGTGGTATGCCGCGCATCCCGAGACCGCGGCTGCCGCCAGCGCGGCGACCACGGTCAGGGGGCGGGCGGAGCGGAGCATGCCGTGCCTCCCGTGGTGCAGCACTCCAGGGGGGCGTCGGGCTGGCCGGCCGGCGGCCTACAGCCGATGCGGCCGGAGGGGATCGAGTAGCCCGCGAGCGTGAGGTCGATCGTCTGACAGCGCGTGCCAGTCTGCGGGCAGATGCAGTTCGTCGGTCCGTTCGGACTCGTCACGCGCGGGCAGAAGCTGATGGCCGTGTCGGGTCGGTTGTGGAGGATGGCCGTCCCATTCGCGCCGCGGATCGCGCGCTGCTCTAGGAGTCGAACATCGTCAACGATGTAGCTCGAGAGGCTGTACGGCGGCCTCGCCGGAGTCAGCGGATTCAGCGGCCAATTCCGCGTCGGCGCACAGGACAGGCTCGGGAACAGCGCGCCGCCGATGCCGAAGGGCCCCATGGCGAAGAGCGGCGCCTGCGGGTCGGACGAGGTCTGCGCCACCACGAGCTCGATCCCTGCCGGCATGATGTTCATGCGGCGCGGCTCCATGCGCACGCTGCACGCTCCGCGCACGCAGCGGCTCCGCGTCTGGCCGAAGGGCGCGGCCGCTCGGCAGCCCTCGTCGGTGCTGCACGCCAGGCTCTGGCCGCCCAGCCCGTAGGCCGCCGGCGTGGCGCCGAACGTGCCGGCGAGGATCGCGCTCAGCGCGGAGCCCGTCTGGTGGGCGAGCGCGCGGCTCTGCGTCTGGAACGCCTCCTCCACCACGTCCTGCAAGAGGCAGCCGGGGATCTCGACCGTCAGATCGCTCTGGCTGATCGC
>JBGALT010000160.1:0-18305 GCA_044223665.1 Sandaracinaceae bacterium | reverse complement strand
GTCGCGGTTCCGGCGAGCGCGTTCTTGCGCCCTTGGTCGCGACGCCTGCGGCGGCTCGATCGGCTGCGCGCCTGGCGCCTTCGCGAAGCGATGACGCATGCCGCGCAAACCGGCGGGACCTTCCATCTCTGGTGGCATCCCCACAACTTCGGCGTCGACCTCCGGGAGAACATGGCTTTCCTCGCGCATCTGCTCGATCACTTCGACGGCCTTCGCCGGGGGAGTCGCATGGAGGCCGTGACGATGTGGGAGGCCTCGCGAGAGGCGGCGGCATGAGCGCGCGAGCGCTGCGGATCCTCCTCGTCGTCAACGACATGGGCTACGGCGGCGCCGAAGTGCAGGTCGCCGAGCTGGCGAGGCGCTACGCGCGCGCGGGCCACGTCGTCAAGGTGGTTGCGCTCGTCCGCTTCATCGATCTCGAGCCGTGGATTCGCGAGGCCGGGGTGGAGACCGAGGCGCTCGGCATGCACTACGGGCGCTTGCGTCCCGCCGACCTCTGGCGCTGGAGTCGGACCGTGCGCGCGTTTCGACCCGACGTCGTGCACGCGCACCTCTCGGCATCGATCCTCGTCGCGAGGGTGGGGCGCCTGCTCGCGCAGGTGCCCGTGGTGGTGTCGACCTCGCACGCGCCGTTCGAGCTTCCGCCGCGGCGCTACCCCATGTTCCGCGTCACCGATCGCCTCGACGATCTGTGGACGAACGTGTGTCGCGAGGGTGTTCGGACCTTCGTCGCGGAGCGAGCCGTCTCCGCGCGGAAGGCGGAGCTCGCCTCGAACGGGATCGACCTTGCGCGCTTCGCCCCGAGCGCCGACGTGCGGGCGCGCGTCCGCGCGGAGATGGGCGCGGGCGAGGACGAGCTGGTCTGGCTGACGGTCGGGAGCTTCCGCAGCGAGCAGAAGGACTACGACAACCTCCTGCACGCGCTCGCGCTTGTCTTGCGCAGCCAACCGCACGTGCGCGCGTGGCTCGCGGGCGAGGGCGCCCTCTTGCCCGAGAAGCAGCGGCTCGCGGAGCGCCTCGGCATCGCCGACCACGTGCGCTTCCTCGGTCTGCGCAAGGACGTGCACGACCTGATGCGCGCGGCGGACGGGTTCGTGATGGGCTCGGCATGGGAGGCGTTCCCGATCGTGCTGCTCGAGGCGAGCGCATCGGCGCTCCCGATCGTCACCACCGACGTGGGCGACAACGGGCGCATCGTCGGACCGGAAGGCGGGATTCTCGTGCCCCCGAAGAGCGCCGAGCGCCTCGCGGATGCCATGATCGAGGTGGGCCGCCGCAGCGCCGCGGAGCGCCACGCCATGGGGCAGGCGGGGCGCGCGCGCGTCGAGCGCGAGTTCGAGATGACGCGCGTCGCGGATCGGTGGGTCGAGCGGTATCGCGCGCTGCTGGTCGCTCGGGGCGCGCGATGGTAGACGAGCCCGCCGCGAAGCCTCCGGGAGCCCCGGGGCAACGAGCGAACGCACTCATGGACGGCGCGTCGGAGAAAGACGAGGGAGAGGTCGGACCATCGGTGCCGCGCCAGGTGCCGATCGACGAGGCGTTGCGCGTGCTCTGGTCCGAGCTACGCGACCCGAGACTCGATTTCGTCGCGCGGCTGAACACCGTGTGGACGCTGGTCGGGCTCGAGGCGTGGCTCGCGCGGCAAGAGCGTCAGCTGCGCGGCGTCGTGCTCGTCGTGGCGTCGTCGCTCACGCACCCGAGCGTGGTTCCACCGGGCACGCGGGCCGAGCTCGCGCGCCATCCCGGCATCCGCCTCGTCGAGGTCGCGCCCTACGGCTCGGTCGAGGTCATGCGGGAGCTGCGGCGCGCGCGGATGCGGCGCCTCTTGCGTCTGCCCTTGCTCGTCGGTGCGCGTGGGCGCGAGCTCCGCTACGTCGTGCCGCGGAGGCCCGACTTCGCTCTGCTCGGTGACGCGCTCGTCGTCGAGGCCGCGCGCCACCGGCGCGTCGTCTTCGAGATCCTGGACGAGGGCTTCGGCGGCACCACCGTTCCGGGCTGGCACTCGCTCGAGATGCGGGCGCTCGAACTCGGCGATCGCGTTTCGCGGAAGGTCTTTCGCACGGTCGATCACGGGCTCTGCGACATCGACACCCAGGGGCGGCGCACGCGGGTCCGCCCGGAGATCGCGTCGCGCGTGCGGCGCGTGATCGAGCGGCACAGCGGTCGCTTCATGATTCCGCGCTCCGACACTCGCCCGATCGCGCTGCTCCTCACGTCGTACTGGGCCGAGTACGGCCGCATGACCGAGCAAGCGGAACGAGCCCTGTGCGGCCGCGTGGTCCGTCGCCTGCTCGACAAGGGCTACGCCGTGTGGATCAAACAGCATCCGCGCGAGCAGCTCGGGCGCTACGACGAAGAGCTGGGCTCGCTGCTCGGGCGCGACGTTCGGATGCTCCCGCGCGACATGAGCGCCGAAGCGTTCTTCCCGGAGATGGACGCGAGCCGCGACGTGCTCGTCGGCCTCATCAGCAACGCGCACTACGTCGGGCAGCTCCTCTTCGGGCTCGACGTCGTCGTGCTGCGCGGATCCGACTGGGGCTCGACCAGCTTCTCCGCGACCCAAGACGAGGACGCCTACCTCCCGCTCTTTCCCCGCCGCGTGCTGGGTCTCGACGAGCTGACCCCGGCCTCACGCTGATGTTCGGTCACGCGCAGCCCTATCTCCGCATCCTTCGTCGTACGCCGGCCGACGGGTGGTACGTCGCGCTCATCGCTCTGGTGGTCGCCGGCGGCGCCTTCCTCGAGACCGTGGGCCTCGGAGCGGCGATGCCCTTCATCCAGCTCGTCCAAGGCGAGCACGTCGCTCTCTTCGCGCCGATCGCGGCCCTCGTCGCACCCGACCCGGACGGGAACCGCACGGTCATCGCGGCAGGCGCGATCCTTGTGGTCGTCTTCGCGCTCAAGAATCTCTACCTCGCCGGCGCGACGGCGTTCCAGATGCGCTTCGTCTATCGGAAGATGGTCGAGGTCGAGCGCAGCCTCCTCGCGGGCTATCTCGCGAGGCCGTGGGAGTTCCACCTCTCGGTGAACTCGGCAGAGATCATCCGGAACGTCATCTCCGAGACGGGCCTCATCTTCGCGGCGCCGATGGCGTCGCTCTTCATCGTCACCTCGGAGCTCTTCACCATCGCCGTGCTCGGCTGCCTGCTCGTGGCGCTCGAGCCGCTGGCCGTGCCCGCCGCCGGCATCGTGGTGGGGGCGCTCGCCCTCCTCGTACAGCGCACGTTCCTTCGTAGGATCGCCGCCATCGGAGCCGCGACCCGGGACCATCAAGCGGAGATGCTGGTCTGGGCCAACCAGGCGCTCGGGGGGATGAAGGAGATCCGCGTGCTGCGCCGCGAAGCCTTCTTCGTGGAGCGCTTCGCGGCGGCAGTCGCCCAGCACGCCGGGGCGCTCCGCGACTACCGCACGACGGCGTTCGTGCCGCGGTACACGCTCGAGACGCTCGGCGTGGTGGGTCTCGTCGTGGTGTGCGCCGTCGCGAGCGCGCGCGACGGGCTGGGCCCGCATCTCATCCCGCTCTTGGGCGTGCTCGCCCTCGCCGTTCTCCGCATCTTGCCCTCGCTCGCGCGCATCGCGGCCGCGCTCACCGACCTGCGCTTCTACGCGGCCGCCGCGCGAACGCTCGCCGACGAGCTCGATCGCGAGAAGAAGGCGACGATCGGCGCGCGACGTGCTCGCCCCCGAGAAAGAGGTGTCGATCGTGGGCGCTGTGGTGCGCTACGCCGGGGCCGAGAAGCCAGCGCTCGATGGCGCGACGCTGCGTGTTCGCGTGAACGAGATCGTCGCGCTCGTGGGCCCGTCCGGCGCTGGAAAGACCACGGCGGCCGATGCGTTGATCGGGCTTCTGCAGCTGGAGAAAGGTCACCTGGAGCTCGACGGACGTCGTCTCGAGGAGCACGAGATCGAGCGCTACTCGCGCTCGATCGGCTACATCCCGCAGTCGATCTTCCTGATCGACGACACCCTCCGCGCGAACATCGCCTTCGGTGTGGACCCCGCGGAGATCGACGAGGGGCGGCTTGCCCGCGCGATCGCGAGCAGCCAGCTCGAGAGCGTGATTGCGAGCCTGCCCGAAGGGCTCGACACGAAAGTCGGCGAGCGCGGCGTGCGCCTCTCGGGCGGCCAGCGCCAGCGCATCGGTATCGCGCGCGCTCTCTATCTCGAGCCGCGTGTGCTCGTGCTCGACGAGGCCACCTCTGCCCTCGACGGCGTCACGGAGCGCGAGGTCGTGCAGGCCATCGAGTCAGTTCGCCACGAGCGCGCCATCGTCGTGATTGCCCACCGACTCAGCACGGTCCGCAACTGTGACCGTCTCGTCTACATGAGCGGCGGGCGCATCGTGGACCAGGGCAGCTGGGACGAGCTCAGCGCGCGCTGCGAGCCTTTTTGCACTATGTTACGCGCGACCAAGGAGTCGTCGTCGATGGAGGCACCGGAGCAAGCTCCGGGGGGACAAGCCACTGCTCAGGAGTGATCGCGAGAAACCATGCGTTACTGCACCCGTTGTGTGATGCCGAGCACCAAGCCCGACCTGCTTCTCGACGAGCAAGGCGTGTGCAATGCGTGCCGGAATTTCGAGCGTCGCGTCGAGATCGACTGGGCGACCCGTCGCAAGGAGCTGGAGACGGTGCTCGCCCGCTACCGCTCGAAGGGAGACCGCTGGGATTGCATCGTCCCGGTCTCCGGGGGCAAGGACAGCACCTACCAAGTGGTTCGGTGCCTCGAGCTCGGCCTGAACCCGCTCTGCGTCACGGCTACCACGTGTGACCTGTCGGATCTCGGTCGCGCCAACATCGAGAACATGAAGGCGCTCGGCGTCGACTACGTCGAGATGTCGCCGAACAAGCTCGTGCGCCGGAAGCTCAACCGCATCGGGCTCCGCGAGGTCGGCGACATCTCCTGGCCCGAGCACGTCGGCATCTTCACGATTCCCGTGCGCGTGGCCGTCGAGTACGGCGTGCCTCTGCTCGTCTGGGGCGAGAACTCGCAGAACGAGTACGGCGGTCCCGGCGCGGCGTCCGAGAACAACGTGCTCACGCGACGCTGGCTCGAGGAGTTCGGCGGGCTGCTCGGCCTGCGGGTCTCCGACCTCGTCGGCATGGACGGGATCGAGGAGCGGCATCTGATTCCGTACACGTATCCGACCGACGAGGCGCTCAAGCGCGTGGGCGTGACGGGCATCTTCCTCGGCTACTACCTGCCCTGGGACGGCCTCCAGAACACGCTCGTCGCGCAGGCGTACGGGTTCCGCACGTGGGACCGCACGGTTGAGGGCTCGATGGTCAACTACGAGAACCTCGACAACCACCAGACCGGCATCCACGACTACTTCAAGTTCCTGAAGTTCGGCTTCGGCCGGGCGACGGATCTCGCCTGCCTCCACGTCCGCCGCGGTCGCCTCACGCGGCGCGACGCGCAGGAGATCGTGCGGATGCACGACGGCAAGTTCCCGTGGACCTATCTCGGCAAGAGCATCGAGGACATCCTGCGTCCGCTCGACATCTCTCTCGACGAGTTCGTCTCGATCTGCGACCGTTTCACGAATCGACGTCTCTTCAAGACGGATGCACGCGGCAACCTGGTGAAGGATCGCCACGGCAACCTCACGAAGCTCGCGTACGACAACCCGGCGTGATCCAGGCCATGTCAGCCCTCATCATCGACCACGGGCTCTGCAACCTCGACTCGATCCGACGCGGGGTCGAGCGTTGCGGGCACGCGGCGACGGTGAGCGCCGACCCAGGCGACGCGCGCCGCGCCTCGAAGCTCATCCTTCCTGGCGTCGGCGCGTTCGACGACGCGATGCACCGGCTCACGGCCGCCGGCTGGCCCGAGGTGCTCCGCGAGGAGACGCGAGCGGGCATCCCGCTCCTCGGGATCTGTCTCGGCATGCAGCTCCTCGCCGACCACGGCGACGAAGGCGCCGGCGTTCCGGGGCTCGGCCTGATCGGCGGCCGCGTCGTGCGGCTCAAGCCCGACGCGCCCACGACGCGTGTCCCGCACGTCGGCTGGAACGACGTCGAGCCGCTTCGACCGCACCCGCTCTTCACCGGCATCGAGGCGAAGGACTACTACTTCGTCCACAGCTACCACTTCCTTCCGGCCTCTCGCGAGGACGTCGTCGCCACGACGCCGTACTGTGGCGGCTTCGTGTCGGTCGTCGCGCGCGGGCTGGTGTGGGGCACGCAGTTCCATCCCGAGAAGAGCCAGCGCGCGGGGCTCCGGCTGCTGGCGAATTTTCTGGAGGCATGACGTGCTGAAAATCCGCGTCATCCCCACGTTGCTCTACAAGAACTACGGCCTCGTGAAGGGGGTCGGGTTCGACAGCTGGCGCCGCGTCGGTACGGCGCTGCCGGCGATCCGCGTGTACGAGACGCGGCAGGTGGACGAGCTGGTGTTCGTCGACATCTCGGCGACCGACGAGGAGCGATCGATCGACATCGCCGAGATCGACCGCGTGGCCGACGACTGCAGCATGCCGTTCACCGCGGGCGGCGGTGTGCGGAGCATCGAGGACATCCGGCGCGTGCTCCGGGCGGGGGCCGACAAGGTCGTGCTCAACACGATCGCCGTGGAGCAGCCCAGCGTCGTGTCCAACGGCGCCTCCTCGTTCGGTGCGCAGTGCATCGTGGTCTCGATCGACGTGCGCCGACACGCGGACGGGCGCTGCGAGGTCTTCACCCATTCGGGCAAACAGGCGACCGGGCTCGATCCGGTGGCCCACGCGCGCGCGATGGAGGCGCGCGGCGCCGGCGAGATCCTCGTCACCTCGATCGAGCGCGACGGCACGATGCAGGGCTACGACATCGCCCTGATCCGCTCGATCGCCGATGCGGTGACGATTCCGGTGATCGCCTCGGGCGGTGCAGGCAACTACGAGCACATGCTCGAGGCCGTCGTCCAGGGCCACGCCTCGGCCGTCGCGGCGGCCAGCATGTTCCACTTCACCGAGTGCACTCCGCTCGAGGCCAAGCGCTACCTGCACGCGCACGGCGTGCCGACGCGGCTCTGAGCGAGAACGAGGATCGTATGGGCTCGCCCCGTCCCAAGACCGTCGCGGTGGTACAGGCCCGGATGGGGAGCACGCGCCTGCCAGGCAAGGTGCTCGAAGATCTCGGCGGCAAGACGATGGTGGAGCGCGTGCTCGAGCGCGCAGGGGCTGCGCGCCTGGTCGACGAGGTCGTGCTCGCGACGAGCGAGCTCGCCTCTGATGATCCGCTCGCCGCGCTCGTGGGATCGCGCTGCGTCCGCGGCAGCGAGAACGACGTCCTCTCTCGCTTCGTGCTCGCCGCGCGCGCGACCGAGGCCGAACTGATCGTGCGGCTCACGGCGGATTGTCCGCTTCTCGACCCCGCCCTCGTCGATCGCGTCCTCGAGACGCGGGAGGCCGCGGGCGCCGACTACGCGAGCAACACGCAGGTACCGCGCACGTTCCCTCACGGCCTCGACGTCGAGGTCTTCACGCGCGCGGCGCTCGACGCCGCCGATCGCGAGGACGATCGCTCCGATTGGCGCGAGCACGTGACGCCTTATCTCTACCGGACGGAGGGCCGCTTCGTCCTCGCGCGCGTCGACGCCGACGAGGATTTTTCCGACCAGCGCTGGACCGTCGACACGCCGGCCGATCTTGCGCTCGTGCGGAGGGTCTATGCGGACCTCGGCCCGAGCGTGACCGACCACCGCGTGATTCGCGCTTGGATGCGCGAGCACCCCGAGCACGCGTCGCTGAACGCCGACGTGACACAGAAGACCGTGGCGCGCTGAAAGAGGAGAAGACGATGGCGACGACGCAAGAGAAGTTCTGGGAAGGGAAGTTCGGCAAGGAGTACACGGACCGCAACACGCGCGATCCGGGGGCGTGGGACGAGTTCTACCGAACGACCTGGGGCGTCACGAAGACGGAGATGAACGAGCGCTTCGTCGGAGACCTCGATCGGAGCGCGCGGATCCTCGAGGTCGGGTGCAACACCGGCATGCAGCTCGCCGGCCTTCAGCGCATGGGCTTCCAAGACGTCTGGGGCTGCGACATCCAGCAGTACGCCGTCGACGAGGCGCGCAAGCACGTGGCCGGCGCGCAGGTCGTGAAGGCGTCGGCGCTCGACCTGCCGTTCAAGGACGGCTTCTTCGACGTGGTGGTGACGAACGGCGTCCTCATCCACATCTCGCCCGACGACCTCGGCAAGGTCGTGGATGAGATGGTCCGCTGCACGCGGAAGTACGTCTGGGGCTTCGAGTACGACTCCGACGCGCCGGAGTCGATCGACTACCGCGGCGAGAAAGGCTTCCTGTGGAAGCGCGACTTCGCGGCCTTCTTCCTCGAGCGTGCCCCCGAGCTCGAGCTCGTTCGTCGCGAGGTGTTCCCGTACAAGACGGCCGCCGAGGCCGGCAAGCGCGACGCGATGTACCTGCTGAAGAAGCGCTGAGCCGGGCACGCGCCCGGCGAGAGCCGTGAAAGGCGCACGAGCGAGTGTCTCGTGCGCCTTTCGCCCTTTCGGCCGACCCTCGCGGCGGGAAGTCGCCGCGGGAGGAAACGAGAAGGGCGTACGAGGCTAGCCCGTACGCCCATCTTCGATCGCGCTCGTTGGCGCTGGTGGTCCGGTCAGCGGAAGACGGTGAACACGTCGTACTGACCGTTCGTGTCGCCGCTGACGAGGTTCGTCGCGGCCGACTCGAACGCCACGCGGCGCCCGTCCGACGAGATCAGGGGACGGCGGCTCGCACCGTTGCCCTCGACACCCGCGCCCGTAACGCTGAGGCGCGTGGTGGTGCCCGTCGCGGTGTCGCGGAGGAACACGTCTTCGACGCCATTGGTGTCGCCGGAAACGAGGTTGGATGCGGTCGACGACCACACCACATAGCGGCCATCCGCCGAGACACCGAGGCCCTCGGTGAAGATCGCCGCGTTGGCCTGGCTTCCGTCCGACGCCACGCTCACGCGCACGATACCGTTCGTCGCGCGATACCAGACGAAGGCGTCGTAGACGTTGTTCGTGTCGCCCGAGACGAGGTTCCGCGCCCACGAGCCGAACACGACGTAGTTGCCATTGCCGGAGATCTCGGGCACCGCGTAGCTGTCCGAGTTCGCTTCGACGCCGCCCGTGCCCATCGAGATGCGAGTCGTGGTGCCCGCCGTGCGGTCACGGACGAACACGTCGAAGTAGCCGTTGGTGTCGCCCGATACGAGGTCGGCCGAGTTCGAGACGAAGACGACGTAGCGACCGTCGTCCGAGATGCGGCCGAAGAGCGACTGCCCCGTGCTCTGCGCACCCGCAGAGTTCACGCTCACGCGCTCCGTCGTGCCCGACAAGGTGTCGCGGACGAACACGTCATACTGGGCGTTCGTGTCGCCAGAGACGAGGTCGGTCGCCGCCGAGTGGAAGACCACGTACCGACCGTCGGGCGTCATGGACGGGTAGAACGACTGGTCGTTGCCCGTCGCGCCGCCCGAGGTGACACTCGCGCAGGTCGTCGTGCCCGACACCGTGTCCCGCACGAACACGTCGAGCCCGAAGCCATTCGGATCGCTCGACGCGAGGTTGGTGCCGCGCGAGGAGAAGACGACGTAGCGGCCGTCGCTCGAGACGCGCGGCTTGTCCGAGGTCCCGTTCGACTCGGCGCCCGCGCTGGTCACGCTGACGCGCGTGGTCGTGCCGCTGACGCGGTCACGGAGGAAGACGTCGGCGACGCCGTTCGTGTCGCCCGAGACCAGCGTCGATGCGCCGGACACGAAGGCCACGTAGCGGCCCGAAGTCGAGCCGTCGGAGATGCTACCGAAGGTCGAGGCGCCGTTTCCTTCCACCCCCGTCGACGAGATGCTCACGCGCGAGACCGTGTCGGCGATCGTGAACGTGCTCGTCGCCCGGATGACATAGCGCTGACCGGCCGAATTCCAGTCGAAGAAGCCGCGGACCTCGTACGTGCCGGGGGCAAGCGAGAACGGCAGGGTCACCGTGCCCGACGTGCCCGTGATGTACGACGAGCCGTAGTAGCTCGACGCCGGTGCACCGACGTCCGCCACCGCAACCCAGTCGGCACCCGAGCCAGGGAAGCCCGAATACGTGACGGGGATGTTCGCGCCTTGGTCCAGGCTCGCCGGCACCGACACGGTGGCCGAGCTCGTTGCGTTGGTGACGGTGAAGGCGGCGCTCTCGACGACGAGCGAGTACGTTCCGTCGCGGAAGACGCGAACGACGTAGCTGCCGGGCGTGCCGGGCACGGGGAACGTGAGGTTGCCCGCCGACGTGGCGGAAGTGTCCCACTGGAAGTCCGTGATCGTGCTGTTCGTAGAGCCCTGCGGGGCGATCGCGAACCACGTGTTCGTCGAGGCGGGGACGTTCCCGTACGTGACGGTCAGGTTGCCGATGTTGGTGTACGAGCTGGCGTTCGTCGACACCGTGGCCGTCGCCGCAGTGACCGTGAACGCCGCGCTCTCGACCACGAGCTCGTACGTCCCGTTCCGGAACACGCGCAAGACGTACTGACCCGAGGACGTCGGAGCGGGGAAGTCGAACGTGCCCGCGGCCGTGCCGCTGGTGTTCCAACGGAAGTTCGTCAGCGTTGCCGGGGTCGAGCCCTGCGGCGCGATGGAGAACCATGTATTGGTCGCCGCCGGCACACCGGAGTAAATGACGTGAATCGTCGCCGTGCTCGAGTACGAGCCCGCGTCGGGGGAGATCGTCGCGGAGCTCATCAACGAGAACGGCGCGCTGGTCTGGCGAAGCACGCCGACCGTCTGATCGTAGTAGGCGCGAGCCTCGTACGGGCCGCCCGCCGGGATGTGCGGGATGAACACGGTTCCGGCCGCGCCGGTCGTGGGCGCCCAGCCCACGTATCCGTGCAGGCCGGCTCCCACAGGGGCGATCGAGATCCAGTCCTGCGATCCGCCGGACATTCCGGTGTACTGGACGTTCACGCCGCCGTTTGCCGGGTAGACGGTGAGGTCGGGCGTCAGAACTTCGCCTTCCGCGAAGTCGATCGGCTCACCGCCCGTCATGCAACCCAGCGCCAACACGGCGGCCGCCGCCGCCGAAAGCCAGACCCCTACCGAGCTTCGCTTCATGCCCTACCTCCCAAGCCCTTCGCCTCGAACCGTCGATCCTGATCCACCACTTCGGTCTGAATCGTTCGGAGGCCTAATGCCGTGCGTTGTACCGCCGCACTGATCCATTCATCTCGGCACGGGGCGATACACGTTCCGAGCCAGCCCCCGCCCGTCGTGGAGCATGGCGCAGGGGGCGAACTTTGCCAAGGTGGTGTGCTACCAACCGAGCGTGAACGAGCCCATCCTTCCGTACGGTCGTCAGCTCATCGAGGCCGACGACGAAGCCGCCGTCCTCGAGGCCCTTCGCTCGCCGTTCCTCACCCAGGGCCCCCGGGTCGACAAGTTCGAAGAGGCCTTGGCGGCCGCGACCGGAGCGCGCCATGCGGTCGCGGTCGCGAATGGGACGGCAGCGCTCCACCTGGCCGCGCTCGCCGCAGGGGTCCGAGCCGGGACGCACGGGCTGACCTCGGACGTCACGTTCGTAGCCTCCGCCAACGGCATGCGCTACGCGGGCGCCACGCCTCATCTGGTCGACGTCGATCCGGACACGGGCCTGGCGACTGCGCATGCGTTCCAGGCGCGCATCGAGGCGCTCGCAGCTCAGGAAATCGTGCCCAAGCTCATCGTTCCGGTGGACCTCACCGGTTCCGTCGCAGACTTGCCGGCGATCGGCTCGATCGCGAGGAAGTCGGGTGCGCTCGTCGTCGAGGACGCTGCTCATTCGTTGGGTGCGGCTTATGGCGAGGGGCTCGCGCACCGCGCCGCCTCGTGCGTACACGCCGACATGGCGATCCTCTCGTTCCACCCGGTCAAGCACATCACGACGGGGGAGGGTGGTGCGATCACGACCAACGACGATGCGCTCGCACGAGAGCTCCGTCTGCTCAGGACCCATGGCATCACGCGCGAGCGCAGCGAGGGCAACGCGGACGAGGGCCCGTGGTGGTACGAACAGGTCGCCCTGGGGATGAACTACCGCATCACGGATCTCCAGTGCGCGCTCGGCATCTCGCAGCTCGCGAAGCTCGGCCGATTCGTGGCCCGGCGGCGCGAGCTCGCCGCCGCCTACGATCGGCGTTTCGCTTCGAGCGCGCGGGTGCGACCGCTCCGGAGCTCGTCCGGATCCTCGTATCACCTGTACGTGGTGCGCATCGTCGCGGCGCCCGGCGAGAACCTCGCGAGCGTCGCGCGACGGCGCAAGGCCCTCTTCGTCGCGCTCCGAGAACGCAGCATCTATGCGCAGGTTCACTACATCCCCGTGCATCGCCAACCCGACTTCGTCGCCAACGGTTTGACGGGGGGCTCGTTTCCTGGCGCCGACGCGTACTACGCGAGCTGCATCAGCCTCCCGCTCTTTCCCGCCATGGCCGACGCCGACGTCGATCGCGTCGTGGACGCCGTCGAGGGCTCGCTCGAGACGCTCGCGCGATGACCCCGGTGCGGATCGTGGTGCGTGCCGATGGCGGCGCAACGATCGGCTTGGGTCACGTGATGCGCTGCCTGGCGCTGGCCCAGGCACTCCAGGATCGCGGTGCCGAGGTCTGCTTCGCGATGATCGCGCCGAGCGAGAGCTTGCGGGACCGCCTCGCGAGTGAAGGCATTCACGTCCTCGCGCTCGAGGCGAGCGTCCAGGGATCCGACGCGGATCTCTCGCAGTCGGTGGCGGCGAGCGTGCAGGCGCGCGCCGTCGTGCTGGACGGGTATCGTTTCGGCGCCGCGTTCGAGCGCGGGCTCCGCGCGCGAGGGCGTGTGGTGATGGCCCTCGACGATCACGCCGAGATCACGCCCGCGCACGAGAGTGATCTACTCCTCGATCAGAACCTCGGCGCGACGGTGAGCCGATACGAAGGCTCGGCCTCGTGGACCGACGTTCTCGCGGGCGCCTCGTACACGCTCCTGCGCCGCGAGCTGGTGCGGGCCACGCCGCACACGGCCACACGCGCGCCGGCGCGCCCGCGCGTGCTGCTCACGTTCGGGGGAGCAGACGTCGCCGGCGCGACCGCGGCCGTGCTCGCTGCGCTGGGAGATTCGGAGGCCGAGCTCGTGGCCTTGGTGGGGCCGGCCAGCCCGCACCGCGCCGCGATCGACGCGGCGGCCGGGCGCGCGTCGCGCGCGAGCGTGCGCGTGCTGGCGCCGGTCTCCGACATGAGCACGCTTCTCGCGAGCGTGGACCTCGCGATCTCGGCTGCGGGCAGCACCGTGTGGGAGCTGGCCCGGACGGGGATCCCCGCCGTCGTCCACGTGGCCGCACCGAACCAGCGGCTCGTGGCGAGCGCCGCGGCCGAGGCGGGGCTGGCGCGCGTGCTCGACTCGCTCGATCCCGAAGCCGTCCGGGCTGCCTACGACGCCGCGATCGAGCCCGCATGGTTCGGCGAGGCCGTCACGAGAGGGCCCGCGCTGATCGACGGTCAGGGCGCCGGCCGCGTCGCGGACCGTCTCCTCGCACGCGCGGCGCGTTGAAGGGCCGACGTCCCGACCATTCGGGGCAGCTCGAGCTCCAGCGCGAATGCGCTGGAACAGACAGCGGAGAGCGCCTCAGCGCGCCACGGGCGCCGAGGGGAACATCGCGCTCCTCATCTCGTTCGCGATCGCGTGGTACGCGCGATAGGCGCCGAGCGAGCTCGGATCGACCCCGTGCACGTCGTCGACCGTGACGTGGAGCAGCTCCGTGTCCCGCACTTCGGCGAAGTGGCCGTCGGCGGCGCGGTAGACGAGCGCGACGCCGCCCAGCACGGCCAGCGCCGCGGCGCCCATCGCGATCCGAGGCCAGGCCCGCTGCCCCCGTGCGTACGCGACCCAGGTGATCGCCGCCAGGAGGAACCACGCGAAGTGCGCGCCGCCCACGATGCGCCGCGTGGGCTCGTACGCGAGGATGACGATGGAATCGAGCCACTCGTGCGAGTGAGGCGCAAACGGGTACAGCGCCACGACGAGCAGCGCGAAGGGGACGAGAAGTCGGAGCAAACCGTCCCCGATCACGAGCAGACCCTCGTCTTCCGCGCCGAGGCGTGCCCGTGCCCGCACCCACCACGTCGCGAGCCAACGCGACTGCACGTAGTAGAGGACGGCGAATCCGAGCGCCACGAGCGCGATGGCGCGCATCCCGCCCACCCAGATCTGCGCGAAGGGGATCGCATGGCGGAGGTGCAGGTACGCGACGACGAAGACAGTCTTCGCGACGGCGAGCAGTGCGCACATCGGGATCGCGCGCACGAAGAAGCGGCGTACCTCGTCCTCGCTCGTCAGCTTCGGCAGCGCGAGACCGAGCAGGCCGATGGCCGCGTACATGACGGCCATCTCACGGTGCATCAGGAGGGCACCGGCGAAGAGCGCGAAGGCCACGCCGAGCGTCGCGCGCGGGCTCCAGCGCGTGCCGTGGCGCGCGTGGACGAGCAGCGCGGCGACGGAGGTGAGCAGGATGGCCGAGCCCCGCGGGTACGACGTCCGCCACGTGTGCCAGGCGAAGAAGCTGTTCGCGAACGGGAACGCCCAATCGATCACCGTGAGCCACGGAACGAGCGTCCACAGCAGGCCCACGACGAGCAGAGGGCTGCGCTCGCCGAACGCGCGTCGCAGCACGATGAGCACGACGGCGAGCCAGAAGAGATGGAGCGTCAGGTGCGCGAGGAAGACGCTCTGGAACGCCGAGTAGAGGGGAAGTCGCTCGAAGAGGAGCGTCAGGTGGTTCGGCAACCAGTAGCTCGAGCAGTATTGGATGCGGTCCACCGGGTCTCCGGTCGGCCACACTGCGTGCACCCGCGCGATGACGTCGGTGATGCGCGGGTCGTCGCGGTAGACGCACTGGTACGCCATCGCCCGGTGCACGGCCTTGTCGTTGAAGTTCAACGCGAGCGCCGCGACGTGCATGCACGCGAGCACGAAGGCCGTCCCCGCCGCCGCGAGCCACTCCGACGCGCGCGCCCAGCGAGGAGGCCGGACCGCGGCGGGCACCTCCGTCGTTCCCTCGGCTTCCCCCACCACGGAGCTCCCTTCGCGCATCGGTTGCGCGGGTGTTGAACGCCGTTCGCGAGCGGCGCAACCATCTTCGCAACGGGGCGGCTTGCAACCGACAGCCCTCTCGGATACTCCGACCAGCCGCATGACCGTCGCCATCCTCCTGCCGGCGTACAACGAGGGCCAGCGCCTGCAGCGGACGCTGCGCGCGCTCGCTCCGGTCGTCGAGTCGTGCGGGCCGATGGTGCTCTATCTCGTCGACGATGGAAGCCGAGCGCCCCTCGAGGCGGCGTCGCTACCCACGGCACCGGACTTCTCGATCGTGCTCGCTCGCCATCGGATCAATCTCGGTCAGGGCGCGGCGATCGAGACGGCGCGCGTTCTCGCCCTCGCGTCCTCCGAGCACGACGTCTTCGTGACCATGGACTCCGATGGCCAGCACCGACCCACCGATCTCCCCAAGTTGGTCGAGGCCGTGCGGGGTGGCGCCGACGTGGCGTTCGGGAACCGCTTCGCGACCGCCTCGAACGTGCCCTTCACACGCCGCCTCCTCCTGCAAGCGGCTCGGATCTTCGAGGCGGCCATCACCGGCCTCTGGCTCTCCGACGCGCACAACGGATACCGCGCCTTCAGCCGAAAGGGCGCCGAGGTCGTGCGCATCCGACAGAACCGGATGGCGCACGCGACCGAGATCAAGCAGGCGGTGGGTGCGCACAAGCGCGAGCTCCGCATCGTCGAGATCCCCGTGACCATCGACTACTCGGAAGAAACGCTCGTGAAGGGCCAGAGCTCGCTCGGCGCCGTTCACATCTTGCGCGACCTCGCGTTCCGCTTCCTCTTCGGCTCGGAGTGACGATGGCGTCGGTCTTCCTGCTCTCGATCCTCTGCCTGCTCCTGTTCGTCGACTGGGTGATGCTTCGTCGCACGGCGCGGCGGGTCGTTCTCATCGAGATCGGTGTGTTCGCGTTGGGAGCGGTCATGGTCGCGTTTCCCGGGCTCGCGACGGCGCTCGCGACGTCGGTCGGTATCGGCCGCGGCGTCGACTTCGTGCTCTATCCCACGATCATCTGGCTCGTGCGCGAGTCGATTCTGGCGCGGCACGCGCGGCTCGAAGAAACGGAGCGGCTGACGGGCCTCGTGCGCTCGCTCGCGGTGGAGCACGCACAGCGCGTCGGGGCCACCGCGGAGGCAGCCCGATGAGCATGCACACCGAGAGCGTGCGCGACGACCGTTCCACGCGGGGCTGCGCAGCGTGCGGCGCCGACTCCTGGGAGCGTCGCTATCGGGTCGCGGGCCACGACGTCGAACGCTGTCGTCGATGCGGCGTCGGGCGGGCCCGGATCGACGGGCTCGATCCGCTGTCGATCTACGACGAAGGCTACTTCCAGGGTGGGCATGACGACGGCTACGCGGACTACGCGGGCTCGCGCGCCGTGCTGGAGCTCGAGTTCCGGACCGCCGTTCGGCGCTTGACGAAGGCGGCGCCTCGCCGCGGTCGCCTGCTCGAGGTCGGCTGCGCGTACGGCTATTTCCTGGAAGAGGCGCGCCGCGACGGCTGGGACGTGCACGGGGTCGAGGTCGTCGATGCGGCGGCGAGCGCCTGCCGGGATCGCGGGCTCGACGTTCGCACCGGCGTGCTCGACGACGCGACTCTCGCGCGTCTGGGCCCGCTCGATGCGGCGGTCATGTTGGATGTCATCGAGCACATCGAGCGACCCGACGAGGTCGTCCGCGCCCTGGCCGGTGCGCTGCGGCCAGGCGCGCCGCTCCTGCTCACGACGGGCGATTGGGAATCGGCGGTAGCGCGCGTGATGGGGAAGCGGTGGCGGCTCATGACGCCTCCGCAGCATCTCTGGTTCTTCGGCGCGCAGAGCATCCGAACGCTGCTCGAGCGCGTCGGGCTCGAAGTGGTCGGAGTCGAGCACCCGTGGAAGCGCGTCCCACTCGGCCTCATCGCATACCAGCTCGGACGCATGACGCGGACGCAGCGACTGCTCGGCCGAGCGAATGGGATCCGCGCGGGGGTGCCGGTGAACCTGTTCGACGCGATGCGCGTCGTCGCCGTCAAACGCTGACCGGAGCGTCCGGTCAGAACTGGAAGTAGATGAAGGGGTCGGACGTGAACGTGGCGAACAAGTAGAGGCCGCCGACCCACGCGGTCACGAGCAACACTCCCCCCGCCGTCCCGAGCCCCAGCCGGGCGTACACCCCCGAGATCGGATCTCTCACGGGGGTCACGTCGAGGGCGCCGAGCCAGCGCCGCCAAGGGCTCGCCTCGTCGCGCGCAGCTTCCTCGAGCACTCGACCGATGGCGTGCGCGGCGATCGTCCAGCCGACCCCCCACGCGACCGGGCTCGGGAGATGCACGAGCCCATCGCGCCACGTCACGATGCCGCCGACCATGCTCCACGTATCGCCGAAGTCGCGCGCGCGGAACGGGATCCAACAGAGCATCGCGAAGAACAGCATCGCGATCCGCGCCGGCAGCGACGGAATCCAGCGCGTGAGCCCGCTGCGCTCTCCGAGCCGGTGAGCGACCAACGCGAGGCCGTGCAGCGCGCCCCAGAGCACGAAGTTCCAGGAGGCGCCGTGCCAGAGGCCTCCCAGGAGCATCGTCGCGCACAGGTTGAAGTAGGTGCGCACGGCCCCGCGCCGGTTGCCACCGAGCGAGATATAGAGGTAGTCGCGCAGCCAGCTCGACAGCGTGATGTGCCAGCGCCGCCAGAACTCGCTGGGGTTCTCGCTCACGTACGGCATCCGGAAATTCTCTGGGAGGTCGTAGCCGATCATCTTGGCGCAGCCGATGGCCATGTCGGAGTAGCCGGAGAAGTCGGCGTAGATCTGGAGCGTGTAGCCGATCGTGGCGACGCAGAGCGCGGGAGCACCGAACGCCGACGGGTGGGCGAACACCGGGTCGACTGCGATGGCCATCCGATCCGCGATGCCCACCTTCTTCGTCAGCCCGAGCAAGAACAGGCTCGCTCCGGCCGCCATGCGCTCGCGCGTGGGCCCGATCGAGCGGTCCATCTGCGGCAAGAACACCGACGCGCGGACGATGGGGCCGGCGATGAGCTCCGGGAAGAACGTGAGGAACGTGAGGTAGTCGACGATGCGCTCGCAGGGCTCGATCTCCCGGCGGAACACGTCGATCGTGTAGCTCATCGACTTGAAGGTGTAGAAGCTGATGCCCGCCGGCAGGAGAATGGAGAGTGCGCTCCGCTCGACGAAGCCCAGCGCGGCGAGGTTGTCGAGGAAGAACCCCGCGTACTTGAAGTAGCCGAGGATGCCGAGGTTCGACACCACGCTC
>JBGALT010000159.1:0-18447 GCA_044223665.1 Sandaracinaceae bacterium | reverse complement strand
GCGCGCACGGACGGGCACGGGCGCCTCATCGATCAGATCTTGCGCAACCGCCAGCCCGGCGTGGGCGGCACGGAGTACCATCGCCTCTGGACCTGGTACCGGAACGACGGGGCGGTGACGGACCTCGTGCGCATGCAGACCGACGACGCTGCGGATCCGCGAACCTCGACGCCCGCCGGCGCGACGAGCTACGCGACACTCGTCGGGACGCAGCGGCAGCTCGTGCACCGCGCCTTCTTCTACGACTCGGTCGGGCGCCGCATCGGCTCGGACGATCCGGACACCGACGACCGCACGAATCCCAGCGTCACCTCGCGCACCTGGCGCTACCTCTTCAACCGCGCGGGCGACCTCGCGGCCGTGCGCGACCCGCGCGGCTGCGGCCAGAACTTCTTCTACGATCTCGGCGGGCGCCTCGTCGGCGAGCAGTACGTCGCGTGCACCGAGTCGCAGAGCTCGCGGCGCGAGCTGCCGATCGAGGCCGTGTCCGATCCGATCGGCATGACGGCGATCACGGGCCCGCGCATGGTCGACGTGCACTATTACTACGACGACTATCCGAGCTGGATCGTCGACTCGGAAGAGCACGAAGCGCTCGACGTCGCGCTGCCGGCCTCGAACTTGGTCGGTCGCGCGACGGGCGTGGTGGATCGCGCGCAGCGCGCAGCGGTCGCGTACGACGACCGCGGGAACGCAGTGTGGACGGCGCGGCAGGTCGCGGTGATCAGCGCGCCGCTCGCGTCGGGCGGAGCGAGC
Source organism: Sandaracinaceae bacterium (assembly GCA_044223665.1). Classification (GTDB taxonomy): domain Bacteria; phylum Myxococcota_A; class Polyangia; order Polyangiales; family Sandaracinaceae; genus JBBSAT01. The sequence goes on along the minus strand of JBGALT010000159.1, from coordinate 17,691 downwards.
ACGCTCTCCGGGGCGTCGCTGCCGAGCTTCGACGAGCAGCTGCCCGCCTCGAACGGCACCGTCGTCTACGACCAGCAGCACACGTACATCCGCACGGCGGTGTTCGACCACGCGGGCCGGCCCACGACGATGGCGCTCCCGCGCGACCCGAACTGGGACGGCACGACGGGCATCACGTCGGCGCCGCTCGTCACGGGCGCGCTCACGTACAACGCGCGCGGCCTGCCCGCGACGGCCTCGCTGGCCATCGGCAGCTCGGCCCCGATCCCGATCGTGCGCGCGATCCACTACCTGCGTGACGGCCTGGTCGACTCGATCGAGTACGGCCAGCTCGGCACCGATCATCACGCCGTCGTCACGAGCGGCACCGAATACGACCAGCGCCGACGGCCGATCCACATGACGGCGGCGCGCCAGGCGACCAACACCACGGGCCTCGGCGCCGTCACGGCGATCGCCGACCAGCACCTCGTCTGGGACGCCGCCTCGAACCTCACCGCGATCATGGATGGCCGCGACCCGGCAGAGTGGCCGGAGATGTTCCGTCCGCAGTCGGTCGCGATCGAGCACGACTCGCTCTACCGCGTCGTCGGCGCGCTCTTCGACTACTCGTTGCCGGGCGACGCGCCCGGCTCGACGAGCCTCGGCGTCGACACCGCGAGCAACTGGCGCGACGACGCGCTCGCCTCGAACGCCGTCGACCCGATGCACCCCGAGCCCGCGCCGATGGCGACGGCGATGCCGGAGACGCGCGTCCAGTGGCTCGGCTGGGAGTGGGACTGGCTCGGGAACATGACCGAGTGGACCGACGACCAGCAGCAGTTCTACGAGCGGTCGATCGGCGAGATCACGAACGGGCTCGATGTGGACGAACGCCCGAGCGCGCTCTCCCTCGCAGCGCACATCGACCCGGCGCATCCCGCGCAGAGCGGCTGGGCCGAGGTCGGCTACGGCGTCGGTGGCAACGTCACCGCGCTCACCGTCTACGGCCACTGCGGGAACGCGCCGAGCGAGACGTGCACCGACCCGGGCCCGCACGCTGGCACCTCGCGCCTCACGGCGCTCCACGCGGGCTGCACGTGCGAGCTGACGCAGCGCTACGAGTACCGCTGGGACGAGCTGAACCGCATCGCCGAGGCGCGCCGCTTCGACCGCGGCGCAGTGGGCAACTGGACCTTCGAGGCGCGGCAGCGATACCGCTACGACGGCGCGAACGTCCGCGTCGTGAAGGAATCGATCGATACGAGCGGCGGGCTGGACGCGACCGATAGCCGCGTGGCGCTCTACGTGTACCCCGGCGACTTCGAGCGCCGCGGGCTCGAGCGCGCGGTGGACACCTACGTGCCCGCCGACGCGGCGCCCGGGACCGAGACGCAGTACCTGGTCGCGGGGGCGCGCATCGTGTGGGACCAGGGGCTGCCGCCCGCGGCCGGGACCGCGCTGGACCAGCCGCACCGGATCACGATTCCGGTGAGCGACTTGCTGCACACGACGAGCGCGAGCGTCGATCTGTGGAGCGGCGAGCTGCTCGAGGTGAGCACGTATTACCCCAACGGGGCGCGGGAGACGTTGTGGGCCGAGGGCGGTGGCGGAGCGGTGCCGCTCGAGCCCATGGGGTTCACTGGGAAGGAGGCCGACGAGGACGTCGGGCTGGTGTACTTCGGGGAACGGTATTTGATTGCGAGGTTGGGGAGGTGGGCGAGCCCGGATCCGTTGCATGTGCATGCCAACGGAGGTGGGGAGGCGCTGAATTGTTATCACTATGTAGGTGGCAATCTTCTCACCGCGCGCGACTCCGCCGGACTGGGTGTGGGCGACAGCACTGCCGAGCACCTGGTGGCAAGCGGCCCGAGCGACGCGCAGAAGGTTGTTGCGGCCGTAGTCGACGCCGCGCTCACGGCGGTTGAGAGAGATTTCCTCGCTCCGATCGGTAAGTTCGTGCAGGGCACGAGTGGCGGAGTTGCCGAGTGGATGGGCTGGGGGGCGGATGGCAGTGCCGAGCGTGCGTATCAGGAGCAGCTAGCAGCTGGAGGCGCAGCCGGTGCCTCCGCGCCGCTCACTGACTCAATCGTTCGGGAGACGCCTACGGGTTCCCTGGAGGCGGCCGCGTTCCCTGAAGGCTTCGGGCCGGAGCTCCCGCCCGCGGTGCCAGCGGTTGAATATAGCGTGTGCGCGGGAGGCACGTGTGTTGCGGACACGGCTTCGTCGGTCCTGCGGACACGGGGCGTGGCGGCGACTACCCAGGCGCTCATTGATTCGCTCGGAGACATCCCGACGCGCACCCCTGAAGGCGAGGCGATGACGCCCGCGCAGGCGATGGCCTCAGCCCGAGGATGGCTGAGGCGCGCCGGGATCACGCTGGCGCGCGTCCGCGGTCTGGCCGACGCTGAAGGCGCGCCCGTGCCTGGCGACTACGTGGTGATAGACCCGCCGACACAAGCGATGCCGGAAGGACATATGAGACACGTCAGCGTGGGAGGAGACGGAAGTGTAACCATTGTTGACGGGGCGAGTTCGAGAACATACGGAAACGCTGGCGAGCCGTCCTTCGGTCGCGGCGCTGAGTTCTACCGTGTTGAGCCGCCCGTCGAAGCGCCCCCGCCGGGGGGGGCTGAACCAACTCCAACGGGGGGGTCGTCCGAATGATCACCTTGGTCGAACGGGTCCCCGAGCAATCGTTGTCGGACATTCGGGTCTCCTTCCCGACGCTGGTACCGCTGGGTGATGGTCTGCGGATGCTGGTTGGAGGATGGGTCGACGGAATCACACGGATGACTTCCGCGATTCTTGTGTCGGAAGCAGGGGCGTTTGAATGTGGTATTCCCGTCGCGATTGAGCGGTGGGCGCCGATGTTCAGGTCGGCTCTGGTCGCAGGGAGAAGCCCTGGTGGTCTGTCAGAGCTATGGATGGTTGACGCGGTCGGGTCGGCTGTGTTGGTGGAGCTTGCGATCACCGAGCATGCCGTGTTGATTGGTGGCGCAGGTGCGGCTTACGTCGTCGACGTTGGCCGCGGCGGGTGTGGTCTTAGTTGTTACGAGGTCGCCCCCGGGGGGGCTGTTCAAGATATCCAGCCGCCGCCTTTTCTTCCTCTTGACGGCCTAGCGCTGTCGGCGCCTGATGTTGATGGCGGTGAATTGCGAGCGGTGGTGGGGCGGGCCCATCCGACGGCTGGTACGGCGTCCTTGTGGAATCGCGATGGTCGCTTGCAATGGTCGGAACACGCTTTTGCGTCGGGACCGCTCCATCGTCGCTCGTACTGCGAGGGGCGTGGGTCCGTGTATCAGAATAGATGGGTTGATGGAGACTGGGAGTGCGAGTTGTTTCGTTTTAGTGGGGGGGAGGCGTCTGCGTGGCAGCGTTGTGGTCGGCTTCCGGTATATGGCATCAGCCCGTTTGTGCGCGAGGATTGGCTTTGGATGGTTGGTACTGGTCTCGAAGGCGGGTGTCGCAGCCTGGCGCTTGTGTCCTGCGCTGATGCCCGCGAGGTAGAGTGGGTGCCCTTGCCTTGGCCGTGGGTGCAAGTGGTCGGGCCCCTTGGTCATGACTCGATTCTCGCCGTCGGTGACGGTCGCTTCGGGGTGCTCTCTGTGCGGCGCCGGTGACCCGCGCGGGTAACAGGTGCCAGAGCATGCGAGGAAAGGGACGCTCCCCGAGCGACGCAACGCCGCGCCGCATCTGCCGAGTCCGCCAATGATCACCGTTGACGACGCCGAGCGGCGCGCGAGCGTCGCCCTCAAGCGTCTTCCGACGCTCGTCGGCGCTCGCTCCGAGCGCGCCGTTCTGTCGCAAAGCACGACGCGAGACGGAGCTTTCCCTCCGCTCGCTCCGCGGTTCGCTCGCTTCGCTTGGCGATCGCCTCGTGCCTCAGCAGGCGGGCGCTTCGACGGGGGGCTTGAGCAGCCTCGGCGGGAACGAGCCCGCGGGGAACATCACGTCCAGCACTCCGCTCCGGAACGCCTCGCTCGCGGTCTTGTACGCCTGGACGAACGCCGCGTGCAGCCTCGCGAACGCGCTCCGCGCCTGCTTCGTCGCTGCGAAGCACAGCGGTGCCGGCCTGAAGTCCGGCTTCTTCGGCCGCTCCCACGGGTCGATCTGGAGGCAGCGCTCCGCCTTCGGGCGCGGCAGTCCCTTCGCCATCCGCTCTTCACGCACGACCTTCTCGCGCCCGCGCAGCTCGTTGCGGATCCACGCCTTCTGCACCGACAGCTCGGTCGCATCGAGGCCCTGCCACTGCGGCGGCAGCGCGATCGGAAGCTCGATCGGGCCGCACGCGCCGCGCATGCCGGTGTTCGCCTCGAGGCTCGACAGGCCCGGGTACTCCTGCACCGTCGCCGCGATGCCCGCGCGCACGGGGTTCATGAGCACGTACAGGATGCGCTCCATGAGCGACTCTTCGTCGAGGATGGGCTGGGCGCTGTAGCGCCGACTCCAGAACGGCCCGCGCCGCCCGTATCGCTCGTTCATCTCCTGCGCGACCGTGGCCTTGAGGGTCTGCATGAAGACCACGATCGACCACGGGTCCTCGGTGCGCTCGAGCACCAGGTGCCAGTGGTTGCTCATCATCACGTAGGCGAGCAGGGCGACCCCGCTGCGCTCGCAGGCGAGCTTCATCGCCGCGAGGATCACCTCGTGCACCTCCTTTCCCGCGCGAAGGAAGAGCCGTTCATCCACGCACCGGTCCGTGATGAACCAGTACTTCGACGTGAGGAAGTGCCGATGCTGCCGCATGCGGCGCGCGCATCAGCAGCCGTGCCGGGCTTCGCCCTCCAGATCTCCGCGAGATCGGACCCGTGACTGGCGGAGGTGGCGGCGGACGGACGGCGGCCGCCATCGACCGTTCCGACCCCAACGGCCAGCTCCAGCTGGTCACGCGCGTCTTCGTGTACGACTCGGTCGGTAGGCGCATCGGCTCCGACGACCCCGACACCGGCAGCCGCGATCCCGAGGTGCCGGCCAGCGCGCGTTCGTGGGGCGGGGAACAGGTGCCAGAGCATGCGAGCGGAGGGACGCGAACGCTGCCCCTCAGGGATGGAAGACGATGCCCGCGACGAAGAGCCCCTCGTAGGCGTTCATCGCATCGAGCCCGAGCGAGCCGATGAGCGCACGGTTGCCGAGGTTCCCCGCGACCACTGCGCCGTTCGCCGTCCCAGCGGACGCCGCCCCGAGGTCGACCGGCTGGTACGTGGTGTTCTCGGTGATGAGCTCCCCGTACGCATCCGGCTGCAGCGTCGTCGGAGAGATCCGCGTCGCGAAATCGAGCCCGTCCCATGCCTGCGTCACGAACGTTCCCACGTGACCGGCCACTCCCTCTGTCCTGCCGAAGAGCACGGCCCGAGGGCCCGAACGCACGCCGCCCTGGAGGATCACGTCGACGAAGGTCGTGCCCGACGAAGCATCGAGTGTAGCGGTGTCGGCTCCGTACACCCAGCGTTCCACCGTGGACTGCGTTCGGCCGAAGCCTGGGTTCCGGGTGTAGACGAGCAGCACGGCGTCGTCGAAGGGAATGAGACGTCCGTAGTGGGCGACCGCGAATGAGTACACGTGGCTGCCGGTCGGGGAGAGCACGGCCACGAACTCGCGCATGACCGTGCTGCCACCGGGGAAGGTCGACCCCCCGAACGTGACGTCGGCGGTCGAGTTCGTCGTCGCCATCATGACCACGCGATCCATCGCGTCGCGCTGGACGGCATCGACCGCTGGGATGATCCGTGTCGCCGAGCGTGGGGTACCGTCGGGGCCCACCACCAGCAGCACGGTCGACGCGATGGAGCTCGCTGGGACGGTCACCCCGGAGCCGTAGTCCGTCGCCATCGCATCGTAGAGAACGATCATCGCCGAGCCGTCCATGCCAACGCTGACCCGGCTCGCGCCGCGGATGGCACGCGCCCAGATCGGCGCGCCGCTCTCGTCGATCGCGAACACCCCCGTCCAAGAGCCGCTGACGCCCGAGGGGCGCGCGAGGGTCGTGGGCCCGACCGTCATCGTGGCGAAGCTCGTCGACTCGATGACCATCACGCGCCCGCCGCCAGCGCTAATCGCCGGAACGCGCTGGGGTAGATCGAGCTCGCGGACGAATGCCCCGCTGTCATCGAGTTGGAGCAGCGCGGCGGGGGATGTCCAGAGCGTCGTCGTCCTGCCCGGCAGCTCCGTGCGTGGCTCGTACCGCGGCGAGCTCGCGCCGCTGAGCCAGGCGGTCCAGATCGTCCCCGTCGATGTGTCGCGCGCCAGCAGCGGCTGGACGTCTCCGTGCGTGAAGCCCGCCAGCGCGCCGTACGCGTGGAAGAAGCCGGCCTCGGCGCTGCACGTACCCGCGCTGCAAGTCGCGCTCGTCAAGCATCCGTGATCGCAGCTGCCGCAGTGTACCGGATCGTCCGCGAGCGTGGCGCACACGGCGGGCCAGGTCGCGCTGGTGCAGACCACGGCGGGCGGGACGCAGCCGCACGTGCCGTCCAGACATTCCAGCGAGAAGCAGTCGTGGCCGCACGCGCCGCAGCTCTGTCGGTCGTGAGCGAGGTCGCGACACTGCGGGGAGCCATAGTAGCCTCCGCAGTCGGTGTAGCCTGCGAGGCAGGCGCACGCCGAGCTTGCGCACTCCTGGCCTCGCCCGCATTCGTGGTCGCACGATCCGCAGTGGTCGGCGTCGGTGGTCAGGTCCGCACACGTCGGGGTGCGGAGCAACGCATCGATGCACTCCGTCTCTGCCGCCGCGCAGCTGCAGGAGTGACCATCGCAGACCTGGTCGGGGCGGCATCCAGGAGCTCCCGGGTCGTCGGGGCCGCCGCTGCAGTCCGAATCGACGCCGTCGCACGACTCGATCGCGCCCGGATGGATGGCGGGGTCCGCGTCGTCGCAGTCGTTCCCGCCGCAGACAGCGGGCGGCGACCCATCGCCGTCTCCGTCGAGCACCGAGTACCGACAGGTGCGGGTCGCACCGTCGCAGCTCGCGACCACGCACGCGCCGGGATGCGCGCAATCGGCTTCGCTCGTGCACGCCTCGCCGCCCACGCAGCCTCGGCTCGAATCGCAGTAGAGCCCTGCTTCGCACGCTGCGGTGTCGGGAGTGTGCACGCATGCGCCGGTGGTGCACGAATCGCTGGTGCATGCGACGCGGTCGTCGCAGGGACAGCCCGCATCGGTCGCCGGCGCGCCATCAGGAGCGAACGCGTCGGCCTCCATGCCAGCGTCCAGGTTCTCCGTCGGCGGCGAGTCTCCGCAGCCCACGAGCACGAGCACGATTCCAGCGAGGGCCCCGACGAGTCGCATGGGCCGAGTATACGGGCACGCACGAATTCGTGGGGTCAGACATGTTTCGAGCCGCGGCGTGGAACACGCGAGAACGGACCCGGCCGTCCTCTGTGAGCGCCGCCGTGACGGGCCGCCATCGAGCGCTCCGACCCGAACGGCCAGTCTCAGCGCGCGGGGGCCGATACACGGCCCCCTCCATCGGGAGTGAATCCCGACAGGGCATCCGCGGAGCGTCCCGCGCTAACCTTCCTGCCGTGGCCAAGGGCGGGACGACCAAGCCGAAGAAGAAGAGCGCGACGCCGAGCGCGCGCGAGCGCGAGCCCGAGAGCGCGGCCGCCGAGCCGGTCGCCGGCCGGCGCGCTGCGGTATCGCGGCGCTACGCCGAGCTCCGGTTCAGCGACTCGCACATCAAGGCGCATGCGTGCCGGGTCTGCCGCGAGCCGGTCACCGGCGTCTTCGTCGCGGCGGTCCATCGCGGCGGTCGCGGGCAGTGGCTGTGGGACGCCCACCACCCGGCCTGCGCGGCGCGCGTCGAGCCGCAGCTCGCGCGCGATCTCTTCGAGCGGCCGCGCCCGGCGTCGCTCGCGCGCGCGGCCTCGAGCTTGAAAGACCTCGTCGCAGGCGTCGTGCTCGATCCGAGCGCCGCGTGCTTCACGCTCCGCCCGCTGCACGACGTCGGGCGGCTCTTCGGTCTTACGCGCGGCGGCACCTGCGCGCTCTGCACTCGGGCGATCGAGGGCGTGGCGCTCACGGGGCCGCGTGTGGACATGGGACGGAGCGAAGACGTGCCCTTCCATCTCCCCTGCGTGCTCGCGAGCGGCGAGGTCGATCGCGACGAGATCCTCGAGCGCCTGAGCACCCTCGCCGCGGCGCAGCGCGAGCTCGCCGACGAGGCGCGCCGCGCGCTCGGTGTCGCGACGACCGACGCGGCGCCTCCCGTTTCGCTGCTCGGCGCCGACCGGCGAAGCGCCAAGCGCGAGCAGCTCGGCTGGGAGCTCTACTTCGATCGCGCGCCGACGAGGGCGAGCGTCGAGGCGCGTGTCCCGGGCACGTGGTCGTGGGAGGAGCCCACGATCGCGCACGTTCGCCCGGCGGCGAGCGCCACGACGCTCGGGTTCCGCGATGCGGTGATCGCGAACGTCGACGCGCTCGCGGCCGAGGGCCTGTACGCCGCGAGCTTCTGCGAGGCGGGCGATCGCCCGCTCGTCCGCGCTCGGGCCCGAGAGGCCGCGGGGCGCGCACCGTTCCCGTTCCTCTTCGTCGGCCGCGGCCAGCATCCGCGCGGCGCGGAGTGGTGGGTCCGCGTGCGCGTGCAGGACCGAGCGCCGGCGACGCTCGCGAGCCGCACGTTCGATTGCTGGTTCGAGGAGCTCCGCGTCGAGGGCGCGTGGATCTCGTTCCGCGCGCGCTACCGGAACATCCCACGCGACGCGCCGTACCAGGCCGATCTGCGCGAGGGCCTCGACGAGGTCCTCTTCGCGCTTCACGCGCGCGCGCCGATCGCGCTCGTCGTGCTCGGAGACGGCGACGCGGAAGGCGAGGGCGATGCGTGGCACGAGGACAGCGTCGCGCGCGTGCATCCGGCGCAGCTCGCAGAAGTGCCGGCGACCCGCTCGGCGCCGGCGCGGCTCGCGGCCTCCGACGTCGGGCGCATCCGCCGCGAGGCGCGCGAGGCGCACGCCCACGCGGACGAGATGGGCGACCCGAAGGCCGCGTGGGAGGCGCTCGACGCGATCCTCGCCGAGATCTCCGCGAGCGAGACGGCGCTGCGCCAGGAAGTCGGCGCGCTGCGGAGCGAGGTGATCGCGACCGGAGCTGGCCCTGCGCCGAAGCGACCTCGGTCGTCCCCCATGCGCCGATCATGATTGGCCGTCGGACGGTGGCAGTTGCGCGGGCCGGAGGGGGGAGCGAGGGAGTGACTTCGCGGCCTTCGTCGCAGCACGATGCGAGCGGGAGGCTCTCAGGCTAAGGATTGCGGCGAGCTCGAGCTCTCGACGTGGTGCACATGGTGAGCGGCTGCGAACGGATCTGTGGCCAGTTCTGGGTCTTCGAGGACCGTGACTCGGAGGGTCGGCTGCGCGTCGACGAGGTCCTGAGGGCGGCCGCCGCGCTGAGACCCGCCGGGGAATGGCTCGTGTGGGCCTCGGCCGACGATCTCGAGTCGGCAGGCATGTCGGGACTCCCATGCGCGCTTCCGGGCACCTGGTTTCGATCCCTGTCGGCAGGCGACTTCGCGCGCCTCGTGGACGCTTCGATCTCCGGCTGGGACGAGCTCTGGCTTCGTGACCGGGACCAACGAATCGAGCTCGGTGTCTTCGATTCGGCGTACGCGTTCGTGTGTGGAGAGCCGGCGCTTGTTGCGGAGATCGTCTCGCGCGTCGGCCGCGGGAGGCGCGTCGATTCAGACGAGAGCCCGCAGCTGTCTCCCATTTCCCGGGTCGCGAACGCGCCGTAGGCGTCACGCGGGTCTCGCGATCGCCATCGGTCTCGAGATCGATCCGGACCCCTGCCCGCAGCCTGCTCCCCGCTGCGCTTCGCTACTCCTCGCGGAGGCCGTGCTTGCGCATCATCCGGTAGAGCGTGCTGCGCGCCACGCCGAGGCGTTTGGCGGCGAGGCTCACGTTGCCGGCGACCTCGTTGAGCACGCGGCGCAGGGCCGAGAGCTCGGCGCTCGCCAGCTCGGCGCCGCCGGCCGCAGCGCTCGGGCTCACGGTTTCACCGAGCCCGGGGGGCAGGTGCTCGGGGCCGATCTCGAGCGCGTCGCCTGCGAGCACCAACGCCACTTCCAGCGTCGTCCGCAGCTCGCGCACGTTTCCCGGCCAGTCGTGCGCCTTGAGGATGCGCTCCACCTCGCGTGAGAGCGCGGGCGTCGGCGCCCGATCGAGCTGCTGCGCGAGCTGCGTCAAGAGGTGCCGCGCGAGGGGCAAGAGATCGGCCCGCGCGCGCAGCGGCGGCAGCTCCACGCGCGCGCCGCGCAGGCGGAAGTACAGGTCCTTGCGGAACGCGCCGCTCTCCACCAGCGCGTCGAGGTCGCGGCACGTCGCGCAGATCACGCGCACGTCGGCGCGCCGCGGCTGCGTCTCGCCCACGCGCTGGTAGGTGCCGTCCTCGAGCACCCGCAAGAGCGCGGCCTGCATCGCGGGAGGCATCTCGGCCACCTCGTCGAGGAAGAGCGTTCCGCCGTCCGCCGCCGCCAAGAGGCCCTCGCGGCCGCGCTTCTCGGCGCCCGTGAACGCCGCCGGGCCGTAGCCGAAGAGCTCGCTCTCGAGCAACGACGCCGCGAGCGAGCCGCAGTTGATCGCGCGGAAGGGGCCCGCGGCGCGCTGCGCGGGAACAGGTGCCAGAGCATGCGGACGAAGGGAGCCCCTACGAGCGACGCAACGCTGCGCTGCGCGGGAACAGGTGCCAGGCGCGGGAACAGGTGCCAGAGCATGCGGACGAAGGGAGCCCCTACGAGCGACGCAACGCTGCGCCCCATCCACCGAGTCATCCCATGATCGACGGTGACGGCGTCGCGAGCTGGTCGAGCGTCGCCCTCGAGCGTCTTCCGACGCTCGTCGGCGCTCGCTCCGAGCGCGCCGCTCTGTCGCGAAGCACGTCGCGAGACGGAGCTATCCCTCCGCTCGCTCCGCGGTTCGCTCGCTTCGCTCGGCGCTCGCGTCGTTCGTCAGCAGGCGGGCGCTTCGACGGGCGGCTTGAGCAGCCTCGGCGGGAACGACCCCGCGGGGAACATCACGTCGAGCACTCCGCTCCGGAACGCCTCGCTCGCGGCCTTGTACGCCTGGACGAACGCCGCGTGCAGCCTGGCGAACACGCTCCGCGCCTGCTTCGTCGCGGCGAAGCACAGCGGCGCCGGCCTGAAGTCCGGCTTCTTCGGCCGCTCCCACGGGTCGATCTGGAGGCAGCGCTCCGCCTTCGGACGCGGCAGCCCCTTCGCGACGCGCTCCTCGCGCACGACGTTCTCCCTCGCCCGCAGCTCGTGGCGAACCCACGCCTTCTGCACCGAGAGCTCGGTCGCATCGAGGCCCCGCCACTGCGGCGGGAGCGCGATGGGGAGCTCGATCGAGCCGCACGCGCCGCGCATGCCGGTGTTCGCCTCGAGGCTCGAGAGGCCCGGATATTCCTGCACGGTCGCCGCGATCCCGGCGCGGACGGGGTTCATGAGCACGTAGAGGATCCGCTCCATGAGCGACTCGTCGTCGAGGATGGGCTGGGCGCTGAAGCGCCGGCTCCAGAACGGGCCGCGCCGCCCGTATCTCTCGTTCATTTCCTGGGCGACGGTCGACTTGAGGGTCTGCATGAAGACCACGATCGACCGCGGGTCCTCGCTGCGCTCGAGCGCCAGGTGCCAGTGGTTGCTCATGATGACGAACGCGAGCAGCGCGACGCCGCTGCGCTCGCAGGCGAGCTTCATGGCCGCGAGGATCACCTCGTGCACCTCCTTCCCAGCCCGAAGAAAGAAGCGCTCGTCCACGCACCGGTCCGTGACGAACCAGTACTTCGACGTGAGGAAGTGCCGATGGTGCCGCATGCGGCGCGCGCATCAGCGGCCGTGCCGGACCTCGCCCTCCAGATCTCCGCGAGATCGGCCCCGTGACTGGCGGAGGTGGCGGCGGACGGACGGCGGCGCCTCGGCGAGAGCGTCCTCGAGGGGCTCGCGATCGCGCGCGTGCGCGGTGCGCGTGGGTGAGCGCTCGTTGGGGCGTGTGGCCGCTCGAATTTCGGCCGACGCGCCGGACACGGAGTCGCGCCCAGTGCACGGAAAACACTTCCGAAAGCGGAGGTGCGGACGTGTGGGCCCGCGGTGAGGCGTTCCGAGGGGAGGGGGTGCAACAAAAGGGGCACTTTCCCCCGCCCGCGTGTTGGCGTTCACTGTCCGGCGTGGTGGGACGCAAGCGAGGGCGCGGGCCGGGATCATCGTCGACGGACGCAACGGTCGCGGGGGCCGGTCGAGACACGGACATGGCCCGTCCTCGACACCCTGTCCCGTCGCGCGCAGCACCCCGGCCCTCGGCGCCGGCCGCGCCTGCATGGCGGCCGGTCGTTCTCGTGGTGGACGACGACCCCGTCCTGCTGTCGAAGATGACGAAGGCGCTCGCGGGGTGCGCGACGGTGCTCGCGGCGAGCAGCTTCGAGAGCGCCGCCGCGCTGATTCGTGAGGGGGGCTGCGACGCGGCGGTCGTCGACATCGGGCTGGGCGACGGGAGCGGGCTCGATCTCTCTCGCGCGCTGCGCACGCAGACGGTGCCCGCGGAGGTGCTCCTCGTCACCGGCAACCTCACGCCCGAGGCCGTGAACCTCGCGCAAGGGATGGGCGCGGAGATCGTCGCCAAGCCGTTCGGTCTCGCAACGCTGACGGACTTCGTCGATCGGATGATCGCCGCGACGCGCGCTGCGCGGCTGGATCGCGCGACCGAGAGCTACGGGGACGAGAAGCGCTTGAGCGGATCGCAGCGGCGGATCGCGCGCCTGGCGGTCGATGGTGCACGATCGAGCGAGCTCGCCGAGCGCATGGGGATCGCCCGGAGCACGGTGAAGACGCAGGTGCGCGCCCTGCTGAAGAAGGCCGCCGAACGCAACATCGAGGCCGTGGCGCGCACGATCCTCTACCGCGCGCTCGGCGTCGCCGCCTGACGCGCTCGCACGGGGCTCGGGTCGGCGAGTCCGACGGCAGGAGGGCGAGAGGGCGAGGCACCGCGCGACGCTCCTCGTGCTAGGGTCGCTGCGTGTACCGACCCAAGGTGACGACGCTCGTCACGATGCTGCTCGCGGCTTGGGCCCTGCTCGGCGCGTGCGGCGGGTCCCACGACGCCTGGGTGCGCGGGCCGGATCGCCGGGCGATGGTCCGCCTCGAGCGCCAGGCGCAGCGCGAGATGCACTGCCGGTCGGGCCTGCAGATCTCCGAGCTCGACACGGCCGCCTTCCGCGTCTCCGGCTGCGGCCAGCTGCGCGAGTACTCCTACGTGTGCTCGGGGCGGCGCTGCGGCTTCCAGCCCATCGTGCCGGCGATCATGCGCGCGTCGGCCGATCTCCAGTGCGCGCCCGAGATGCTCACGGCGCTCGCCGACGGGGCGAGCCACCTCGCGTTTTACGGCTGCACGCACGGCGCCGCCTATCGCCTCGTCTGCCTGGACCGCGGCTGCACCTGGTCGCGCACGGAGGAGTCGGTGAGCATGGCGCCGCCGGCAGCACCGCCCTTGCTCGACGTCGTCACCGCCGATTCCTCGCTCGATGGCGCGGTGATCCCGCCGCCGCCGGGAGCGCCCAGCGCGTTCGAAGGATCGGCGCAGGCCATCGTTCCGCCGCCGCCCGCCTCGGGGACGCCACCGCCGACGAGCGAGGTGATCCCGCCTCCGCCGGGCAGCGCGCCGGCCCCGACGAGCCCGGCCCCGACCGACACGGTCGTGATCCCTCCGCCTCCCTCGTGAAGAACCACGCTTCGTCTCCCGGAGTTCCGCGATGAGCACCCCCTTCTCGATCCGACGCATCCTCTGCCCCGTCGACTTCTCCGACTCGTCGGACGCAGCGCTCACGTTCGCGTCGGTGCTGGCCAAGCAGTTCGGGGCCGAGCTGCATGCGGTCCACACCTGGGAGCTCTCCGCCTACGCGTCGCCGACGAGCGACCTCGCGAAGGACTCCGAGCGCGCGCTGAAGCAGGATCTCGATGCGGCGATCACGCGCTCGGTCACCAACGGCGTGACGGTCCACGCGCACCTGCGCCTCGGGCCGCCGGCGGAGACGATCGCCCACGCGGCCAAGCACTTCGCGGTCGATCACATCGTGATGGGGACCGCCGGCAAGGCCGGCCTCGAGCGCCTGCTGGTCGGCTCGGTCGCCGAGCAGGTCGTCCGCGCCGCCGAGGTGCCCGTCACGACGGTTCGCGCCCGTCCGAAGTGAAGGCCCGACAGGAAACCTCCTGTCGGGTTCCTTCCGAGAGAGAAAGCCCGAGCGATTCTCGCTCGGGTAGGACAAGGCGCGACAGGTTTCCTGTCACGCCTTGAGCGCCTCGGGCGCGGAGGCGCCCGGCGGTAGCGGCCTTCAGGTCGGCGGCTCGCGCTCGGCGCCGTCGCCCTTCGTCTCGAGCGTCATCTCGAGCATCGTCGGTCGAAACCCGATCTTGCGGAACAGCGCCTGGGCGCGCTCGTTCGAGGTCGCGGTGTGGAGCACGACCCGAGGCATGCCGCGCTCGGCCGCCAGCTCGGCGAAGCGTCGCACCAGCGCCTCGGCGGCGTGCGAGCGGCGGGCGCTCTCGATCACCAGGACGTCGTGCAGCGCCGCGTGCTGTGCGAGCAGCATGTTGAAGTCCCGCTTCTCGAGCCGCCCGTAGAGGTAGCCGACGATGTTGGCGTCGAGCTCTGCCACGAGCACGATCGCATCGGGGCTCTGGAGCTCGGTCCCCAGCCAGCGCCGGTAGCCTTCCTCCACGCCCGTGGGCAGGAAGAAGCGGTCCGGATCGATCGCGTGGTGGAAGCGCACCAGCTCCGCCGCCAACTTCCCCAGCGTGCCGAGATCGTCGGTCGTGGCGCGGCGGACCAGGCCATTGAATCGCGCGTGGTCGATCATCGTCTTGTCAGAGTAGCCGATCGCGTGCGTCGCGCCTGTCTGCCATGCTTCGAGTCGGAGGCCCTGCGATGAGCTGTCGTTCTCTCGTGCGTGTCGTCGTTCTCGGGGCGCTCACCCTCCTCGGAGGCTGTCGCGCGGCCACGGCCTCCCCGTACCAGCGGTGCACCTACGACTCCGACTGCCGGACGCCGAGCGACCGCTGCATCTCGGTCGTGAGCTCGGGCGCGCGCGCCACCATGTGCAGCAGCTCTTGCTCGTACACCGACTCGCGCTGCCCCACCGACGTCTACGGCGTCGCCGGCAGCTGCATCTCGTTCGACGGCGGGGTGAGCTACCAGTGCTACCAGACGTGCTCGACGTCCGACGCCTGCGAGTACGGGTTCTACTGCTCGAGGGTCGTCGGCGGCGCGTCGGCCAACGTCTGTCTCCCGGGATGAGCACCGCCCGCGCCCACGCGATGGGGCGCGAGACGTAGCGCGCTCGGTGCGTCATGCTCACGGGCTCCATGAGCCGTAGCCTCCAGGTCGTGGCCCTCGCGCTCGTGCTCGCCGGCTTCGCGCTCGGCGCTGGCGAGCTCGGGCGCGCGCGCGGAGCGATGGTCGCGAGCACGCGCAGCGCGCAGCCGGGCGAGGTGCTCTCCTTCTCCGACGAGGAGCCGCTCGAGCTGCCGCCCCACATCGCGCGCATCCTCGCCGGGGGCGGGCCGACGCCCGATCTCGACCAGGTCTCGCTCGAGGAGGACGTCGCGCTCGCGCAGCGCATGCTCGACGACGAGGGCACGATCGTCCTGTTCGCCGGTGGCGCCGGCACGCGCGCCGTGCAGGAGCGCGATCCCAGCCCCGAAGGCGATCCGGTGGTGTTCGCGCTCGGAAACCTGTTCGCGCCCCGCGGCGGGCGGGATGCTCACTACCGGCGCACGCGCCTCTCGCTGCACGGCGGGGCGAGCGTCGACGAGATCTTCGCCGCGCTCGAGATCGCGCTGCCCGACGGCGACGATCCGCTCTTCTTCTACTTCACCGGGCACGGGCGAGGCGGCGCGAGCCCGGCCGATGCGCTCGTGCAGACCTGGGGCAACGCGGGCTTCGATCCCCCGATGCTCGCCGAGCAGCTCGAGGACGTCGGCACCTCGCGTCGCGTCCGCGTGGTGGTGACCAGCTGCTTCTCGGGCGGCTTCGCCGAGCTCGCGTTCCGCAGCGCCGACGAGACGCTCGGGCCGACCGACCAGGATCGCTGCGGCATCTTCTCCACGTCGTGGGACCGGGAGGCGGGCGGCTGCGACAGCGACACCGACCGGGCCGTGCACGAGGGCTTCGGCGTGTACTTCCTCTCCGCGCTCGGTGGGCGCGACCGGGACGGTCACGACGCGCGCGCGCGCATCGACCGCGATCACGACGGCACCATCACGCTGCTCGAAGCCCTCGCCGAGGTGCGCATCGCCTCGCGCGCGATCGACGTGCCCGTGACCACGAGCGAGCGGCTGCTCCGGTCCCTCGCGCCCGAGGAAGGCGAGGCCGGCGAGGTGTCGCTGCCCGAGGAGGCCGCCGTGATCGACGCGCTGCTCGCCTCGCTCGACCTCGACTCGGTGGAGGCCGCCCAGCGCTCGCTCGAGATGCTGCAGGCCCGCGAAGAAGAGAACACCGACGCGCTCGCCGAGGCCTACGCCGAGGCCGACGACCGCGCGGCCGAGGTCGCGGGGGCCGTCCTGTCGCGGTGGCCGGTGCTCGACGACCCCTACCACCCGGACTACCCGGCGATGCTCCACGACGCGCACGACGAGCTCGCGGAGTTCTTCGCCTCCGAGGAGGCGATCGCCTGGGCCGACGCCGAGGACGACGCGAGCGCGCTCCAGACGGCGAACGACGGCCTCGAGGTCCAGATCGCGGTGCACCTGCGCGTGCTCTGGGCCGCCGAGACGCTCGCGCTCGCGGGGCGCCTCTCGGCGCGGGGCGGCTCGAGCTGGGATCGATTCCAAGAGATGCGGGCCTGCGAGGCGAGCCCGCCCTGACCCGCGCGGACGCGCGGGGACGCCCGGGGCGGGGTCCTGCTACCGTGGCGGCGTGAAGACGCTCGCTCACGCCCCCGTCGCGCTCGCTCTGCTCCTTCCGCTCGGCGCGTGTCAGGCGCCGGCCGCCTCGGTCGACGCGGCCCAGGACGACGCGAGCGCACCGTCCGATACGGGCGCGCTCGATGCCGGCGTGGACACCGGGCCGCGACGGCGCGACGCCGGCGGAGACGCCGGGCCGAGCCCCGTCGAGGTCTTCGCCGACGTCGGCAGCACGACCGAGGGCATCGCGCTCGGGGCCGCGGCCGACGGCACGCCCGTCCTCTACGTGGGCACCGCCGACGATCGCATCGTGCGCGTCACGGCGGCCGGCGTCGTGAGCGACTTCGTCTCGATCGACTCGCCCGTCGGGCTCGCGACCCGGCAGGACGGTGCGCTCCTCGTGTGCGCCAAGCAGCCGCTGGCGAACGGAGGCGCGCGCGGGATCTTCCTCGTCACGACGGACGGGACCATCACCGAGCTCGTGACGGCCGGCCCCGGCGGCGCGCCTTTCGGAATGACGAACTTCGTGCTCGAGGCGCCCGACGGCTCGATCGTGTTCAGCGACTCGGCGGGGGACGCGCTCTTCCGCGCCGACGCCGACGGCGGCAACGTGGCGCTCGTCGCCGCGATCTCCTTCGCCAACGGCCTGGCCTTCTCGCCCGACGGATCGACCCTCTACGTCGCGTCGTGGGACACCTCGATCCTCCACGCGCTGCCGTTCGACGCCGCGACGGGAGCCTACGGCGCGATGACGACGGCCCACGACGGCGTCGACGGGGTCGACGGTCTGGTCACCACGTCGACCGGCGAGCTGCTCCTCGTGACGAGCACGCTCGGGA
>JBGALT010000158.1:0-18605 GCA_044223665.1 Sandaracinaceae bacterium | reverse complement strand
GCCCGACGTCGGGCCGCGGCGCGTCCGTCGACGCGTCGAGGCTGAGCATCGTGTACGGCGCGGGCGCCTGGCACGCGGTGAGCGCGGCGGCGAGCGTCCAGGCGTCGAATCGAGCGCGCATGACCATCTCCCGAGTTGAGCACTCGACGCGAGGCGTGGCCAGAAATGCTCTCCGAAAGTCAGCTCCAGCGCACTCGTGTGGAGCTCGAGGTGTGGTGAAGGGCCGCGACCGTCGAAGCGCCCTTCACCGGTGGCGCCGAAGGCGCCGGCGGGCGCCGACGATCCCCGCGAGCCCGAGCAGCAGCGCCAGCGCGCCGTGCGAGGGGGCGGTGCCGGCCGCGTGACAGCCGCATCCACCCGAGCTCGGCGGAGGCGCGCTCGTCCCGGCATCGTCCATCGTCGAGGCGGCGTCGAGCGGACTCGAGGCGTCCTGGCGCGGGCCGGCGTCGGGCCGGTAGGTGCTGGCGTCGACCCCGACGAAGCCTCCGTCGCGAGGCGGCGGTGGCGTTCCGGCGTGCGTGAGCGAGACGTGATCGGTGACGGTCCCGTCGTAGCGAACGTTCGTGAGCGTGAGCGTGTCCCCGTCGACGTCGACGACACAGGAGCCGTGCTCCGACTCCGAGAAGAACATGAGCGGGTGATCGAGGTTGCCGCCCGTGCTCGCCCCGCCGTGCCCGGCGACCACGTAGAGAGTCCCGTCCGGGCCCGAGTGATAGGCGCCGTCGCCGTCGAGCTGGCCATCGCCCGGATCGACCACGTGCCCGGCTGCCGTGGTCGGCGTGTCGAAGGCGCCCTGGACGAGGTAGCTGCGCTCGTACACGTGCGAGTGACCGGCCAGCACCGCGTCGACGCCGTGCGCCTCGAGGATCGGGAGCGCGTTCTCGCGCATGTCGGTCAGCTGCCCCTCGGTGTCCGAGTTGTGCGTGCCGTGCGTGTAGGCGGGATGGTGGAAGTAGGCGAGCGTCCAGTCGGAGACGTTGGCCGAGAGGTCGCTCTCGAGCCACGTGAGCATGGCGCCGGTCGGCGAGCGCGAGACGTCCTGGGAGTTGAGGACGACGAAGTGCGCGTTCGCGTAGTCGAACGAGTAGTAGGCCTCGGTACCGCTCGCGACGCCGCCCGCGCTCCCATCGCGCGGCAGCGAGTACGCCTCGTAGTACGGGCCGGTCTCGGTCGACGAGTGCGAGCTGATGCCCTCGTGGTTGCCGAGCGTCGGCCAGCACGGCACGCGACGGAGGATGTCGGCGTAGGGGCCGAAGAACCCCGAGTCGAACTGGGCCGTCGTGCCCGAAGTGTAGGCGATGTCACCCATGTGCAGGACGAGGTCCGGGAAGTCGGTCCCGACGTAGGCGAGCATCGCGTCGCGGACGGCGGCCTGTGGAGCGTCTCCGGTTCCGGAGTCGCCGACGACCCACATCCGGAAGCGGGTCGCGGTGCCTCGCGGCGGAGACGTGGTGAACGTGTCGTTCGCGTCGCCGGTCGTCGCGGCGCTGCACGAGGCCGCCGCCGCGCGATAGAAGTACGGCGTCGAAGGCGTGAGGCCCTCGATCGTCACGTCGTGATCGATCTCGCTCGCGCCGCTGCCGGCCGAGCTGCCGAGCGAGCTCGCGCTCGTACCCCAGCACACGCGTGTCGGCTCCGCCGCGGCGCTGCGCCAGACGACGTGCATGGACGTGCTCGTGCCGCGTTGCAGGTAGGGGCGGCGCGCCTGGGCGCTCGCGCGCGCCGGGAGCGAGAGGGAGAGCGCGCATCCGAGCGCGGCCCAGCGACCGAGGGAGCGCATCACCGCACCCCCGACAGACGCGTCGCGAGCGCGAGCGCACGTGGATAGCGTGGTTGGATGGCCTGGGCCGCCTCGAGCGCGCGGCGCGCCTCGTCGATCCGACCGAGCCGCACGAGGGCCTCGCCGCGATCGACCAGGAGCGCGACCGTGCGTCGGTGTGCGAGGCGCTCGTCGATCGTGAGGAGCGCGTCGGTCGCCGCGGCGGCAGCGTCGGCGCTGCGCCCCATCCGCAGGAGCTCGTCGGCGCGCAGGAGCCCCAGGGGCGGATCGGTGGGCGTGCGCGCGAGGGACGCATCCACGAGCGCGAGCGCCGGCGCGAGCGACCCCGCGGCCAGGTGCGCGTCGACGGCGGCGAGCACGAGCGGCGCCGACTCGTCGGTGCGCGCGAGCGCTTGCTCGAGCCCCTCGGCGGCCTCGGCGGCGCGACCGTCGCGAACCAGCCATCGGGCGCGGTCGAGGTAGGCATCGACGTCGTCGGAGCCACCGAGGGCCGCGTCGAGATCCTCGATGGCGCCGCGCAGGTCGCCGCGCGCGACCCGCAGATCCGCCCGCGTTCGCCGCGCCGCGAAGCTCTCCGGCGCGAGCGCCACGGCGCGATCGAGGCTGCTGAGCGCCTCGTCGGGGCGCCCGAGCGCCACGAGCGCGCGGCCTTCCAGCACGAGCGCGCTCACCTCGTCCGGATGCAAGGCGAGCGCGAGACGCACGTCCTCGAGCGCGCGCGCGGGCTCACCCGACATCTCGAGCAGCTCGGCCCGCTGGCAGAGCAGCGCGACGTCGTGGGGACGCTCGGCGAGCGCCCGCTCGTAGCCGGCGAGCGTGTCGTCGATGGGTGGATCGGCACGCGCGGGCGTGACCATTCCGAGAGCGAGGACGGAGCCGAGCAGGACCGTGCGAGCGCGCATGGGCGCAAGCGTACCTCGTGTGACCGGCCCGTGACGACCACGTGTCGAGCTCGCAGCGGCGGCTCCCCGCGACCGTCAATCGGCGTAGGGCACGACCTCGTAGGGTCTGCGCGGGCCGTGCCAGCGCTGCAGCGCGACGCGCGGCGCGCCGTCGTCGCCGTGCGTGATCGTGCAGTACGTCAGGCCGCTGTCCTGTCCGAGGTGGCTCACGTCGAGGTTGATCATCTTCATCCACGTGCCCGTGTTCACGAGCACCTTGCCGCCTTCGATGGTCAGATAGCGCGGCCCGTGGCTGTGCCCGAGCACGAGGTGCGTCACGCCGCGCAGCTTGCGCAGCTCGCGCGTCGCGGCGTCGTCGAAGGTGCCGAGGGCGAGGATGTCCTCGCGGAGCAGCTCGGGGATGCGGAACAAGCGCTCGCGCCAGGCGCCGATGTTGAACACGCGCCACTTCAAGAAGTAGAGCGTCGAGCGCCAGAGGAAGTGCAGCACGAAGCGCGTGTCGAAGAAGAGCGAGCCCAGCAGGAAGCGCGAGAGCGGCTGGATTCGGTCGACGAAGCTCCGCTCCTGCTTGGCGGGGTTCATCACGTCGAGGATCCACAGGCTCCCCCACGGCAGATCGAGCACCTCGATCCCGTCGCGGCGGCGGCGGGTCAGGCGCCGGTAGTCGACGCGATGGATGCGCTCGAGCTGGTGGCCGTGCCGGATCTGGATGCCGTCCGGGAGGTAGTAGGTGTCGCTGTCGGTCACGAACTCGAGCCGGTCCTCGGGCAGGTTCGCCGCGACGTAGCGTCGCAAGAGCGCCTGGGGCCCCTTCATGACCATGTCGAGGTCGTGGTTGCCGGGGATGAACACGACGCGGTGGCTCGATCGCTTGAGGAAGTCGCGCAGGGCGCGCACGAAGCGGGGATGGCCGTCCAGGCACTGCCGCAGCTTCTCGGTCGCGATCTCGTCGGTGATCTCGTGCGGCCACTTGCCGCCGATCTTCACCTTCAGGAGGTCGAAGATGTCGCCGTTCAAGACGAGCTCGATGGGCATCCCCTCGCGCTCGCGCTCGTAGTAGCCGAGCAGGTCGGCGAGCTCCTCGTCGTGCCGGAAGTCCTCGAACGGATTCGGCTCGCCCTGACGGACGCCCGTGCCGAGGTGCAGGTCGCTGAGCACGATGCGAAGCAGATTCATGCGTTTCGGAGGGCCCCGGCTGCTGGGTGTGATCCATGGAGGGGTGAAGTCTTGCTACGAGCCTACTGCGCAGAACGGTCGAGGTCTGCTGCATGTCGCGTCGCGAGACCGGCCTTCAGGCGTCGCCGAGCCCGAGGACGGGGCGGAGCGGCCTTGGGGCCGTGAGCACCGACCGCAGGGGGAGGTGGCGAGCGCCCGAGCTTGCTCGGGCGCGGCATCAAGGCCGGGATCGCGGCGCGTCGCCTCTGACCCCCTTCCGCGATCACACCCCCGGCTGCTTGACTTCCCTTGGGTTCCCCCGATACTCGCTACGTAGCCATTTCTCGGCGTTTCGCGCGGTTTTTTCCGGTGAAGCGAGCGAGGCGTGGAGATCGCTCGCGGCGGTTCGCGCCGACGCGGGGGGCTTGGCGTGAACAGGCGGTCGCGTCCGTGCGACCGAGGGTGATCGAGATGATGAGCTCGCTCGAGGGTCGGTCGGGAGTGGCGCGCGTCTTCGTGCTCGTGATCGCCGCAGGGATCGCCGGCCCCACCCTGGGCTGTAACGACCGCGCGGTCGTCGCCGTTCCCGAGGCGGGCGCGTACGACGCCGGCCCGGGCAACGACGTCGGCATGTCGTTCGGCGACACCGGCATCGGCTTCTCCGAGCTGGAGATCCTCCGTGTGGTGCCCAGCCACGGCCCGTTCAGCGGCGGCAACCGCGCCATCCTGCGCGGCGCCGGCTTCACCGACATGGCGCAGGTGCACTTCGGCACGCACATGGTGCAGCCCGCCGATCACACGCTGATCGACTCGCGGCGCTTGCAGGTGGTCGTGCCCGCCGGCGACGTCGGGACCGTCGACGTCTCGATCGAGGTCGACGGCGAGACGTTCACGCTGCCCGATGGCTATACCTACGACGCGATCGCCGTCGACCCGTCGCGCGGCGCGATCGCCGGCGGGACGTTCGTGAACGTCGTCGGAAACGGCACCAGCTTCGCCGCCGGTGACCAGGTCGTGTTCGGTCACCTTCCGGCGACGGACGTGACGGTCGTCTCGCCGACGCGCATCACGTGCCGGACGCCGGCCCAGCCCCCGGGGACCGTCGACGTGACGGTCGTGAGCGCAGCCGACGGCACCGAGCTGACGGCCGTGCAGGCGTTCGACTACTACGACACGTCCGACCCGCTCTCGGGGGGCCTCGGCGGCGGGCCAGCGAACGGGACGATCAACGTCACGGCGCTGAACGGCATGACCGGGCTGCCCGAGCCGGGCGTCTTCGTGATGGTCGATCAGACCTCGTTCCAGGGCGTGACCGACGCCATGGGGCAGGTCAGCTTCTCGGGCCCGGAGCTGGTCGGCCAGCACACGGTGCACATGGCCAAGCACTGCTTCGAGCGCACGTCGTTCGTCGCGTTCGACGCGCAGGACGTCACCGCGTTCCTGCAGCCGTGGACCGATCCGATGTGCGGCATGGGCGGCGGCGAGCCGCCGATCGGCCGCGGCCGCAACGCGGCGTACATCGAGGGCGACCTCATCTTCCCCGGCAACGCCGAGTTCGGCCCGAACCCCTGGGACATCCTCCCCCGCACGCGCGACGGCTGGGAGCGAGCCGCCTACGTGTACACCACGCAGGTCGACGTCGACCCCTACACGGCCACGCTCTCGTTCGGGACCGACGCGCACCCGAACCCGGACCCCATGCTCGGCGGTGCGATGCCGCGCGTGCCCGAGGCGAACATGCCGCCGCCGGGGCACGTCGGATACCCGTACCGGATCCTCGCTCGCCCGGCCGGGCTCGCCGTGTTCGCCCTCGCGGGCCTCGAGAACCCGACCACCGGCCAGTTCATCCCCTACGTGATGGGCGTCGCTCGCAGCGTCATCGCGAGCCCGGGCGAGACGACCTACAACGTCAACATCGAGATGAACCTCCCGCTCGATCACTCGCTGGTCGTGAACCTCGGCCAGATTCCGCGGCAGGTCGACGCGACGCACCCCGACCGCATCTACCTGCGCTCGGTCGTGGACCTCGGCGGCGAGGGCGTGATCGTGCGCCGCGTACGCTACGTGGACTTCGACACCCTCCGTCGGCGCGACCTGAGCCGCGAGCTGCGCCTCGTCGCGCTGCCCGCGCTGCAGGGAACGATCGCCGATGGTCGCTTCACCATCCTCGCCGCGTGGACGAGCGAGTTCGACGGCGCGCCGTTCACCGCGGTGATCCCGCGCGGCATCACGGCGGTGGACGACGTCTACCAGCTGCCCGACTTCCTCGGCGTTCCGCGCGCTGCGGCGCCCGCGGACGGTGATCCGCTTCCCGCCGACCGCGTCCTGCGCATCGAGGAGGACGGCGCGCCCGCCGACTTCCACTACGTCATCATGCAGGACAGCAACGGCAACCCCGCGTGGAGCATGTTCGTCCGCGGTGATCAGCGCGAGATCCCGGTGCCGGACCTCTCGGGCACGCCGATGGGCGAGGACATCGCGCCGGGCGAGGTCTTCTGGCTCGTCTACTCGATCAGCGTGCCCGGCCTCGACTTCGACGAGATCAGCTACAACCAGCTGAACAGCGGCTACTGGTCGGCGTACGCGCTCAACTACTTCACGTTCGTGCTCTGAAGTTCGTGCTCTGAAGGTCGTGCTCACGTGATCGGAGCGCCACGCCGCTCCGATCCCCTGCACCGAGTCGATTGGAAAACAGAGCGCTCGGGTCCTGGCGCCCGGCGCCGGAGGCCCGATGTCCGCTTCGCTTCGCGCTCGTATTGGTTTCGCGCCCCTCGTCGCTCTCGCCCTCGGCCTCGCGAGCCCCGGCTGCACCGTGGAGAGCACGCGTGGGCGCATCGACGGCGGGCGCCCGTTCTATCCTGACGGCGCCTTCGTCTGCCTGAGCGTCGACTCGAAGGCGTGCGTCGGCTCCGAGCTGCACTCGTGCGAGTCGAACGGCGAGTTCCTCGTTCCGGTGACGCGCGACTGCGCCGACGATGGTCTCATCTGCCTCGGCAACGTCGGCTGTGCGGTGTGCCAGCCCGACCAGATCGGCTGCCGCGGCCAGGACGTGGTCCTCTGCTCGCACGACGGTCAGTCGCAGACGGTGCAGGAGACGTGTGACATCCACGCCGGCGAGACCTGCCGGGACGGCGCGTGCGTCCAGCTCTGCGAGGAAGCGAATCAAGACCGGTCGTACGTCGGCTGCGAGTTCTACGCCGCCGATCTCGACAACCTGGCCGACGACGTCGGCGACGCGTCGTCGCAGCAGTACGCGATCGTCGTCTCCAACCCCCAGCGCTACACGACCGAGGTCATCGTCGAGCGCGACCGCGGAGTGTTCGGCGGCGACGACATGCCCGAGATGGTCGACTCGGTGATCATCGGGCCCGGTGACCTCGAGATCTTCCGGCTCCCGCGCCGCGAGGTCGACGGCAGCTCGAGCATGGCTGCCTGCGCGAACGACAACGTGTGCGACCAGGGCGAGCAGTGCTGGTGCGCGGGCGGCGTGCACCCGGGCTCGGGGGCGAGCGATTGCCGGTGCCGCATCTCGGCCACGACGACTGGTCACGACGACGGCCCGCACTCGGCGCTGACGGCGAACGCCTACCGCGTCCGCTCGACGCTCCCCGTCATCGCCTACCAGTTCAACCCGCTCGACAACGTCGGTGTCTTCTCGAACGACGCGTCGCTGCTCGTGCCCGTCTCGGCGATCGGCACCGAGTACACCGTCGTCTCGTGGCCCCAGACCATCGCGGACTCCACCGACCCGCTCCACGACTTCGCGATCAACCGGCACGACGAGGACTCGCGCACCTTCCTCACGATCATCGGCACCGCGGACGCGACCGACGCGCACGTCACGCTCGGGCCGCACGTGGTCGAGGTGCACGGCGTGCCCGGCTTCCCGGGACCGCTCGTTCCGGGCGACGAGCTGACGCTCCGCATCGGCCCCTTCGACGTCATCAACCTCGAGACGCACGGCTTCGACGGCGACTTCACGGGGACGCTGGTGAGCTCCAACAACGGCGTCGCCGTGCTCACCGGCAGCGAGGCCTCCGATGCACCGCGCTTCGACGACATCGCCAATCGGCGGTGCTGCGCCGATCACCTCGAGGAGCAGATCTTCCCGAACTCGACGCTCGGCAGGAACTTCTACATCGGCCGGACGCCTTCGCGCTCGACGGCGCTCAACCACGCGTTCGTCACGAACGACAGCGTCGGCATGTTCAACGAGCCCGAGTACGTGCGCATCCTGGCCGTCGATCCCGGAACGACGACCGTCACCACGACGCTGCCGTACCCGAACGATCTCTACATGCTCGATCAGGGCGAGGATCTGATCATCACGGCGACACAGGACTTCCAGATGGACGCCGATCACCGGATGGCCGTGATGCAGATCATGGCGAGCCAGGATGCGACCGGCATCGCGCGCGACTATCCGGGTGGTGACCCCTCCCTGATCGCGATCCCGCCCGTCGACCAGTACCGCCGCGACTACGTGTTCCTGACGCCGAGCACGTACGGCTTCGACTTCGTCACGCTCGTCGCACCGGCCTCGACCGAGATCCTCCTCGACGGCGCGCCGCTCGACCCGCACGACTGCACCACGAGCCCGGCCGACGGTCGGGAGCGCGAGCCGGGTGACGCGCCGCCCGAGTGGCTCGTGTACCGCTGCCAGCTCTCGTTCCCCGACGTCACCGGCCTTCCGAACGTGCACGTCGACGACGGCGAGCAGCACGACGGCTACCACACGCTCCAGGCGACGCAGAACATCCAGCTCGTCGTGTCCGGCTTCGACCGGTACGTGAGCTACGCCTACGCGGGTGGGCTCAACCTCGTTCCGCTCCAGTGAGCTGCGCGCCGCGATGAGGCCCGGCTCGCGTACGTCGGCGCTCGTGCTCGTGCTGGGCCTCGCGCTCGCGCCCTCCCCGGGATGCACGCTCGCGCGCAACGCCGTGGGGACCGTGGCGCTCGACGGGGCCAGCACCGACCGCGACGCGTCGGGCATCGACGGGGGCCTTCCGGCCATCGACGCGGGCGGCGGCACGCCGGACGCCGCGGGCCCCGACGCCGGCAGCACGGACGCGGGGCAAGCCGATGCGTGGGAGCCCGACGCGGGCGGCGACTGCAACATGGATCGCGACTGCCCGGCCGACGCGGTCGAGCTGGGCACGTGCAGCTACCCGACGACGTGCGCGATGACCGGCAGCGCGACGCAGACGACGACGCACTACACCTGCGATCATCACGTCTGCACGCCGCACGTGCGCATGGACACCTCGAGCTGCACGCGCGAGACGGACGGCGACCCCTGCGGACCGGCTCCCACGTGCAGCGACTGCACGGTGACGGGCTGCGGAGAGACGGGGAGCCGCGCGTGCAGCGGCGAGTCGTGCCTGCTCGAGGCCTGCGTCACGCAGATCACGACCCAGAGCTGCACGACGCCGAACAACCAATGCGGGACGGCCACGTGGGGCCCATGCCACTGGAACTTCAACGGCCCGTGCACGCAGGAGCGCATCTACGGGGGATGCGTCGGAATGACGTGCGTTCCGTTCGGCGGCATGACCGAGAGCCGTACCTGTACCAACTGTTGAACGGCACCCGCTGGTGTATCCTCGCCCCCCATGAAGCGCTTCCTGGGGCTCGCGCACGCTCTGGTCCTGGTCCTCCTGCTGATGTCGGCCGCGCTGCCGGCGCTCGCGCAGAGCACGGGCGGCAGCTTCGGCGGCGGTGACTTCTCGGGCGGGGGCGGCGGCGGCGACTGGGGCGGCGGCGGGGGCGGCGGCGACTACGGCGGCAGCTACGGTGGCGGCAGCTACGGCGGCTACGGCGGCTACAGCGGCGGCTACGGCTCGTACTCGGGCGGCGGCGGCGGCGGGAGCCTCGGCTGCGGCGGCACGTGCTGCGTCGGCTTCGTGATCGCGATCGTGGTGATCATCATGATCATCCAGCAGCGCCGGCAGGGCGGCGGGATGTACCAGGGCCCGCCCGTCGGCGGCGGCCCTGGCGGCTTCAACCCTGGCGGCTTCAACCCCATGGCGCCTCCGATGGCCCCGGGCGGCGGGTACATGGGCCCCAACGCCATGTACGTCACCCAGATCTCGATCGGTCTCGACTGGCGAGCGCGGGCGCAGCTGCAGCAGCAGCTGATGCAGCTCGCGCAGACCGGCGATACCCGCTCGCCGCAGGGCCTGGCGCACCTCTTGAACGAGACCGTCCTCTCGCTCCGCCGGAACGAGATGTCGTGGCTCTACGCGAGCTACAAGGACACCGGCGGACACGCGCCGCAGAACGCGCAGGGCGTCTTCCAGCAGCTCGCGAACGAGGCGCGCTCGCGCTTCCGCAGCGAGCTCGTGCGCGGCGCGAGCGGCCAGGTCAGCTCCACCAACGCGCCGGAGATGCGCGCGCGCGAGGACGAGGGCAAGGGGACCGTCGTGGTGTCGATCGTCCTCGCGACGCGCCGCCCGATGCAGGGCTTCCAGGTCGCCGACGCGAACGCGATCCGGACCGCGCTCTCCGACCGCGGCGCGGTGCAGGCGCAGCAGATGGTCGCCCTCGAGGTCGTCTGGTCGCCGGCGGCGGAGAACGACCGCATGAGCACGGCCGAGCTCGAGCAGTTCTATCCGGAGATGAAGCTCATCGACCCGAACAGCATCGCGGGCCGCGTGTTCTGCGCGTACTGCAACGGCCCCTTCCCGGCCGAGCTCCTGACCTGCCCGCACTGCGGCGCGCCGGCCGAGGCCAGCAAGGACCGCAAGACACCACCGAGGTGAGCGCCGCGTGCGCGCCCGACCCCTTCGGCGAAGGCGCCCCGTGGCCACCCCAGGCTCGACCCGGGCGAGTTTCGGTCATAGGCTCGCCGCGCATGCGCTCATCGAGGCTTCGTCTCGCCCTGATCCCCGCTCTCGCGCTCGTCACGAGCTGTGTCGGCTCGCCGGCGCTCGATCCGCGCTTCGTCGCCCTGCACAACACCATGACCGCGCTCGGCATGGTCCAGAGCGGCTCGATCAGCGAGGGCTCGCTGCCCGAGGGGGGTGAGGCCCACTTCGAGGGCGTGCTCCAGCCGGGCCAGTGCTACACGGTCGTCGGTCTCGGCTCGGGCGGCGTCGCGAACCTCGACGTCGTCATCCTCGACGAGGCCGGCAACGAGATCGCCCACGACACGACCGAGGACGGCTCGGCCGCCACGCAGTTCTGTCCGCAGTATCCCGGCAACTACCGCATCTCCGTGCGCATGCGCCGCGGGAGCGGTGGCTACATCGTGACGGCGTGGTCGGGCTCGCAGAGCGGCAGCCCCACGTACCCGACCGACTACGGCTATGCGTCGACGCCGACGCGGCCGCCCCACGGCGGGCCCGGGACGTGTGACGCGCCGGACGTGTTGACCGCCGCAGAGCCCGCCCGCGGCGACACGACCGAGGGCGACGCGGTGATCAGCGGCACCTGCATCTACGGAAGCACCGCGCCCGAGCACGTCTACCAGTTCACCGTGGAGCAGCGCGCGCTCGTGCGCGCCGTGCTCGACTCGACCTACGACGGCGCGCTCTACTTCATGGCCGCGTGCGGCGATGCCCGCACCGAGCTCGCGTGCAACGACGATGCGCCGACCACCTCGCGCTCGGAGATCACGGCGACGCTCGACCCCGGCCTCTACTACCTGGTCGTCGACGGCTACGGCGCGGCGATGGGGCAGTACGAGGTCTCGCTCGCGATGACGCCGATGCGCTCGATCGGCGAGGTCTGTGGCGGTGCGACGGCGCTCGCGCCCGGCGTGACCGTCGCCGGGAGCACCCGCGCCGAAGCGAACTACTTCGAGGCCACGTGCGCCGGCGGCGCGCGCTCGCCCGATCGGGTTTACGCGCTCGACGTCGCGCAGCGCTCGCGCGTGCGCCTGCGCATGCAGAGCAGCTACGACGGTGCCGTGTACCTGCGCTCCACGTGCGCCGACGCGACGAGCGAGCTCGCGTGCAACGACGACTACCAGGACACGCGCCACTCGCTGACCACGGCGACGCTCGACCCGGGCCGCTACTACGTCTTCGCCGACGGCTTCGCCGAGTCCTCCTCGGGCGACTACTCGCTCACGGCCGACGTGATCCCCGCCACCGGCTCGGGCGCCGCGGGCGACAGCTGCGCGGCCCCCATCGCGTCGGGCATCGGCACCGCAGACCTGCGCACCGACACGTTCGCGATGGGCGACGACGCCCACGGAAGCTGCGGCGGCACCGGCGCGCCGGACGCCATCTACCGGGTCGATCTCACCTCGCGCTCGCGCATCCGCGTGGCCTTCGCGACGGGAACCGAGTTCCCGCCCGTCGCGTACCTGCAGCGGACGTGCGGCGACACGACGAGCGAGGTCTTCTGCCTCGACGGGCGCACCGGCACGCCGATCGACCAGGCGCTCGCCGCGGGCACGTACTACCTCGTGGTCGACGGCGCCGATCAGAACGCGTTCGGCGCCGCCGCCGTGCACGTCCAGATCGACGACCTCGGCGCGCTCGAGGCCTCGTGCCGCTCGGCGCCGCTCATCCGCCCCGGCCACCAGATCACCGGCGACACGTCGAGCTCGACCGACCGGTTCCAGGCCACGTGCGCCGGCGGTGCGGCGAGCCCCGAGCTCATCTACCGCCTGCAGATCCGCCGCCGCTCGACGGTGCGCATCACGAGCGAGCAGACCGACTGGGACGGCGCGATCTACGTGCGCGGCGACTGCACCGATCAGACGACCGAGCTCGCCTGCAACGACGACGCGGGCGACAACCGCCACTCGATGCTCGAGACCGAGCTCGATCCCGGCACCTACTACGTGTTCATGGACGGCTTCGCGTCGTCGAACCACGGCGCCTTCAGCCTCGACGTGGACGTCCAGGCCCCGTGACCCGAGGCGGCACGCGGCGCGCGCGTCGATCGCCCATGCGCCCCGCGCTCGCCACGATCTCCGCCGCGCTCTTGCTGGCCGCCTGTGGCGCGGCGAGCGATGCCACCGCCGAGCCCACCACCCCACCAGAGACGACCCCGGCGGAGGGCCGGACGACGGCGCCGGTCGCCAGCGAGGCCACGGCGCCGCCGACGGTCCCGGCCGCGACCGCCACCGCCGTCTCGTGTGGGTACGGCGGCTCGGCGCCGATGGTCGCCGTGTTCCTGGACGTGCACACGGAGATCGCGCTCCACGACGTCAGCGCGACGTACGCGCTCTCCGACGTGACCGGTGGCGCGCCGCTCGGCGGCTCGACGAACGGCTATTCGTCGCTCGTGGTCGTGCCCGCCGATCACTTGCTCACGGACTACTCGACCCAGGGCACCACGCCCTTCGACGGGACGCTCGCGGCCGGCACGACCACGCGCCTGCTCTACGGCGCGGGTGTCGGCGAGAGCCCGACCGGCCAGACGCCGCTCGGCGCGCTCGGCGGCCCGCTGCGGGTGGACGTCACCGTGCACGCGCGCGAGGGGAACTTCCTGGCGAGCTGCACGACCGAAGGCATGTGGCCCTCGTCGTGATCCGGCCCTCACCCAACCTCTCCCACGAAGTGGGAGAGGGGCCGAGCCCGTTCCGCACGCCCGCGTGAGGTACGAGCCGCGCGCGCCGAGCACCCATCGCGCCATCGTTCCCGCGTCCCCGGACCCCGCTCTCTCCCCTCCGTCGCGCCATCGTTCCCGCGCAACCCGGAGCCCGGTCCGTCTCCCACAGGGGACGCGCGCGGCCGGAGCCCGGTCCCTCTCCCACATCGTTCGCGCGCGGCCGGAGCCCGGTCCCTCTCCCACTCCGTGGGAGAGGCTAGGTGAGGGCACCGGCGCTCGCCGCGTCAGAGCTTGGTGAGCGCGATGACCTGCGCCACGAGGTCGCCCTCGGGGTCGATCGTGGCGAGGAGGCGGTCGGCTGGGCTCTGGCCGGCATCGACGAGCGTGCGGAGCGCCGCGAGGTGGATCCGCTCGTCCTGCCCGCGCTCGTCGCGATCGCCGATGCGCGCGAGCCCTTCTTCGGCGATCGCGAGCACGTCGGCCGCCCACGCGCCGACCTCGCGGCCACCGATCTTCGCGCGGAGCGCGTGGTCGGCGATGTCCGCGCGCGCGCGCTCGGCGTCCTCGTAGCGCATCGAGCTCACGAGGCGCTCGGCCTTCGCGAGCGCCTCGTCGTCGTGGAGCAGGCCCTTCCAGAGCGCGGGCAGCGCGCACACCAGATCGGCGCGCTGGTTGTCGGCGCTGCGCATCTCGAGCGTCCGCTTGAGGCGCACCTCGGGAAACATCGAGTTCACGTGCGTGATCCAGTCGTCGGCCGTGGCGTGCGTGCCCTCGAAGCCGTCCTTCAGGAACGCGCGGAAGGTCTGCCCCGTGTTGCGCACGATCTTCCCGTCGCGCTTGAGCATGAACATCGGGCAGTCGAGCACCCACTCCACGTAGCGCGAAAAGCCCATCGGCTTCTCGTCCCACGCGAAGGGGAGCAGGCCCGAGCGATCGGGATCGACGTCGAGCCACACGCGCGTGCGATGGCTGCGCTCGCCGGTCGCGCGCTTCTCGACGAAGGGGCTGTTGGCGAACATCGCGGCCACGATCGGGGACAGGCGCAGCGACACGCGCAGCTTGCGGATCGCGTCTTGTTCGCTCGCGTAGTCGAGGTTCGCCTGCACCGTGCAGGTGCGCAGCATCATGTCGAGGCCCATCGAGCCGCGCGTCGGCAGGTACGCCTGCATCACGCCGTAGCGGAGCTTGGGCACCCACGAGAGATCCTCGCGCCGCGCGAAGGGATGAAAGCCGAGGCCGAGCCACGCGATGCCGAGCGCGTCGCCGATCGCGCGGATCTCGGCGAGGTGCGCGTCCATCTCGGCCTTCGTCTCGTGCAGGGTGCGCAAGGGCGCGCCCGAGAGCTCGAGCTGCCCGCCGGGCTCGAGCGTGATGGAGGCGCCGCTGCGCGTGAGCGAGAGGACCTCGCCACCCTCGACCTCGCGGTGCGGCTCCCAGCCGCGCGTGGCGAGCGCCGCGAGCACGGCCTGGATGCCGTTCGGCCCGGCGAAGTGCACGGGCGCGCCGCCGGCGTGGACGCCGCACTTCTCCGCCTCGGTGCCGATGCGCCACTCCGCGCGGGGCTTGCACGCCGCGTAGAAGGGAGCGAGGAGGTCGTCCTGCGAGCGGACGGCGGGGCTCGATTCGGCCATGAAGAGTCGTTCGTCGGTGTGTCGGAAGGCGCCGGGCAGCCCCGTGCCGCGCGAGCGCACGATGCCTGTTCGGCCGCAGGATCGCACCTCCTTCGTTCGGGGAGGTGCGCCGGCGCGGGTAGAGCCGCGAGCGCGCCACCGGAAGCCCGATCGACGGGCCGCCGGAGGCCGCGAGCGCGGGGAGAAGTGGGCGCTCGAGCCGGGCATCCGCGCGGCGCTGGCGCACGGGAGTAGAGTCGATGCTGCGTGCACTACGCCGACCTCTCCGCCTACGAGCACGACGAGGACGCGCCCGACCTGGGTCGCGCCAAGAACGTCGGCTGGCTCGCGGCTGCCGAGCCGTTCGCGACCTCCGCACCCGTGCCGGGATTGCTGGACGCGCTCGCCGCGTACTGCAGCGTCGCGGTCTCCGGCTTCCGTGGTACGCATGCCTGCGAGCTCGGATCGATCGCGGGATAGAGGGCGAACTGCGTCTTCGCGCCTCGGGTCGCAGTGACGTATGTGAGGAGGGCGCGACAGCGAGCGCCCCGGAGCTCGACGCCACCGCTGAGCTTTCCGAGTGCCGGCGGCGTTCTTCCCCCGCCCAAGAACAGGGAAGCGAGGCGCTCACAGACCGCACGAAGCTTCGCCTCCGCGTCGGCGTCCGTGAGCGTTGCAGGGCGGGTGCCCACGTGCAGGTGAATCTCCGGGCCGCTCCCGAGAAGCATCGAGACCTTGTCGCCGTTGCTCACGAGTCGAATCACCTCCCCGACGAAGCCATCGAAGTCACGTTCGTGGCTGAGGTGCTGCGACCAGCTCGCGGTCAAATGCTGCACGCGCTCCGCGGCCCCCGATCTCCGATCCGCCGCCTCGGTCTTTGCGCCGCGCGCCCAGCGTTCCCAGTCGACCTGTACCGAGCTCGCGCGGGCGCGCTCCCAATGGCAGCCCAACGCGTCGAGCCGGCGGAAGTACTCCGCGCTCGGAGGACGCGGTCCGGAGAGCGCTGCCTCCACGAAGACGTCGGGCGGCCGATAGTGATGCACGGCCACGTAGTGGTGCACGAGGTTCGGCGCTGCGAACACGAGCTCTTTCCCGAGCACGCGAATCTCGGCGGACCCCAGCACGAAGAGCCGGCCGTCGAAGGCCACGCGTGGCTCTCGCTCTGAACAGAGCTCTGACGCCTGAGATCCTCATGCGATCCGAGATGGCCTGACGGTGTTGACGCCATGACATCAGCAGAAGAACTTGTCACACGGCTGGCAGATCGTGCAGAGCCCGAAGTGATGGAGCTGACTCGGCGCGGCTCGACGGCTTCGGGCGGGAGAGCGCTCGGGAGCTCGCTTCGATCCTTCGACGCCGGGACGCGACGACCACGAAGGGGGGTGCCTCCAAGAGCGGATTCTCCGCGCTGCTGAGCGCGCTGGATCGGCAGGGCGCCGACAACGTCATCCTCGTCTACTCGTGCCACGCCGACGACAAGCTCCACTCCGTCTACGTCACGGAGCGCGATCTGGCGTTCGTCGGGTGCGTGTGGATCGTGCGCTCGTCGAAGAAGGGTCCGGAGCCTTGAAGACGACACAGGCGGCGGACATCAAGACAGCGCGGCGGCTCGCCGGCAACCTGTGAGGAGGAGACCCATGGCCAAGACGAAGACCACTCGCTACGACGTCGCGGAGCATCTCCGCACTCCGGAAGAGATGGCGGCGTATCTCGAGGCATGTCTCGACGAGCCCGGCGCGGATGCGGCGTTCATCGCCAAGGCGATCGGGGACATCGCGCGCGCGAAGGGCATGTCGGAGGTGGCGCGCGAGGCGCGCATGTCGCGCGAGAGCTTGTACAAGGCGCTCTCCGGCGACCGCAGCCCCGACTTCGACACCATCCTCAAGGTGCTCGGCGCGCTCGGGCTCAAGCTGCACGCGCAGCCCGCGTAGGACGCCGGCGCCAGCGGGCGGAACACACGCGGCGCCCACCGGAAGGAGCACCTTCGGCGGAGGACGGGCGGACGACGAACGAGTCCTTCCAACGCCTGTGGGCCATGCCGACCTGCCGCTCGCGCTCAGCCTCGGTCGGGGTCGAGCTCGCCCAGGAGGCGGTGCCCTTCGAAGACCGTGAGCACGACGATGCCGTCGACGACGATCCGGTAGACGATGCGGTACGTCCGCTGGAAGACCTCGCGCACGTCGTCGCGCGCGATCTCCGGTACGACTCGGCCCGCGCGCGGCAGCTTCGACGCCCTCACGGCGCGCTGCCTGAGCTTCTCGACCCACACGCGGGCAGCGGCGGGGTCGTCGGCCGCGATGTACTCGCCGATCGCCATCAGATCGGCGGCAGCGCGCCGCGTCCAGCGAAGCATCACTTCTTCTTGATGGGCTTGCTCACGGCGCCGAAGCGGGCATCGAGGCGACGGCCGAGCTCCTCGTCACCGACGACGCGCCCTGCTTCGAGATCGACGAGGCCGTCCTGAACGGCCGCGACGAAACGCGCTTGGGTCGTCAACCGGTCGAAGTCTTCGGGCGCGAGCATCACTGCCGCCGCCTTCCCGTTCTGCGTCACGACGAGCGGTCGGCGTCTGCCCCGGAGAGCGCGGATCTTCTCCGAGAGATGGGCCTTCAGCTCGCCGATGGGAACGATGTCTTCCGCGATCCGTAGGGCGGCGGTCGGTCCGCTGGCTGACCTGTTCATGGGACGGAATTTGGTCCTCCTCGGACGAGAGGGCAAGGGCATCGCTCTCCGGCGACCGCAGCCCCGACTTCGATACCCTCCTCGAGGTGCTCGGCGCGCTCGGCCTCGAGCTGCACGCGCAGCCCGCGTAGCCGCCGGCGCCAGCGGGGCGGAACACACCCGTCGGTGCGCGCGGCGCCCACCGGAAGGAGCAGCTTCGGCGGTGGACGGGCCGCCGGGGGGCCGAGTAGGCTCGGGCGCGAATGAGCGAAGGGCGAGAGCGGGCGGGCGTGATCGGGGCGGGCCTCGTGATCGTGGGCAACCTGCGGGGGCGCGGGGACATGCGGATCGAGGGCGTCGTCGAGGGCGAGATCGACCTCGAGGGCGACGTCTCGCTCGGGGCCACTTCGAACGTCGTCGCGCCGGTGCGCGGGCGCTCGGTGGAGATCGAGGGCGAGCTCGTCGGCGACGTCACGGCCGAGCGCGACCTCACCGTGCGCAGCGGCGGGCGCGTGCGCGGCGACGTGCGCGCGGCGCGCCTCGCGATCGACGACGGCGCCGTGATCGACGGCATGCTCGACATGGCCTTCGACCTCGGCCCGGGAGCCTCGCGATGAGAGAAGGAAGCGGCGGGCTGCGCATCTCGCGCATCCCCGAGGGTGTGATCGTCGAAGGACAGGTGCGCGGCCAGGGCGACCTCGTGATCGCGGGCCTCGTGGAGGGCGCGCTCGACGTGGATGGCCTCGTCGTCGTCGAGGCGAGCGGGCAGGTGCGCGGGCCGATCCGCGCGCGAGCGATCGTCGTGAGCGGCACGGACGCTGGGCCCCACCCGGCCGACGAGACC
The DNA here is from genome assembly GCA_044223665.1 of Sandaracinaceae bacterium. Classification (GTDB taxonomy): domain Bacteria; phylum Myxococcota_A; class Polyangia; order Polyangiales; family Sandaracinaceae; genus JBBSAT01. The sequence continues at coordinate 146 of JBGALT010000158.1, read as the reverse complement.
GTGCGTCTCGAGCCGGGCGCGCGCGTCGTCGGCGACGTCGTCGCCGCGAGCGTGTCGGCCGCGCTCGGCGCGATGGTGCGGGGCCGCGTGCGGATGGCGGGCGCCGAGCGCCTCGATCGCACGGAGGGCGGCACGGTGCGCGCGCC
>JBGALT010000157.1:0-18672 GCA_044223665.1 Sandaracinaceae bacterium | reverse complement strand
ACGGCCCCAAGGCCGCTCCGCTCCGGCCTCGGGCTCGGCGACGCCTGAAGGCCGGTCTCGCGACGCGACATGCATGAGGCCTCGACCGTTCTGCGCAGCAGTCTCGTCGCAAGACTTCACCACCGCGTTGGATCACACCCGCCAACTCCCGGACCGAGCGCGGCTTCCCGCGGTCAGCCCGCGGCCGCCAGCGTCTCGAAGGCGGCGATGACCTCGGGCGGGGCCTGCACCAGCTCGATGAGCACGCCCGAGCCCCCGATCGGGTGCGCCTCGTCACCCTTGGGGTGCACGAAGGTCACGTCGTGACCGGCCGCGCCCTTGCGGATGCCGCCCGGCGCGAAGCGCACGCCGCTCGCATCGAGCCACTTCACGGCGGCCGCGAGATCGTCGACCCAGAGGCCCACGTGGTTGAGCGCGGGATCGTGGACGCGCGGGCGCTTGTCGGGATCGACGGGCTGCATGAGGTCGATCTCGACCGCGAACGGGCCCTTGCCGGCGAGCACGATGTCCTCGTCGACGTTCTCGCGCTCGCTGCGGAACGTGCCGACGCGCGGTAGGCCGAGCGTGTCGACCCAGAGCTTGGCGAGCGCCCCCTTGTCGAGGCCGCCGATGGCGATCTGCTGCACGCCGAGGATGCGGAACGGACGGACGGTCATGCCCATCGCATACGCTCCCGTGGCGCGCGATCAAGGCTGCGGATCGATCGCCAGTGCCAGCGTCGTGCGCAAGCCGTCGTGCTCGAGCGCCACGAGGACGACGTCCACCTCGTCGGTTCCCCGACCCGGGACGATCCGCGCCGTCGCCGCCTCGCAGGGGCCGAGCGCGGGGACGCGGATCGCGCGCATCGCCGCGTCCGGGAGGGCGCGATCGGCAGGGAGGGAGAGCGCGGGCTCCCCTTCTCGCTCCACCCACGCCGCCACGATCGCGGGGTCGCTCCGCACCTGCGAGAAGACGGTCTCCTCGAGCGCGCTGCGCGAGCGCCAGGCGCCCCCCGCGCTGCCCACGCGGTGCGCCCAGCGATCGAAGCGGGTGATGCGCTCTGCGTGGGGGGTCACGAGCGTGCCGAGCGCGGAGCTCCGTTCGGCCCCGCTCGGACCGCCGTCGCACGCGGCGAGTGCCGCGAGCGCGAAGGACGCTAAGCTCGCCCACAGGACCGCCGTGGCTCTGATCGAGTTCCGCAACGTGAAGAAGGCCTTCGGCCCGAAGGTGGTGTACGAGGATCTGAACCTCGACGTCCACAAGGGCGAGTCGCTCACCATCATCGGCGGCTCCGGCATGGGCAAGAGCGTCATGCTCAAGCTCCTCATCGGCCGCTTGCGTGCCGATGCCGGCACGATCCACTTCGACGGCCGCCGCATCGACACGCTGCACGAGCGCGAGTATGCGGCGGTGCGGCGGCGCATCGGCATGCTCTTCCAGGGCGCGGCGCTCTTCGACTCCTTGAGCGTGCGCGACAACGTGGCCTACGGCCTGCGCGAGCACTACCGCCTCGGTGAGAAGGAGATCACGCAGAAGGTACGCCAGGCCATCTCCGACGTCGGCTTGCCCGACGTCACCCGCATGATGCCGGCCGAGCTCTCCGGCGGGCAGCGCAAGCGCGTGGCGCTCGCCCGTGTCATCGCCCTCGAGCCGGAGGTGCTGCTCTACGACGAGCCGACCACCGGCCTCGATCCCGTCAGCACCGAGAAGGTGAACACCCTCATCACCGAGACCAAGCGCCTCAAGGACGTGACCTCGATCGTGGTCAGCCACGACATGGCGAGCGCGCTCGAGATCAGCGACCGCATCGCGATGGTGCACAAGGGCTTCATCATCTACGCCGGCACGCCCGACGAGATCCGCCGCGCCGACGATCCCCACGTGCGCGACTTCATCGAGGGCAACGCGCCCGCCGACGACGACGTCGCCACGCTGCTGCGCTACGGCGGCTGATCGCGGCTACGGCGCCTGAGTCGGAGCGCTCTCGGTGGTCTCCGCGCCCTCGGGCGTCACCACGCCGCTCTCGACGCGCGGGGCGGGGTCGCGCGGCTCGTCCTCGCGGAGCGAGTAGCGGACCAGCGCGCGCAGGATGTCGTTGCGCTCCACGTTGCCGACGATGCGGCGCACGTCCTCGTAGATGGACGGGTCGGTGAGCAGGCCGCCGAGGGTGCCGCGGCCGGCGCGGATGTCGGCGACGATGGAGCGCAGGTCGCCGCTCATCGCCGTCAGGTTCGAGATCAGATCGCCCGCCGAGTCGCCGTAGAGCAGCTCGTGCGCGTTGCCGTCGCCGGTGCGCACGTCGCGCAGGATCGTGGCCGCTTCGCCGGCCGTGTCGGCCAGGTTCGTGACGAGGCGCGTGCCCTGCTCGCCGTAGATGATCTCGTGCACGGTGCCGTCGCCGTCGCGGATCTCGCCAGTGATCGCGCGCACGTTGCGGGCCGTGGCCGCGAGCTCGCTCGAGGTGGTCTGCAGCGAGCGCAGCGTGCTCTGCACCTGGTCGGCCATCTCGGGATCGCTGATCAGCCGATGCACCGTGCCGTCGTCCTCGCGCACCATGCGCGTGAGCTCGGCGATGTTGTGGGCGATCGCCTGGACGTCGGCGCGGAACTGCTCGTCGGCCAGCGTCTCGGTGAGCTCGCGGACGTTCGCGATCGCGGGGCGCGCGTCGGCGATGGCCGCCTGCGCGGCCGCCATGATGCCGTTGGCCTCCGACGACTCGACCTCCGACCCGTCGGGTAGCGGATCGCCCGTGCCGGGGGTGACGTCGATCAGGCCGTCGCCGAGCAGACCCTTGCTGCCGATCGTCGCGATGCTGGCGCCGGTGTGGGCCGGGTCCTCGGGGTGGGGCACGGGGCCGGTGACGAAGTGGGCCTCGCTCGCGCGCACGGCGAAGCGCACCTGGGCCCGGCCGTCGGCGCGGAACGTGACCGTCTCCACGGTGCCGACGTCGATGCCCGACATGCGGACCGGCGAGCCCGGGCGCAGGCCCGAGGCGGTCGAGAACGTGGCCGTGTAGTGGTTGCGCGACTCGAACATCGAGCTGCGGCTGCCGAGCGCGAAGACGACGAAGAAGCCGACGATCAGCGCCACGGTGACGAAGATGCCGACCCGAAGCTCGGTGGAGCGCCCCTGCACGACCCCGGTTGTAGCGGAGCGCGTGCGTACGCGCACCAGCGATCTCGGACCGGGCGCGAGAAGGACGCGCGGACGGAGTTGACGCGCCTTCGTCGATGCCTAGTTTCGGCGGGTCGACACGAGAGCGGCGGCGAAGGAAGCCCGGGGGCACCGTGGCGCCCTTCCCGCCGGCCCGACGCACGACGGGCGCGCCATCCGGGCAGGGTGGGGCGCACGGCGGCAGGCGCTCGCTCGCGCAGCGGCTCTCGCGCCCGAGAACCCCCAACCGAGGAGAGCCACCATGCTGACCCGTTTCGATCCCTTCGCCGAGCTCAACCGTTTCCAGCGCGAGATGTCCCGCTCCTTCGAGCCGAACGGCTGGATGCCCGCCGTCGACATCTTCGAGGACAAGGAGTCGATCCAGGTCCGCGCCGAGATCCCCGGCGTGAAGAACGAAGACGTGAAGATCGACGTCGAGAACAACATCCTCACGCTCCGCGGCGACCGGAGGCTCGAGAACGAGGACAAGAAGGACGGCTACCATCGCATCGAGCGCTTCTACGGCTCGTTCACCCGCCAGTTCATGCTGCCGCGCACGGTCGACGCCGAGCACATCGACGCGCAGCTGAAGGACGGTGTGCTGACGGTGCGCATCCCGAAGAAGGCCGAGGTCAAGCCCCGCTCGATCTCCGTCAAGAGCTGAAGGGGGTGTCGCCGGATCGGCGCGGCACCGAGAAGACGCCCCTGAGGAACGCAGGAATGCAGGAGCAGCGCTCCGCCTCGGCGCGTTCCGTCACCGGGGACAGGGCCAGCGCTCGAGCGTGAGCCCCCACGTGCAGTGCAGCGTGCGGAGGTCGAGCGGCGCGGTCACCTCGGCCGGGAGCTCGCCCGCGACGGGCGTGAGCGTGAGTGTGCCGGTGCCGGGCGCGAACGAGGCGTCCAGCGCCCAGTGGAACGTCGGACGATGGCTCGTCGTGGGCTCGGCGCAGCGGATCGCGGGCTCGTGGCGTTGCGTGTGCTCGAGCATGATCTCCGCGTAGCGCACGCCCATCTCCGTTCCGTCCCCCGCGGTCTCGAGGCCGTACACGCGCAGAAGCCGGTCCTGCTCGGCCACGAAGAGACACGCCTCGACCTCGTAGAGCCGGAGGGAGCGCTCCTCGACCACGATCTCGGGGGAGCCGCCCGGGAGCAGATCGACGCTCTCGTGGCGGGTGAGCGTTCGGTCGGCGATCACGGTGCCGGCCTCGGTGAGGCCACCCCCTCCGTCGATGTGATACCAGCGCGCGCCGTGGCGCAGGCGCAGGTAGCCATCATGGACGCCGGGCGAGTCGACGTGCTCGACGCCGATCTCGAGGTCGTTGGCCGCGTCCGTGACCAGCTCCTCGTAGCGCTGCGTCGTGTCGGGAGCGAGCTCACGCACGGGCAGGGCCGCATCGTTCGCCGTGAGCACGTAGCCCGTTCCCATGTCTCCGTGGGGACGGAACACCGTCTCCGGGAAGACCTCGCGGTGGAGCGTCGCCGTCACGGGGCGCAGCGCGAGGTCCGAGAGATGGGCGCGGCCCTCGGCGCGCTCCTCGAAGCGCAGCGAGCGGTGGAGAAAATAGCTCGCCTGCTCGGGGAGCCCTCGCGCCTCCGCGATGCGCGAGAGCGCGTCCAGGATGATCGCGCGCGAGTGCGCGATCTCTTCGGGGGGCTCGGGCGCCGAAGCGCCGAGCGCCTCGAGGCGCGCGCGACAGAGCGCGAGCGCGTCCTCTGCACGTGCGTCGGCGGCGACGGCGTCGAGGCACGGCCCGTCGCTCGCCGCCGGGGCGGCCGCGGGGCTCGCGGGGCTCGGGGGCGGCGCCGGCCCTCCGATCGGTGCGGCTGCCGTGGTGGGCACGGGGCTCGAGGGGATCGGTGGCGCGGGCGCCGAGGAAGGGGCCGGTAGAGCCGCGCGCTCGGGCGGATCGCTCGGACGCTCGCCCCCGCCGCACGCGCCGAGCGCCATCAGCGCTGCTGCGAGCGTGCCCTGGACGGTGATGCGCACGCCGCGATCGTACCCCGGCGCGGCGGCTGCGCGCTCGGGTGTGAGACGTCGGTGAGATCGCGCGCCGCGGGGAGACCGCGAGGGAGATCGCGCGTCAGTTTCCGTTCGCGCGCGGGCGCGCGCTCGGGCGCTGGCTCTTGCGCGCCGTCTCCGGCGCGGCCGCGAAGGCCTCGTCGATGAGCTGGTGCTGCTCGAGCTTGTGCGCCTCCTCCGAGCCCGTCGCGGGGCTGGCGCTCTCGACGCGCGAGACGCAGCGCAGCGGCAGGCGGTGCTCGAGGATCGCCGGCAAGCGCGCGTTGATGAAGAACCAGGCGCCGCTGTTCCACGGCTCTTCCTGGCACCACACGAGGTCGGTGCCGTCGGCGTAGGCCGAGAACACCTCGCGGAGCTCCTCCGTGCGCAGCGGGTAGAGCTGCTCGAAGCGCACGATGGCGACGTCGTCGCGCCCCTCGGTCTTCCGCTTGGCGGCGAGCTCGTAATAGACCTTGCCGCTGCAGGCGATCACGCGCTTGGCCTTCTTCGGCGCGATCTCCTTGTCGGGGATGATGCGCTGGAACTCGCCGTTCGCGAGATCGTCGACCGTGCACGCGGCGTCGTCGCTGCGGAACAGGCTCTTGGGCGACATCACGATCAGGGGCTTGCGCCACTGGCGCTTCACCTGGCGGCGCAGCGCGTGGAAGATCTGCGCGGCCGTCGTGAGGTTCACGACCTGGACGTTGTCCTCGGCGGCGAGCGCGAGGAAGCGCTCGAGGCGCGCGCTCGAGTGCTCGGGCCCGCCGCCCTCGAAGCCGTGCGGGAGCAGCATCACGAGGCCGCTCAGGCGGTGCCACTTGTCTTCCGAGCTGACGATGAACTGGTCGATGATCACCTGCGCGCCGTTCGCGAAGTCGCCGAACTGCGCCTCCCAGATCACGAGGCCCTCGGGGCGGTCGAGCGAGTAGCCCCACTCGTAGCCGAGCACGCCCTGCTCGCTCAGCGCCGAGTCGTAGATCTCGACGCCCGCTTGCGGGCGGTTCGAGAGGCGCCCGACGTTCTTGAGCGGCATGTACTTCTCGCCGGTCTTCGTGTCGTGCACGACCGAGTGGCGATGACCGAACGTGCCGCGCTGCGAGTCCTGGCCCGTGAGGCGCACCGGGTGCCCCTCGAGGAGGATCGACGCGTAGGCGAGGTTCTCGGCGACGCCCCACTTGATCGCCTTGCCGCTCGCGGCCGCCGCGTACTCGTCGCAGCGCGCCTGGATCTGGCGCATCGGCGCGAACCCGTCGGGCAGCGTCCCCAGCGACTTGGCGATGGAGACCAGCGTCTCCTTCTCGACCGACGTCTTCGCGTCGGGCACGCCCAGCTCGGGCCCGCCGACGAAGCCCTGCCACACGCCGGTGCCGGCGCTCGGCTCGTAGCGGTGCTTGCTCTTGCGGACTTCGTCCTGCGCGCGCACGAGGCGCTCGCGGCGATCGACCAAGAGGGCCTCCACCTCGGCCTCGCTCGCGCGCCCGGTGGCGACCAGCTTCTTCGCGTAGATCTTGCGAGGCGTCTCCTTCGCGTCGATCCGCTGGTACATGAGCGGGTTCGTGAAGCGCGGCTCGTCGCCCTCGTTGTGGCCGTACTTGCGGTAGCAGTAGAGGTCGATGCAGACGTCCTTCGCGTAGCGCTGGCGGTACTCGGCCGCGAGGCGCGCCACGTGGGCGACCGCTTCCGCGTCGTCGCCGTTCACGTGGAAGACGGGGCAGCGGAGCATGCGGATCAGGTCCGTGCAGTAGCGCGTGCTGCGCGCGTCCTCGACCGGCGTCGTGTAGCCGATCTGGTTGTTGATCACGACGTGGACGGTGCCGCCCGTCGAGTAGCCGTCGAGGTAGGCGAGGTTGATCGTCTCGGCGACGACGCCCTGGCCGATGAAGGCCGCATCGCCGTGGATGAGGAGCGGCAGCACGCGCTTGCGGGCGCTGTCGCCGCGGCGCTCTTGCTTGGCGCGCACGCGGCCCTCGACCACCGGGTTCACGAACTCGAGGTGGCTCGGGTTGAACGAGAGCGTCAGGTGGACGTTCTTGCCGCCGATCACGCGGTCGGTGGAGTACCCGAGGTGGTACTTCACGTCGCCGCGCCCCTTCATGCGCTCGGCCTCGAAGTCGTCGAAGATCGAGAAGAGGTCGCCTGCCGGCAGCCCCATCACGTTCACGAGGACGTTCAGGCGCCCGCGGTGCGCCATGCCGACGACGACCTCTTCGATCCCGAGCGCAGCGGCCTTCTCCACGATGATGTCGCAGAGCGGCACCGTCGCGTCCCCGCCCTCGAGCGAGAAGCGCTTCTTCTTCACGTAGGCCTTGTCGATGAAGGTCTCCCAGACCTCGGCCTCGATCTGCGTGACCTCGACGCCGATCGACTTGCAGTAGGTCTCGCTGAGGCGGCGCTGGATCTCTTCCAGCGTGAGCTGCTGCGCCATCGCGTTGAAGACGGTCTTCGGATCGACGCCGCCGAGGCCGAAGCTCTCGAGCGAGATGTCGAAGGGCGGCTTCGGGAGCATGCCGAGCGGATCGAGATCGGCGAAGAGGTGACCGCGAACGCGGTACGCGTTGACCATCGCCGAGACGCGCGCCTGCAGCTCGGTGGCCGCCTTCGTCTCGGGGCCGGGCGGGAAAGACACGCGTGGCGTGGCCGGCGCGGCCAGGCCGCTCACCGTGGTCAGGCCGGCGCTGGTGACGACGCCCGCCGGCGTGCCGCCGCTGCTGGTCCGCGCGACCGCGGCGATCTGACCGGCCGAGCTCTTCCGGGGCGGAACGAGCTCCTCGTCGAGCGAGTCGAAGTAGCGCTGCCAGCTCTCGGGCACGGCCGAGGGGTTCTCGCGGTACTTGAGATAGAGCTCCTCGACGAGACCCTGATTGACGCCAAAATCCTGAGACATCGTGTGGTTGCCTCTGCTCTCCGCCTCGTCGTCGCGAGGTCGGGCAAGGCGCGCGCAGCCGCTGCGCGCGAAGGACGAGGATGGTACCGCGCGTTTCGCGGTGCATCCACCAATCGCTTGCTTTTCGGGTGCCTCGACAGACTAAATCCGTGCCAGCGACATCGGACGGTCCGCGTGAGCCCCATACCTTCTTCTTTCGTGCTCGTCGTCAACCCGCGCGCCGGTGCAGGCCGGGCGGAACGGCGCCTTCCCGCGCTCGAGCGTGCCCTGCGCGCGCGCAAGCTCGACTACCGCCTCGCGCTGACCGAGCGCGCGGGCGACGCGACGACGCTCGTGCGCGACGCCCTCGAGAAGCGCGCGCAGGGGATCGCGGTCGTCGGGGGCGATGGCACGCTCAACGAGGCGACCAACGGGTTCTTCCGGCCCGATGGCTCGCTCGTGCCGACCTCGGCGTGGCTCGGCCCGATCTCGTGCGGCACCGGCGGCGACTTCCGCAAGACGCTCGCCGCGACGAACGCGAGCGGCAGCGATGCCGCCATCGAGGCCCTCGTGGACCGGCTGATCGCCAGCACCGAGCGCCCCATCGACGCCGGATGGCTCACGTTCGTGGGCAACGACGGGGCTCCGCGCGGGCGCGCGTTCCTCAACATCGCCAGCTTCGGCCTGGGTGGACTCGTCGATCGCCTGGTGAACGATGCGCCGAAGTGGATGGGCGGCAGCGCCGCCTTCTTCGTCGGCGCGCTCCGCGCGGCGGCCCGCTACCGCAACCAGGCCGTGCGCGTGACCGTCGACGGCGAGCTCTCGCGACAGACGTCGATCGCCAACCTCGCCGTCGCGAACGGACGCTTCTTCGGCGGCGGCATGCAGATCGCGCCGCGCGCCGAGCTCGACGACGGTCTGTTCGAGGTCGTGGGGCTCGAGAACGTAGACTTCACCCAGCAGCTCCGCCTCGCGCCGCATCTCTACGCGGGCACTCTGCTCGGCAAGCCCGGCGTGACGTACACGCGCGGCAAGGTCGTCGTCGCCGAGCCGGTCGACGCGGCCGAGCACGTGCTGCTCGACGTCGATGGCGAAGCGCCGGGGCGCTTGCCGGCGCGCTTCGAGATCCGGCCGGGCGCGCTGCGCCTGCGAGGATGATCGGCGCGGAGGGCAGTGCATGAAGCGAGCGCTCGGCATCGGCGCGCTCGCCGGACTGTGCATCGGCCTCGGGGGCACGCCCGAAGAGGCGTTCTGGCTCGCATGGCTCGGGCCGGGCCTCTTGCTCGTCGGGCTGGAGCTTCCGGGCGGGGCGGTGGTGCGGCCGCGCATCGCGCTCGGGCTCGGCCTCGCGTGCGGTCTCGCGTGCAACGCGTGGACGATGCGCTGGGCGGTCGAGCTCTTCGAGCGCTACGCATACCTGCCGTGGCCCGCCGCGCTCGGCCTCGCGATCCTGCTCTGGCTCGGCCAGTCGGCGCCGTGGGCGTTCGGTCTCGCGCTGGTCGCTGCGCTGCGCCCGCGGCGCGCGTGGGCGGTGCTCCCGGTCGCGCTCACGGTGAGCGCGTCGCTCGTGCCGATGATCTTCCCGTGGCGGCCCGGCGTCTCGCAGACCGGCTGGCTGGCGTTCGTGCAGTGCGCGGAGCTCGGCGGGCTGCCGCTCGTCGACCTGCTCTTTCTCGGCGGGTCGGTCGCGGCGATGCAGGCGATGCGGCGACGCGATCGGCTCGCCGCCGGCGTCGCGATCGTCTGCGTGCTCGTGCCGCTGGCGTGGGGCACGGCGCGGCTCGCGTCGCTGCGGCAGGAGCGGGCCGCTTGGCCGCGCTTGCGCGTGGGGCTCGTGCAGCACGGCCTCGGGATCGAGGAGCGACAGGACGGTCTGCGCACGCTGGGCGACCACCAGGCGATGCGTCGCGCGACGGCCTCGCTCGAGCGCGAGGGTGCCGATCTCGTGGTGTGGCCCGAGTCGGCGTATGGCTTCGGCTGGCGGCGCGACGAGCACGACGATCCGCGTGGGCCGGACGGCTTCTTCCAGGACGGCGTGCACGGCCCGCTGCTGGTCGGGTCGATCACCGCGACGTGGTCGCACCTCTGGAACTCGGTGCTCGCGGTCGAGGACGGCGGGGTGACGGGGATCGCCGACAAAGTCCACCTGATGGCCTTCACGGAAGAGGTGCCGCTCTGGGACGAGCTGCCGCCGCTGCAGCAGCTCGTCTCGCGCGGGCTGATGCGCGGCACCGTGGAGTCCGAGGTGCTGCGCGTGCGCGGCGTCCGGGTCGGCATCCTCAACTGCTTCGAAGACCTCGTGCCCGAGCACGCGCGGGCGCTCACGGGGCTCGGGGCGGAGCTGCTCTCGAACCACACCAACGACGCTTGGTTCGGTGACACCACGGCGCCGCACATGCACCGCTTCTTGTCGGTGATGCGTGCGATCGAGACGCGGCGTGATCTGGTGCGCGTGGTGGGCACCGGCCCGAGCGGGCTGACGACGGCGCTCGGCGAGCGCGACGAAGGAACGCCGACGTTCGTGCCGGCGAGTCGCATCGTGGAAGCGCGCCTCGGCGCGGAGGTGACGCCCTGGGTTCGCTACGGCGACCTCGTCACGAGCCCGCTCGCGGTCGTGATGGTCTTGCTGGCCTTCCACGCCGCGCGTCGCGCACGGTGCAAGAGCGCGTAGCGCGACCGGGCGCCCTCTCGGCGTCGCGGGCAGGGAGCGCGTCAACGCGGACGCGATCGGCCCGCGGGCCGACACGCGTCCACGCGAAATCACTGCCGAAAACGTCGTCGAGGGCGAGGCACACCGGCTGCGACGAGGGCGCGGCGTGCCTTTCCAGAAGAACGTCTGCGCCGCCGCCCTTGCTTCCCTGATCTTCGCGAGCGCGTGCGATCCCGCGGCGGGAACGCCGGCGCCGATGCCGATGCCGAGCCGTGTGTCGCGGGATGCGGGGGTCACGACGGATGCGGCCGAGGCCCGCCCGGCGCCCGAGCGGCCCACGCCGGCCCTGCCGACGTGCGAGACGCGCATCGCCGATCGCCGTCTGTCGGCGCCGAGCGCTCGCCATCTCGCGTACGTCGATTCGCTGCCCGAGGTGCTCGTGCGCACGCAGATCGATCCGGTCCTCTTTCTCCGCTGGCCGGACGCCGCGCCGCGAAGCGCGGCCGCGGTCGCGCTCCGGAGCGAGCTCGACGACGCCGCGCATCCCACGCGCGCGCTCCGCGAGTTCCTCGCGGCGCACCCGCGCCGCTCGCTGCGTCGGGAGGTGCTCCTCGAGGACGGCTACCTCTTCTCGGATCGTCCGGCGCTCGCCAACGCGCTCTCCTCGCAGGTGCAGCTCACCACGCTCTTCGACGCGCCCCGCATCTATCGCTCGCGCGACGGCGTGCTGGACGTGCTCGACCGCACCGATCGCGATGCCGCCGAGCCGGGCTATCTCGAGGCCGACGGGTCGCTCGCGCGCCTGCGTCTGAACGATCGCGTGAGCGAGAGCCCGGACGCGCTCGCCGACCCGCTGGGCCTCGATCTGGAGGTCGTCCGCGAAGAGACGGGCGCGCTCCGCACGATCCCGACCGCGATCGGCGACGACGCGGCCTCGCTCGATCTGGTCTTTCCCGACGGCACGCGGCGCCCCTCGCTGGCCGTGGTGACGAGCGGCCGCACGGAGATCGTCTGCATCGGCGGCGCGCCGGAGACGCTCGATGCGACGCGCGCGGATGCCTCGGCGTTCTGGGCGCGCCACCGCGCGCTCGTGCGGGCCGCGCAGGCGTTGGTGGACGAAGCGCCGCGCTTCGACGAGCCGACCGACGAGCCGGAGGGCGTCCAGGAGGACGGTCAGCTGCGCGGCGCTTGGTTGGCGGCATACCTCGCGGGCGAGACCACGTTCGTCTACGGCACGGTCGAGTACCCCGTGTTCGACGCGGAGGGCCGGCCGATCCCGCCGGAGGTGTGCATCGACTTCGTGCTCGACGCGTGGCAGCGCGGGGGCGGCACGTGGTTCCGCAGCGAGCGCGAGGTGCCGGGCCGCACGCACGGCTCGATCGACCTCGCGCCGGCGGGGCCCCTGCCGCGGCGCAGCCTGGAGAACCTGCTCGACTACGCCCGCGACGAGGGCGCGGTGCTCGATCGCTTCGACGTCGAGAGCGAGAACCTCGTCCCGCTCGCGCGAGGCGCCGCGTACGCGCACGCGCTCGCCCGCAGCGCCGACGCATTCCGCGAAGGCGACGCGCTCGTCGTCTACGGGCTCCGCTTACAGGACATGCGCAACCACCACCACGCGCTCCTCGTCCTGCGCACCGACCCGATGACCGGCGTGCCGATGGTCGTCGCGGACAACCAGGGGCGCCCGGCGCTCCGCACGCTGACGAGCGCGATGCAGGCGGCTCCGCTGCGCTCCATCGCGCACCGTCTCCGCCTGGATCTCGTGGCGCTCGAGTCGGCGCGCGCAGGGGATGCCGGCGGCCGGGGATGACGCCGCGACGCCGCTCGCGCTCCGTCGGTCTTGCTGGCTCTGCACGTCGCGCCTCGCGTACGGTGAGGCTCGATGGGTCGTTCGTCGGCACCGCAGAGCTGGCTTCGCGCGGCGATGCTCGTCGTGATCGCGCTCGTTGCGCTCGGGAACGCGCTCGAGTGGGTCGACCCCGATCTCTGGATCCCCTTCGTCTGCATCATCGCCGTGATGGGCGTCGGCACGCACGGGGGCGTGCTCGACACGCTGCCCTTCGTGGGGATCGAGCTCGGCGTGGTGATCGTCCTCGGGGTCGCGACCTTCTCGGGCTCGCGGGACTTCGTGTGGGCTGCCTCGGTCGCGGTCAGCATCCTCGCGCTCGGCAAGATCGCGGTGCTGCGCTTGGGCACGGGCGAGGCCCGGGAGCGCGAGGGCCCGAGCGCGAAGGGAGCGCGCGACGAGACAGGCGCACCGGGCGAGCCGAGACCGGCTCCGCCGCGCGACCCCGAGGAGTGATCGATGGGGGACCCGGCTGGCGGGTCACTCCTTCGTCGCTTGCCCGACGAACCAGTCCTCGCGATCGCGGAAGAGCACGTTGAACGTCGTGAGCGATCCGTAGCAGGCGGTGATGTACTGCTGGATCTGCACCTTCTCGTCGTCGGCGAGGCCCTTGCTCGAGTTCACCTTCTGCTCGAGCACGCGGAGCTTGTCGCGCAGCATGACGATCTTGTGGAAGAAGGCCTCCACCGGGATCTCCTTCGGCTGCGTCCCGTCCTTGCCCGGCTTGATCACGATCTGCCCGCCGCGCCAGCGCTCGCCGAGCGGCGTCTCGCCCACGCCCAGCTCTTCGCGGATCACGTCCCGGAGCACCCTGCGGAATTCGTCGAGGTCCATGTCGAGATCGATCTCCTTCGGTAGCGGCGCGCGCGCCGGCACGTCGTCTTCGGCGTCCTCCCGCATGCGGCGCGGCATGCCGGCGACCTTCTTGCGCTCGAGGGCCTTCGCGAACGAGGTGCCCTTGGGCTTGTGATGCGTGCAGGTCGCCGTGTCCTTGAGCGGCGGCGGCCAGCACTTGAGCATGCACTCGCCCTCTTCGCCGCCGTCCTCGCGCTCCCGCAGGGCGACGAAGAACGAGCACGTTCCACAGCGGCCGGTGAGGTCACGCTCCATCGATGGCGCGACTGTACCAAAAGGAACGGGCACCGTGATCGGGTGCCCGCTCCGCCGCCGTGAGGGTGGCTCGTGCGCCCGCGAGAAGCGGGACGTCAGCGACGGGCCCAGTGACCGCGCACGAAGACCCAGCCGTGCCCGCGGCGCACCCAGTGATGCGGCGCCCAGTGACGACCGTGGCGCGCACGGGCCCAGTGGCCCTCCACCCAGACGTGATCGCGGCCGTTCCAGCGGTAGTAGCCGTCGATCCACACGGCGCCCTCGTACGGCGCGGGCGGCTGCACCACCACCGGCGGTGCGGGAGGCGCGACCGGAACGACGACGTGCACGCGCGGGCGCGGCGCGACGATCACCGGCGCCGGCGGCGGAGCGACGACGACCGGTGGAGCGACGATCGGCGGAAGCGGAGGCGCGACGACGATGGTCTGGGCCGAGGCGGTGGAGGCACCACCGAGCACGGCGGCGAGCGCGAGGCCGAAAAAGGCCGCGGGCGAGAGGGCAGAAGTACGCATGGGAGAGGCTCCTTTCTTTCCTTCCAGCGAGGCGACGGGGCCTCGTCCCTGCGGTCGCAACCGAGGTGCCAGCCGCTCGCCCGGCGCACCGCGGGCCCGCTGTCTCTCCCGCGTCACGTCGACGCCTTGGCGCCCCGCACGACGTCCTCGGTGGGACGCGTCGCGACAGTCGAGACACCACGCCACGCGATCGCCGCGTCCGCGCACACGGATCGGCTGGTGCGGGGCGTGCAGACACGGCGCGCATGTCGAAGGCCCCTGGGCGACCTCTGGCTGCGGCCGCGTCTGGCGCGGCGTCCTCGGCTCCGTCGCGCGCGCTGGTCGCCGAGATCCGCCGCCGCATCGTGCCCGAGCTCGCCGAGATCGCACGAGAGGGGCGGGACGAGCGCGAGGGTATTCCCTCGCTCGACCCGCTCCGCCGGCTCGTCGGCGGCATGCGGCGCTCGCGAAGAGGGCAGCGCGCCTCGGCCATCGAGGCGCTCGCGTCGCTGCTCGAGGACGACGAGGACCTGCGCGAAGGTGCCCGCGCGTACGGCGCGCGCCTCGTCGCGTCCGCCCATCTCAGCGCCGCGCTCGCTGATCTCGGCATCCTGCCGGCGCACGGCTTCTTCGCCGAGCTGCGACAGCGTCTCTCGACACGCTGGCTGCCCTCGCATCGGCCGCCCCACGACCTCGCCGAGATCCTGCAGACCGTCTTCGACCCGCCGGATGCCGAGTGGGTGGGCGCGCTCGATGACGCGACGCTCGCGCGCTTGATCGCGGCGTTCGCGCCGAGCGACGTGCGCGCCGTGGCGGCGCTTCGGAACGGTGTCGCGCGGGCCATCGACCTGCTGGCCCATCGGCTCGCGGCTGCCGGCGAGGACCCGGTCCTGCTCGACGTCGCGCCCGACGCGATCGACCACGAGTCTCCCTTCCTCGCGCAGGCCGAGCACGTGCTGGCCGTCACCCGCGCGCTGCGCGTGGCCCACGGGCTCGACCCGGCGCCGACCACGACCCCGATCGAGGCGTGGCCCGCCTCGACCGGCGAGGAGACCGCGCGTCATGCCCGGGTGCTGCTCCAGCAGTGTACCGAGAGCGTCGTCCGGATCCGCAAGCGAGCGCCCAAGACGGGGGCGACCATCCGCCTCACCTACGAGCTGGAGCGCATCGAGGATCTGATCGCGCGCCTCCGCTTGCTCCTCGACACGCTCTCGGGTGATGCAGCCTCGCGCGACGCGGCGCTCTCGACCCTGCTCCGGCAGCTCGTCACCGCGCAGGCCGAGGCCGAGCGCGTGGGGCCCCTGCTGCGGCGTGGCTCGTACCTCGTGGCCAGCGAGATCGCCTCGCACGCGGGGCGAACCGGCGAGCACTACATCGCCCGAACGCGTGGCGAGTACGGCGGCATGTGGCTCGCGGCGGGCGGCGCCGGGCTCGTGGTGGCGGCTCTCGCGTGCATCAAGGTCGGGATCGCCAGGCTGGCGGCACCGCCGCTGGTCGAGGCCGCGCTCTTCTCCGCCAACTACGCAGCCGGCTTCGTGGTCGTGCAGCTCTTCGGCATGACGATCGCCACCAAGCAGCCGGCGATGACGGCGGCGGCGCTCGCGGGCTCGGTCGACGGGGCGCGACCCAAGGACACGCGCCCGCTCGTCGAGACCGTGCAGTGCCTCGTTCGCAGCCAGCTCGCCGCGATCCTCGGCAACTGCTTGGTCGCGCTGCCGGCGGCGCTCGCGCTCTCGTGGGGCTTCGCCGCTCTCACCGGCGCCCCGGTCGCGTCGGTCGACAAGGCGCACCACCTCGCGCTCGACGTCGACCCGATCCACTCGCTGGCGATTCCCCACGCCGCGATCACCGGCGTGTGGCTCACGCTCTCGGGCATCGTCGCCGGCTACGCGTCCAGCTCGGTGATGGCGCGTCACGTGCCCGAGCGCATCCGAAGGAGCGTCTCGCTCGAGCGACGCATCGGTGCCCGTGCGGTCGAGCGCCTGGCGAGCTTCGTCGAGACGCGCTCGGGCGCGGTGATGGGCTCGGTGGTGCTCGGCGTGCTCCTCGGGAGCACCGGCACGGTCGGCGACCTGATCGGGCTCCCGATCGACATCCGCCACGTGAGCTTCGCCTCGGCGAACCTCGGCCTGGCCATCGCGACGCTCGGCGTCGATCACGTCGATCTGCCGCTGGCGCTCGCCGGTATCTTCGGGATCGGGGCGACGAACCTCGTGGTGAGCTTCTCGCTCTCGCTCGGTCTGGCGCTGCACGCGCGGCGCGCGCGACCGCGCGACGTGCCGACGTTGGCCCGCGATCTCGGCGCGAGCGCGTGGCGCGAGCTGCCGTCGTGGGTTCTTCCGGTCGGCGCGAGCGCGGCTCCCGCGGCGATCCCCGAGCGCGGCTGATCTACTACGTCCCAGAATCGTCGCGGTGCGCGACGATTGGGACGATGCTGGTTGGCGACTCGCGCGTCGTGCGCCAGCCGAGCTGCGGCAGCGCTCGATCGCCACGGCGTGCTTCCGAGACAGCGCGCGGCGCTGCGGCGCCGATGTCGTTGGGCGGCGGGCTGCGCCCGCGCTGTGTACCGCTCCCCGCAAGTTCGTACCCACCTCGACGCCGGGGCATCCCGCCGTGCGGCGTCGGGTCGTTGGTCACGGGCCTCGGGCCCGTTCCCGCCTACCTCCTTGCCCGACGGGCGGCGCGGCGCCGATCTGGGCACCAACTTGCGATACGCGGTACTGAGCACGTCGAGCGCGCGTGCATCCCACCTCGTGCGAGGCGGGCTCACACGCGTGAGCGCGCGCAAGGGATCGCCTCCGCATACGGCCTCGTATGCGGTGGCGCACGGCGCCGGGCGGGGCGCTCGGGCACTCCGGAGAGAGCGACGGAGGCCCGATGCAGATCACGAAGCTCCCCGTGAACGAGCGCGCGACGAAGCTGAACGAAGTGGTCGAGCGCGTCACCAATCGTGCGCTCCGGACCCGCGACGCCTTGCGCGCGCGCCTCGGGCTGCCCGGTCGCGCCGCGAAGTACGACGACGAGCGCTACGAGTTCCTGGGCGGCCCTGCCGACGAGATGCGGCGCAAGCACTACGACAAGAGCCTGCGCCTGTTGTGGAAAGCCGAGAAGGCCGCGCCCTGGTCGACGTTCCACGACATGACGGATGCCGAGCGCACGATGCTCGACGAGGTCGAGCAACAGCTCGACGGCGTGCACAAGGTCGCCCACGCCAAGATCTCGAGCGCGGAGTTCCGCGCCCTGCTCGATCGCTCCTACACGCTCGAGCAGAAGAAGGCGATCGTCGGGATCCTCTCGGCGATCGGCCACGGCGAGGCGTACGCGTGGCTGGTGTCGGCGAGCCTGCTCGGCGAGGTGCGCGGCACCGGCGCGCGCGCGGCCCTCACCATGCAGGTGCTCGAGGAGGCCAAGCACTTCGTCGTGATGCGCGAGCTCATCGCGGCCTTCGGCGTGGAGATGCCGCGGCAGTCGGCGTGGGAGTACCTGCTCCTCGAGAACGTCCTCAAGGCCGAGGGGCTGGACAAGTTCTTCGGCATGAACGTCCTCGTCGAGACCATCGCGCTGAGCATCTTCGGCGTGCTGGCCGAGCTCCCCGGGCTCGACGTGCTGCGCCTCTTCCACCTCGACGAGTCGCGGCACACGGCGCTGCCCACCAACTACTTCCGCGAGTTCCCCATGAGCGAGCGCGACAAGCGCAGCGCGCGCGGGCAGATCCGCCGGATCACGATGGCGCTGCCGACGCTGCCGCTGGTCATGCTCCTCGAGCCGCACTTCGCGGTGCTGGGGATCGACGCGTTCGACTTCGCGGGCTCGGTGATGCGCAAGACGTCGAACCTCTCGGTGAAGGCCGGCTTCCTCGACGCGGAGGCCTCGGCGAAGCAGGCCGACTTCTACAACCGCGTGTTCAACGCGTACTGCCGTGCGACGCGCCCGCGACACGTCGACAAGGACTTCATGAGCGCCGACACCTCCCAAGGAGACGCCGTGCAGGCGGTCGAGCGCGAGATCTTCGCGCCGACGGCCGCCTGATCGGGGGGCGCTCACGCGCGCGCGCTCCGGCTCGTCGTCGCGGCGCAGCCGCAGGGATCGTAGTGCGTCACGCGAGCGGGACGAACACCACCACGATCGTGCCGGGAGCGCCGTCTTCCACGCTCGCCTCGCCGCCGTGGGCGCGGGCCAGCTCGCGGACGAGCGCGAGGCCGAGGCCGGTGCCCGGCTGGTGGGCCGTCTCCGGGCGCTCGACGCGATAGAAGCGCTCGAACACGCGCTCGCGCTCCTTCTCGGCGATCCCGGGGCCCCGGTCGCGCACGCGGATCTCCACGCCGGGTCGATCGCCACGTCGTGCGCGCAGGAGCGCGACCTCGATCCGCTTCTCTTCGGCGCTCGCGGCGTACTTGAGGGCGTTGTCGATCGCGTTGGTGACGATCTGCTCGATGGCCGCCGCATCGAAGGGCAGCTCGATCGGCTCGTCGGGGACGGACAGCGCCAGCTCGAAGCCCTTGCCGCGGGCGTGACCGCGCTGGCCGTCCACGATCTCGCTCAGGCGCGCCCGGAGATCCGCGCGCGTCGCGCGCAGCGGCC
>JBGALT010000156.1:0-18672 GCA_044223665.1 Sandaracinaceae bacterium | reverse complement strand
GCGCGACGGAGGCGGGACCGTCGCGCGCGATGGGGGCGGGTCCGACGGGGGTGGGAGCACGGACAACGGCCTGCCCTGCGACGTGCAGGCGGTGCTCACCAACTACTGCACGAGCTGCCATGGAACGACCCTCGCTGGGTCGGCCCCCATGTCGCTCGTGACGCACGACGACCTGACGCGCGCGGCGCTCTCGAGCCCGTCGGTCTCGAACGGCGCGATGTCGGTCACGCGCATGCGCGATGCTGCGCGCCCGATGCCCCCTTCGCCGTTCACGGCCGTGCCGGCCGCCGACATCGCGACGCTCGAGAGCTGGGTGAATGCCGGCATGCCGCGCGGCACGTGCGGCGGCCCGGTCACCGTGTGCACATCGGGCTCGTACTGGACGCTCGGCGATCACGGTGACGAGCTGATGCACCCCGGCATGGCGTGCATCGACTGCCACTCGCTGGGCGAAGGGCCCGACTTCCCGCTGACCATCGGCGGGACCGTGTATCCGACCGCCCACGAGCCCAACGACTGCAACGGCTCGAGCGAGGCACTCGCCGGCGGGCCGGTGCACGTGACGATCACCGACGCGAGCGGAACCATGTTCCGCCTCACGACGAACGAGGCCGGCAACTTCATGTACGACGGTCCCGTCGCGTTCCCCATCACCGCGACGGTCGAGGTCGGCGGGCGCGTGCGCGCGATGACGACGCCGACGGCGTCGGGCGACTGCAACACCTGCCACACCGAGTCGGGCACGTCGGGCGCTCCGGGCCGCATCCGGCAGCCCTGATGGCGAGCGTCCCAGAATCGTCGCGTGGCGCGATGATGCCGGCGAGGCTCGGAGGCGCCCCGCCGCGCTCCGGCCGCCGTCAGGGCTGGCGCTGCAGGCCCCAGGGCGGTGACGCGTTGACCAGGACGCCCGGGCGGCAGGTCATGCGCACCTGCGCGAAGGTCGCGCCGGCCTTCGTCGCGGTCCACGTGTACGTTCCCGGCGGGACGTTCGTGAACAGGACACCGCCATCGTCCGAGCTCTCCGTGAGCGTGCGATCGGGGAGCACCGACGAGTTGAAGTAGACCGGTCCCGAGCTCGCCGGCAGCGGCGGATCGATCGTCACCGTGGCGCCGGCCTCGCCGTGCGCGCCGGGATCGTAGACGGAGCGCCCGACGCGCGTGATGGTGGTCACCATCTGGCAGCGCGTCTCGTCGAGCGTGACGGAGAGCAGCATTGCGAGCGCGTCGCGCACGGCGGGCGTGACGGCCTGGAACGTCACGCGCGACAGACCGCCTGCGGGAACCTCGAACGTGGCCGTCTGGATCGGGACGTAGTCGGCGTGCTCGAGGACGAGGGTCGCGTCGCTCCCCACGGGCACACCGTCGATCACGAAGTGACCGCTCGCGTCCGTCGTGGCATCGAGCGTCGGATCCTCGAGCACGTACACGTGCGCGCTCGCGATGCCGCCGTCCGCGAGCCCCACGCTGAAGTCGAACGCATCCCCCTCCAGCGTGGCCGTGGCGGTGGCGACGGGGGCAGTGCAGCCGGCGAGCGCGGCGAGGAGGAGCGAGAGGGAACGAGTCGTGACGAGGCGCATCGCCCGAGAACGTCGCACTCTCGGCGGCCGTACGCTCGCGGAAAGCGCTCGCGCCGGGCGCGCTGCAATACTCTCGCCGTGCTGGTGATCGATGGATCGACGGGCTTCAGTCGTCGAAGCCGTCGAAGATCGGCACCGACCCCGAGACCGACGACGGGCGGTCGCCCCCGCTCCCGCTCGCTCCGGTGCCACTCCCGGTGCCACCGCCGCCGCCGTGATGGCGTCCTCCGCCGTGCCGAGAGCTGCCCGTCGTCGGGGGCGGCTCCGGATCGGGCGCGGCGACGACCGTCGCTTCGGGGATCGTGGGGTCGGGCGTCGACGGCACGGCGAGCGTCGATGGCGGCGCCGGAGGTGGCGCAGCCGGCAGACTGGTCGTGGGCGGCGGCGCCGCGACGACGATGCTCGTGGGCGGCACCTCGCCCCCGCCGAGCCGGCCCGCGATGAGCACTCCGGCCAGCACGCTCACCGCGACGAGCGCCACCGCGGCGGCGACGATCGCCACCAGCCGATCGCGGCCCATCGCGGGCGCCGCCGGTGTCGCGGCGGGCGGCGACGCGAACGACTGGCCCGTGCGACGCGAGGCATCCTGGAACTCGACGGGCGCGGCGCTGACCTCGTGATCGGCGTGGTACTGCACGCCCGGCGCCGAGAGCGTCATCGTGCGCAGCGCGACGCCGCGCTTCATCGAGCGCTCCTCCGGCACGTCGGTCTTCGCCAGCGCGACACCGGAGAGGCTGTCGGGCAGCGCTGCGCGACGCGCTTCGAGGCGCTCGCCGAGCACCGCCTCGAGCACCTCCGCGACACGCCCGGCGTCCACGTTGTTGGCGGCCGGCAGCGCATCGCCCAGCCAGCGACGGAAGTCCTGCGCCGTCGGAGGCCGCGCCGCGGGATCGGGCGAGAGCGCCGAGAGGACCACGCGATCGAGCTCGGGCGGGATCCCCGGCGCGAGCTGGCTCGGCGGCACCGGCTGCGGCGCGCGCACCTGATCGAGGATCATCAGGTCGCTCGGGCCGCTGAACATGCGGTGCATCGTCAGCATCTCCCAGAGGACGATGCCGAGCGCGTAGACGTCGGTGCGCCGATCGACCGCGTGCCCGTAGGCCTGCTCGGGCGCCATGTAGCGGAGCTTGCCCTTCAGCGATCCGGTCTCCGTTCGCTTGGCGGTGCTGCCGGCGGCCTTGGCGATGCCGAAGTCGATGAGCTTCACGTTGCCGCTCATCGAGAGCAGCACGTTCTGCGGGCTCACGTCGCGATGGACGACGCCGAGCGGCTGGCCGTCGTCGCCGCGCAGCTCGTGCGCCGCGTGCAGGCCGTCGGCCAGGCGCATCGCGATCCAGACCGCGATGTCGGGCGAGAGCCGGCGCTCGAGCTTGGCGAGCGAGCCGAGGAGCGTGGAGAGCACGCTCCCGTGCACGTACTCCATCGCGAGGAAGTAGGTGCCCTTGTCCTCGCCGAGCTCCTCGACGTGCACCACGTTGGGGTGCTGGATGCGCGCCGAGAGCAGCGCCTCGTCGATGAACATCCGGATGAAGCCCTGGTCCTCGGCCAGGTGCGGATGCACCACCTTGATCGCGACGTGCCGCGAGAAGCCCGCGGCGCCCACGCGCCTCGCGAGGAACAGCGTCGCCATCCCGCCCGCCTTCAGGCGCGCGATGATCTCGTAGTCGCGAATGCGACTGCCGACGTCGATGGCCACGGTACGCCGGGAGTGTAGCGCCGGAACCGGCCCGACGTGAACGCGTCAGCGAATCACGTAGAGCAGCTCGACCTCGAGGAAGTGCACGGGCTGCGTGGTGTAGGTGGCCGAGCCGATGGGCCTCCACGCGGCCGTGTCGGGAAGGAACACGCCGTACATCGCGCGGCCGCGCAGGCCCGGAACGGGCGTCCAGATCAGGGACAGGTTGCCCTCCTGTCCCGCGTAGTTGCCCGCCACGCCCGCGGCTCGCTCGGGGATCACGAAGACGTGCCAGTCGAGGTTGATCGTGAGCGTGTCGAGGGGTCGACCGGACACGTGCAGCACGCCCGAGGCGCTGTTGGTCCGTTGCCCCATCACGTCCGTGTAGCCGAGGAATGCGTGCGCGGTCGGGAAGAGCGGATCGTAGGCCTCCTGCGTCGAGTCCGTGCAGCCCGTGCCGGTACACGGCGCGTTGCCCGAGCCGTAGTTGCCCTCGAGCGCGAAGCGCAGCCGGTCTTCGAGCGCCCACACGCCGACCTCGCCGATCGCGAAGCCGGCGAGCACGGTCTGCGCGCTCCCGAACGCGCCCGAGACCGCGCGGAGAGCTCCTTCACGCCCGGTCTGGAACGCACCCTCGACGCGGAAGTCGACGATGTCGACGCGATAGCGCAAGCGCGCGCCGATCGTCGCGCGCAGCGACCACTCGCGCTCGGCCATCGCCGCCACGTCGGTGCGGTTGTTCGTCTGGCGGAAGAGCGCGTAGACGTCGAGCGCGGTCGTGGGCCGCGCGTCGAGCAGCGGGCCGAGGCCGGCATAGATGCCGTAGAACGACTGGTCCGCCTGGCCGAAGCCGAGGTTCGTGGCGGCGCCGGTGAGCGAGAAGGCGTGGCCCTCGTTCACCAACGTCCAGAACGCGTCGATCCACCACGAGCTCGGCTGCGGCGTGATGTGGAGCCGTGCGCCGTCGAAGGCCCGCGCGTTCGGGTTCCAGTCGAGGTTGCCGATCACGACCGCGTCGCCGTAGCCCATCTCGAAGCGCCCGACCTCGGCGCGCACGACCGTGCCGAGCTGGAGGGCCAGGCTCGCCTCGTGCAATCCGAGGAGCGCGTCCACGGTCCCTCCCGAGCTCGACGCGCCGACGCCTCCGGGCGAGCCGAGACCGATCGTGGTCATCGCCCAGGTCCCGGCGACCTGCGGTAGGAAGCGCACGATCGCGCTCACATCGGGCCCGATCGCGAGGTTCGTGATCTCGAGACCGACGCGTGCCCGGTAGCGGATGCAGTCGCTGTCGGCGAGCAAGGGCGTGGCCCCCGTGCCGCCGTAGCAGCCCGAGGTCTGGAGCGCGCGGGCCGAGCCGAGCGCGTCGTAGCCTTCGCGGTGCTCGAAGCGCGTCATCATGTACGCCAGTGGGCGAACCGTCGGCCCGGTCGGAGCGGCGGGCTCGGGCTCCTCGGCAGCGGCTGCCTCGAGCGCGGCCACCCGGGCTTGCGCCTGCGCGAGCTGCTCGTCCCGACGCGCGCTCTCGGCCTCGAGCGCGGCGAGGCGCGCTTCGAGCCCTGCGCTCGGCTCGCTCGCCTGGGCCGGCTCGACCTCGACCGGTGGGGTCTGCGCCGACGCGTCGGGCGCTTGCGCGAGCGCCGTCACTCCGAGGCCGAGCCAGATCCCGATCGCGATTCCCGCTCCGAATCCCCTTCTCATCGCACGGCTCCTTCCGCTTCGCGGCCGGTGGTGGTCGCGATCTCGTGGGCGCGGGAGATCAGCGGCTCGAGCGGGGCGTCGACGCCGTCCGCCTGCACGGCGATGCGTCCTTCCTCGTCGAGCAGCGTGACCATCGCGCTGTGAACGAACTGTCCGTCCCCGGTGCGTCGGTACTGCACACCCAGGGCCATCGCGAGCTCCCGAATCGCATCGTCGTCGCCCCGTAGCAGGGCGTAGCGCGGCACAGGGAACGAGCGCTCGGCGGCGAGCGCGCGCAGTCGGTCCGGAGTGTCGTTCTCGGGGTCGAAGGTCACGAAGATCACGCGCAGGCGCGCGCGCTCGGCCTCCGAAAGTCCCTGATCGACACGCACCGCCTCCGAGAGCAGGAGCGGGCACACGGTCGTGCACGATCCGTAGAACATGACGACGAGCACCGGCTGGCCGCGCAGCGACGAGAGCGTGAACGCATGCTCGTCTTGGTCGGTGAAGCTCGAGTCCAGCTGGTAGATGGAGGCGCCGTCGAGAGCCGACGCCGGTGGAAGGCTCGCGTGGTCGTGGGTGGCGCTCGCCGGATCGTGCTGGCAGGCGCAGTGGGGCGGCGGCGGATCGTCTCCGCATCCGAGCACGACCAGCACCAGGGCGAGCGACGAGAACCGAGACGGGCTCATGGGGCCTCCGATCCGGCGGCGCTGCGCACGCAGCGGAAGCCGAGGTTGTGCACCGTGTAGGAAGCGCGGAGGCTCGAGCGGAACGCGTACCGCATGAACGCCGCGTAGTCGGCGACGTCGGCGGCGCCGAGGCTCGCGCCGCCGCAGAAGCGCGAGGCCTGCGCGTCACCGCGCGCGCGATCGTCGGCGCTCACCATCGATGCGTTGAAGTCGTCGACCCACTCCCAGACGAGGCCGTGCAGGTCACGGATGCCGTACACGTTCGGCGCGCTCTGGCCTACGTCGCCGGTCGCTCCGTGCGGGCG
Organism: Sandaracinaceae bacterium; assembly: GCA_044223665.1. Taxonomy (GTDB): domain Bacteria; phylum Myxococcota_A; class Polyangia; order Polyangiales; family Sandaracinaceae; genus JBBSAT01. The sequence goes on along the minus strand of JBGALT010000156.1, from coordinate 12,749 downwards.
CGTGTAGAAGTCGAGGATCCGGGCGACGAAGGCCGGATCCCGATGCGCATCACGCTGGTGCTCGTCGGCCTGCGCCGCGAGCTCCCACTCGGCCTCGGTGGGCAAGCGCTCGCCCTGGGCGCGGCAGTACGCGCGGGCGGCATACCAGGACACGAACGTGACGGGCTGTTCGGGCCGCGCCGACGCTCCGAGCTCGCTGTCGCCGGCCCAGTGCGAGAGGTACTGCGCGTCGGCGAACAGGCGCGCGATCTGGGTGCGCCGCCAGCGCGGCGTCGCGGTGACGAAGGCGAGGTAGTCCGCGTTCGTCACCGCGTGCTCGTCCATCTCGAACGTCGCGACGTCGACCGGCTGGCCCGTCGAGCCCGAGTAGAAAGGCACGAAGCGCGCGCCCTCGACACGGTGAAGCTGCGTCGCGCGCTGCGCCGCGAGGGGCAGCGGCACGAGCGCGAGCGTCAGCACCAGCGAAGGCGCGAGCCGAGCGAGCACGCGCATGCTCGGCTCCTCAGGGGTGACCCCCTGGCGGGGGCGGCAGCGTCGCGCGCACGGCGGCGACCTGCTCGGCAGTGACCGCATCGGCGGCCTCGTTGCCGAAGTGCGAGCGCACGTAGGTGAGGACGTCGGCGACCTCGTGGTCGGTGAGGTTCGCGAGGGGCGGCATCACGCCGTTGTAGGCCTGTCCGTTCACCGTGACGGGCCCGTTCAAGCCGGCGAGCACGATGTGGATGGCCCGGTCGCGGTCGGCCATGAGGTAGTCCGAGCTCGCCAGGGGCGGGAACACGCCGGCGAGGCCCGCCGCATCGCGCTGATGGCAGGTGGAGCAGATGCCGACGAACGTCGCTTGTCCGGCGGTGGTCATGCTCGCGTCGCCCCCCGCCGTCGCGGCGACCGCCTGGGGGTGCTCGCCGAGGTAGGTCTCGTCGACCTGACGTCCGGAGTAGACGACGGTGTTGCCCTCGCCGCTCACGCGCAGCATGCCGAGAGCGCCGTGGTTGAACGCGCGCAGGAGCGCGTGGTCGACGAGGATGTAGTTGCCGGGGATGTCGACGCGGAAGTCGACGATCGCCGAGCCGCCCGGCGGTACGGACGTCGTCTGCACGTCGGTGGTGGTGCTGGTGCCGCCCTCGATCCACACGCGGTCGAAGATCTCGCCGATGACGTGGAACGAGCTCGTGAGGTTCGGTCCGCCGACGCCGAAGAAGATGCGGACCGTCTGGCCCACGTCGGCCGTGATGGCGTTGTCGCCCACCAGCGCGCCGTCGCGGCCGTTGAAGAGGATGTACGAAGGATCCTCGTGGATCGCGCGCTCCATCGAGAACGGCTGTAGACCCGGCTCGCGGTAGTCGCCCTGCGTGTAGAAATCGCCCTGGACGACGTAGTACTCGTGGTCGACCTCGGGATAGCCGTCCTCGGGCTCGACGACGATGAGACCGTACATGCCGTTCGCCACGTGCATGCCGACCGGCGGCGTCGCGCAGTGGTAGACGAACACGCCTGGATTCAGTGCTTGGAAGGAGAACTGCGTCTGATGACCCGGCGCAGTGAACGTGCTCGTCGCGCCGCCACCGGGGCCGGTCACCGCGTGCAGGTCGATGTTGTGCGGCATCGTCGAGTCGGGCCGGTTGGCGAGGTGCAGCTCCACGTAGTCGCCGCGCCGCACGCGGATCATCGGCCCCGGGACCGTGCCGCCGTAGGTCCAGAAGGTGTAGGTGACTCCGTCTGCGATCTCCCGCGTCGTCTCCTGCACTTCGAGCTGCACGACGACGTGCGCGGGCGACGTGCGCGCCGTCGGAGGCGCGGCGAGCGGCGGAACGCCGAGCTCGGCCTGCACCGTCGGCAGCGTGTCCACCTCGATCGCCGGGATGGGACGCTCGGTGGGATCGACGGGCGGTGCGTCGGCCTCGGTGGTCGGCGGCGGAGGAGATCCGCACGCGAACAGCGAGCTCGCGAGCGAGAGGAGGACGAGGGGTGAGCGCATGCGCATGGTCGGAACCTCCGTTCCGCCCCTTCGTTACGCGCGCGGCACACCGGGGACCTGATGTGGATCAGTCGCCGAGGCATCTTCCGAGCAGAGTCCCGATCGGTCGCTCCTTTCGAGACGCGCATCGTTGGCGTCCCTTGAGCACCGATTCATTTGAATCGCTACGAAATCCAGCGCCCTTCACGCCAGCTCCGGCTTACGTCCTCGCTGCTCACTGCGGCGTACTTCGAGTACGCCTCGTTCCGCGGCTCCGGGCGCGCTCGGACCTGACGCGAAATGCTCGGATTTCACGACGCTCTCGAATGAATCGGTGCTCTAGCGCCTCGTCGGCGCGCGCGTGGTCGTTCTCACGCATTCGCGAAAGCAGAGACCCGCCGCGTCCGCACCGGGTGGTACGGCCGTGACGGGTCCTGCCGAGCTTCGTTACCGAGGGTGCCCGCTCAGGCGCGCGCCGCGAAGGCGTCGCACGACCCGTTCGGATCGATGCTGCCCGGCACGGATGCGCAGGTGCCGCACGCCGTGGGCGTGCCCGTGTAGAGCTGGCAACCCGAGCACTTGCGCGCCGGATCCGCAGCATGATCGGTGTAGTGAAGGCTGCTTCGAAGCGCCAGCTGCGGGGGCGTGAGGCCGCTCGAAGAGCAGCTCGGCCCGCCACTGCTGCCGCACGCCGCGAGCGAGGCGCCCACGATCGGCGAGGCTGCCAGCACGACCAGCGTGTGACGCAACATGGAACGACGACCCAACTTCTCGCGCTCGACCATCTCCTCTACCTCCTGCCGATCGTCTCTCGGCAGCCCCGACGTAGGCACGGCGCGCCGTCCCGCGACCTCGGAGCGCGCGAAACGCACCGGACAGCCGGGTCGGCCGGGGCTGCGTCGCGATCGGCCCCACGGGCCGGGCGTTTCCTGCTATGGATGGGCCGCCCCGAGTCCGATGAGCGAGCCCTCCCAAGCAGCACGCGCGCCGCTCAAGCCCGTCGTGCTCGTCACCGGCAAGGGTGGCGTCGGCAAGACGACGATCGCGGCCGGTCTGGCCGAAGCGGCGCGGCGCCGAGACGGGCAGGCGATGCTCATCGAGTTCGGCGACGGCGAGTCCGGCCGCCGCGTCCTCGGCCGGAACAGCAAGGTCGTCCATCGGGTGGTCGACCCGAGGGTGGCGATGGAGCAGGCGGTCGCCGATCTGCTCGGCTCGACGCTGCTCGCGAAGGTCTTCCTCGGCAACTTCGCGGTCAAGCCGATGCTCCGTGCGGCCCCGGCCATCCGCGAGCTCGCGATGCTCGAGCGGGTGCGCGCCTACGCCGACGAGATGCCGCCCGGCACGCGTGTCGCCGTGGACATGCCGGCGACGGGCCACGGCCTGACGTGGATGCGGCTGCCGGTGCAGATGCGCGACATGTTCGCGTCCGGCCCGATCCACGATCTCGCGGTGCGCGTCATCGATCGGATCAGCTCCCCCGAGAAGTGCTCGGTGGTCGTGGTGACGCTCCCCGAGCGGCTCGTGCTCACCGAGACGGTCGAGCTCTGCCACGCGCTCGACCACGACGTGAAGCTACCGCCGGCGCGCCTGGTGGTGAACCGCCTCCCGGCCGAGATGCCGCCGGCCGCGTTCGACGAGGCGCGCGCGCTCGTGACGCGTGGCGGCCCCGAGGCGCCGGCGGCGCGCGAGCTCTTGCGCGTGATCGAGGCGCGGGCCGAGGCCCGAAAGGACGCCCTCGAGATCCTCGCGAAGGCCACGCAGCGCGGGGACGTCCACGGCGCGCCGGTGCTCTACGGCGAGCTCCTCGACGACCCGCGCGCGGAGGACGTCGCGGCCTTCCTCGAGAAGGAAAAGGCGGCCTGAGGCGGCGATGAAGCTCCCGAAGACCATCGTGTGCGCGGGAGGCGGCGGCGTCGGCAAGACGACGACCTCGGCCGCGCTCGCCCTCGCCCTCGCGCGCAGAGGCAAGACGACGCTCGTCGTCACGGTCGATCCGGCCCGGCGCCTGGCGCACGCGATGGGCGTCGAGATCGACGAGCACGTGCAGGCCGCGCACGTGGAGCCCGGCGTCGAGGGCAAGCTCTTCGCGCTGATGCCCGAGCCACGGCGCAGCACGCCCACCTTCGCGTCGATCCTCTACGAGGGCCGGCCCGACGACCTCGCGCGCGTGATGAAGAACCCCGTGTACCGCACGATGGCCGACGCGGCCGCGGGCATGCACGAGATCGTCTCGCTCATCCTCGTCGCCAAGGCGGTCGAGGAGCGCGAGTACGACTTCCTCGTCATCGACACGGCGCCCTCCCGGAACGCGCTCGACTTCGTGAGCTATCCGGGTCGTCTCGCCGTGCTCTTCGAGGGCCGCGCGGTGGCGTGGCTCGGCACGCTGGCGCAGCGGGTGAACGCGCCCGACCACAAGGAAGACAAGAAGCCGGGCCTGCTCGCTGGCGCGCAGGAGCGCATCGAGCACCTCTTCTCGCGGATCCTGAACGCGCGCTTCCTCAAGGACCTCGCGCAGCTCTTCGCCGACCTCACGCTCGTGAAGGATCGGTTCGCGCGCTTCGCCCGGATCGCCGAGACGCTGATGCTCGGCGGGGAAGCGCGCTACGTGCTCGTGGCGGCGCCGACGGGCTCGGCGCAGGCCGACGCGGTGTTCCTCAGCAAGCGTCTCGGGCGCCTCGATCAGACGGCACGAGCGGCGGTGCTCAACCGTGCCGACGAGAGCTCGCCCCCCTGGGTCGACGTCCTCAAGAAGGCCGCGCCTGGCTGGCCCGCGCTCGGCGGCGCGATCCAACAGGTCGAGGTCGAGCTCGCGAGCCGCAAGCGTGCCGGCGATCGCCTGGCCGCCGCGCTCGCGAAGGACCTCAAGAGCGTGCCCCAGCTGCGGCTTCCGACGGTCGAGGCCGCCGATCCGGCCGTGGTCGTGCGCGAGCTCGCGACGCAGCTCGCGCCGCACCTGACGAAGCTCGGCCTGTAGTCGCCCGGCCCGGGCAGGGAATCGATCGCGGCGCGGGGGCGTTGGCGGGCATGCCCACGACCCCAGGCCCTTCGCGTGTTCCGTCGCCGCGCTTGATCCTCCGGGGCGACGTCGGTACGTTCGTCCTCACGCTCGTTCTCGCGCTCTCGTTCCGCGTCGGCGTCGCGCAGGCCTACGAAATCGACGGGCCGTCCATGGAGCCGACGGTCTTCCAAGGAGAGCACGTCGTCGCGCTACGCTGCGCGTACGGGCTCTCGCTGCCGTTGGCTCCGGATGCGGTCGTCACGTGGTCCTCGCCCGTCGTGGGCGACGTCGTCATCGTGGAGAGCCCCGGCGCCGATCACGCCGACCTCGTGAAGCGCGTCGTCGGCGTCGCAGGGGACGTGATCGCGATCGAGGACGGCATCGTCACGCGCAACGGCGAGCCCTTCGACCAGACGCCTGCCGGTCGCTGCGAGCCGAGCCGGGAGCTCGATCCGAGCGCCGATTGCGCGCTGAGTCGCGAGCAGGACGACGCCGGTGCCCGGAGCTGGCTCACGAGCCGAAGCGACCCGCGCGCGCGTGAGTCGATGACGCCGGTGGTGGTTCCCGAAGGCCACGTCTTCGTCATGGGCGATCATCGCGATCGATCGAACGACAGCCGTAGCTTCGGCACGGTGCCCGTGACGCGTGTGCGCGGCCGCGTGCTCTTCGTGGAGTAGCTCGCGCTCGCGATCTCGCGATCCGCGCGGGCGCCGGCAGTGGCCCGCGCGCAGCGGGCTTTCCAGGCGAGGCGCCGTGATCGACACTCGTCGGATGCTGCGGACGTCGCTCCTCGTGCTCGCGATCTCGCTGTCGGCCTCGAGCGCGCGCGCGCAGCCCGAGGAGCATGGGCCTCATGCGTTCTCGAGCTGGGATGCGGGGCGCGTCTCGCTCGACGGGACGAACATCCCGGTCGTCGCGTACTACCCCGTCGACGGTGGCGGGCCCTTTCCGGTCGTCGCCGTCGTGCACGGCGCCGGGCGCAACCTCTCGTACATGGCCGAGATGGCGCGCACGTTCGCGTCGCACGGCTTCGTCGCGCTGACGCCCAGCATCCCGTGCACGCCGATCGCTTGCAATCACCAGGCGAATGCGCGGCAGGTCCGCGCGCTGCTCGAGTGGGGCGTCGCGGAGGGCATGCTCGACAGCTCACCGCTCGGGGGTCTCGTCGACGGCGAGCGCCGCGGGGTCGTCGGTCACTCGTGGGGCGGCCTCGCCGTGTTCCTCGCGGCCGCTGGCCACCCGGAGATCGACGCCGTCGTCACGCTCGATCCGAACGACGACGCCGGCACGGCCGCCGCGATGGCCCCGAGCGTCACGCAGCCGAGCGCGCACCTGATGGCGCAGGTGATGGGCGGCTGCAACGCCACGAACTGGAAGGACACGGTCTTCCCGCACACGCCGGCGCCGCACCTGCGGCTCGTCGTGAGCGGCGCCGGGCACTGCGACGTCGAGGACCCGACCGACGGGCTCTGCGCCCTCGTGTGCACGGCGGGCGCGGGGATCACGCTCGCCCCGGTGTTCCGTCGCTACGCGGTGGCGTTCATGAGCTGTGCGCTCGAGGGCGACGTCGCGAGGGCGCCCTACGTCGGCGGGAGCGCGCACGACGCCGACGTGGCGGGGAGCGTCGTGCAGTACGTGGCGCAGGACGGGCTCGACGGGCTCGCGTGTCGTGGTGGTGCGCTCCCCGATGCGGGAGCGAGCGCGCTCGACGCGAGCGTCGCGCAGGACGACGCCGCGATCGCGCACGAGGACGCCGGCGCAGCCGACGACGCGAGCGGGGGCCGCGACGCATCGATCACGCCTCCGGAAGATGGCGGCGGGCTCGATGCGGGCTCGGGCCCGCGGATCGACGCCGGGACGAGCGCGGGCGCCACCGGCGGCGGGTGCGGATGTGGGGCCGCGGGTCGCGGCGCTCGTGGCGGCGCGGCCGGCGCCGTGCTCGGCGTGGCGCTGCTCGCGCGGGCCCGCCGCCGCCGATCGCGGCGCCCGGGCGATCGGCGCGCGTGAGCCGTGCGCGGCGGAAGGTCCGGGGGCCGCCTCGCGTACGCTTTCTCGATGCGCCGCCGCGCCTTGCTGCTCGGGATCCTCGCCCTGCCGGTCGCGGGGGTGGCCTCGGTCGATCGGGTGGCCGCCCAGTCGAGCCCGCTCCAGCTGCGCATCGTGGGCGTGCCTCGCGACGGCCAGGCGACGTTCCGGCTGACCAACCGGCTCCCGGAGGCGGTGACGTACGAGAGCTGGGACGGCGGCGGCGTGCACAACGGCCTCGAGCAGCAGGCTGGCCAGGTGTGGACCGGCGTGGGACTCGGCTACTGCGGTCTCGGCCGCGACGGCGCCGTCACCGTCGCCGCGGCTCGCTCGGCCACCTTCCGCGCCTACGTCGGCACCACGCCGGGCTCGTTCCGCATCACGCTCGAGGTCACGCGTGCGAGCGGCGCTCGGGAGACGGTCGTCTCGGCGCCATTTCTGGTCCGCTGACCCCTCCCGTCCGCGTGCTCGGCCCGCTCCCGTCCGGGTCCCGTGCTCTTCGTGGTGCGTCCGCGCGACGCCGGATGGCGTAGTCTCGCTTCGCGTGGCCTCGTCCGACTCGACGCCCTCGATCGAAGAGCACCTCGCGACGCTCGGCGTCGTGCCCTCGCTCGATCTCGCGCTCGATGCGACGATCACACCGGAGACGCTCGCGCGCCAGAGTGGTGGCCCCATGGCCCCCGCCGGCCGGAGCGTGGGTGAGCTGCCGCGCATCGCGCTGAGCGGTGTCGACGGGCCAGGCGTCGCCGCGGAGCCTTCCACCGGCGCGGATCTGGAGATCCTCGGCGTGATCGGCGAGGGCGGCATGGGCCGCGTGCACCTGGCGCGGCAGCGATCGCTCGGCCGCGAGGTCGCCATCAAGATGTTGAAGGAGGAGGTGGCAGGCGCCCACCAGTCCGAGATGCTGCGCGCGGAGGCGACCATCATGGGCCGCCTCGAGCACCCGAACGTGGTGCCCGTGCACGCCGTGGGCCTCGACGGCGCGGGCCGCTTGGTCCTCGTGATGAAGCGCATCGAGGGTGCGCCTTGGCGTGATCTGCTGCACGACCCGGAGCATCCGCGCTGGCAGGAGCTCGCCCCGCGCCTCGAGGATCGCCTCGACGCGCACCTCGGCGTCCTCGCGCAGGTGGGCAACGCGCTCGAGCTCGCGCACCGGCGCGGCGTCGTGCACCGCGACGTGAAGCCCGAGAACGTGCTCCTCGGCGCCTACGGCGAGGTCTACCTGGCCGACTGGGGCATCGCGCTGCGCACCGAGGGCGCGGAGGGTAGCGACCTCGTCGGGACGCCGGCGTACATGGCCCCCGAGATGGTCGCCGGCGTGCGGGCGAACATCGACGCACGCACGGACGTGTTCCTGCTCGGCGCGACGCTGCACGAGATCCTCACCGGTGCGCCGCCCCACCACGGCAAGAGCGTGCACGAGGTGCTGCTCCGCGCTTTCGATTGCGAGGCGCCGGTCTACGACGATCACGTCCCCTCGGAGCTCGCCTTCATCGCGCGGCGCGCCATGGCCAAGGATCCCTCGGCGCGCTTCGCGTCGGCGCGCGAGATGCGGGTGGCGATCGACGAGGTCCGACGGCACCGAGGCGCGATCGCGCTCACGCATGCCGCCCGCGGCCAGCTCGCCGAGATCGAGGCGGCGCTCGCCGCGCCGGGCTCACCCGCCGCCGCGCGCCTCGACCGGCTCCTCACCGAGTGTCGCGTCGGCCTCGCCACCGCGCTCCGCGAGTGGCCGGAGAGCACCGAAGCGCGTCGCGCGCTCGCCCAGTCCCTGCGCCTGGCGATCCGCCACGAGATCGCCCGCCGGAGCCCGGTCGCCGCGCGCGCGCTGCTCTCCGAGCTCGAGGGATCCGACGCGGCGCTCGAGCGCGAGGTCGTAGCGCTCGAGGCCGAGGCGCGCGAGCGCGAGGCCGAGCTCGCGCGCCTGCGCTCGCTCGATCAGGACGCCGACCTCAGCGTGGGGATCGTGCCGCGCGCCGTCATGCTGGTCTCGCTGCTGGTCGCGGGGATGATCGTGAGCGCGATCGCGACGAGCCAGACCGACGGCGACACGAGCCGCCTGGGCGCCTGGGACATCGTCCGCTTCTCGGGCCTGGTGTTCGGGACGATGTGCGCCCTCCTCGTGATCTTCGGCCGGCGTCTCCTCGCCAACGCGATCGGCGCCCGCACCACGGTGCTCTTCCTGCTCGGCACCGGCGGACTGGTGGTCCATCGCGCCGTGGCGGCGATGCTGGGCGTCGAGCCGCGGGCGACGCTGACGATGGACTTGGTGATGCTGGCGATCGTGATCGTCGCCTCGGGCACCGTGATCACGCGCGGAGTGCTCGCGGTGATCCCGCTCGTCGCCGGCTTGGGCGCCGCGCTCGCGTGGCCGGAGCACACGCCGCTCGTGTTCTCGCTCTCGACCGTGTCGATGGTGATCGTGCTGATGATCGTCGGGCTGCTCGAGCTGAGGCGAGGCGCCGCGCGCGTCAAGGGTGCGAAGACGCCGGCCGATTCAGCGGATCGTCCTCGGCCGCCCTCGGATGACACGAGAAGCACGTGAAGCCTCGCCCCGTCGCGGGGTCGAAGGTCTCGGCGCCGAGCATCGTCTGCATCGAAGGGACCAAGCGGCTGTACATGAAGGTGCAGGCCTCCGTGTACTGGGCGAGCACCTGCTCTTGGCCGACCGTGCCCGTCGGATAGAGGGCGAGGAGCGCGGGGTTGGGCATCGCGAAGCTCCGCGCCTCCGCGTCGGCTCCGTGGCACGTCGTGCACGAGAACGTCCCGCCGTAGCGCGTGCCGTCCCAGCCGGTGAAGAGCTCGCTCGCCCGCGGAAGGACGTGCTGCACCATGTGCGCGCGTCGCGCCGCCGGGCTCATGGAGCTCCATGTCGCGGGCGGCGGTACGTCCTCGGCGTCGGCGCTCGGCAAAGAGTGCTCGCCCCGGAGGACCCGTACCGGAGCGGGCTCGGCCCGCGGAGGGAAGGGGCTGGAGTGGGCGAGCCGATCGCTGCGCGTCGGGCTCGAGGGCGTGGTGGCCGCGCCGCCTTCGCGCGCCGCGCCGCCGCATGCGGCGAGGGCGGAGAGCAACGAGAGCGCGGCGAGACGGCGGAGCAACGATCCCATCGGGCGTGTCATTCGCTCGCGCGGTCGCCGGTGTTACGGGCCGTCCGCTCGGGTCACGGGCACGTCGCGGCGCACGTGCCGTTGCAGCACATCGGCGTCGCGCCCATGCAGCGCATGCCGCACTGCCCGCAGTTGAAGCGGTCCGAGCTCGTGGCGGCCTCGCAGCCGGTCGAGTTGCGCCCGTCGCAGTCGTCCCAGCCGGTCTCGCAGGTCACCACCGTGCAGCGCGCCGTCGCGCAGCCGTTCTCGGTCACGTGATCGAGCGCGCAGACGTTGCCGCAGCGCCCGCAGTTGTCGGGATCGGACGAGAGCATGAAGCCCTCGTCGATCAACCGATCGCAGTCGTCGTCCTCTTCGTTGCACGTCTCGGCGGCGCACACCGCCGCATCTAGGCCGACGTCGACGACCGGGGCATCCACGCCGCCGTCGGTGGGGCCGCCGTCGCTCTGGCGGCCGGGAACCGCGCCGGTGTACGGCAAGAGGGCGCTCTCGGGCACCGCGATGGAGCCGCAGCCCGTCTCCCCGCACGTCTGTCCGCTCGTGCACGTCACGTTCTGGCAGCGCAGGAGCAGATCGAGGCGCAGGGTCCGCGTCTGGTTCTGCACGAACGAGAACGACGCCGTGCGCGACACCAGCGCGACGCCGTTGTGGTAGCCGGTGACGAGGACCGTGTAGGGCCCGAGCGGGCCGCTCGACCACGTCATCCCGAGCGAGCGAGGCAGGGGCAGGTCGCCGACGCCGATCACGGCGCTCGAGCTCTGCATGGCGCCGCTCGGGCTCGTGGACGAGACCGTGATCTGGTTGAGCCCCACGATGTCGCTGTCGACCACGAGGATCACTTCGGTGCGCGTCGCGCAGCCGGCGCTCGCGAGCGCGGTGCCGAGCGCCAAGGCGAAGACGAACAAGTGTCGCATCACGGATCCAATCCTGAGCCGCGGCCACGCGCCGTGATCGCGTCCGCCCTGGATGGGTCGCATCGCGCTCACCACGAGAGGATACCGGGGTTGAAGTTGCCGGAGATCGGCGCGTGTGCGTCGTGGTCGGCCACGCCGGCCGCGACTCCGATGATGACGCCGAGCAGCACCACGCCGCCGCCGATGGCTGCCCAGAACCACCATTGATCGGTGATGGGCCCCTCCGGCCCCTGCTCGTGCGCTTCGACCGGCGTCAGCGGCACCGAGCGGTGCATGCCGGAGCCGACCTCGACGACGCCCTCCGCGACGGCGGTTCCGTCGACGACGGCGCGCAGCGTGTGCCTGCCGGGCATGACGGCGATCTCGGCGTGCGGATCGGCGACGGGATGATCGTCGACGGTCAGGTCGGCGGCGTCGAGGCCGTCGGGGAGCTCGGCGCGGACGAAGCCGCCGGCCGCGTTGATCTGGAGCTCGAGCGCCTGGGTGGGCGTGCGAACGGCCTCGGGGAGATCGGGCATCGCGAGCAGCGCCGAGGCGATCTCGTGCGCTTCGGTGATCTCGTGCTCCTCGAAGAGCGTCGAGGCGAGGTTGTAGCGGATGGTCGGCGCATCGCGCAGCGTGAGCGCCTCGCGGAATCGCTGGGCGGCCTCGGCGTAGTGGTGCTCCCCCGCGAGCGAGACGCCCTCGGTGAACAGCTCTCTCGCGCGCTGGGCGCGCTCCTCGTCGGTCGCCGGCGCCTGCGCCACGACCACGGTCGGAACCACGAGCGCCCCGAACAGCACGAACAGAACGAAGGCCTTTGCTCGCTTCATCCCCTGCCTCTGGTACAAACCGGGTCGTGACCCTGCTGGCCGGACGATACACGCTCGAGGTACCTCTCGGCGACAGCGACCTCGGTACCGTCTGGAACGCTCACGACGAGAGCGGAAGAGCGCTGGTCGCAATTACACTGGAGGAGGACGCCGACGAGGCGACCAAGGCGCGCTTCCGCGCACACGCGAAGGCGCTCGTCGGTTTTCATCACGCGAGCCTCGTGCACGGCGTCGCCGAGGGCGACACCGACGAGGGCGCGCCGTTCGTGGTCGAGGAGCGCCTGACGGGCGTGAGCCTCGCCGATCGCCTGGAAGATGGGCCTGCGCTCACCGTGGGCCGGGTCGTCGAGATCGGCGTCGCTCTCGCGGAGGCGCTGGCGGAGGTGCACCACGCCGGCATCTCGCACGGCGACGTCGAGCCCGGCAACATCCTGCTCGTCGGCGAGCCGGGGGCGGAGGTCGCCAAGCTCATCGGCTTCGGGCTCAACCGCGCCACCGTGCGGGCCGACATCGCCGCGAGCGCGTCGCTGACGTCGGCGGGCGCGATCGGATACGCGGCGCCGGAGCAGGCGCGCGGCGAGCAAGTCGAGAGCGCGCTCGCCGATCAGGCGTCGCTCGCCGCGGTCATCTACGCCGCCCTCGGAGGACGCGCTCCGCACATCGCTCGCGACCTCGCGGCGCTGGCGCACGCGATCGGTCACGACCGGCCCGCGATGCTCACCATGTCGCGGCGCGACCTCGCGCCGTTCGCGTCCACGCTCGATCGGGCGCTCTCGAGCGATCCGAAGAAGCGCTTCGCCGACGTCGCGGCGTTCGGTCGCGCGCTCCGCACGGCCGGAACGATGGCTCGCTCGATCGCGGCGACCGAGATCCCGCTCGGCGAGCGAGCGAGCATCGGCGAGCCGCCCGCGCCGGCGCTCCCGCGCGCGGCGACGATTC
>JBGALT010000155.1:0-19185 GCA_044223665.1 Sandaracinaceae bacterium | reverse complement strand
GGGTGTGATCCAGGGAGGGGGTGAAGTCTTGCCGCGAGGCTGCTGCGCAGAACGGTCGAGGTCTGCTGCATGTCGCGTCGCGAGACCGGCCTTCAGGCGTCGCCTGGCGGCGGGGCCTATAGCCAATTGGCTATAGGCCTCGCCTTCCCGAGGACGGAGCGCAGCGGCCTTGAGGCCGTGAGCACCGACCGCAGGGGGAGGTGGCGAGCGCCCGAGCTTGCTCGGGCGCGGCATCAAGGCCGGGATCGCGGCGCGTCGCCTCTGACCCCCTTCCGCGATCACACCCTCGGCCGAGAGGTCGCTTCCGCACGACCCGCGGGACGCGCTATCGTCTGGCGGCGCCGATCGGGGCGCAGGTGGGAGAGGACTCCGTACGATGAGCTATTCGGGCGCGCAGACCGCGAAGACCTCGCGCGAGAACCTGGGCAAGGCCCTGGCCGCGCTCCAAGAGGATCCGAACATCCCGCCGGACGTGCTCGCGATCGTGCAGAACATGGCCCAGGCGATGGCGGCGCTCTTCGAGGCCGAGAAGGCGCCGGGCGAGACCGAGGGCAAGGCGGCGATCAAGCGCGGCCTCGGCGTGATCGGTCAGACGCTCGCGCTGCTCCAGGACGTGCGGGGACAGCACCGTGGGATCCAGCTCGCGACCGAGTCGATCGCCCAGTGCATGTCGGCGCTCTATCCGCTGACGACGCAGGCCTCGATTCGGCCGCCGGCGCCGGCGCAGCCCCTCGGCCCGGGAATGGGCGGCGCGCCGATGATGGGACAGCCCGCGCCTGGCTACGCGCCCGCGCCGTTGATCACGCAGCAAGGTGCGCCGCAGTACGCGCCCGGCGTGCAGCCGGCGAGCGCGTACGGTGCGACGTACGCCCAGCCGGCCGCGCCCGCGCAGCCGGCGTACGGCGCGCCGCAGCCGGCCTATCCGCCGCCGGCGCAGCCGGCGTTCCAGCCCGCGCAGCCGGCGTACGCCGCGCCGGCGCAGCCCGCCTACCAGCCGCCGCCGGCCGCACCGGCGCAGCCCTTCGGCGCGCCGATCGCGCCGGCCGCCGCGGGGGGCTTTCCCGGCACCGCGCCGCCGCAGACGCCCGCGCCCGCCTACCAGCCGCCCGCCGCCGCGCCGCAGCAGCAGGGCGCGTATCGCCAGTCCAACAAGGAGCGCGTCCCCGTCGAGGCCAACATCGGCGCGACCACCGACTCCAACTTCTACGTCGGCTTCTCGGGCGAGATCTCCGAGGGCGGCGTCTTCTGTGCGACCTACAACATCCAGCCGCGCGGCACGCCGATGCGCGTGCACGTCACGCTGCCCGGCAACTTCGCCAAGGACGTGAACGGGTTCGTGCGCTTCGTGCGCGACCCGATGGATCTGACGGCGGAGTCCGAGCCCGGCATGGGCATCCAGTTCGAGGGGCTCGACCCGGAGGCACGCGAGCTCATCCTGCGCTTCATCCGCAAGCGTCCTCCGATGTTCTACGACGAGTGATCGTCACCTCCGCGGGGGCCGCTTGGATCGGGCGCGACGCCGAGAGCTGAAGCACGCGGGCGTCCACGCGGCAGCAGGCCCGCGTCGACCTCGCCGGCACGATCGCGACGCTCGAGGCCGCCGGCGCCGGCGAGGACGGGCGCGCGCTCGCGGGTCGTCTGGCGTTCGCCGTGGCCGCGCTCTACGGCGCCGAGGTCGGCGAGCCCGAGGGCGTGCGCGATCGCCTTCGCGAGGCGAGCGGTGTGCTCTCCGGCGTGCTGGCGCGGCTGGCCGAGCCCGGGACGCCGCGCGCGCTCGACGACGCCGGCGCCTCCATCGCCAAGTGCCTCGCCATCCTGTATCCCGCACGGGCCGGCCTGGAGCGCGAGCTCGAGGCCGCGGGAGAGGGTGACGACAAGCGCGAGAGCGGATCGTTGCGCGCGCCGCTCGTGGAGCTCCCGGCGAGGGCCGCGAGCCCGGCCTATCGCGATCGAGGCGGCGCGCGCGCGGACGCGAGCGCCGAGACCGAGGACGGCGACGAGGACGACGAGCCCGAGAGGGGCGGCCGGCCCAAGCGCCGCACCTCCCCGGGCGTGGCGCCCCCCTCGAGCCCGATGATCCCGCTCGCGCAGCTGATGCAGCCCGAGGTCCCGACGTCCATCGCGCGCCGCACGCTCATCCGCGGCACCGACGAGTCGCCCGCGCGGACGAAGGTGGCGCCGGCCTCCGCGAAGCGCGCGAAGAAGGGCCGACCCGCGTCTCGCGGCCGCCTCCGGCGCTCCTGCGCGAGGCCACGCCCAGCGAGGCGCTCACGTTCGTCGGCAAGAAGCGCTCGCGTCCGCCGGCCGCGTCCGCGTCCGAGCCGCCGCCGGCCACGCCCGCGCGGCGCATCAGCAGCCGTCCACCGCCGGACGGCGCCGATGCGCTGCCGCTCAAGCGCAAGCGTCGCAAGGCGCTCGAGCTCGTCCCGGACGCCGACGAGGGCCTCGTCGAGCGCGCCAGCGGCTCTCCGATGATGGACGGGGCAGAGCGCCGGACGGCGGAGCGCCTCGAGCTCTCGGCGGACATCGGTCTGCACAGCGCGACCCAGTTCTTCACCGGCCTGAGCGGGGACATCTCGCGTGGCGGCCTCTTCGTCGCGACGTGGGCGCCGCTCCCTCTCGGAACCGAGGTCGTCTCGTTCGTCCTTCCCGGGCGGCCATCCCATCACGGCACCGGGCCTCGTCACGTGGCTCCGTGACGCGCAGGGCGAGGGCGTGGGCCCGGGCTCCCCGGCATGGTCGTGCTTCGTAGCGCTCTCGCTCGATGATCGGGCGGCGATCGAGCGCTTCCTGCAGCGGCGGCCCGCGCTCTTCCACGACAGCTGACACGACCGCGCGACGCGACGCTGGACGAGGACCTGGCGCAGGCCGCGCACGGCGTGATGGCCCGCCGCAGCACCCCGATGGCGGCACTGCGAGGCAGCAGGCGGAGCGCTCGGTGGGCTGGCGCACGAACTGCTGCAAGGCCGCATGCGCGCCATCCTCGTCGCCCTCGTCCCGTGCGATCTCGAGCTGCGCTCGCCGCTCGGAGCGCGATTGGCCTGCTTCGCCCTCCTCGTGCTCTCGCTCGTCGCACCGGCGCGCGCGTCGGCACAGGACTGCTCGGTTCCCGCGGCCAGCCGCTACCCCGTCGCGGGCCCGGTGAACGGCGGCTGGGACCGCACGCTCGAAGCGCAGCGCGCCGCCACGTACCATTGCGAAGGCACCTACTCGAACAGCGACTACATCGCGTCCGGCTCGAGCGCACACCACGGCAACGACTTCTTCGCCGCGTACCAGACGCCCATCGTCGCGGTGACCGACGGCGTCGTCGCGAAGGCCGGCTGGGACGCCGGTCTCGGCTACCGCGTGGCGATCCACGATGCCTGCGGCTGGGAGTACGACGCGGGCCACCTCGACCAGATCGCGGACGGAATCGTCGTCGGCGCCCGGGTGCGCGCGGGCGACGTGATCGGCACGATGGGCTCGAGCGGCGGGCGCTCGGGGGGCGTGGTGCACCTGCACTTCAACATCCACGACGCGGCCCTCGCTTGGTCGAACGACGTCGATCCGTTCCCGGTCGTCGGGCCCCTGGCGGGCATCGCGTGCCTGCCCGTCGGCCCGAGGACCCCCGCGTACCGCGCCGAGGTGACTGCCCAGAGCTTCCCGCTCGCCGCCGATCCCTTCGTGCTCACGCCGGGCGCGCAGGTGCCGGGCTTCATCGAGGTGCGCAACACGGGCACCGAGACGTGGCGGCCCGGTGAGGTGAACCTCGGTACGAGCGAGCCGCGCGACGCCGCGAGCCCGCTCGCCGGCCCGGACTGGCTCTCGCCGGGCCGCGCGGCGACGATCGATCGCGTGGTGGCACCAGGGGAAGTGGGCCGCTTCGTGTTCACCGTGCGCGCACCCAGCGCTCCTGGCGAGTACCCGCAGTACTTCAACCTCGTGCGCGAGCTCGTGACGTGGTTCTCGGACGGCGGCGGAGGCCCGGTCGACGCGTACATCCAGGTGCGCGTCACGGTCGTGCCCGAAGCGGACGTCGATGGCGATGGCTTCGGCGCCTCGAGCGACTGCGACGACGCGAGCGCGCTCGTCCATCCCGGCGCGAGCGAGGTCTGCGGGGACGGGATCGATCAGGACTGCGCGGGAGGCGATGCCGCCTGCGCCGCGGTGGACGCGGACGGTGACGGCAGCGCGGCGCCGCTCGACTGCGACGACACCGAGGCGAGCGTGCATCCGGGCGCGATGGACGCATGCGGCGACGGCGTCGATGCGGACTGCGACGGCCGCGATGCCTGCGCCGACGGCGGCCTCGTCCCGAGCGCCGATGCCGGTGTGGTGCGCGGCGACGGCAGCATGGCGCCGGCGCGCTCCGCGGCCTCGGGCGGCTGCAGCGTGGGCCCGGCGCCCGGCCGCGCGCTCGCGTGGCCAGCGCTCCTGCTCGCAGCCGCGCTCGTCTCCCGCGCGCGGCGGCAAGCTCGCGGTCGATCGCGGGCGTGAGCGCGCCTGTCGCGCTCGCGGGGACTTCAGCGCCCCTTCGTGTCGCGCTCGGCCGCGCGGCGGCGCGCGACGGTGCGGGCGAGCGCGGCGAGAGCGACGAGGGCCGCGATCGTGCTGCCCAACACCGGCACGAGGGGCAGTTCCGCGTCGCTTCCGTCGTTGAAGCCGGCGATCACGACGACGTCGCGCGGCAAGAGCACCGGCAGGGCGTTGAAGCCCGCGTGCAGCGCGATCCCCGGCAGGGTCGAGCCGCTGCGCTCGGCGAGCACCCCGAGCAGCACGCCCATCGTGGACGCGAAGAAGAGCGCCTGCGCGTCCATGTGGAACGCGCCGAAGAGCACGGCGGTGATCCCGACCGCGACGCGCGGGCCGTAGCGGTCGCGCAAGCTCCGCTGCACGAGGCCGCGGAACAGCAGCTCCTCGGTCAGCGCCGGGATCACGATGAACGAGAGCGGGACGGTGAGCGCCCGGAGCGGTGAGCTCATCCGCGTCACGGCCTCGATCGCCGCGTCGACCTCGGGCGGCCGCGCGAGGAAGGGCAGCGCGTGCACGAGCCAGGTCGTCAGCTGCACCATCGGGAGCTGCAGCGCGAGCCCGGCGCAGAGCGCGAGCGAGAGCTCGGGCCACGGGGCACGCTCGAGGCCGAGCACCCGGGCCGGCTCGACCTCGCCCGGCACGAGGCTCGTGCCGAGCACGATCACGGCGGTGAGCGCGGCGAGCTGGGCGGCACCGAGCGGCAGGGGATCGCCGAGCACGATCTCCCAGGCGCGCGCGGCGTCGATCCCTCGCGTCGCGATCGCGATGCCCACGAAGACGAGCGCGGTCACGGAGAGGAGCGCTCGACCGAGGACGAGCAGTCCGACGATCTGCGTCAGGCCGAGGTGGCGCGGCATGCGGGCGCAGCTCGATGGGCCGAGAGCATCGTGCCGAGTATGCACCGGACCGAGAAGCGCGGTGGAACCCCCGCCCGCGATTCGGGCACACCCGAATTGCGCGCTCCTTTAGACTCGGGCTCGTGCCCGACCGCCCGTTCCTCACGCGCCCCGACAACTTCACGCCGCTCGCGCGCACGCCGTGGGCGGGCCGGTACCTCGCCGACGTGATCAAGCGCGGTCTCGCCCGCGCCGGAGAGCCGGTGGGCGAGTCGTGGGAGGTCTCGTTCGGTCCCGAGCTCCCGAGCCACGTCGAGGGCGAGGCGCGAACGCTCGCCGAGGTGGCGACCGCGAGCGGGGCGAGCTTCCTCGGGCGCGAAGCCCCGCGCGGCAGCTCGGCGCTGCTCGTGAAGCTGCTCGACACGGCCGAGCCGCTCTCGGTGCAGATCCACCCGAGCGACGCGGACCCGCTGCTCGCGCACGACGAGTCCGGCAAGCCCGAGGCCTGGTACGTCGTCCGCGCCGAGCCCGGCGCCGCGATTCACCTCGGTCTCGCCGAGCCCGCGTCCCTCGATCGGCTGCGCGCCTCGATCGAGAACGGCGAGGACGCGTCACGCTGGCTCACGCGCGTCCCCGTCGAGGCGGGGGACTTCTTCGTGGTCCCTGCGGGGACGCCGCACGCGGTCGGCGCCGGCATCACGCTCGTCGAGCCCCAGCGGGTGCTTCCTGGGCGGCGCGGCGTGACCTATCGCTACTGGGACTGGAACCGGCGCTACGACGAGGACGGCCGTCCTTCGCCCACGGGCCAGCCGCGCGCCTTGCACCTGCCTCGGGCGCTCGCCGTCACGCGCTGGGACGCGCCGCGCGGTGCCGCGTTTCTCTCTCGCGTGCGCGCGCGCGTGCACGTGGATCTCGAGACCCCGACCGAGCTCGTCCGCGTCTGCGGCCCGGGCGCGCGCCTCCACAGCGCGGAGCTCGACGTCGCGATCCTCGCCGGGACGGGCCCGCTCGACTTGCCCCGGACCGACGCCGTCCAGGCCTGGACGGTCCTCGACGGTGTCGTGCGCCTCTCGGGCGACGGCTTCGGGCTCGAGATCCCGCGCGGTCGATCGGCGGTCGTTCCCGCCTCGGTGGGAAAGATCCGCTGCGAGGCCGACCACGCGCACGTGGTCGTCGCTTCGATCGCCTGAATCTCCGCGTCTTGGCGCGCGCGTCCGGCGCTGCACGCTACATTGGGGCGATGCGCGGCTTCGCTCGCTCGGCGTCCTTCCTTCTCTTGTTCGTGGCGCTCGGCTGCGGCACCGCCGTGGCCCCCGATCCGGACGCCGCCGTCCCGCGCGAGGACGCCGCTGCGACACCGGATGCGCCCGACGCCGTCGCGCCCGTCGATGCGCTCATCCGTCGAGAGGACGCGAACGTGCCCGTCACCACGACGACGCTCGTCACGGGCCCCTATCACGTGGACCCGGGCGTGGAACAGACGTTCTGCATCACGCTCGATCTCGGCAACGCGCAGCCGATGATGCTGCGGGCGGTGCACACGCACCTGACGGCCGGGAGCCACCACCTCGTCGTGTCTCGGGCCGACGGCTTCCCGCTGGATCCGACCCCCACGCCCTGCGCGCCCCTCACGCACGGCATCGGCCAGTCGATCTTCATCGCCGAGAGCCACGAGTCCGAGCTCGTCTATCCGCCGGGCACGGGGCTGCCGATGGCGCCCCACCAGATCATCGGCCTCGAGCTGCACATGATCGACGTCACCTCCTCGCCGATCGACATCGAGGGGTCGGTCGACTTCGATCTCGTGCCCATCGATCCCTCGCTTCGCGAGGTCCACATCCTCTTCACCGGCAACGCGTCGCTGAGCCTTCCGCCGCACCAGATGACGACCGTGCACGGGATGTTCGCGCTCCCGGACGGGGCGGAGATCCTCGCGATGACGACCCACACGCACCAGCTCGGGACCCGCGCGACCCTCGACATCGCGACCTCGGAGAGCGATCCCGGACGGCGCGTGTTCGAGAACACCGACTGGGCGAACCCGCCGCTGGCCGTCTACGAGCCACCGCTCGTCCTCGCTGCCGGCGAGCAGGTGCGCCTGACGTGCACGTACTTCAACGGCACCGACGCCGCGGTCGGCTTCGGAACCGGGTTCTACGACGAGATGTGCTTCTTCTGGGCCTACTACGTCGAAGCGCCCTGATCTACTACGTCCCAGAATCGTCGCGTGACGCGACGATTGGGACGATGGTGGTGGGCGACCCGCGCCTCGTGCGCGTGCCGAGCTGCGGCAGCGCTCGATCGCCACCGCCTGCTTCCGAGACAGCGCGCCGCGCTGCGGCGCCGATGTCGTTGGGCTGCGGGCTACGCCCGCGCTGAGTACCGCTCCCCGCAAGTTCGTACCCACCTCGACGCCGGGGCATCCCGCCGTGCGGCGTCGGGTCGTTGGTCACGGGCCTCGGCTCCGCGCGCGAGATGGTTCCGAGGCGCGCGCGGTCAGGGCGCGCTCGCGCCCGGCGGATCGGTGGGCAGTGCGTCGTCGGACGGCGGCTCCTCGTCCTCCGCGGGGGCGTCGCCCTCCTCGGGGGGCTCGGCCGGGCGGGAGACGCGCGTACGGGGCGGCAGACCGAAGTCCTCCCGGAGCTTGCGCGCGAGCTGCGTGAGCACGTGGCGCTCCACGTAGCTCGGCATCGAGGGGATCTGCACCGTCACGCGGACGTGCTCGACGCCGTGCTCGTCGCTCGTGCGCACGAGCTCCACGCTCCCGCCGTGGGTGCGCCCGCCGGTGCCCGGGTAGTCGAACATCACGAAGCCGATGGCATCGTCGCGATCGGTGATCTGGCAGCCCATGTCCACGCGCAGGAGGCGAATCGTGGCCTGCCAGAGCTGCTCGTAGCGGTACGTGTACTCCGAGCTCGCGCGCGCCGACGCGGGCGCTCCCGGCAGGAGCACGAGAGCGAAGGCGATCGAGGCGAGCCAGGTACGCATGGGGCGACCCTCCGCTCGCGCCCGGTGCGGGGCAAGTTTTCGGCCGACGGCGCGGCCTTTCAGGCCAGCTCGCTCGCCGCCTGCACGTCGGCCCGCACCAGATCGCGGAAGCTGAGCCGCATGATGTAGAGGGGCACGACGCCGGCGATGCACGAGAGCAGCGCTTGCGTGGAGTACAGCAGGAAGACGTAGACGGCGCCCTGCCCGTTCACGATCGTCTCGGCCAGGTACAGGCGCAGGCCGGTGAGCACGGCGAGCTGGAAGTTGCCGAACATCCCCGGGCCCGCCGGCAAGAGAACGCCGATCGCGAGGATCCCCATGAGCGCCGCCGCGTGTCCGAACGTCAGATCGAGTCCGCAGGCTCGCGCCAGGATCCACATCCCGGTCGCGTTGAGGCCCCAGTACACGAGTGACTCGCTCACGAAGCCGAGCGCGAGCTTGGGACGCGCGATGGTGTGGATGCCGTGGGCGATCCCCATCACCTTCTCGCTCACGCGCTCGGCGAGCGACTTCGACACGAGGCCGAACGTCCACCGAACGAGCTTCTTGGCCAGCTCCTGCTGCCAGAGGAAGAGCACGAGCCCGCTGAAGGCGGCGCCGAACCCGGTCACCGCGAGCCAGCCGTAGTACGGCAGGCTCCGCGCGATCGGATCGTCGGTCTCCAGCTGCGGCAGGAAGGCCAGGCCCCAGACGACGCACAGGCTCGTGAGGAGGCCGTCGAAGACGCGCTCGACCGCCACGGTCCCGAAGCCGACCGAGATCGGCACGCCGAGCCGCATCTTCGACACCGCGGGCCGTGCGAGCTCGCCGATCCGCAGCGGCAGGACGAAGATCGCGAAGAAGCCGACCCAGTTGATCAGGATGCCCTGCCAGAACGGGACGTCCGGCTTGGCGGGCGCGATCAAGAAGCGCCAGCGGGCCGCACGCACGACGTGCATCGAGACGAGCACGACGACGTAGATCCCGAACAGCTGGGGATCGACGCGCGTGAGGTCCTCCCACGAGGGCACGAGCGGCACCCCGCCGCGCGCGATGAGCCAAGCGAAGAGCCCACCGAGCGCGATCGAGAGACCGAGCCGCGGCAGCATCTTCTTGAGGACGCTCTCGTTGTCGACGGGGGAAGCGGTCTGGCTCGCCATGCCGGATCGGTCTCGCGAAGGGAAGACGGGAGCCCGACGGCGGCCCCCGCGAGCCGAGCGCGAAGTGCCGGCGAAAGGCGCCGAAACGGAAGAATCCAGCGTTAGCAGGCGGCTCGGGCTAGCGCACGTTGCGCGCCACGACGTCGATCACGCGGCCATCGAAGATCGCCTCGTTGTGCCCGAGGTCCTCGAAGCGATGCAGCTCCGCGCCCTCGAGCGCCGACGCGCTCGCAGGCTCGATCATCCGGTCCCGGCCGCCGACGACGGCGACGTGCGCCACCTTCTCGATCTTCGCGCGCCCCTCGCGCAGCCGCTCGATCACGCGGCTTCCCGGGCGCAGCGCGGCACCGAGCGAGCCCGGCGCCAGGCGCGCGGCCGACGTGCCGGCGTGGGGGCTCGCGATCGTGACCACGCGATCGACCGGGCCGCCGTGATCGACGGCGCCGCCCAGCTCCTGCACGTACCAGCGCGCGAGCAGGCCTCCGAGCGAGTGGCCGACGATCGTCATCGGCCTTCCGTGCGCCGAGAGGCGCGCCAGCGATGCGATGCGCCCGGCGATGTGCTCGAAGGGCTCGAGCGGCCCGTACGAGAGCCCGACCGTCTCCACCCCCGCCGTGCGCTCGACGTGGGCCCGCATCGGATCGAAGACCGGGCCGCCAGCCATGAACCCGTGCACGAAGAGCACCGCGCGATCGGCGTGGTGCACGGCGGCGGTCCGCTTCGGGAAGGCCATCAGCCGCCCTTGACGGACCACGGCGCCGATCTCCCGCGCGATCGGGCTCTGGGCGAAGGTCTTGGGCAGCGACAGGGGCATGCGAGCTCCGATCGTAGCAGGGCTACGGTACTCAGCCGTAGCGCGGCACCCACCGTTCGGCCTGGTACCAGCGCAGGACCTGGCGCCAGCCCTCCTGGAACCGAGGGAAGCGCGGCGTCCATCCGAGGCCCCGCAGCGCCGTGGTGTCCACGACGAGGTCGTCGTAGAGGAGCGTGAGCGCCTCGCGATCGACCCGCGCGCGAAGCGCGGACTTCAGGCCGTGCCGCAGAACGACCAGACGCCACGCCGCGAGCAGGGCCGCGTCGAGCCCTTGGTAGGCGGCCTCGCGCTGGAAGAACTGCCCGAAGCGATCGAGGATCGGGCGCGGGAGCTCGCCCGCCGGCACGGTCGGCAGACCGTAGGCACGGAAGGTCTCCGTCACGCGGTCTCCGAGCGCGAGCGGATCCTCGTCGGCGACGTTGAGGATGGCGTCGTGCGCCTCGGGCTTCTTCAGCGTGAAGACCAGCGCGCGTGCGACGTCCTCGGCGTGGACGAACGTCTGTACCGGCCCGCCGGCCGTTCGCGGCAGCACGGGCGAGACCATCTTGATCGCCGGCCCGACGACGAGGAGCGAGGCGGCGAAGTGACGGCCGCGACGCCCGTAGAGCGGCGCCGCGCGCAGGATCGTCCAGGGCGGGCCCTTGCCCTTCCGCTCCTCGAGCAGGAGCTCGGCGTCGCGCTTGCTGCGCGCGTGCGGGCCGCGAGGCAGGATGCGCGCGTCCTCGCGCAGCGGGCCCGATTGGCCGACGCCGTACACCATCGCCGTCGAGACGTGCAGGAAGCGCTTGCCGCCCGCGCGCGCGAGCGCGTCGTAGAGGTGGCCCACGGCGTCGGTGTTGACGGCGGCGAGCGTCTCGTAGGGCGTGCCGACGTCCAGCATCGCGGCGGTGTGGATCACGTGGTCGACGCCCTTGACCACCCGATCGACGAAGCTCCGGTCGCGTAGATCGCCCGCGCGGACTTCGCCGCGCACGGGGGCCTGCACGCCCTTCGGCGTGAGATCGGTGGCCACGACGCGGAAGCCCGCCGCCTCCGCCAGCCCCACCACGTAGTTGCCGACGGTGCCGGCCGCACCGGTCACCAGCACCGTCTCCATCGAGCTCGCCACGGCTCGTGTCTAGCACCGGTCCCGGCCCCCGCGGAACTTCTCGTGCGCCGCGCGGGCGCGGGCGGGTCGCGGCGCGTCGCGGGTCGGCCCCGCTCACCAGAACCAGAAGTAGAGCGCGGCGCCCGCGAGCGCGAGCCCGAGGATCACCGTCCCCAACACGGGCGCGACGTACGGTGGCCCGCCGTACTTCGGTGCCATCCTCTCGTCGTCGATCGACGAGATCGTGGGCATCACCGGCAGCAGGTGGAAGATCCCGAGGTCGGCGCCGCAGAACGGGCACTTGGTCTCGTCGATCTTCACGTGGCGCGCGCACTCTCGGCACGGGCGCATCGCGCTCGTCATCGGCCGGCTCGTGCGAGGAAGGCGCGCACGAGCGTCTCGCCGTGCTCCGAGAGGAACGACTCCGGATGGAACTGCACGCCCTCCAGCGGTAGCGCGCGATGACGGATGCCCATGATCTCCCCCTCGGCGGTCCAGGCCGTGACCTCGAGCGCCGCGGGCACGAGCCCGGGATCGAGGACCAGCGAATGGTAGCGCGCCACGCGGAACGGCGACGGAAGCCCCGCGAACAGGCCTTCGCCCCGATGATGGACGGACGAGGTGCGGCCGTGCATGAGCCGGCGTGCACCGACCACGCGAGCGCCGTACGCGACCCCGATGGCCTGGTGGCCGAGGCAGACGCCGAGGATCGGAATGCGGCCCGCGAACCGGTCGAGCGCATCGAGCGTGATCCCTGCCTGCTCGGGCCGCCCCGGCCCCGGGGAGATCAGCAGGGCGTCGGGGGCGAGGGCGAGCGCGGCATCGACCGTGATCCGATCGGCGCGGTGGACCTCGGGCGCCGCGCCCAACGAGAGCAGCAGCTGCACGAGGTTGAAAGTGAACGAGTCGTAGTTGTCGATCACCAGGACGCGCGGGCCGATGCCGGTCACGGCGCGTGCGGATCGAGCGCGTGGTGATCTTCCCGATCCTGGGGCAGCTCCGGCTCGTGAGGGCCGCGGAGCGCGGGCGGCTCGGGGGGCTCGGTCGTGTCCTCGCGGCCATCGATCGGATCGGCGCCGTGCGGATCGGGCGCCGCGGGCGGCGTCACGGTGTCGTCGCCCTCCCCGCTCGTCGGCGGCGCGAGCGCCGGGAGGCCCTCGAGCGCCTCGCCGCGATCACCGCCGCCTTCGGCGCCCTCGAGCGGGCGCACCGTGGCGAGCTCGGCATGGAAGTCCGCGAGGGCCCGCTCGGCCTCCGCCGCCTCGTGCAGCGCGTCGAGCAGCGACTCGTCCTCGTGGCCGATCCCGCGCGCGAGCGCGGTCTGCCAGTGCGTCAGCGCCGTGAGCCGCGCGCGCAAGAGGCGTATGGCGCGCGTGCGGTAGGTCTGCCCTTCGCCGGTCGCCATCTCGAGGTGCTGGAGCGTGTCGATGTGCCGGCGCACGGCGGGGATGGCGCCGTCTTCCAGCAGATCGGCCGCCATGACCGGACGCTGCCGGGCGACGGCGTCGTCCACCTCGTCGAGCACGAGCTGCGCGGGATCGTCGGTCAGCGCGGCCTGCAGGCGCATCACGTCGGTCCGCACGCTGCGGGGCGCGGGCGCTTCGCCCTCCGAGCCGCCACAGGCGACGAGGACCAAGCCCAGCGCGAGCGCGAGCGCGCCTCTCACGCCGTCCTCGGTCGGCCCGGGTAGCCCCGGGTCGTCAGGAACTTCTCGATCCGCAGGTTCAGGAGCTCGGGATACTCGACGGCGAGGTAGTGCGTGCCCGCCGGCACGACGAGCAGCTCGGCGCCCTTCACGCGGTCGACGATCGTCTGGGCCGCCGCGCGCGGGGTCATCACGTCGCGCCCGCCGGCGATGACGAGCACCGGCACGTCGACGTGGGGAAGCACGTCGTGGGCGTCGTGCGCGCCCAGCTGCTCCAGCGTGTGCGCGTAGATCTCCATGTCCATCCCGACGAAGCTCTGCGCGATCTCGCGGAAGAGCGCCTCGTCGAGCGTGCGCGCCGCGAGCCCGATGAGCTTGGCCGCCTGCGGCGTGCCTTCCCATCCCATCAGGCGCTCGGTGAAGGCCGAGACGATGCCCGAGTTCTTGCGGCCGAGCCGCAGGATCGGCGGCGCGAGCGAGCCGATCGCGGGCGAGCTCGCCAGCGTCCGGAAGGGCGAGCCCGCCACGCCGTTCAGCAGGACGAGCCCGGCGATGCGGTCGGGCGCGCGTCGGAACAGCTCGAGCGCGACCTGGACGCCCATCGACCAGCCGAAGATCACGGCCCGGTCGATCTTCTCGCGATCGAGGATGGCCAGCCCGTCACGGGCCTGCGCCGGCACGTCGAGCGCGTGCCGATCGGGCGGCGCCTTGCTGGCGTAGAGCCCGCGGTAGTCCCACGACACGAAGGAGTAGCGGTCGCGGAAGTACCGGAGCTGGTGCTTCCACGCGCGCCAGCTGCCACCGAGCCCGTTGGCGAGCAGGATCGGCGGGCCCTGCCCCAGCGTGTGGTAGGCGAGATCGGTCCCGTCGAACGAGGCCAGGCGCTTCTCTTCGACGCCGAGCGCCGACGTGTCGAGGTCGACCTTGGGTGCGCGGCGCGGCATCAGGACTCCGGCACCGCTCCCGGATCGGCGGCAGGCGCCGCGGTGCGGAGCGCGCACGCGTGCGTCGCCGGGTCGCAGAAGGCCTCGCGGCTCATGCAGGGCGGGGCGAAGCAGGGCGTCATCGTGGGGACTACGGCCGAGGACGCGAGCGCGGGGACGCAGCCACAGGCGGGCGCGTCCTGCGTGCGGCAGTCGGAGTCGCTCGCGCACGGCCCGATCGGAGGCGCGACGAAGCTCGAAGGAGGCGCGGACACGGGCGGCGGCGGATCGCTCGGCGCGCTCGTGGCAGGGGCGCCACAGGCGGCGAGCAGGAGCACCACCGTCGCGATCGCAGCCCGCCCTGCACCAGACACCGTACGACCCATCATGGCCGCGAAGATTCGCGGGTTTGCGCGACACGTCAACCTCCCGGCCTTGACCCCGACGGGCGCGAGCGCCAAGCGCCCGGGCCCATGCGCGCGCGGCTCACCCTGTTCCTCGGTCTCCTGCTCGGCGCGTGCGCGACCCGCCAAGCCTGCCCGCCGGGCGAGCTGCGGATTCCGAGCGGGTCGCCCCGGCCGGCCTACGCCGTGGTGCGGAGCGACGCGAGCTCGGCGAGCGCCATCGCCCTGCTGGACGCGCAGGGCGGGCTGATCACCGCCGACGTGATCGACTCCGGCTCGCGGGTCTCCTCGATCACGACGGCCCTCAGCGGCGACGTGGTGCTGCCCTCGACGCCTCTCGGAGACGGAGTGCTCGCGCTGCTCGATCGCTTGAACGTCGACGTCCTCACCTCGATCGAGGCGGGCGGCGCGGTGACGCAGATCGACCTGCGCGGCCCGAGCGAGCCGCGCAGCGGCGCGACGGTCAATCCCACCGATGCGCTCCGTCTCCCCGATGGGCGCCTGCTCGTCTCGCGGCTGCAGCCCTCGCTCGACCAGGACACGCCGGAGCTCGGGCGCGGCAACGACGTCGTCGTGGTGTCCGAGGGCGCCGTCGCCGCGCGGATCAGCCTCGATGCCGACACCGCGTGCACCGGGGAGTCGGGCTGCACCGCGTACGCCCGCCCCTACGAGCTGCTCCCGCTCGAGAGCGCCGGCACGAGCCGGGTGCTCGTGACCCTCGGGCGCCTCTCGCTCGACTTCCAGCGCGCCGGCCCCGGCGCCGTGCTCACGATCGATCCCGTCACGCTCGCGCCCTCGGCGCCGCTCGAGCTGGCCGGCCTCGAGGACTGCTGGTTCGCCGCGAACGACCCGGGCGACCCAGCCCTGGCCTACGTGCTCTGCTCCGGGCTGACGAAGGCGCCCGAGCCCGAGCGGCGGGCCCACGCGGGGATCGTCGCCGTGCGCCTCGGCACCGACGGCTCCCCCGCCGTCGAGGCACGCTACGACCCGGGCGAGAGCGGCATCGTTCCCTTCGGCTCGATCGTCGCGATCGGCGGTGGGCGTGTCCTCTTCGTCGCAGCGCCGCCGGCGGGCGATCAGCTGGTCGAGCTGGAGCTCGCCAGCGGGCACACGCGCGTCGTGTACACGTCCGCCCCCTTCACGCTCCTCGACGGGGTCGCTGGCGAGGGCCTCGCGCTGATCCCCGAGCGCGTGGGCACCGGTCGCGTCCTGCGCCTCGACACGAGCGGCGAAGCGGCCCTCGTGGGCGAGACGAGCTTCGACGACTGCATCGCGCTGCCGCCGATCCAGATCCGACGCGTCGTGCTCTGATCACCGACGCGGCGCGCGCACCGTGGGTGACGGGGCACGGGGGAGGCACGGCGAGACCGCGAGACCGATCGAGCGTCGGGGCCGCCGCCGTGAGACGCTGGACTCCGGATGCAGAGCTGGCTCGATCGCAGCCAGGATCCGATCTGGATCCAGACCTTCCCCGCCCGCTACGAGCAGGCCGAGCTCGATGCGGCCTTCGATCACCTCGACGCGTGCGTGTCGGACGTGGTCAAGCGCGGCGTCCGCTCCTCGTTGCTCGTCGACATCTCGCGCACCCGCGTGGGCAACGCGCGCATCCGCCAGCGCGTGTCGAAGACCTTCGCGCGCACCCACCGCATCGCGCGCCACGTCGTGGTGGCGCAGGCCTTCGTCGTGGCCAACCGCATCCAACGCGGCGCGCTGACGGCCACGCTCTGGCTCTTCGCGCCCGCCTGGCCGATCCAGGTCTTCACCTCGCGCGACGACGCGCTCGCCTGGCTCCGCGAGCGGCACGCCCGCGACTGAAGGCCCTCAGTACCGCTCCCCGCAAGTTCGTACCCACCTCGACGCCGGGGCATCCCGCCGTGCGGCGTCGGGTCGTTGGTCACGGGCCTCGGGCCCGTTCCCGCCTACCTCCTTGCCCGACGGGCGCCGCGGCGCCGATCTGGGCACCAACTTGCGGTACGCGGTACTGAGGGCTCGTCCCGGGCTCGTCGCGTGACGCGACGAAGGGGACGAGGGGGGAGGGCGCGCCCCTCGGTCCGCCATGGCCGGGATCGCTCTTCCTCGCGCGCGCGCCATCGGCTACACGATCGGCCGTGGACGCTCCCACGCTCACGCTTCCGCTCCCCGTCGACGCGCTGCCGGAGTCGCTTCGTCGCTTCGGTGATCCGGCCGCGCCCGAGCGCGTGCGGACCATCGCTGCGCGGGGCCTCGTCCCGGTCAAAGGCGGCGACCTCGTCGCGCTGCTGCTCCAGCTCGCGGCCGACCCGGTGGAGGTCGTCTCGCAGAGCGCGAAGGCGACGCTCGACGGTCTACCGCCCGCGGTCGTCGACGCGGCGTGCGACGCGCCGCTGCATCCGGCGTTCCTCGACGCGCTCGCCGACCGCCTCGCTGGTCGCGACGACCAGCTCGAGCATCTGCTCTCGAACGCCGCGCTCGCCGACGCGACGCTCGCGCGCATCGCCCGGACCTGCTCGGAGCGCGTGGCCGAGCGCGTCGCCTTGAACGAGCAGCGGATGCTCGCGGCGCCGATCATCGTCGAGGCGCTCTACAAGAACCGCTTCACGCGGATGAGCACGGTCGACCGGTTGATCGAGCTCTGCGTGCGCAACGGTGTGGTGCTCGAGGGCGTCTCGACGTTCCAGGCGCACGCCGAGGCCATCGCCGGGCAGCTCATCCCCGAGCCGATGGACGAGCCGCTTCCGTCCGACCTCGCCTTCGCGCAGGCGCTCGAGGACGACGACGACGGCGATCCCCACGAGCAGGACAAGGCCGAGGGCACCGAGCAGGTGACCAAGAAGTATCTCCCGCTCTCCAACCAGATCTCGGAGATGAACACCCAGGAGAAGCTACGCCTCACGCTGACCGGCAATGCCGCGGCGCGGGCGCTGCTCGTGCGCGACTCGAACAAGCAGGTCGCCTTCGCCGCCGTGAGCTCGCCCTCCACCACCGAGGCGGAAGCGAACGCGATGGCGCACAGCCGCCAGGTGGGCGAGGACGTGCTGCGCTTCATCGGCAACAAGCGCGAGTGGCTCGGGAACTACGAGCTCAAGAAGGCGCTGCTCTTCAATCCCAAGACGCCGGTCGGGATCTCGATGCGGTTTCTCTCTCACATGCACAACTCGGATCTGCGGGACCTCTCCCGTAGCCGTGGCGTGGCGGCGGCGGTGAAGTCGGCGGCGATGCAGCGCTTGCAGAAGAAGGGTCAGGGCTGAGATGTCTTTTTTCGGTCGCTTGTTCGGGGGCGCGAAGGCCGAGGACGAGAAGAAGCGCGCCGACGAGCTCTTCGCCGCCGGGCGCTACTACGAGGCGAAGACGGCCTACGAGAACGCCATCGACGCTCGCGATGCCACCGACGCGCTCAAGAAGTCGCTCGGCGGGCGGGTGGATGCGTGTCGTGACGCGCTCGCCGAGGCGCGCATCCGCGAGGCCGAAGAGCACCTCCGCCACGGCGATCTCGCGATGGCGCGCACCGAGCTCCGGAACGCGATGGAGGTCGCCGCGTCGGATCGCGTGCGGCGCGAGGCCGAGCGGCGCATCGAGACGGCGGAGCGAAAGGACGCGCGAGCGCAGGCCCAGGCCGAGGACGAGCCGACCGACGACGAGCGCGTCGTGCTCCTCGCGGCGCAGTGGGAAGAAGGGCAGCAGGCGGAGTACGACGCGTATGGCGAGCGCTTCCGCGCCGCGCTCGTCGCGATGGAGAAGGGCGAGAACGAGCGCGCGAAGGACGAGCTCGAGGCCATCAAGGCCGAGCACCAGGGGGACGATCCTCCGCCGGTGTACCTCTATCTCGAGATCGCGCGCGCGCGGCAGCGATGCGAGGACGACGAAGGGACCGCGAAGTCGCTCCGCACGTTCCTCAAGCGCGTCCCCGAGGACGACCGCAGCGAGGCGCGCGTGCGGGCCTACGAGGCGCTCGCGCTGATCGCCGATCGGGCCGGCGACGAAGAGAAGGCGATGAAGCAGTACGAGAAGGGGATCGAGGCCATGGCCGACGATCCCCGACCGTATCTCCAGTTCGGCGTCTACCTGCGCCTCAAGGGCCACGCTGCGGAGTCGATCGAGCTGCTTCAGCTCGCCATCGACCACATGGACGAGGATCGACCGAGCTGGCTCGCCCACCAGGAGCTCGGTCTGGCCCATCGCGACGCGGGCAACGAGAAGAAGGCGATCGACGTGCTGGAGAAGGTCGTCCGCTTCTTCGTGCAGCGGGGTACCACCGACCTTCCGGTGGCGACCGCGATGGCGCTCGCCGAGCTCTGCGAGAAGCAGGGCAACGACGTCCGCGCGGCCGACCTCTACACCTCGCTCGCCCGCGGCAGCGACAAGCCGAACCATCTCGCCTATCACCGCCACGCGGCGCGCGTGCTCGAGCGGCTCGGCCTCGACGACGAGGCCCGGCGGATGTGGGTCCGGGCGGCCGGTCTCGCCGAGGCGGATCCCGCCGCGGCCGAAGAGATCCGTCGTGCCCTCGCGCGCCTCGATGGCGAGGACGAGGGCGACGACGACGACGACGACGACGAGTAGCGATCGGGCGCCGGCGCGGCCCTGCCCCGCACCTCGTCACCGACGGGATCGACGCCGTCAGTCGGAGAGCTCGAAGTGCGCGCGGGCCTTGGCGAAGCGCGCGACGGTGCCGATGAGGCCGCCTCGCGTCGCCAGGCTCTCGAGCACGGCCAGGGCCGCCCCGCGGTCGAGCGCGCGCCGATCGTGGTGGAGCAGCGCGATCGCCTCGTCGACGAGCTCGCTCGCGCGCTCGTCGCCGACGGAGGGGGCGAGCATGTGCACGAGACGGCCGACGTTCGGGTGATCGCCCATGCTC
>JBGALT010000154.1:0-18830 GCA_044223665.1 Sandaracinaceae bacterium | reverse complement strand
GTCGCGATCGTCGGAAGGGCCGCGCTCGATGCAGGGGCCGCGCTCGGCCCGTGCGCGTCGACCGCAGCGACCGGGCTCGCCTCGGGCCGCGCAGGCGTCTCGCTCGCGTGGAGCAGCGTCCACGCCGTGATCGCGAGGAGCGACGCAGCGAGCGCCGCGGCCGCGAGCCAGCGGCGCGAGCCTCCGGCCGTGGGCGCGCTCGCCTCGGCGGGCGGCTCCGGCGCGACCCCGGCCGCCGGGAGCGGCGCCGGTGCGCGCCCCGCGAGCGCGTCGTCGAGCGCCGCGAGCATCACGCTCATGTCCGCGTAGCGAGCCTTCCGATCGAGCGCGAGCGCGCCCTCGACCCACGCGGCGAGCGCCGGCGGAAGCGAGGGCTGTCGCTCGTGGAGCGGCACGTGATCGTTGCGCGCGATGGCGAGCAAGAGCGCCGAGGGCGCGGTCGCGAAGAAGGGCAGGTGCCCCGACAGACAGCGATAGAGCGTGACGCCCATCGCCCACACGTCGCTCGCCGCGTCCACGTCGCTCACGCCCTCGGCCTGCTCGGGCGACATGTAGAAAGGCGTGCCGACGAGGATGCCCGACTGCGTCATGTGCCCCCACGCGACCTCGGCGGTCTTGGCCATGCCGAAGTCGAGCAGGATGGCGCGCGTCGCGCCGTCGCCGCGGTCGCCGACGAGGATGTTCTCGGGCTTGAGGTCGCGGTGCACGATGCCGCGCGCGTGCGCGAGCGCGACGGCCTCCATGAGCGGACGTAGGAGCGCGAGCGTGCGGTCGACGCCGAGCATGCCCTCCCGCGCGAGCAGCGCCGAGAGCGGCTCGCCCGTGAGCAGCTCCATGGCGAGGTAGGTGTCGCCCTCCTCCGTGCCCATGTCGAGGATGGCGACGATGTTCGCGTGCACGAGGGTCGAAGCGATGCGCGCCTCGCGCAGGAAGCGCGAGACGAGCTCGCGGTCGCGCGCGTGCTCCGGCTTGAGGATCTTCAGCGCGACCGAGCGCTGCGTGAAGGTGTGGGTGGCGGCGTAGACGACGCTCGTGCCCCCCGTGCCGAGGATGCGATCGAGCGCGTAGCGGCCCCCGAGGACCGTTCCGAGACGCTCTTCCGCGGTGAGGATCGGCACGTCGGTCAGCCTATCACCGCGGCTCGCCGCGGGCTCTGATCGGGCGAGGGGAGCGTGCGAGAATCCCCGCCCGTGGCGGAGCACGGAACGCCACCTCCCGCGCGCGCCGGGGGAGCGCTCAGCGCAGGACGCACGCGCCCGCCTCGCACCGCGCCGTGGGCGGCGGCCCCTCCGCACAGCTGATCGCGCACATGCCCGGGTGCGCGGCGCAGAGAGCCTCGACCCGCCGCGCCCACGCGTGCGTCGCCGAGACGTACTGCGCGCAGAGCGGGCAGCATTGGTCGTCGACCTTCTGCACGCGCTCGCAGTCGGCGTCGGTCGTGCACGCGGTCTCGACCGGCGGGAACGAGACCGGCGGCGGCGGCTGGTAGGGCGGCGGCGCGGTGGGATCGGGGCGCGCCTCGAGGCGCAGCGGCGAAGGAGCGAGGCCGTCCGCGCGGCCGAGATAGAGGAAACGCGGCAACATCGTGTTGTCGACGACGACGTCCGCGAGGCCGTCGCCGTTCACGTCGCCGACGCCGCGCACGCGGTACATCCAAGGATCACCGGGGAGCGTCGGCGCGAGGATCTGCGGCTCGGCGCTCAGGCCCGTCGCGCCCCCACGATAGAGGTACGCGCCGTCGGCCGCGTAGCCGCCGGCCACCACGTCGGCGTAGCCGTCGCCATCGACGTCTCCGGCCGCCGAGATCCAGAGCGAGAAGCCGTGATCGCCGCTGGCGCCGAGCTCGGTGGCGGCCGGCCCGGGGCCGCTCGCGCTGCCTTGGAAGAGCCAGCCTGCGTTGCCTCCGTAGCCGGACGTGACGACGTCGTCGTAGCCGTCGTGCGAGACGTCGCCGACGATCGCGATGTCGTCTCCCATCTGACGGCCGCCCGCGTCGAGACGCCGCGCCGCGCCGAGCGTGTGACCGTCGCCGAGGTGGACGTAGATCGCGTGCTCGTCCGCGGCGCCCACGACCACGTCGGCGTGGTGGTCTCCGTTCACGTCTCCGCGGCCGGCGACCGACGCACCGTACCCGCCCGTGCCGGCGAAGCGGGTCGGCGTCGGGGCCAGGCCGCTCGCGCTCCCGAAGTGGAGATAGATCGCGTTCGTGCTGCCGACGACGAGGTCGTCGTAGCCGTCCTCGTTCACGTCGCCGGCCCCGGCGACCGACACGTTCGGGATCGGCGCGCCATCGCGCGGCACGTCGATCACCGTCGGCGAAGCGACGCCGTCCGGCCCGACGAGGTAGACGAGCACGTGCTGGTAGAGCTCGTCGGCGATGACGACGTCGTTCCAGCCGTTGCGGTCGAGGTCGCCGACCGAGAGCGCGTCGCGGCCGAACGCGCCCGCCACGTCGGGACCGCCGAGCGTGAAGGACGCGAGGTGGGGCGTGGCGCCGCCGAGCAAGATGCCCGCGCCGCCGCTGCCGAGCGACTCCATCACGACGTCGGCGAGACCGTCACCGTCCACGTCGATCGTCTGGGGCGGTGCGAGCCCGTGGAGCGCGGCGGGAAGACGCACGGCGGGTGACGGCGCGTGGGCTGGCGGCGGAGAGCCGGGGCCGGTCGCGGGCGGCGGGGGCAGAGGCTCGGTCGCGGGCGCATGCGCGGGCGTGCTTCCGCAGCCGAGCGAGAGAGCCGAGAGAACGACGGCGAGACGATCGCGCGCGAGCATGTTCACCGTTTTTCCGATCGAGCCTCATCGCATCCTGGGCTCACTCACCCGCCCGCGGCAAACCCCATCCCGAGCGGTAGCCACTTTCGCCCTCACCTGGCCTCTCCCACGACGTGGGAGAGGGACCGAGCCCCGAGCGCGCGGGAAGCGAGCCGGCGGTCAGCCCTCACCGGGCCTCTCACGACGTGGGAGAGGGACCGAGCCCCGAGCTCGCGGGAAGCGAGCCGGCGATCAGCCCTCACCGGGCCTCTCACGACGCGGGAGAGGGACCGAGCCCCGAGCAGCCACCCTGGCCGCACGGGAGCCTCGAGGCCTCACGTCGGTGGGACCTCCACAGCGCAGCCCGGAGCCCGGTCCCTCTCCCACGACGTGGGAGAGGTTAGGTGAGGGCACCGACCGCGCCGTGATCAAGGCTCGGAGTCGAGCGCGGGCACGTCGCTCGGGGGCGGATCGCTCGATCCGCGCGGCCCCGGGAGCGTCGACTCGTGCGTCACCGGCGTGTCGCTCTCGGTCGGCGGAGGCGCCTCTTCGTGCGTGGACGACGAAGAAGAGCCCGAGCTGCTCGAGTGCGCGCCCTGGGCACGCAAGAGGTCGGCCTGGCGCCGGGCGATCGTCGACTCCGGCCCGCTCGGCAAGCGCTGCAGATACCCCTCGTACGCCTCGAGCGCGTGGTCGTAGTCGTGCATCTGGCGGTACGCCGAGCCCAGACCGATGTACGCGTGGCCGTAGCCGGAGGCCGCCGCCTGGCGGAAGTTCGAGAGCGCGGCCGAGGCCTGTCCGGAGTCGAGCAGCACGAAGCCGAGCCCCGTGAGCGCCTCGCTGCCGCCCGGGCGCTGGCGGAGCGCCGCTTCGTAGAGCGGACGCGCACGCTCGGGGTGATCGTTCTCGAGCTGCTGATCGGCCTGGTGGACGAGCGTCTCGTAGTCGCCGCGCGGTGCGCCCGATCCGGTCGATGGCGGCGGTGTGCCGACCTCGTCCTCGTCTCGCTCGCCGCTCGGCGCGATCCCCACCTCGCTCGTCGGCGGCGGGGGCAGCGCCACCGTCGTGGTGGGCGGCGGCAAGGGCGGTACTCCCCCATCGGTTACCACCGCGCCCCCGGCGTCGATCCGCGTGCGCAGCGCGATCGCGTCGGGGTGCTCGGCGTCGCGATCGAGCACCGCCATCACCTGGGCCCGCGCCGCGCCCACGTTGCCGGCGGCGAGCTGGGCTCGCCGTCTCGACGGCGGCCGCGATGCCGCCGCCACGCTGGGCCTCGAGCAGCGCCCGCACCCGGAGCGCCTCGGCGGAGGGGCTCGTCGCGAGCGTGAGCGCGCGATCGAGACGCGACTGGGCATTGGCGTCGCCCGAGAGGCGGAGCGCGTCGGCGAGCGCGACCTCGGCGTCGGCACCGTCGGCGACGCGGATGGCGCTCTCGGCGTGCTCGCGCGCGTCCTCGGCGTCGCTCGCCGCCTCGCGTCGCAGAGCCGCCGCTTCACCCGCGGCAGCCGGATCGGCGGCCGCGCGCGCGCTCAGGTCGTCGGCCTCGAAGATGCGCAGCTGCGCGCGCAGCGCGTGGGCACGCGAGAGGCCCGTGAGCGTGCGTGCGTCGTGCTCGTCGAGCGCGAGCGCCTTCGTGTAGAAGCTCGCCGCGTCCTCGTACGCGTCGTCGCGATCGCGAGCGAGCGCTTCGTCGCCCTGGGTGAGGAACGCTGCGGCGGGCGACTCGGCGGGCGCGCCCGCGATGAGGCGCTGGATCGTGGGCCAGCCGAAGTAGCCGCCGACGCCGATCGCGGCGAGCAGCACGACACCCAGGAACACGCCCGTGTAGCTGCGCTGCGGGGGCGGCGGGACGTCGTCGTCCTCGTCGTCGACGCGGAGCGCCTGGCGCTCGGCGACCTTCGGCCGCGCCATCCGGTCGGTCGGCTCGCCGCGCTGCGGCCGCCCCGTCTCGGGACGCCCCATCCGCTGCGAGGCCGTCGCGCGAGGCGCTTCTTCGGGCTCCGGAGCGGGGGGCGCGGGCGGAGGAGGCGGCGCCGGGGGCGCGTACGCGGCCTCGCGCGTCGGCGGCGGACGCACGCTCGCCGCGCGGCGCGGCGGCGCGGGCGCTTCCGCGGCGGGAGGAGGCGCGACGTTGCGGATCGTCTCGGCAGGCGCCGTCGGCGGAGGCATCGAGCGCGGCGCGGCCGGTGGGCGCGCCTCCATCTCGACGGTGCGCCCGGTGGGATCGACGCGCTCGCGCTGCGGCGTCTGTCCCATGCCGAGCATGGTTCCCTTGCGGGCGGGAGGCGCGGGAGCGGCCGCTGGCGCGCGGGCCGGGGGAGACGGAGGCGCGGCGGGCTGGCGCGCGGGCGGGCGCGCCGACTTGGGGCGCGCGGCGGCGAAGAACGTCGCGAGCTCGGCGATGTCGCCCAGGCGCTTCTGTCCTTCTCCGGCGCGGGAGATGCGGTCGTCGGCCGAGACCTCACCGGCCGTGATGAGCCGCTGCAGCTCCTTGAGCGACGCGATCTGCTGCGTGCTCCCGTCGGCCAGCTCGAGCGTCCAGCTGCGTTGCTCGGGTGGCGCGGCGGCGGGCTCGCTCCCGGGGCGGAACACCTTGAAGAGGTGCCCGCAGTTGGTGCACTTGACCGTGGTGCCGCGGTCGGAGACGAGCGTCTCGTCGAATTCGTACTCGGTGCCGCAGCGCTCGCAGGTGACGTCCATGGCGGGTTCGGAAGGCGCCGAGCCTAGCAGGATGCGCCGGAACTTGCCGCGTTTGCGGTACGGAGACCGAGGGCGCCGCGCCGCCGGCACCGGTGGGCACGGAGACCGCCGCGACCGCGCTGCGCTGCACCCGGGCGTGCGCGAGCGCACGTGGTCGAGCGCCGCGTGAATCCTTCCGGGCGGCCGCCGACTCTCCCTTTCGTCCGCACGATGCGGGCCCCCGCAGGAGAAACGACCATGCTCGCCAAGATCCTCCCGAACAACGAGTCCACCCTCGATCGTGCGCTGCGCGTGGTGCTCGGCCTGGGCCTGCTCGCGCTGGTCTTCGTGGGCCCGCAGACCCTCTGGGGCCTCGTCGGTCTGATTCCGCTCGTCACGGGCCTCGTCGGCAGCTGCCCGATCTACACTGCGCTCGGGTTCTCCACGTGCCCGGTGAGTCCGAAGTCGACGACGCCCGCCTGATCGCCCGGATCGCCGCCGGCGTTGCCGATGCGATGGACACGCTCGTCCGGCGCCACGGCGCCAGCCTGTTCCGACACGCGCGCGCGATGGCCGGCGGGGACGTCGCGCTCGCGGAGGACGCGCTCCAGGAAGCGCTCGTGGCGGTGATGAAGCACGCCGCGACCTTCCGCGGCGAGCACGCACGCGCGTGGCTCTTCACCGTCGTGCGCAACTCCGTCCGCAGGCAGGCGCGCGCGCGCGGCGTGATCGCCGAGCCGGCAGCCCACGAGACGGAAGCATCCCTCGAGGCGGCGGGCTTCGGCTCGCCGGAGCGAGCAGGGTGCTTCGGGCGCGCGCTCGAGAGCCGTGAGCTGGTGCGCAAGTCGCTCGCCGATCTCGACGAGCG
Organism: Sandaracinaceae bacterium; assembly: GCA_044223665.1. GTDB lineage: Bacteria > Myxococcota_A > Polyangia > Polyangiales > Sandaracinaceae > JBBSAT01. The sequence goes on along the minus strand of JBGALT010000154.1, from coordinate 12,532 downwards.
CGAGCGCGAGGTGGTCCTCCTCGTCGACGTGGAGGGCTGGTCACTCGAGGAGTCGGCCAGCGCGCTCGAGCTCTCGCTCCCCGCGCTGAAGAGCCGCCTGCACCGCGCGCGGCTGCACCTGATGGCGATCCTGAGCGAGCGAGGTGGCCCATGAGCATCGAACGACAGATCGGCGGCCTCTGGTGCCACGAGGTCGCGGACCGGCTCGAGCCCTTCGTGCGCGGCGGCCTGGAGGAGAAAGAGCGCCAGGCGGTGGCGGCCCACGTCGCGGAGTGCAGCCACTGCGCGTCGTTCGGTGAGCGCTACGCCAAGCTCGTCGAGCGCGCGCGCGGCGTGCTCGACGATCCGGAGACGGAAGACGCCGTGCTCGCGCGGGTGCGCGCGCGCCTGCGCGACGTCCGCTGACGCCGTAAGGGCGCGCGATGCTCGGCAAGGTCGCGGGCACACGATATTCTGCCGGTGTATGCGGTTCGGCTCACTCGTCCGCGGCGGCATCGCCTTCGTGTGGCTCTCGCTCGTCGTCGCGGTTCCCGCGCTCGGCATGGCGCAGGACGCCGCGACCTCGGCCGACGACGAAGAGGCCCGCGCGCTCTACGAGGCCGGCGAGCGAGCATTCTCCGCGGGAAGCTTCGAGCGCGCGCTCGAGCACTTCCAGCACGCCTACGAGCTGAGCCACCGGGCGACGCTTCTCTACAACATCGGCCTGACGAACGACCGGATGCGTCGCGACGACGAAGCCATCGCGGCCTTCGACGCTTTCCTCGCGTCGGAGCCAGAAGAAGAGCTGGCGGCGTCCGTGCGGGCACGGATCGCCGCCATCCGAGAAGCGGCGGCGGCGCGGCAGGCGGAAGCCGCCGTCACGAGCCCGCCGCCGGTCGCTCCCACGGGGCCGGACCTCACGGCGCCGATCGCTCTCGTAGTGTCGGCAGGGCTCGTGGTGGTCGCGGGCGGAGTGCTGCTGGGCGTGGCGGCGGCCGAAGACGCGCAGGTGCAGAGCGCGAACGCCGTGCCCTGGTCGTCCGTCTCGGGGCACCACGACGCTGCCGAAGCGCTCGCCATCGGGGGAGGCGTCGCGCTCGGCGTGGGCGCCGCGCTCGCAGTGACCGGCGCGGTGCTGTTCGCGACGGCCGGTAGCGGCGACACGCGCGTCGCGATCGGGCCGGCGGGCGTCAGCATCGTGGGGAGCTTCTGATGCGCGCCATCGCGCTCGCCGCGCTCGTCGCCCTCGGCCTCGGGTGCTCGATCCCCGAGGGCCGCTTCACGTGCGCCACGAGCGCCGAGTGCCCTTCGGGCTTCGTGTGCCGCGGGTCGGATGGACGCTGCTGGCGGACCGACGATGGAGACGATGCGCATGCATCCCTCGACGCGGGCAGCGACGCGGGAGGGAGCGTCGATGCAGCCCACGACGCCCCGCCGATCGACGCGCCCGGCGACGATGCACCCGATGCAGGCGTCGACGGATGCCCGATCGTGCGGGTGGACGGCGAATGCGTGGGCGCGATCTCGGCGGGCTTCTCGTCCTGCGCCATCCGGCCCGATGGGTCGGTCCGATGCTGGGGCTACCACGGCGACGAGCAAGCGCTCGGGACCACCGCGACGATCACGACGACGTGCGCCGACGGCTCGGGTCGTCTCTGCAGCGCCGTGCCCGTGCTCGTCGACGGCATCGCGAGCGCGACATCGCTCGGCTCGGGGGAGGCCACCAACTGCGCGATCGAAGGGAACCGCGTCTACTGCTGGGGGCAGGATCCGATGTCCGGCCTGCCGGCACCGACCGCGCGTCGGGTGACCCTTCCCTCGGGCTTCCTCCGACCCTTCCCTCGGGCTTCCTCCAGCCGGACGAGGTGGAGGTGCGCTTCGCGATCGCCGTGCGCAATGGGAGCTCGGTGGCGATCGGCGGCTTCGACCAACAGGGCACGGGGCTCCTGCTCGACGGTTTCACCGGGACCGGACATCGCGGCGCGCTCGCGTCGGTGATGCCAGCGGGCGCCGAGGCCATCGTGGACGTCGGGATGGGCTGGTACCACGGATGCGTGGTCGGCGCCGACACGACATGGTGCTGGGGAAAGAACACGCACGGCGAGTCGGACGCGACGACGCCGTCGGCGGGCCCGATGGCGACGCCGCACCGGATCCCCGTCTCGGAAGCCGTCGAGGTCACGGCGGGCGACGGCTTCGGGTGCGCACGCATCGCGAACGGGCAAGTCCGTTGCTGGGGATGGAACGACCGCGGGCAGCTCGGGCAGGGGACCGTCTCCGCGTTCGGCGACGCCACCATCGGGGTCGTGGGTCTCACGGATGCACGGGAGCTCGTCTCGGGCTTCTCCTTCTCGTGCGCCCGCCGCGCGAGCGGCCAGGTGGTCTGCTGGGGCTCGAGCAACAGCGGACAGGTGCCGGGCGATCTGCGGGACTGCAACGGTAACTGCGCGACGAGCCCAGTCGAGGTCCCGGGCCTGGCCGATGCGATCGACATCGCCGCCGGCGCAAGTCACGCGTGCGCGCTGCGGGCAACCGGTGCGATCCTCTGCTGGGGGTCGAACGTGCTGGGTCAGCTGGGTGACGGCTCGTTCTCCGGCCATGGACCGGTCGTCGTCGCGGGCCTGACGCCCTGATCGGCGGCCCGCGCGGAAGTGGCGCGAGAGATCGAGCAAGCCGGCGCGCTCGACGTCCACGCGCGACTGCGTGGCGATTTCAGCCGCGACGGCCGGCGACGAACAACCCAGCCGACGAGCCCGACGGCGACGCGTGGAAGCACGGTCACGGGATCGAGCAGCGCGATCCCCCACATCGCGTCACTCAGCGACGTGTCGTCGAGCGGCTCGCCACGGAGCGATGCGATCGCCGCCCAGGCGGCCGTCCCCGGGCCTCCCAGCGGCCACGCGGCGGCGGCCAGCGCGGCGAGCCACCCCAGCGGCCGCGCGTGCAGGCGCGCCGCGATCACGGGGAAAGAAGGTCGCCGAGCACGTGGGTCCAGAACGCCTCCGTCGCCGTCGTCCAGCCGGCGCCGAGCGTCGCACACTCGTCGAGGCGGACGAAAGCGGGGCCCACCTCGACCTGCCCGCCATTCGGAGGGCCCGCACGTCGCTCCGACTGGCGTCGGTCGCGACGGTGCATAGGCCCGAGAGCGCGGAGGCCCGCATGAAGGTCGATGGAAAGATCGTGGTCGTCACCGGCGCCGGGAGCGGGATCGGTCGCGCCGTCGCCCTCGAGCTGCTGCGCCGCGGCGCGCGGGTCGCCGTCACGGACCGGAGCGAAGCGACCGCGCGAGAGACGGTGTCGCTCGCCGGCGCCGGGGAGCGTATCGCGAGCTTCGCCGGCGACGTGACCGACCGGCGCGCGCTCGCGGCGATGAAGGACGCGGTGCTCTCGCGCTTCGGCGCCATCGACGGCGTCGTCCATTGCGCGGGGATCATCCAGCCCTTCGTCAAGGTCCGCGCGATCGACGACGCCACGATCGACCGCGTCTTCGGGGTGAACTGGGGCGGCACGCTGAACGTGGCGCGCACCTTCCTCCCCGTGCTCGAGTCGCGCCCCGAGGCGCACCTCGTGAACGTGTCGAGCATGGGCGCCTTCCTTCCGGTTCCGGGGCAGACGCTCTACGGAGCATCGAAGGCCGCCGTCTTGCTCTTCACGGAGGGCCTGCACTCGGAGTACGCCGGGACGAGCCTTCACGTCACCGTCGTCTTGCCGGGCGCGGTCGCGACGAACATCGTGGCGAACTCCGGAGTCACCTTGCATGCGAGCGTCGACACGGCGGCGGCGAAGACGACCTCGGCGCAAGACGCGGCTCGCACGATCGTCGACGGCATGGAGCACGACCGCTTCCGGGTGCTCGTCGGCGCCGACGCGAAGCTGATGGACGCCCTCGAGCGCCTCTCCCCCGAGCACGCCGCGGACTTCATCGCCGCGCGGATGAAGGGGCTGCTCGAGTAGCGGGCGCGCGCGCACCCGCCTCCGCGCGCGCCCCAGACCTGCGCGCCGAGGAGCCGCGCGGCGCTCGATCAGCCGGCGCGGAACTGCCGCGAGAGGTCCTTGGTGAGGTTCTTCTGGTGCGCCTCGATCGTGCCGCCGCCGATCTCGAGCAGCTTCGCGTCGCGCCAGAGGCGCTCGACGGGGTACTCGCGGCAGTAGCCGGCGCCGCCCATGACCTGCATCGCGTAGTCGGCGACCATCTTGCCGACCGGCGCGGCGAAGAGCTTGGCGGCGTCGCTGCCGACGCGGGCGCGGCGATCGGCCGAGACGTCGCGCGCGACGTTGTACGTGAGCGCCTTGGCGGCCTCGGTCGCGGCGTAGCCCTCGGCGATGTAGCGCTGGATCTGCCCGTACTCGGCGATGGGCTTGCCGAACGTCTTCCGCTCGTTCGCGTAGCTCAGCATGATCTCGACGCAGCGGTCGGCGATGCCGCAGCTCATCGCGGCGAGCGTGAGGCGCTCGATCTCGAGGTTGCGCATCATGTGCGTGACGCCGCCGCCGATCTCGCCGAGCAGGTTCGCCTCGGGGACGCGGCACTGATCGAAGATCAGCTCGCTCATCGTCGAGCCGCGCATGCCCAGCTTGTCGATGTGCTCGCTGGTGGAGAAGCCCTTGCAGTCTCGATCGACCACGAACGAGGTGAGCTTGCCGTCGACCTTCGCGTAGACGAGGAAGCAGTACCCCTCGACGCCGTTGGTGATGTAGGTCTTGGTGCCGTTCAGCACCCAGTGATCGCCGTCCTTGCGCGCGGTCGTCTGCATGCCGAGCACGTCGGTGCCGGCGCCCGGCTCCGTCATGCCCATGCCGGCGACCCACTCGCCGCTGATGACCTTCGGCAGGTAGCGCTTGCGCTGGGCGTCGTTCGCCGAGTGGTAGAAGTTGTTCACGAAGAGCATCGAGTGGGCGAGGTAGGCGAGCGTGAAGCCCGGATCGCTCTTGGCGAGCTCGTGGTGGACGATGACGGCCGCGACGGTGTCGAGGCCCGCGCCGCCGTGGGCCTCCGGGACCGTGATTCCGAGGACACCCAGGTCGCCGAGCTTCTTGAAGAGCGGCTTGTTGAGGCTCCCCTTGCGATCGTGCTCGGCCGCCTGCGGCTCCACTTCGTTCTTCGTGAAGTCGGCGAGGGTCTTGCGGAGCAGGCGGTGCTCTTCGGTGGGGTTGAAGAGCGCGTCGGACGGGGCAGCAGACGTCATGGCGGTGTGTACCCTGGCGCGCGGCGGCGCGGCCGCAAGCGAGTGTGCGCTTCCCCAGGGGTTCGTGTAGATCCGCGGGGCTTGCGCGCCCTTCTCCTCGCTGCGGTCCTCGCTGTCGCCGGCACGGCGCCGTGCGAGGCCCAGGATCTGACGCCGCCGGAGACCGCCTCTCCGAGCGCGCCCGCGCCCGCGCCTTCCGCCTCGCCCGGGCCCGTGCCCGAGCCCGCGCCTCCGAGCTCGCCCGCGCCCGCCTCGGACGAGCGCTTCCTCGTCGCACCGCTCGGGGGCGATGCGCCCGATGCGATGGTGCTCGAGGCGCTCGACGCCGTGCGGGCGACGCTCGCGGCCGAGGGGTTCGCCGTGGTCGATCCCGCCGACGTCGCCACGATCGATCCCGCGCGCTTTTCGGACGCCCGGCGCCTCGACGATCTCCGGCCCGTCGCGACCGAGCTCGGCGCCTCCGGCATCGCGACCGTCGCCGTGTGGACCAGCGACGGCGCCGCGAGCAGCGTGATCGTCTCCCTGGCCCCGGGCGCACGCAGCTTCAGCGCCACCCACGCGGTCGAAGCCGCCGGCCTCGGCGAGGCTGCGGTCGCCGCCACGCGCGCCGCGCTGCTGCGCCGCCGCGATGCGCTCCTCGTGAGCGCCGGGACCAGCGCCGACCGAACGGAGGAGCGCGAGCTCGAGACGGCGCACCCGAGCGAGCCGCCCGCCACGCACGACGACGGCGTGATCCAGAACGGCCAGCTCTTCGGCATCGTGGGCCCGGGCCTGCTCGCCGCCCTCGGGGCCGCCGGAATCGGCGCCGGCGTCTACGCGTCGCTCGACGCGACCTGCGATCAATACGCGGCGAGCGGCGTGTGCCTGCGTGGCGAGCGGCCCAACTACGCGCTCGGCATCGTGTTCATCGGCGCCGGCACGCTCGCGCTCGCCGGGGCCATCGTGTGGTGGATCCTCGGCGCCCAGAGCGACGAGTCGAGCTCGGGACCACGCATCGACGTGGTGATGGGGCCGGACGGTGGCGGCCTGAGCGCGCGAGGACGCTTCTGATGCGCACCTTCTTCTTCGCGTGCCTCGTCACGCTCCCGCTCCTCGCGTCGGGCTGCCTGCGCACGAAGTTCGATCTGTGCGCGCAGACCACGCCCGACCCGGGCTGCCCGATCGACGGCGGAGACACCGGCGTCGCCGACGCGGGCACGGACGGGGGGGGCACCACCAGCGACGCCGCCACGTCGATCGACGCAGCCCCATCCATCGACGCCGGCGCGGACGCGCCGTAGGAGCTGCGCCGTGGACCTCTGGATCCTCCAGGCCGCGCGCGTGCTCGGCCGGCGTGCGGCGGAAGGCAACGCGCGGAGCAGCCTCGATCAGCTGGTGCTGGGCGAAGCGCAGCCCGAGCACGCGGCGGACGGGCTCGACCCTTCGCTCGCCTTCACGCTGCGGCTCTCGCGCGCGCTGCTCGGCTGCGGCATGCCGGCCCATCGGGTCGAAGAGGCGCTCGAAGAGCTCGCCGAGGCGCTCGAGCTCGACATCGACGCCCTCTGCATGCCGACGGCGCTCGTGATCACGATGTCGCGGCGCGGCGCCACGCGAACCGATGAGGTGCGCACGCGCGTCGTGCGCGTCGAGCCCGGAGGCAGCAACCTCGAGCGGCTCTCGGCGCTGCACGACCTGACGCGGCGCGTGCGCAACAAGGAGCTGACGCCGGGCGAAGCCGCGATCCGCGTCGATCAGATCCTCGCGCGTGGCGGGCGCCATCCAGCGCTCGTGGTGATGGCGGCCTTCGCGCTGCTCGGAGCGGCGGGCGCCGTGCTCCTCGGCGGCAGCGGGCTCGACGTGCCCATCGCCGGAGGGCTCGGCGCGGTCGTCGGCGCGCTCGAGTCCACCGCGCGCCGCGTGCCCACGCTCGCGCGTCTCTTGCCCGCCGTCGCCGCGGCGACGGTGTCGTTCCTCGCGGCGGCGATCGCCTCGCTCGGCCTCGCGATGCGGCCCTCGGTGGTGCTCCTCGCGGCGATCATCGTGCTCTTGCCCGGCCTCACGGTGACGACGGCGACGCTCGAGCTCGCGAGCGCGCACCTCGTCAGCGGCACGGCGCGGATGATGGGCGGCTTCGTCACGTTCCTGCAGCTCGGCTTCGGCGTGGCGCTCGGGCGCGTGCCGGCCGAGCTGCTGCCGCAGTACGACGCCCCACCCGAGCCCGATGCGCTGCCGCGCGCGGCCACGATCGCCGCCGCCGTCGCGAGCGCGATCGGCTTCGCGATCATCCTGCACGCGCGCCGGCGCGACCTCGGATGGATCCTCGTGGCCGTCGGCATCGCGCTCTTCGGCTCGCAGCTCGGCGGCCTCTGGCTCGGGGCCGAGCTGGGCGCGTTCGTCGGCGCCGCTGCGGTGGCCGCCGCCTCGCACGCCTTCGCGCGCCGCTTCGATCGCCCGGTGAACCTGATGCTCACGCCCGGCACGCTCCTGCTCGTGCCCGGCAGCGTCGGTTTCCTATCGATCTCTTCGCTTCTCGCGCACGATCCGGCGACGGCGGTGGCGACCGCCTTCCGCATGGCGCTCGTCGCGATGGCCATCGCCGCAGGGATCCTGGTCGCCACCGCGGCGGTCCCGCCGCGGCGCGCGTATTGACGACGGCCTGGGCGCGTGTGGCGCCCGGCTCGGCCCGAGCACGGGAACGATTGCTACTTGGCACCCTCGCGCCCGGATCGACGCGCGCCAAGCTGGCGCGTCGCTCGCCCGGCTCTGGGGGCGGCCATGGCTCTTCGCGCGCGCGATCTCGTTCTCTGGGGCGCCCTCGCAACCGGCTGCGTGCCGATCCCACCGGACCGGGCCGTCGACGCCGCACGCCCACCTCCGCTTCCTCCCACCCACGATGCAGGCGCGTGGGACGCGACCACCGGGCTCGAGCCCTGGGCGCGCGCCGATCCCGGGGCCCCACCGCTCGGAGGCGAGACGCTGATCGTGCTTCACGACGGGGATCGCGTGGCGACCGCGGCGCCGGAGGTCGACGGATACTTCGAGGTGACGCTCCGCCCGCTCGCGCTGACGCGGGCCGTCGCGCTTCCCCGCGACGCCGAGCCCGGCCGACTGATCGAGGACGGCGCCGGGCGGGTGCACATCGTGCTGCGTCGCGCCGGCGCGATCGCGACGCTCGCGCCGGACGCCTCCACGCCGACGATTCGCCCGGTGTGCCCGAGCCCACGCGGCGTCGCGTGGCGCGAGACGGACGACGCCGTGATCGTCGCCTGCCTCGACGGGACGCTCGTCGTGCTGCCGGCCTCCGGCGGCGATGCCACGCAGCGCTTCCAGCTCGACGACGATCTGCGCGACGTCGTGGTGATCGGCGACCGCGTGCTCGTGAGCCGCTTCCGCAGCGCCGAGGTGCTAGCGGTCGCGCCGGACGGAACCGTGAGCGCGCGATGGACGCCCGCCTCGGAGGAGACCTTCGACGTGCTCGCGGCGGTGACCGAGCCCCGCGCGACCGCGGTGCTCGTGCCGCAGGTCGCATGGCGCATGGTCACCGACGGCCACGGCGTCGTGCTGCTGCACCAGCGCGAGCGCACGACCGCGATCCCGGGCGCGCGGCTCGGATCGGGCGTCGCGTACTACGGCGCTTCGTTCTTCGGCGGCAGCCCGATCGTGGAGAACGTCGTCACGCGCATCGACCCGTCGGCGCCCTCGGGAACGCTGCCCGCCGAAGCGACGACGATCCCGACGGGCCTCGGTCTCGGCAGCGATCTCGCCGTGCGCTCGGGGAGCGAGGGCCCGGCGATCGCCGTCGTGTCGACCGAGAGCGGCAGCGCGTTCTCCTCGCCCGTCGTCACGTTCGCGACGGCGACCGGCTGGGCCCTCGTGAACGACGCGACGCCGCTCACCCAGATCTCGGCCATCGCGCTCGCGGGGCCCGACGTGGTCGTGCTGCAGCGCAGCCCCCTCCGCGTGACGGTGCGCGAGCCGGCGACGATCGGATACCCGACGGTGCGCTCGGCGACGCTCGCGCGCGTCTACGAGGCCGGAGGGCGCGCGGGCTTCCACTTCGTGACGTCCTCGGGGCTGGCGTGCGCGTCGTGTCATCCCGAGGCGGGCGACGACGGGCACGTGTGGGCGTTCGGGGAAGCGCCGCCGGTGCGCACGCAGGGCCTGCTCGGCGGGGTGCTGCGAACGGCGCCGTTCCACTGGGAGGGCGACCTCGCGGACTTCGACGCGCTCGTCCAGGAAGTGTTCGTGACGCGCATGGGCGGTGACGTCCGAGACATCGACGTGCCCACGCTGGAGAGCTGGCTCGACGCGCTGCCGGTGCCGCCGCACACGCCGCGCGACGAAGCCGCCGCTCGGCGCGGCGCGGCGCTCTTCGCGTCGGCCGAGGTCGGCTGCGGGGACTGTCACGTCGGATCGCAGGGCACCGACGGGCGAACGGTCGACGTCGGCACCGGCGGCGCGTTCCAGGTCCCACGGCTCGCCGGCGTGGGGCTGCGGACGCCGCTCATGCACTCGGGCTGCGCGGCGACGCTGCGCGACCGGCTCACGGGCGAGCCCGCGTGCACCGGAGGCGACGCGCACGGCCGGACGAGCCAGCTCTCCGCGGCCGAGATCGACGACCTGGTGGCGTACCTGTCCTCGCTCTGATCGATGCGCCGACGGTCCGGGCGCGGCCGTGCTAACCAAGCCGGGCCATGCGCATCGAACGATTCCTCGACGAGCTCGCCTCCACCGCCATCGAGCGCGCCCTCGGGCAGCGCGCGCCGGCGGTGCTGCGCCGTGCGACGGATCCGAAGCACGGCGACTACCAGGTGAACGGCGTGATGCCGCTCGCCAAGCAGCTGAAGAAGAATCCGCGCGAGCTCGCCGAGCCGGTGGCCGTGATCCTGCGCGAGCACGAGGCGATCGCGAAGGCCGAGGTGGCGGGCCCGGGCTTCGTGAACCTGACGCTCGCGCCCGCGTTCGTGGCCAGCACGCTGAAGCACGCGCTCTCCGATCCGCGCGACGGGGTGCCGACGACGAGCGAGAAGCACCGCATCGTCGTCGACTACTCGAGCCCCAACATCGCCAAGCAGATGCACGTCGGGCACCTGCGCTCGACGATCCTCGGCCACGCGATCTGCGAGCTCTTGGCCTTCGTGGGCCACGACGTGATCCGCGACAACCACGTCGGCGACTGGGGCACGCAGTACGGTCTCTTGATCGCCGGGCTGCGGAAGCTCCGGCCCGACGAAGAAGGCGGAAAGCTCGGGCTCGAGGAGCTCGAGGCGCTCTACAAGCAGGCGAGCCAGCTCGCGGAGACCGACACCGCCTTCGCCGACACGGCGCGCGCCGAGCTCGCGAAGCTCCAGAAGGGCGACCCCGAGAACCGCGCGCTCTGGGAGCGCTTCGTCGCCATCACGCGGGCCGAGCTCGACAAGATGTACGAGCGGCTCGGCGTGCGCTTCGACCACTGGCTGGGCGAGAGCGCGTACGAGGCGATGCTGCCCGGGGTCGCGAAGGAGCTCGAGGAGAAGGGCCTCGCGCGCCGCGATCAGGGCGCGCTCTGCATCTTCTTCGGCGACGACGCGTGGAGCGATGCGCCCGAGAAGCTCCGCAAGCAGAAAGAGCCGTACATCGTCCAGAAGAAGGACGGCGCGTTCCTCTACGCGACGAGCGACCTCGCGACGATCGCGTACCGGCGCGATCACTTCCACGCCGACCGCGGCGTGTACGTGGTCGACGTGCGGCAGAGCCTGCACTTCGAGCAGCTCTTCGCGGTGGCGCGCAAGCTCGGCAGCGCGATGGGCCTGACCCACGTGGGCTTCGGCACGATCCTCGGCACCGACGGAAAGCCCCTGAAGACGCGCGACGCGAGCGGCAAGACGATCCCGCTCGCCTCGCTGCTCGACGAGGCCGAGCGGCGCGCGCTCGATCTGATGAAGCAGATCGAGGTCGATCTGCCCGAGCACGAGCTGCCCGTGGTGGCGCGCGCGATCGGCGCGGGCGCGGTGAAGTACGCCGACCTCCGCCAGAACCGCACGAGCGACTACCAGTTCGACTGGTCGAAGATGATCGCGCTCACGGGCAACTGCGGCGTCTACATCCAGTACGCGGCCGCCCGCGCCGGGGCGCTCTTCCGCAAGGGCGACATCGACGAGCGCACGCTCGCGCCGAGCCAGATCCGGCTCGAGGCGCCGCAGGAGATCTCGCTCGCGCGCACGCTGCTCCAGTTCCCGGACGCCGTGCACGCGGCGGCCGAGACCTACCAGCCGCACCTGCTCACCGATCACCTCTACGCGGTCGCGACCGAGCTCAGCTCGTTCTACGAGGCATGCCCGGTGCTGAAGAGCGAGGGCGCGACGCGCGAGAGCCGCCTGGCCCTCGTCGCGCTCGCCGGCCGGCAGCTCCGCCGCGGTCTGCGCGCCATCGGCGTCGACGTCATCGAGCGCATGTGACGCAGGCCGGGCAACGCGACCGCGCGCGCGAGCGCGAGCACGAGGAGCTCCCGGCGTTCTTCGTCACCGCCGCGAGCGGCACCGAGCTCGCCCTCAAGGACGAGCTGCGCGAGCTGCGCATGCGGAAGGTGCGCGCCGACCGCGGCGGCGTGCGCTTCCTGGGTACGGCCGAGGACGCGCTGCGCGTGTGCCTGGAGAGCCGCATCGCCGTGCGGGTCCTGCTCGCGCTCGGCGAGGGCCCGGCCCAGGGCCAGGAGGAGCTCTACGCCTCGGCGCGCGCCGTCGCCTGGGAGCGTGTGCTCGATGCGCGCCGCACGCTCGCGGTCTCGGCGGTGAGCAAGGACGAGGCGCTCCGGCACACGGGCTTCGTCGCGATGAAGGTGAAGGACGCGATCGTCGATCGCCTCCGAGAGCGCGATCCGGCGGGCCGCCGGCCCGACGTCGATCGCGAAGATCCGGACGTCGGCATCTTCGTGCACGTCGCGCGGGGACGGGCCGCGTTCTACGCCGACGTGTCGGGGCGCTCGCTCCACGAGCGCGGCTACCGTCGTCGCATCGGCGATGCGCCGCTCAAGGAGACCTTGGCCGCGGCGGTGCTGCGGCTGAGCGGCTGGGATCGGCGCTCGCCGCTGCTCGATCCCATGTGTGGCTCGGGCACCATCGCGATCGAGGCCGACCTGTGGGCGCGGGAGATCGCCCCGGGCCTGCGCCACGCCCGCTTCGGGATCGAGCGCTGGGCCGACCACGATGGCGCGCGCGCGACGTCGTTCGCCGCCGTCCGCGAGCGCGTCACCGCCCGCGGGCGCCGAGAGGGGCCGCCGATCTTCGCGAGCGACGCGGACCCCGCAGCCATCGACGCCGCGCGGAAGAACGCGCGGGACGCGGACGCCCGCGTGCAGTTCGCGGTGTGCCGCGCGATCGACGCGACGGCGCCACCCGGGACGCTGGTCG
>JBGALT010000005.1:0-118864 GCA_044223665.1 Sandaracinaceae bacterium | reverse complement strand
GTTCCGCTCCGTCCTCGGGAAGGCGAGGCCTATAGCCAATTGGCTATAGGCCCCGCCGCCAGGCGACGCCTGAAGGCTGGTCTCGCGACGCGACATGCGTGAAGCCTCGACCGTTCTGCGCAGCAGTCTCGTCGCAAGACTTCACCCCCTCCGTGGATCACACCCGCTCCAGCATCGGCGCGTCGAGAACTTGCCCCTCTTCGCCGAGGTGACCGAAGGTGCACCGATGAACCGCATCGCGCTCGCCGTCCTCGTGCTCGTCTTCGGCATCACGACGGGCGTGGAGGCGCAGGGAAAGAAGCGTGAAGGCGACTCCGCTCCGGTCGCGAAGAAGGCGCCGCCGATCGCGCAAACGCCCCATTGGGTTCGTGACGCGTCCGGTCAGTGGGTGATCGCCCTCGGCGCAGCGCGCTGATCTACTACGTCCCAGAATCGTCGCGTCGCGCGACGATTGGACGAGGTTGGAGGGCAAGCAGCGCAGCGGGCGCTCCCGAGCTGTGGCAGCCCTCGATCGCCACGGCGTGGTTCCGAGACAGCGCGCCGCGCTGCGGCGCCGATGTCGTTGGGCTGCGGGCTACGCCCGCGCTGTGCTGAAGGCCGTCGACGAGTCACGGCGTGCGAGCACGGCGAGGTCGCGGCTTGGCAGCGGTGGCGGCCGAGAATGCCGCTCGGGATGGCAGCACGCGAGGAACGGAGCCGGCTGGAGGCGCGCACGATCCGCGTAGGCTACCGTCGGCGCGATGGTCCGCATCGAGATGATCTTCCTCGTGGGCTTCCTCGTCGGGATCGCGACCGGGGTCGTCGGCTCGCATTGGGCGCGTCGCTGGCTCACCGCGCGGGATCGCCGACTCACGAAGGTGCGTGTGCGAGAGTCCCTGCACGAGGTCGACACGCCGGAGCTCATCGACGAGCTCTCCAAGCGCGAGGATCTGGGAAAGCGAGAACGATGATGCGACGAGCGATGCTCCTGTGCCTGCTCCTCTGCGCGACCGGCTGCACCGAGACCGTGAACCCGGGCGAGGTCGGGGTGGCGGTCTACTGGGGCGAGACGCAGCCGTGGGTCTATCCCGAGGGTTTCCACTTCACGAGCGTGTGGATGACCGTGGTCCACATGTCCACGCGGACCCAGGCGTACGAGATGGGCCTCTCGGGCTCACCGGGCGCGACGGGCACCGAGAGCACGATCGATCGCGGCGAGCCGATCTCGGTCCTGACGCAGGACCAGCTCTCGGTCGAGCTCTCGGCCACGGTTCAGTTCCACCTCAACGCGGCGACGGCGCCGATCATCTATCGGATGTACGGCGAGGCGTACGCGGACACGATCGTGCATCCCCTGGTGCGCACCGCGATCCGCGATGCCGCGTCGAGCTTCTCCGCGATCGACCTCGTCGACGAACGTCCGCGCCTGCAGACGACGATGGAGTCGAACGTGCAGCAGCGCCTCGAGGATGCGCTCGCCGGGCGAGACATTCCCGTCAACGCCGTGGTGATCGAGAACATCCTCCTGCAGAACATCGACCTGCCGGAGTCGCTCGACGCATCGATCGCCGCCGTCCAGCAGCAGAGGCAGCAGACCGTGCAGCGTCAGCAAGCGCTCTTGACGGCGCAGGCCGAGGCCGACCGATTGCGCACGGAGGCCGACGGCGAGGCCGCGGCGACGCGCATTCGCGCGCAGGCGCAGGCGGACGCCAACCGCGCGCTGAGCGCGTCGCTCACCCCGGCCGTGCTGGAGCAGCACCGCATCGAGGCGACGCTGGCTCTGCTGCACGACGGGGGCACGCAGACCATCATGGTCCCCAGCAGTGGGCTGACCCTGATGCTGCCCGCCGCGGGGGGCACCCCAGCCCATTGACGCCCCCACGGTGGGCGCCGCCCAACAGGGCTCGAGCTCGCGCCCGGCTGCCATCTCGAGCACGCGGGTCGGCGGGTCTCGAAGAATCCGTCGCCCGGGGCGCGTTCGGGAGCGCGACGAGCGGAGCAGCTTCTGCACGTGCGCGGTGGACGACGGGGACGGCCGTCGGTAGCATCGACGATCACGAGGGATGATGCAGGGACCTGCGTTCGCTGACGCGCGAGCCATGGCTCGAGTCATCGCGGTTCTCGCGACTCTCGCGCTGGTGGGCTGCCCGACGACGACGGAGACCGTGTCTCCGGTCGATTCGGGCGTTCCGGACGCGACGGCGAGCCCGGATGCCCGAGGCTCGGATGCGGGCTGTGCGGATGGGGACGGGGACGGCCATCGCGCCTCCTCGTGTGGTGGCGACGATTGCGACGACGCGGACCCATCACGCGCACCCGGGCTGCCCGAGGTGTGCGACGCCGCCAATCTCGACGAGGACTGTGATCCGGCGACCTTCGGCACGCGCGACGGCGATCACGACGGGTTCGTGTCGAGCTCGTGCTGCAACGGAGCGAGCTGCGGCGACGACTGCGACGACGCACGGAACGTGGTCTATCCAGGCAACAGCGAAGTGTGTGATGGCTTCGACAACGACTGCGACACCGCGGTCGACGAGGGCGTTCAGATCACGTTCTATCAGGACATCGACGGGGATATCGTGGGGAGCAGCCAACACACGATGCTCGGCTGCACGGCACCGCTCGGTTACGTCCTCGACGGCGGTGACTGCGACGACTCGCGCCGCGACGTGCATCCGGGCCTCATCGACGGGCCCACGGCCAACTGCGATGGGCTCGACAACGATTGCGACGGCGCCGCCGACACCGGCTGTCCTTGCGTCGATGGGCGGACACGCCCCTGCGGGCTGAGCGACGTCGCGCCCTGCCACTTCGGCACGCAGACGTGCGCGGGCGCGAGCTGGGGCGCTTGTCTCGGAAACCTCGATCCGATGCGTGAGATCTGCAACTCGATCGACGACGATTGCAACGGGTCGATCGACGATGGCGCGCGTGTCGCGTGCTTTGGAGATGCCGACCACGACACGTTCGCGCCAGCGGGCTCCGTCGCAAGTGACGTCTGCGCCGACACTCTCGGACATTGCCCGGTGGGCTACACCGCGACGGGTCCCGGAGCCTCCAGCACCGACTGCAACGACGCGCAGGCCACGATCCATCCGGGCGCCTTGGAACAGTGCAACACCGTGGACGACGACTGCGATCGCACGGTGGATGAAATGGCTGGCATTCCGCAGTGGCGCGATGCGGATGGCGATGGCCACGGTAGCTCGAGCGCGAGCGTCATGACGGCCTGCGCTCTGCTCACCGGCTACGTCTCGAACCACGACGACTGCAACGACTCCGATGGGGCGATTCGTCCGGGCGCGCTGCAGACCTGCCGACTCGTCGACGACGACTGTGACGGGGTCCTGCCATCGGGCACGTACAGCATGCTCGGATCGGCTTGGTGCATGACGCTGCCCCACGTGATCGCCGACCGAGACTCGTGCGAGAACGTGAACTTCGTCGGCTGCGCCATGGACCGTGAGCCGAACGGTGCGCGTTGTGCGACGGGCTGGGCGGACTGCGACAGTACCGGCGACGGCTGGCACATCAACACCGCGAACGGCTGCGAGACCGACGTGACGACATCTGCGGACTGCGGATCGTGCGACGTCCATTGCTATCCCCCACAGCAGTGTGTCGACGCGAGCGCAGTGGGCTTGGGCTACCGGTGCCAATGAACGACGCGCTCAAGGTGATCGGAGCGTTCGCGCGCGTGAGCACGAGGCGTCGGACGCTCCGCGTGCCGGCGATCGAGCCCACCTCGCTCGAGGCGACCGGGGGCCATGCTCGCCCACGTCGCGCGCCCGGCCAAGGCCACCGCCGCCCAGCGGCGCGCGGCGTCCCCTGCGCTCCCCAGGTGCTCTGCCTCGGTTCCTGATCCGAGCGCTGGACGCCACCCCTCGATCACGGCTATCTCCGTGGCGCCGGTGTCGAAGTCTCCCGAGAAGATCGGACGCTACGAGGTCATCCGCCTCCTCGGCCAGGGCGCCATGGGCGCCGTGCATCTCGGGCGCGATCCTTCGCTCGACCGCGACGTCGCGATCAAGACGCTGAAGGAGCTCGACCTCCCGGAGGACGCCAAGAAGCGCTTCCTCGAGCGCTTCCGCAACGAGGCCAAGGCGGCCGCGCGCCTGCACGATCCGACCATCGTCCAGGTCTTCGACGTCGGCGAAGACCCCACCGTGGGCGGCCCCTTCCTCGTCCTCGAGTACGTGAAGGGCACCACGCTCAAGCACGTCCTGCGCGAGCGCGGGCCGCTCTCGCCGGAAGACCTCGTCGACGTCGCTCGCCAGATCGCCCACGCGATCGACCTCGCGCACGAGCGCGGCATCATCCATCGCGACGTCAAGCCCGACAACATCCTCTTCGCCGAGGACGGTCGGGCCAAGCTCGCCGACTTCGGAGTCGCCCGCCTGCCCGACGCCGCGCTCACGAAGGAAGGCCAGTTCCTCGGTACACCCTGCTACGCCGCGCCCGAGACGCTCTCGGCCGGCAGGTACGGCCCGCGGACCGACCTCTTCTCCTTCGCCGCCGTGCTCTACGAGCTCGCGAGCGGCGCCCGGGCCTTCCCCGGCGACGACGCGATCTCCGTCGCGCATGCCGTGATCCACGACGACCCGCCGCCTCCCAGCGCGGCCGGGAACGTGAAGATCCCGGCCCAGGTCGACGCGGCGATCATGCGCGGCCTCGACAAGCGCTCCGAGGCGCGCTTCGCGAGCGCGATGGAGCTCGCCGACGCGGTGGAGCAGGGCTACGTCGATGCCGGCGTGCTGGCGCCCGTGGGTGGCGACCGTACGACGCAGACGCGCCCTGCCTCCGACCGGCCGAGCGGAGCGTTCTTCGCCGGGCTCCTGCTCGTGATCCTCGTCGTCGCGATCGGCGGCGTCCTCTGGCTCGGCGACTTCCAGCTCTTCGGCGGCGCGCTCGCGGGGCCCGACGCAGGTGTGCTCGACGTCTCGCCGTCGATCGACGACGCCGGCGCGCGCGCTCGCCCGCGCGATGCGGGCGCCGAGACCGACAGCGCGCTGCCGCTCGCCCACGCCGGCGTCGACGACTGGAGCGAGCCCGACGCGCGCAGCGGGGAGCTCACGCTCTCGCGCCAGGAGCGCGAGGACCTCGCCAAGGACGAGCTCGACGCGGCGCGCGCGGCGGTCGAGCGGCACGCGCTCGACGAGGCGCGCCAGCACCTCGCCCGCGCGCGCGAGCTCGATCCGGAGTCGAGCGACCTCGAAGAGATCGAAGCGCTCATCAGCGGCGCCGAATGACGAGCGTCTCCGAACGCGAGCTCGTGGTTCGTCCGATCGGCGTCGTGCGCAGCCCCTTCCTGGAGCTGGCGGAGGCGCCGCGGCAGCCTCGCGCGGCCGAGGGCGTGCGCGGGAGGATCGAGCTCACGCCGGGCCTCGGGCTCGAGGACGCCGTCGAGGATCTCGAGGGCTGGGACTACGTCTGGGTCATCTTCTGGCTCGATCGCGCGGTGGGCTGGAAGCCGAAGGTGCAGCCGCCGCGGAGCGAGCGAAAGCGCGGCGTGCTCGCGACGCGCGCCCCGCACCGGCCGAACCCGATCGGGCTGAGTGCGCTCCGGCTCGTGAGCGTGCGCGGGCTCGTGCTCGAGGTGGAGGATCTCGACATCGTCGACGGCACGCCGGTGCTCGATCTCAAGCCCTACGTGCCCTGGACCGACGCGATCCCCGAGGCGAAGACCGGCTGGCTCGAGCCGCCCGAGGGGGCGCGCCCGGGAGGCGAGCGCCCCGCCGATCCGCGCCCGACCTGGAGCGTGATCGTCGAGCCGCTCGCCGAGGCGCAGCTCGGCTGGCTCCGCGAGCGCGGGATCGACCTGCGGGCGCGCATCGTCGAGGCGCTCGCGCTCGGCCCGCAGCCGCACGCGTACCGGCGGATCAAGACCGATCGCCACGGCACACGCATGAGCGTGAAGGAGTGGAGCGCCCGCTTCGAGACGCGTGGCGATACCATCGCCGTGGTGCGCATCGAGACCGGCCGCCGCACCGCCGAGCTCCGCAAGCCCGGAAGCGAGCTGCACCTCGAGTTCGTCACCACCTTCGCCGGGCCGACCTACGACGAATGAGCCAGACGACGAAGACGAACAAGCCGGTGGCGCTCACGCTCGCCGAAGGGCTCGTGCGCGGCGAGGACGGCGTCGTGCGCTGCTTCTGGGCCGGCTCCGACCCCGAGTACCTGCGCTACCACGACGAAGAGTGGGGCCGCCCCACGCACGACGACCAGCGCCTCTTCGAGAAGCTCGTGCTGGAAGGGTTCCAGTCGGGGCTCTCGTGGATCACGATCCTCAAGAAGCGGCCGCGCTTTCGGGAGGTCTTCGCCGGCTTCGACCCGAAGAAGCTCGCGCGCTTCGGCGAGAAGGACGTGCAGCGTCTGCTCGGCGACCCCGGGATCGTGCGCCACCGCGGCAAGATCGAGGCGGCGATCCACAACGCCGCGGCCGTCAACCAGCTGATCGCGACCGAAGGCTCGCTCGACGCGTACCTCTGGTCGTTCGTGCCGCCCGCGAGCGAGCGCCCGGCTCGCGTGCGCATCACCGAGCTGCGCGCGATGGGAAAGACGCCGGCCTCGACGCGCATGTCCAAGGACCTGAAGAAGCGGGGCTTCCGGTTCGTCGGGCCGACGACCTGCTACGCGCTCATGCAGGCGATGGGAATGGTCGACGACCACCTCGAGGGGTGTGCGCGCCGAGGCGCGGGGGTCGCGCAGGCCTCCGATCGCCGTGGTGTTTCTCGCCCGTCCCGGCGATAACGTCAGAAACCGACCGTGGGACGGGCCGACAAGCGGCTCGGGTGCTACACCGTCCGACCTTTCTCGACCAGGGAGGCTCCATGACTGGCCGTCGTTTCGTCGCGGGCGCGCTGACTTCGCTCGCCCTCGTCTCTGTCCTCGTCACCGTCTCGGGCTGCGACTGCGCCGGGCCCAACGGAGGCCACGTGATGGGCCGCGGGGACACGGGGCCGATCGTCGACGACGCGGGTACGCAGACCGATACGGGCACGCCGGGCAACCCCGACCCATGCGGGGACGGGCTCGACGGCGACCTCGACGGCCGCATCGACGAGGGCTGCGCGTGCACGCCCGGCGCGCAGCAGCAGTGCTATCGCGGCGAGGCGTCCCAGGCCGGCATCGGGGCCTGTCACTGGGGCACGCAGGACTGCGTCTCCACGATGGAGTTCGGGATCTGGGACTCGTGCGGCGGCGACGGCGCGCCGGCCCCCGAGCGGTGCAACGGCATCGACGACAACTGCGACGGCGCCACCGACGAGGGCTGCGAGTGCCTCGAGGGTGACGAGCGCAGCTGCTACACGGGCGACCCGGCGACGCGCGACGTGGGCTGGTGCTTCTCGGGCTACCAGGCCTGCATCATCGACGCCGCGGGCTCGCACTGGGATCCGAACTGCACCGACGAAGTGCTGCCCGCCACCGAGGAGTGCGACGGCTTCTTCGACGACGACTGCGACGGCCTCATCGACGAGGGCTGCGCCTGCGCCGTCGGTGACTCGCGCCCCTGCTACGGCGGCCCCTCGGGCACCCGCGGCGTCGGCGCCTGCGAGGACGGCACGCAGGACTGCGACGCGAGCGGCTGGGGCGCTTGCCTGCTCGACGTGACGCCGACCACCGAGGTCTGCGACAACGTCTCGGACGACGACTGCGACGGCGACACCGACTGCGCGGACAGCGACTGCGCGACCGATCCGGCCTGCTGCACGACGTTCGACGAGACCGTGCCGATCGTGCCGACGAGCACGGAGCTGCTCTTCGTCGTCGACCGCTCGGGCAGCATGGACTTCCCGGCGCAGGGCACGACCAACACGCGCTGGGTCGAGCTCGAGGGCGCGATGAACAGCGTCCTGCCCTCGCTCTCGGACATCCCTCTCGGCCTGCTCACCTTCCCGCTGCTCGACGGCACGAGCGAGCTGCGGAGCTGCATGGTGCCGAGCATGCCGGACCTCGCGATCGCGCTCGGGACGGGGTCGGCGATCAGCGCCCGCCTCGTCGCGGCCGATCCGCGTGGCGGCGACACCCCGACGCCGCAGGCGTTCGCGGTGGCGGACACCTACCTGCGCTCGCACCCGAGCACGATGACGCGCTTCGTGGTGCTCGCGACCGACGGCCTCCCCGAGCCGAACTGCGGCTCGACCGTGGCCGCGACCGTGACGGCGATCACCTCGCTCCGCACCTCGCTCGGCATCGACACGTTCGTGCTGGGCTTCGTGGGCCCCGACCGCAACGGCGACACGTCGGGCATCCCCGCGCTCCAGGCCGGCCTCAACCAGATGGCCGACGCCGGTGGTCGCGCGCGCTCGGGCTCGCTCCACTACTACGAGGCCGTCGACGGCGCGGCGTTCGAGCGCTCGCTCCGCGCGATCCTCGCCTCGGCCACCGACTGCAGCCTCGACCTCACGACGACGCCTGCCCGCCCGGGCTCGGTCGTCGTCCGCCAGAACGGCGTGGTCGTGCCACGCGTGCTCTACACCATCAGCGGCAACCACCTCACGTTCACCGGCGCGGCCTGCGATGCGATGCGCAGCGGCGCCGTGACGAGCGTCACCGCCAGCGACATGTGCGGCGGCTGACGTCGAGCGACCGGAAGTAAGGGCCCGTCACCGAGGCGCGCGCGGTAGGATGGCTGGATGAAGCCTCCTCCGCGCGCGTTCCGTTTCCGCGCCGAGCACGTCGTCGTCCTGGCGAGCGCGCTCGGCCTCGTGGGGCTCGGGTGCAGCAACGCCCCGACGACGCCCGGGCGCTGCACGTCGGCGACCGACTGTCGGAGCGACCAGCGGTGCATCGACGGCCGCTGCGCCGCGGCGCCCGACGCGGCGGGAGTGGACGCCGGGATGGACGCCTCCTCGGGAGCCGAGGACGCGGGAGCGGACGCGGCGTCGGTCGACGCCTTTCGAGGCGATGCGCACTGCATCGTCGTCGGCTGCTCGGCGACCGAGTCGTGCTTCAACGGCGTCGACGACGACTGCGACGACACCGTGGACGAGGGCTGCTCGTGCATCCCGGGCTCGACCGCGCGCTGCCTGCCGGGCCGCTTCGATCCGGCGGCGCCCTTCTGCGCGTGGGGCGAGATGACGTGCACGCCCTCGGGCGAGTTCGGCGTGTGGGGCGCGTGTACGAGCGGCACCGGCGGCGATGCGGGCGCCGCTCCCTACGGCTGCCGGCGCATCGGGATCCTCGGCGCACCGGGCGCCAACCCGAGCTCGAACTTCCAGGCGTGGCTCGAGATGCAGGGCGCGATCGCCACGCGCTTCCACGCCGAAGCGAGCCCGCCGCCGCTCGTGCGCGAGCAGCTCGAGGTCTTCGATCTCGTCATCGTCGACCAGGTGCGCCGCACCTACACCGCCGAAGAATCGACCGTGCTCGCCGACTGGGTGCGCGCCGGCGGCGGCCTCTTCGTGATGACCGGGCACACCGGCTCGATCGCCAGCACGCACAACACGCTGCTCGTCTCGCTGGGCCCGAGCTACGACGTCGCGACGGGTCTGCTCAACGGCCCGGCGACCTTGCTCGCGAGCCCGATCACCGGCGACGGCGCGGGCGGCGTGCTGCCGCCGGTCACCTTCGCGGGCGGCTTCCAGGTGCTCGTCCCGCCGACGCAGCCCGAGCTCGCTGCCTTCGCGCAGATCGGAAGCTACGTCGTCGGCGTCGTCGGGCCCTTCGGCGCGGGCCAGCTCGTCGTCTTCGGCGACGAGTGGATCGAGTTCGACAGCGAGTGGTCGACGATGCCGCCGATCGTCGCGCTCTGGACCAACTCGGTGCGCGCGCTGGCCCCCGATCAGCCCCTGATCGACGCCTGTCCGTAGGCGTCGGATCCCGTCACCCCGCTGCTCCCGTCCGCCCTCCGGGTCATTCTCCCGCGCGCAGCAGGGCGAGCTCGGCCAGGAGCGGATGCGGCCCGAGCGGCTCGGCCACGACGAAGAGCGTGTGCGGGTGGGCCGCCTGCGCGTCCGCGACCTGCTTCGGGATGTCCTCGCGCGAGTGGCGCCCGGGCGCGAGGAAGTAGGGCACCACGACGATCTCCTTGGCGCCGGCGCCCACCATGGACGCGACGGCCTCGGCGAGCGTGGGCGGCGCGAGGTCCATGTGCGCATGGGTGACGATCACCCCTTCCCCCACGCGTGAGCGCACCAGCTCGACCACGGTCTCGAGCGAGGCATTCGCCTCTGCGGCCCGGCTCCCGTGATCGATCAGCACGATGGCACGCATGGTCTTCGCCCCTCGCGAGGACTCTGACGCGTTCGGTGCTTGTCGGAAAGGGCCCTCGCTTCGTACATTCCCCGGAACCGTGGGCTCCCCTCGTTGTCATCGAACGGCGAGGCGAGCTTGCCGCGCAGCGTGCACGAACTGTCGATGCTCGAGCACGCTGCGGCGGCGGCTGCGGGCTTCCACGTCCCCATGCCCGAAGGCTACGAAGAACAGCTGGTAGAGCGCCTCAAGCGGCGCGACGAGACGGCGTTCAACGAGCTGGTGCGGGCCTACGAGAAGCGCGTGTTCCGGCTCGTGTTGCGCATGCTGGGCGGCGACCGTGCCGAGGCCGAGGACGTCGCCCAGGACGTCTTCATCCAGGTGTTCAAGTCGATCGACAGCTTCCGCGGCGAGAGCAAGCTGAGCACCTGGATGTTCCGGGTCGCCACCAACCATTGCAAGAACCGGATCAAGTACCTGGACCGGCGTGCGCGTGGAAAGAAGGGCGAGCTCGACGAGCTCAGCGAGCACGGCGCGCTCGAGAGCGCGTCGATGTCGTCGAGCGCGATCGTGGCGCGCCCGGACCAGCAGGCCGAGGCCAACCAGATCGAGGCGATCGTGCGTGCCGCGATCGCCGAGCTCGACGAGGATCAGCGCGAGCTGGTGATCCTGCGCGACGTGGAGAACCTCAGCTACGAGGAGATCCAGCAGATCACGGGCCTGCCCGAGGGCACCGTGAAGTCGCGCCTGCACCGCGCGCGCCTGCAGCTGGCGAAGGCCGTACAGCGCGCGAGCGAGCCGCGCAGCGACGGCAGTGGTACGAAAGGTGGGAAGACATGAAGAGCCCGGACGAGATCCGCGATCTCTTCAGCGCCGCGCTCGACGACGAGCTGAGCGAGGCCGACAAGAAGGAGCTCGACGAGGCTCTGGCGTCGAGCGCCGAGCTCAAGGAAGAGTACGAGGCCTTCCGGTCGATCTTCCGCGGCGCCGCCGCGATCGCCGAGACGACCGACGCCGAGACCGACCTGAAGGAGCCGGAGCTGCTCAAGGGCGTGCAGGAGCGCCTGCACAAGCGCAGCAAGGGCCGCTACTACCGCGACCGCTTCTCGCGCGAGTCGAGCGGCCGCGGCGCCACGTGG
This sequence comes from Sandaracinaceae bacterium, assembly GCA_044223665.1. Classification (GTDB taxonomy): domain Bacteria; phylum Myxococcota_A; class Polyangia; order Polyangiales; family Sandaracinaceae; genus JBBSAT01. The sequence continues at coordinate 107,552 of JBGALT010000005.1, read as the reverse complement.
CTGCTCGTGATCTTGATCGTGCTGCTCGTCGCGATCGTGATCGTGTCCTTGCAGAACATGGTCGTGATCGAGACCGGCGGCCCGAGCGCGCTGCCGGCGCCGATGCCGACGTCGGCGGGCGCCGACAGCTGAGAGCACGAGGAGCGCGAGCGCGGGCGCGAAGGCGCCAGAGCGTCCGCCCAGCGAGCAGCCGCCCGAGCTCGGGCCGGGCGGGGGGCCAGCGCCGCCGTCGAGAGAGGGTGCCGCGCCATCGTCGCTCGTGGGACCCCCATCGGGGGAGCACACACCGCCATCGCAGAGGGAGAGCCCGTCTGCGCAGTGCAGATCGATCTCGAGCGCTGCCGGCTCGGAGACGTTGCCGGCCACGTCGATCGCGTACACCGGGCCCGCGCTGGGCATCGGATCGAAGGTCACGACCGCGGAGAGGCCGGACATCTGGACGATCTGCGCCGCGACGCCGTGCTCGCGGGAGAGCCTGGAGCCGTGGGGCGTGCCGAACGCGTAGGCGACCGCGAGCGCGCCGTCGTCGGTCGCGAGCCACGTCGCTTGCACGGTTGCCGCCAAGTAACCGCCACACGTGGATGCGGGATCGGCGTCCACGACGCAGGGGCTGGTCGTCGTGACCGGCCGCGAGGGCGGCGTCGTGTCTTCCGTCTCGCCGGTGGTGAACGTGGCGAGCACCACGTCGGGAGTCGCGCCCGGGCACTCGGGGTCGAGCGAGGGCCCGAGCAGCTCGTACGTCGTGTGCGGCGCCAGGCCTCCGACGACGCGCACGCGCCCCGAGGTACGCGCCGGCTCGAGCGGGAGCGGCTCCGTCGTGCGGCAACGCGAAGTGAGGGCTGCGTCGGCCGGCGAAGGAGGGTGAAGTAGTCGTCGGGCCCGAGGAGCTCGAGCTCGGCGTTCAACGGAACGTCGACGGCCCCGTCGGTCGGGATCGTGCGTGGCGGGCTCCCGCATCGATTCGCGCTGCACGCGTGCGCCGTGCGCGGCACAGAGAGCCAGGTACCGAGAACGAGAGCGAGCGCTGCGGCCGTCGGTCGTCGCCTCATCGTGCTCTCCTTCGTCGAAAGGCCAGGAGCGCGCCTGCGAGTGTCAGGAGGAATGGGATTGCCCGTGCCGTTATCGTCGTACGCACGACTCCGCAGGAGGGCGCCGGGCGCATCGGATCGTCTCGCGCTCCGCCGTCGCCGTCCTGAGGCAACGACGCGTCGTCCGTGGTCGCGCCGGCGTCGGGCACTCCTGCGTCCTGGCAGATGCCGCCGTCACAGAGTTGGACGCCATCCGCACAGCTCAGGTCGAGCGCGGCGAGCTCGCCGGCCTCGGAGACGTTCCCAGCAGCGTCGATCGCATAGATCGCTCGAGAGCTCGCGCCGGGCAGCGGCTCGGTGGTGACTCGCGCGTACAGCCCGTGGCCGTAGACCATGCGGACGGCCGTGCCTCGCGTTCGCCACAGGCGTGGGCCGTCGGGCGCGCCGAACGCGTACACCACACCGAGCGAGCCATCGTCCGAGGCGGTCCACTGGACCGAGGACGTACCGGCCACGTAAGGACCGCAGCAGCCGCTGTCGGTGCAGGTGCTCAGCGAGCACCCTCCTGCCGTGCTCGTCGGCGTCGAAGGGGCGACCACGTCCATGCTCGATCCCGTCGTGAAGGTCGCGAGCACGACGTCTGGCATGCTGGTCGCGCAGCTCAGGTCGAGGGAGGGGCCCACGATCTCGTACGCGGTGTCCGGTGCCAGGCCGCCAACGGCGCGCACGCGACCGCGCGTCGTGGCCGGCTCGAGGGCGAGCAAGACGTCGCTGCCTGCGACGCGCAAGCCAGGCATCACGTCCCGCGTGAGCCTGCCGAAGTAGAGGTCGGACGTGAAGAGCTCGATCTCGACGTTGAGAGGAACGTCGACCGCTCCATCCGGAGGAAGGGTGCCGAGCGGCCGGTCGCATGGGCTCAGTGCGCTGCATGCGTGCGCCGCGCGCGGCGAAGCGAGCCAGACGCCGAGGAGCATGGCGAGCGCCGCTGCATGTCGCACGTTGTGCCGTCGGCTCATCGTCTGCCCAGACATGCAAGCTTTGCACCTCGGCCCGGACGCTGCACAACACGCTCGTGACCGAGCGCCTGTACTACGCCGATACGTTCCTCTTCGACTTCGACGCGAAGGTCGTCGCGCACGATCGCCTCGGCGACGCGGCGGCGGTCGTGCTCGATCGCAGCGCGTTCTACCCCGAATCGGGCGGGCAGATGGCGGATCGCGGCGCGCTCGGGCCGGCGCGCGTCGTGGACGTGCAGGTCGGTGACGATGGGGTCGTTCGGCACGCGATCGAGGGCGCGCTCCCCGAGGTCGGCACCACCGTCCGCGGTGTGATCGATGCGCCGCGGCGCCGGCAGTTCGCGGCGCTGCACACCGCGCAGCACATCCTCTCTCGGGCGCTCGTCGACGTCGCGCGGGCCGACACCGTCAGCTCGCGCCTCGGCGAGACGCTCGCCACGATCGACGTGAAGGAGACGCTCTCCGACGCGCGCGTGGCCGAGTGCGAGCGCATCGCCAACGACCTCGTGGACGAGGGGCGCCTCGTGCGCGCGTGGTTCCCGACCGACGAGGAGCTGAAGACGCTGCCGATGCGTCGCGCGCCCAAGCAGAGCGAGAACATCCGCGTCGTCGAGGTGCTCGGCTTCGACGTCTCGCCTTGCGGCGGCACGCACGTCGCGAGCACCGCGCAGATCGGCCTCGTGCGCGTGGTCGGCAGCGAGAAGTACAAGGGCGGCACGCGCGTCTCGTTCCACGCTGGGGCACGAGCGCGCACGATGCTCTTCGGCGAGGACGATGCCCTGCGCGTGCTCGCGCGCTCGCTCGTGTGCGCGGTCGACGCGGTGCCGGCGGGCGTCGAGCGCCTCCGGGCCGAGCTGACGGCCGCTCACGGGGAGGCGGGGCGCCTACGGAGCGCGCTCGCGCAGCGCATCGCGCTCGAGGCCACGAAGGTGGGCGGGGATCGCATCGAGCTCGTGCTCGACGAGGGCGGCATCGAGCTCGCGCAGAAGGTCGCCGCCGAGCTCACGAAGGAGGGTGCGCGCCTCGCGCTCGTCGCCGTGAAGACCGACGAGGGCGCGCACCTCGTCGTCGCGCGCGGCCCGTCGAGCACCGAGAACGCCGGCGCGATCGTGAAGGCGATCACCGCGGCCGCAGGCGGCAAAGGCGGGGGCCGGCCCGAGCGCGCCGAGGGCCGCTTGCCGCTGGGCGCCGACGTCGCGGCACTGCTCCGCACGACGACGTAGGCAGCCGACTAGGCGGTGTCGTCGTCGAGCACGGGCCACGCGATCGGGCCTCGAACGCTCTCCGGAAACCCGCCGAGCAGCGCGCCCGACACGAGCCGGAGGTCGAGCGCCGCCAGCTCGCCCACGTGAGCGTCGCCTTCTTCGTCGAGCAAGAGGACGAGCGCACGTTCTCCGCTCCTCCATGCGGCTGCACGGTAGGTGTGCTCCTCGTCGTGGAGTAGACACGTCGATCGCCACGAGTCCTCGCGGACCGGCACCCCGAGCCGGGCGGACAGCGAGTCATGGAGCGCGTCGAACGTATCGCTCAAGAGCACGCAGTCGTCGGTGAGCGTGATCCCGAGACGCTCCGCGACTGCGACGCCATCGTCGTCCTCCGCGAGCGACGCGCAGAGCGTCCGCGCGCGCCCGTCGCCGAGCATCTGGAGATGAAACGCGTCTCCGACGAAGAGAACACCTTCGTCGCTCGCGAAGCGCTCGAGGCCGAGCATTTCGGCCCCTTCGTCCGCATCCGGGACGCGTGCGAGCGCGATCACGAGATCGACCAGCCTCTGCGCCGTGTCCATCGTTCAGAGCAGGTCGTGGATCTTCTCGGCCGCGCGGGTGGCCATCGCCATGATCGTGAGCTGCGGGTTCACGCCGAGCGGGCCCGAGACGGTGCTGCCGTCGACGATGAACAAGCCCGGAAGATCGTGGGCCTGGTGATTGAGGTCCACCACGCTCTTCTTCGGATCGGGGCCCATCTTGCAGGTGCCGAGCGGGTGGTAGCTCGTGAGCAAGAGATCGCCGGCCGTGAGCTTGGCCTTCGTGAAGCGCTGGAAGTCCTTGCGCGAGTCGATGCTCGGCCAGCCGAAGATCGCCGGGTGGATGCGCTTGGCGCCCGCGGCCCAGCAGATCTCGCTGAGCTTCACGAGGGCGCGGTGGTAGCGGTCCACGTCCTTCTGCGTGAGCTGGTAGTGCACGGCCGCTGAGCCGTCGTGCTCCACGAGCACGCGGCCCGTCGTCTGGTCGGCGATCAAGATGGCGAAGCCGCCCACGTGATCGAGGCCGTCCATGACCTCCATCAGGCGATCGCCGCCGAAGGGGAACATCATCGAGGCATAGTTGATGTCGGCCTGGGCCGAGCTCAACAAGATGCCGTCTTTGACGAACTCGTCACATCCATATCCCTGCGGGATGTACTTCCGACCTTCGATGCTCTCGTCGAAGATCGCCGACAAGCCGCCCGAAGGATGGAGCGTGAGGTTCTTGCCGAGCTGGCCACTCGAGCCGCAGAGCCCCTGCCGCATCAGGAAGAACGGAGTCGGCAGTGCGCCGCCCGCCACGATCACGGCCTTGCCGCGCACGCGGATGGTCTTGCCGTTCGGGTCGACGCCCTCGATGCCGACCGCGCGCCCGTTCTCGATCAGCACCCGCTCGGCGCGGAGCTTCGTGAAGAGCAGCGAGCCCTTCTCGAGCGCGGGCGGCACGTAGCTGATGTTGGTGCTGCGGCGCGCATCGGTGCGACAGCCGAAGTCGCAGAAGCCCGAGCCCTCGCAGCCCGGCGCGTTGCGGTTGATCGTGAAGTGCGACCAGCCGAGCGCGTCGCACCCCTGGGAGAAGATGTCGGCGATCTTGCCGATGAACTTCTTGTTCGCCGGCTCGACGCGCAGCGTCTGCTCCACGCGCTGGAAGTACTTCTCCATCGCGTCGGGCGTGAAGTCGTCCGAGCGCGTCTCCTCGCACCAGCGATCGAGCACCCAGCTCGGCGTGCGGAACGAAGTGCCACCGTTGACGGCCGTCGAGCCACCCACCAATCGACCCATGAAGACGGGAAACAGGTTGTTTCCCGCCGACAAGCCACCTCGATAGAACTCTTGATGTGCCTTGATCGAGGATCCGGTGAACTCGTCACGACGGACCAAACGGCCTTCTTCCACGAAGACGACCGCATGTCCCTTGTCGGCGAGCTCCTTGCCGACCACCGCGCCGCCGGCGCCCGTGCCGATCACGACCACGTCGCACTCGACGTCGCGATCGCCCTCGTAGCTCGAGGCGTCGATCACCTGGCTCAGCCAGCGCGCCGGCTCGAGGCTCGTGACGACGTTCAGCTTGCCGCCGAGGCCCTCGTAGACGTCGGTCCGGTCGAAGTGCGTCATCTTCAGGCCGAACATGAACGCCGTGAGCGGGCCGCGGAGGGCGGGGTTGGCCTCCCAGCGCGCGAGCATCGCCTCCTGGCCCGCGTGGTCGAGGTCGCGGAAGCGCTTGCCCGTCCCGAGGATCGCCAGGTGATCGAAGAAGAGCGCGCTCTTTCCCCATACTTTCGAGAGCTGAGGGAACGTGTGCTCGAGCAGGTCGATGGTCCGGAGGAGGGTGTCCTCGTCGGCGCGGCGCACCGTCCTTCCGCCGGGGATCAGCGCCTCGGCCAGGGCGAGGGCGGCCGCCCACTCGCTCGGACCGTAGGGACGCGGCACGGGCGCAGACGCCGCAGCACGCGCGCTGGCGGCGGGGCGTGGCGCAGGCGTGGCTCGCGGAGCCGGCTCGGGGGTGGCGACCGTCTCGTTCATACAGCGGCGTGAGTATGGGGATCTTCCGGCCGAGCGGCCAGGATCCGGGCCCCGGGAGCGTGCGTGCACTCCTGCGACGCCGGCTACGCGGTGCCGGCTGGCGCGTCACGTTCGCAGCCCGATCGCGCGGGGCCGTGCAGGCCCGCCTCGCCTCCGGTCGCTATCGACACCCGTTGTCGAGGCAATCATTGCGAGACAAACGAGGTCCCAACGTGCTTGTCCGGACAACGTTTGCCGGCGTGAGCCAGTTTTCGTGAGGCGGAGTCGACGCGGTCGCTGCGTACGATGCGACGCGGCACAATTCGCGCGAAAAATACCCACGATCTGCGCACAACCGGGCTCGATTCGACAGCTCGGATCCTTTTGGCTACCGTGCCGGCCCCTCCGTGGGGCGGGACGCGCGCAGCGGCGCGGGCGACCCACGAATTCTCGAGGTCCGGGCTTTGGCGAACCAGGTACGAGCGACGGCGGAATCTTCGGCGCACGCGGCCAGCACCCGCGAGCGCGAGGGCGCGGTCGTCTCCTCGCGCAAGGACCACCACCTCGACGTGGTGCTCCAGCGCGACGTGGGCTCGCGCGGCCCCGCGCTCGGCCTCGGGCGCTACACCCTCGAGTACGACGCGCTGCCCGAGCTCGACCTCGAGAGCGTCGAGCTCGGCACGACCCTGCTCGGCAAGACCCTGCGCGCCCCGCTGATCGTGGGCGCGATGACGGGCGGCTCGGATCGCGCCGCGCAGGTCAACCAGCGCCTGGCGCGCGCCGCGGCGAAGGTCGGCATCGGGATGGCGCTCGGCTCGCAGCGCGCGATGCTGCTCAAGCCCGAGCTGACGCGCTCGTTCGCCGTGCGGCAGGACGCGCCGTCGCTGCCGCTCCTCTTCGGAAACGTGGGCGCGGTCCAGCTCAACTACGGCGTGAGCGCCGCAGATCTCGAGAAGATGGTGCGCTCGGTCGATGCCGACGCGCTCAACTTCCACCTGAACCCGCTCCAAGAGGCGATCCAGCCCGAGGGCGACACGCGCTTTGCAGGCCTGGCCGCCAAGCTGCGCGAGACGATCGCCGCGCTCCCGTTCCCTTGCCTGGTCAAGGAAGTCGGGTCGGGCATCTCCGAGCGGACCGCGAAGAAGCTCGCCACCCTGGGCCTGGCCGGGATCGAGGTCGCGGGCGTCGGCGGCACCTCGTGGGCGCACGTCGAGGCGCATCGCGCGGCGCCCGCCAGCGTGCACGCCGAGGTCGGGCGACGCCTCGCCGGCTTCGGCGTCGACACCGCGACCTCGCTCGAGGTCACCCGCCGCGCGCTCGGGAGCCGCGGGCTCGTCATCGCGTCGGGCGGGATCCGCAGCGGCATGGACGTGGCGGTCGCGCTCGCCCTCGGCGCCGACGCGGTCGCGCTCGCGGCGCCACTGCTCGGCCCGGCCCACGAGAGCGACGAGGCCGTCGTCCGTGCCTTGGACACGATCCTCTACGAGCTGCGCGTGATCTGCTTCTGCACGGGCGCGCGCACCGTTTCCGATCTGAAGAGCGTCCGCGTCCTCGACGCGGCAGGAGTCGCATGAGCGATCGCAAGAACCTCGAGAGCGAGCTTCCCGGCTTCTACAAGCTGCCGATGGAGGAGCGCCGCAAGCGCGTCGCGGCGCTGACCGGCCTCGCGCCGGCCGACGTGATCGAGCTCGGCCCGATCGCGAGCGCGCAGGACCGCGGGCTGACCACCGAGCACGCCGATCAGATGGTCGAGAACGCGCTCGGCGTGCTCGGCATGCCGCTCGGCGTCTGCGTGAACATGCGCGTCGACGGGCGCGACTGGCTCCTGCCGATGGCGGTCGAGGAGCCCTCGGTCATCGCCGCGTGCAGCCACGCCTCCAAGCTCCTTCGCAGCGGCGACGGCATCCGCAGCCACGTGACGGCGCCGATCATGGTCGGACAGATCCAGGTGCTGGACGTGCCGGATCACGGCGCCGCGCGGCGCGCGATCCTCGCCGACAAGGAGGCGCTCCTCACGCTCGCCAACGCGAATCACCCGGCGCTCATCGCGGCAGGCGGTGGTGCGCTCGACATCGAGGTCGCCGATCTCCCGCGCCGCGAGGCGAGCGATCCGTGTGGCGACATGATGGTCGTCCACGTCGTCGTCGACGTGCGCGACGCGATGGGAGCGAACGCGATCAATTCGATGTGCGAGCGCCTGGCCTCGCGCGTCGCGGCGCTCTCGGGCGGTCGCGTGGTGCTTCGCATCCTGTCGAACCTCAACGATCGCCGCCTGGTCACGGTCGAGGGGCACGTTCCCTTCTCGTCCTTGGCCGAGAAGGGCGGCAAGGGCGGGCGCGAGCTCGCCAAGGGGATCGAGGAGGCGAGCGTGTTCGCCGAGCGCGATCCCTACCGCGCGACCACGCACAACAAGGGCATCATGAACGGCGTCGACGCCGTGCTGCTCGCGTTCGGGCAGGACTTCCGTGCGGTCGAAGCGGCCGCCCACGCCTACGCGGCGCGCGAGGGTCGCTACACGGCGATGGCGCGCTGGCGCGTCGAGGGTGACCACCTCGTGGGCCGGATGACGCTGCCGCTCGCGGTCGGCACGGTCGGCGGCGTGTTCAAGGTGCATCCGGTCGTGCAGGTCACGCGCAAGATCGCGCGCATCGAGTCGACCGCCGACCTCGCGCGCCTCACGGCGTCGGCGGGCCTCGCGCAGAACCTGGGAGCGCTGCGCGCGCTCGCGGCCGAGGGCATCCAGAGCGGCCACATGCGCTTGCACGCGCGCAACGTCGCCGTCGAGGCCGGTGCCGAGGGTGACGAGGTGCTCGAGGTCGCGACGCGCATCGCCGACGCCAAGCAAGTGAACGCCCGCGCGGCGGCCGAGGCGCTCAAGACGCTGCGCGCCGAGCGCGCGAAGGCCGCCGCCGCGCGCCCCGCGGCCGTGCCGACGGGCCTCGTGATCGACTTCTCGAGCCGCGCGCCCCTCACCCGCAAGGGCGCGCAGCGCCCCAAGGTGCCCGTGATGCCCGAGGCCCGCGCGATGAGCGCGGAGCCGCGACCGCAGCCCGAGTCCGAACGACCGCTCACGCTCTCCGGAGGCTCCATGATTCGCAAGCTCGGACAGGCCAAGACCGATGGCAGTGGCCCCAACGCTGGACGCACCCACGTCGGCAAGGTGCTCGTGACGGGCGCGACCTCGCACCTCGGCGCGAACCTCGTGCGCCGCTTGGTCGACGGCGGGCGGGAAGTGCGCGTCCTGCTCCTCAAGGGCGAGTCGACGGCGGCCGTCGACGGCCTGCCGGTCGAGAAGGTCTACGGTGATCTGCGCGACATCGACTCGCTCGAGCGCGCGATGCAGGGCTGCAAGCAGGCCTATCACACGGCCGCGCTCGTCTCGGCGCTCGACGAGATCTCGCCGGCGCGAGAGCGCGAGCTGTTCGAGACGAAGGTGGCCGGCACCGAGAACCTGCTCCGTGTCGCGCTCCACCTCGGCTTCGAGCGCGTCGTGGTCAGCGAGAGCCTCGGGGCGGCCAGCGATCTCGAGGCCTTCCCGCACGCGCGCGTGGCGCAGGCGGTGGAGCTCGCGGCCCTGAAGGCGGCCGTCGACGGGCTCGAGGTGGTGATCTGCGCGTGCGCGGTGATGGTCGGACCGAACGACTACGCGCTCTCGCGCATGGGCCGCTTGCTCGTCGACCACGCACAGGGGCGCCTGCGCGCCTACGTGCCGGGCGGCCTGCCGCTGGTGTCCGCTTCCGATGCCGCCGATGGCCACGTGCGCGCGATGGCGCGCGGTCGCAGCGGGCAGAAGTACACGCTCGCGACGCAGTTCATCACCGTCGACGAGATCATGGACGTGCTCGAGGAGGTCACCGGACGCCGCCGCCCGCGCCTCAAGCTGCCGGTGGGCGTGATGGCCGGTGTGGCCGAGGTGACGACGTTCCTGACGAGCCGACTGCCCGACGGCGTCGCGCAGCCCTTCGGCCCGTCGGCCGTTCGCCTGCTGGGCGAGGAGCGCACGGCCGACGTCGGCAAGGCGCGGAGCGAGCTCGGCTTCGAGCCCTCGAGCCTGCGTCGAGCGCTGCACGACGCCTACGCCGACTTCGCTCGCCGCGGCCTCGTCGCGGCCCGCGCTGGCACGGGCGCCGAGGCCCCCGCGCCGCGCCGTCCCGAGACGCGCGGTGGAGCGAGCACACGCGCGGAAGGCGCCTGAGGCCGTCGCCGTCGTCGGGCCGGGCGCGGCGAGCGACACCCTCGAGACCGATCGAAGAAGAGAGAGAGACACCCATGAGCGCTGAGACCTCGAACGTGATCAAGGCCGACGTCGTCATCCTGGGCGCGGGCCCCTCGGGCACCGCGGCCGCCGCCCACCTCGGCACGCTCGGCGTGAAGAACGTGGTGCTCGTCGATCGTCACGACTTCCCCCGCGACAAGACGTGCGGCAGCGGCATCTCGCCGCGCGGCATCGAGACGCTCAAGCAGCTCGGCATCTGGGACGAGGTCGAGCCCCAGTCCTACAAGATCACCGGCATCCGCCTCGTCACGCCGGGCGGCCTCGAGAGCTGGCAGTCGGCCGGCGACGTCGCCGACGCGGTGGTCTGCCAGCGCCGCATCCTCGATCACATCCTGCTCAAGAAGGCGGTCGCGCGCGGCACCACGTTCCTCCCGAACTTCGACGCCGTCGACGTGCTCACCGACGACGGTCGCATCGCCGGCATCCGCGCCAAGGACGGCCGCGAGGTGCGCGCGCGCTACACGATGATCGCCGGCGGCTCGCACTGCCGCGTCGGCTTGCCCGAGCAGCGGCCCAAGCATGTCATCCAGGCGATCATGGGCTGGTGGGACGGCGTGCCCTTCAAGCCGGGCCACGTCGAGATGGTCTTCGATCGGATGGTCGAGCCCTACTACGGCTGGCTGTTCCCGGAGAGCGACACGCGCGTCAACATCGGCATCTGCTACGAGGAGAAGAACGGCCAGAAGCGCAACGCGCGCGAGCTGTTCCAGAAGTTCCTCGACGTGCACTACGCCGAGCGTCTGAAGAGCGCGACGCAGGTCGGCGGCTGGAAGGGCCACCCGGTCTTCTACTCGTACGAGATCGAGAAGCTCACGCGCCCCGGCGCGATCGTGATCGGCGAGTCGGGCCTGATGACGCACCCGGCGACGGCCGAGGGCATCTACCAAGGCATGAAGTCCGGAATGATGGGCGCCGAGGCGATCGCCGAGATTTTCTCCACGCGCAAGCGCGAGCCCGAGGCGTTCGCCGCCTACGAGCGCAACTGCAACAAGGCGTTCCGTCTCTCCTTCCTCGGCGGGCGCGTCTTCCGCCGCATCGTCCGCACGAGCGCGCTCGACTGGATGATCAAGGCGAGCGAGCGGCCCGCGATCCAGTCCGTGACCGCGCGGATCATCGCCGCGCTCTGAGCGCGGCAGGCGAGCCGGAGGAGCAGCGATGAGCGCGAATCGATACGACGTCGTCGTCTGCGGCGCGGGCCCGGTGGGCTGTGTCGCCGCGCTCGCCTTCGCGCACCAGGGCAAGAGCGTGCTCGTGCTCGAGGCCGACCCGCGCGCCTCCGATCGGCTCGCGGGCGAGTGGCTGCACCCGACCGCGCTCGCGATCCGCGAGACGCTCGGCGTCGACCTCGCGCCCGCCGTGGCCTACGCGACCGGGAGCGGCTTCACGATCCATCCCGAGGACGGGAGCGAGCCGATCGTGCTCCCGTACCCGGCCGGCAAGGCCGGCTTCGCCTGCGAGCACGCGCTCCTGGTCGAGACGCTGCGCGCGCACGTGGAAGCGCGGGCGACGGTCGAGCTCGTGCCGTGGGCGCGCGTGCGGCGCATCGATGGTCAGGTCGTCACCTTCGAGGTGGAGCGCCCGAGCGGCGCCGTCCGCGGCCCGAGCGATCTGGCCGAGGGGATCCACAGCGTGCGTGCCGACCTCGTGGTCGGCGCGACCGGGCGCGGCTCGCTCGAGCAGGGCGCCTCGAACGGCTCGACGTCGTTCGGCGGGACGAGCCCGGCCCGCGTCTACTCGCGGACCATCGGCCTCTTGCTCGAGGACGTGCGGCTTCCTTTCGAGGGGCACCGGCACCTCTTCGTCGGCGCCCCTGGGCCGGTCATCGCCCAGCGCATCGGCCCGCGGAGCGTGCGCCTGCTGCTGGACGTCCCCGTCTCCATGGCCCTGCCGCCCGAGGCGACGCCCGCCTTCGCGCAGGTCGTGGAGGATGCGTATCGCTCCGTGCTGCCGAAGGACCTCCGCGGCGCCTTCCGGCGCGCGCTGGCCGAGCGCCGCGCTCGCATCGCCGACAACGTGATGCACCCGCGCTCGGACTTCGGGCGCGAGGGGCTCGCGCTCGTGGGCGACGCCGTCGGCGCGCACCACCCGCTCACCGCGCTGGGCCTCACGATGGGCTTCGAGGACGCGATGGCGCTCTCCACGGCCGAGAGCGTCTCGGCCTACGCCCGCGATCGGGCGCTCCGCACGCGCATCCCGGAGATGCTGGCGATCGCGCTGCACGAGGTGTTCGCCGACCACGCGCACTCGAGCACGGCGGTGCGGCAAGCCGTCTATCACCTCTTCCGCAAGCACCCGGGCGAGCGCCTGCGCACGATGGGCTTCCTCGTGGGCGAAGGAGGGCGCGCGCGCCTGGCCGGCTCGTTCCTCGGCACCGTCGCCTACGGCAGCAACGAGCTCGTGCGCCGCGGGCTGTTCGGGCCCTCGCCGCGCGAGACCGCGGGCGCGATGGCCGATCTCGGCAAGCGCCTCGCGACGCTCCTCGCCGGCACCTACCACCTCACCGATGCGCTCTCCGCCGTGACCGAGCGGCGCCTCGCGGCGCGCGTGCACGGCCCCTCGGCCGAAGATCGCTTCGGCGCGTTCCTCCGGGCCTCGCGCGGAGGCGCGGCCGTCGCGCCGCTTCCCGATCGCTCGCGGGATCCGCGCGGCACGATCGAGCGCGCGCTCGAGAAGAGCGTGCGCGCGCTCGTCGCCGAGCAGGACGAGGACGGCTCGTGGGAGGGCGAGGTCGTCTGGTGCCCCATGCTCGCTGCGCAGTACGTGCTGGCGATGCACGCGATGGGGCGCCCGCTCACGCCCGAGCGGCGGAAGAACGTGCTGCGCCACTTCGAGGACACGCGCCTGCCCGGCGGCGCGTGGGGCCTGCACGAGCTGAGCAAGCCCTACCTCTTCGTCACGATCCTCGTCTACGTCGCCTCGCGCCTGCTCGGCGTCGAGAAGAACGATCCGCTGCTCACCCGCGCCTACGAGTTCCTGCGCGCCGAGGGCGGCGCGGCCGAGGTCCCGAGCTGGGGCAAGCTCTGGCTCGCGATCGTCGGTCTCTACGAGTGGAAGGGCGTCGCGCCCGTGCCCGCCGAGGCGTGGCTCCTTCCCGAGTGGGTGCCCGCGCACCCGAGCCGCTACTACTGCCACACGCGCCTCATCTACATGGCGATGTCGACGGTGCAGGGCAGCCGCTTCGTCGCCCCGCTCACGCCGCGCGTGCTCGAGATGCGCGACGAGCTGTTCCCGGGCGGCTGGGAGAAGGTCGACTTCGACGCGGCGCGCTCGAGCCTGCGCGACGACGATCTGCTCGTGCCGTGGACGAAGGCGCTCTCGGCCATCTACGCGGTGCTCGCCCGCTTCGAGCGCGTGCGCAGCCCCGAGGCGCGCGCGGGCCTGCTCGCGAACCTGCGCGAGCACATCCGCTACGAGCTGCGCAGCACCCACTACACGTGCATCTCGCCGGTGAGCGGCCTGTTGAACATGATCGCGCTCCACGCGGCCGATCCGAACGATCCCGATCTGCTCCTCGCGCTCGAGCACTTCGACGGCTGGATCTGGGAGGACGCCGAGAAGGGCGCGCGCGTCGCCGGCGCTCGCAGTGCGTCGTGGGACACCGGCTTCGCCTCGCAGGCGCTCGCCGCCGCCGCGCCGCACGTCGAGGTCAAGAGCGCGCTCGTACGCGCCGACGAGTTCCTCGCCTCGCAGCAGATCCAGCGCGGCACCGGGCGCGAGGCGCAGTACTACCGGATCGATCCGGCGGGCGGCTACTGCTTCGCCGGCGTCTGGCACGGCTGGCCGGTGAGCGACTGCACCGCCGAGGCGATCCTCGGCCGCATGGAGAGCGCGCACTGGCTCGGCGCCGGACGTGGCGCGAGCGCGAGCGAGCTGACCGCGGCCGTGCGCTTCATCCTGCGCACGCAGAACAGTGACGGCGGCTTCGGCAGCTACGAGGCGCGTCGCGTCGACGTCCCGCTCGAGTGGATGAACCCGGCGGAGATGTTCGCCGACTCGATGACGGAGAAGTCCTACGTCGAGTGCACCTCGTCGTGCGTGTCGGCGCTCGCGATGTTCCGCACGCGGCATCCCGGGATCCTCGCCGCCGAGGTCGATCGCGCGATCGCGCGCGGCGTCGAGAGCATCCGTAGCCAGCAGCGCGCCGACGGCTCGTGGCCGGCGATGTGGGGCGTGCACTTCGTCTACGGCACGATGTTCGGCGTGCGCGGGCTCGTCGCGGCGGGCGTGCCCTCGCACGACCCGGCGATCCGCCGCGCCTGCGCGTGGCTGCTCGCGCGCCAGCGCCCCGATGGCGGCTGGGGCGAGCACTGGTCGAGCGGCGAAGAGGACCGCTACGTCGAGCACACCGAGACACAGACCACGCAGACGGCGTGGGCGCTGCTCACGCTCGCCGACGCCGAAGAGCCCGACTTCGCGGCGATGACGCGCGCGGCCTCGCTCCTCGCGCGACGCCAGTCGGACGACGGCACGTGGCCCAAGCAGGATCCGGAGGGCGTGTTCTTCCGGTCGGCGCTGCTCGATTACGTGCTCTACCGCCGCTACTTCCCGGTCTGGGCCCTCGGCGCCTACGAGTCGCGACGCAAGTCGCGCACCGATGCGGCGGGCCTGCCCACCTCGTCACCGCAACCGACGTTGCACTGATTCACCGGGCCGAGGGCTCGCTCGAAACGAGCTCGGCCCTTCGACCACCCCGACCTTCTTCGAGATCCGGAGACGCCATGAAGAGCAACTACGACGTCGTCATCGCAGGTGGAGGCCCGGTCGGATGCGTGGCCGCGATCGCATTCGCGCGGCGCGGCGCCTCCGTGCTCCTCGTCGAGGCCGATCCGAAGGTCTCGACGCGCTTCGCCGGCGAGTGGCTGCACCCGCCCGCCGTCGGCGTGCTCGATCGGCTCCGCGTGGGCCGTCTCGAGAACGCCCACGCGCGCACCGGCTACGGCTTCGTGATCCTGCCCGACGACGGGACGCCGGTGATCGAGATGCCCTACACCGAGGGCACCGCGCTCGCGTGCGAGCACTCGGGCATCGTGGCCTCGCTCCGCGCCGTGGCACAGGCGACCGCCGGCATCGAGTGGCTCCCCTACGCACGCGTGAAGGACATCGACGGCCACGTCGTGCGCATCGAGCGCAAGGAAGGCGGCCCGCTCGACGTGCGCGCCGAGCGCATCGTGGGCGCCGACGGCCGCGCCTCCACCGTGCGCGAGAAGCTCGGCATCGCCGACCACGGGACGCTGCTCTCGTACATGGCGTCGGTGGAGCTGCACAACCTGACGCTCCCGGCCGAGGGCTTCGGCCACGTCGTCCTCGGGGGCCCCGGCCCCGCGCTCTTCTATCGCATCGCCGACGACCTCGTCCGCGGCTGCCTCGACGTGCCGATCTCCTATGGCGCGGGGGCGCGGGCGCCCTCGTTCATCTGGGACGCGTTCGCGCCCGTCCTGCCGCCCTCGATGAAGGCGGCGTTCCGCGCGGCGATCGAGAAGGGCCTGGCCGGCTGGGCCGCGAACCGCTTCCGCCCGCGCACGCACTTCGGTCGCGAAGCGGCGCCCGGCCGTGCGCAGGTCGCGCTGCTCGGCGACGCCGTCGGGCACGTGCACCCGATGACGGCGAACGGCATGACGCTCGGCTTCCTCGACGCCGAGGCGCTCGTCTCGTCGAGCTCGATCGCCGAGTACGCCGAGAAGCGCCGCGCCTACGTGCCCGAGGTGCTCAGCAACGCGCTCTATCACTGCTTCCGCCGCGAGGACGAGAGCGCGGTGAACCTGCGCCGCGCGATGTTCCACACGCTGCGCGACAGCGAGAGCGAGCGGCGTCGCACGATGTCGATCCTCGCCTCGCAGGATCTGCGCAAGCGCACCTTCTCGAGCGCGTTCGTCAAGATGGCGGGCCGCGCGCTCGGCGACACGGCCTCGAGCTCGGCCAAGGCCGGGCACATCGGGCGCCTCCCGACCCAGATCGCGGGCCTGGCGGGCTGGATGCAGTGGCCGGCGGCGATGCTGGTTCCGTCGCGCGTGCGCGAGCGCTACCGCGCCGAGAGCTCGCCCTTCCACCCGATCCCCGCGCTCGCGGCGTTCGTGGGCGTCGATCCCAGCGCGACCGCGCCCGAGACGAAGACCGAGCGGCGCCCCGAGACCGACGTGGCGCTCGAGCCGGTGCTCGCGAAGGGCAGCGACGCGCTCGTCGTCGAGCTCGAGTCGATCGCCCAGAAGATGGGCACGATCCCCGACCGCGCGATCGCGATCCCCGGCATGCGCATGATGCGCGCGATCACCTCGCGCTCGATGCGTCCGGCGCTCGCGGCGCGCATGACGATCGGGCGCCGGCGCCTCGCGCTCGAGGGCTTCGCGCGCCTGTTCGAGTCGGGCCCACCGATCGAGACCGAGGCGCTCGCGGGCCTGATCATCCTCCTGCTCGACGGCGCGGCGTGGGCCGAGACGCCCATCGCGGGCCTCGGAGACGCGGTGCGCACGCTCCTCAGCGCGGAGCGGCCGTCCGGCGGCTTCGCGGCGACGACGCAGGCACAGGCGCCGACCCTGTTCGCGACGATGCTCGCGTGCCGCGCGCTCGACGTGGTCATCCGCCGCCGGCCGGACACGACCGACGCCGACCTCGAGGCGGTGCTGTCGCGCACGGCGAGCTGGGTGCGGAGCCGCCAGCACGAGGACGGCTCGTTCGAGGGCACCGTGCTCTCGACCGCGTACGCGATGGAGGCGCTGGTCGCCGCCGAGGCGAATCCCGGCGATCCGGCGATGCGCCGCGCGACGAAGTTCCTCGAGCAGCGCCTCTCGGACGACGGCTTCTTCCACGACGGCGACGAGAGCGACGCCGTGCACGTGACGACCGCGGTGCTCGCCGCGCTCTCGCGCTCGAGCGTGCCGGCCGAGCCGCTCCGTCTCGCCGCCGCGCGCGCTCTCGGGACCCTCTTCGGCGAGGGCAAGGGCCTCGGCTGGAGCGAGACCGCCGAGATCGTCGAGGCGTTCGCCGCCTACGAGGCATTCCGTGCGGGTCGCCCCACCGCCGCGCGCCAGCGAGGCCGCGTGGCCAAGGCGAGCGCGTCGCCGCTCGAAGGCAAGAAGACCGAGGCGCGCAAGCCTCCGGTGATCGCAGCCGACGACTGGGCCTTCTGCAAGACCTCGCTGGAAGAGGTCTCGCGCACGTTCTCGCGGCCGATCGCGCTCCTGCCGGGCCGCCTCGAGATCGCCGTCTCGCTCGGCTATTTGCTCTGCCGCATCGCCGACACGATCGAAGATCACCCGGCCGTCGGTGGCGACATCCGCGGTGAGCTGTTCCGCACCTTCCTCGAGATCCTCGAGGGCGATCGGGATCCGGGCGATCTGACGAAGGGCTTCGACCCGGTGCCGGGCGACGACGCCGAGCTGGTGCTCGCGCGCGCGATGCCCACCGTGATGCGCGTGTTCCGCGCGCAGTCGCCGAGCACGATCGCGATCAGCACGCGTTGGGTGTGCGAGATGGCGCGCGGCATGGACCTCTACACGCGCCGCCAGCCACGGGAAGACGGCTTCCTCGCGCTCTACACGGTCAGCGATCTCGATCGCTACTGCTACTACGTGGCCGGCACCGTCGGGCACATGCTCACCGAGCTCTTCGTCGACGAGATGAAGGAGAACGGCATGGACGAGCGCACGGCGAGCGCGCTCGAGAAGAAGCTGCGCGCCGACGCCGAGAGCTTCGCCGAGGGCCTGCAGCTCGTGAACATCCTCAAGGACGTCACCGACGACCGCGAGCGCAAGGTCTCGTTCATCCCGCGCACGTCGGCCGCGAGCGCCGGGCTCGAGATCGCCGAGCTCGTGCTGCCCGAGAACCGCCGCCGCGCGCACGCGGCCGTGGCGCCGCTCTTCGACCTCGCGCGCGAGCGCCTCGACGGCGCGCTCCGCTACGCGCTGGCGATCCCGAAGGACGAGGTCGGCATCCGTCTCTTCTGTCTGCTCCCGCTCTGGATGGCGGCCCGCACGCTCGTCATGGCGCGCGGCAACGACGCGATGTTCGTGGCCGGCGCACCGGT
Source organism: Sandaracinaceae bacterium (assembly GCA_044223665.1). GTDB lineage: Bacteria > Myxococcota_A > Polyangia > Polyangiales > Sandaracinaceae > JBBSAT01. Next base: position 89,467 of record JBGALT010000005.1, on the reverse strand, counting down.
GAAGATCCGCCGCGACGAGGTCGAGGCGCTGATCCAGGAGTGCATGGCGAACGTATCGGACGACGCCGCGCTCGAGACGCGCTACGCCGCGCTCTATCGCGAAGATCCGCTGGTCGACCGCCGTCGTACGGCCTGAGACATCGAGGATCGACGTGACGACCACGACCCCCACGACGACGAGCACGAGGAGCGCAGTGAGCGACAAGGACTTCGTGACCGAAGTGCGCGAGGCGACCGACGCCTACCTCGCGGCGTTCTTCTCCGCGCGCCGCGCCGAGCTGCGGGCGAGCGCGGCCGAGGCGGAGCTTCTCTGCGCGGGGCTCGAGGATCTCACGATGCGAGGGGGCGCCAAGCGCCTGCGCCCTGCGGTGATGGTCGCCGCACAGCGCGCCGTGCGCCCCGAGGCGCGCCTGGGCGACGTGGTCGCCGCGTGCGCGGGCCTCGAAGTGCTCCAGTCGTACCTGCTCGTCCACGACGACTGGATGGACGGCGATCTCGAGCGTCGCGGTGGGCCCTCGGTGCACGTGATGCTGCGCCGCGAAGTGCAGCAGCAGCACCTGGGTGACGCCCTCGCGATCCTCGCGGGCGACCTCGGCAGCGCCTACGCGTGGGACCTCGTCCTCGAGAGCGCGGCGAAGTCGCCGAGCCCGGCGGCCGTGCTCTCGGTGTTCGCGCGCATGCAGCGCGACGTGGTCGCGGGTCAGGCGCTCGATCTTCGCGCGTCGAAGGACGTGACGCGGATGCAGCAGCTCAAGACCGGCAGCTACACGGTCGACGGGCCGCTGGCGCTCGGCGCGACGCTCGCCGGCGCGAGCGCGGCGCAGCTCGAGGGCCTGGCGAGGTTCGGCGTGCCGATCGGCGAGGCCTTCCAGGTGCGAGACGACCTGCTCGGCACGTTCGGCGACACGGCCGTGACGGGCAAGCCCGTCGGCAACGACCTGCGGGCCGGCAAGCGCACGGCGATCGTGCGCGAGGCCGAGACGACCGTCTCCGACGCCGACCGCGCGGCGCTCACCCACGTCTTCGGCCGTGCCGATGCGAGCGAGGCCGACATCCGCTCCGCGATGGGGATGCTCGAGCGCACGGGCGTGCGCGCCCGCGTCGAGGCGCGGCTCGAGCAACTGCTCGCCGACGCGCTCGCGGCGCTCGACGCTGCGCCGATCGACGCGAAGGGCCGTGGCCTGCTCGCCGGCCTCGCGCGCAAGATCGCTCGCCGCGATCAGTGACGCATCACGCGTCCGGGACTGCGGGGCACGGTCGGAAGGGTCGCTGCGATCGGCGGCCGCTCGATCGATCGAGCTGCGCCCATCGGTCGCCTTCGCGATCGCGGCGGGCCCGGGGGGCGCTCCTCGCTACCGCATCGCGCGCGAACGGCGGCGCGCACGCGGGCGCTCGTCGCCCCCCCATGCCCGCCGCTTCTCAGGGGGTCCGTGGCTGGTTTGGTTAGCGCGGCGCCTTCGGCACCTCCACAGCCGAAGCGGCTGCGCCGCTTCGGCGAGCAGGCGAGGGCTCTGCCCTCGCGCACCCGGTCTGCTCGGCGGCCTCCGTCTCGCGACGAGACTCCCTCTCCCGCGGGAGCGAGAGGGTTGGGGAGAGGGACTGCGAAGGTACTGTCGGAATGGGCCGCTGCGAGAGGCGGGAGCGCGTCTGTCGCTCGATCGAGCTCCGCCCATCTGTTGCCTTCGCGATCGCGGCGGTCACGGGGGGCGCTCCTCGCTACCGCATCGCGCGCGAACGGCGGCGCGCACGCGGGCGCTCGTCGACCCCCGTGCCCGCCGCTTCCGGGGGTGGTCCGTGGCTGGTTTGGTTAGCGCGGCGCCTTCGGCACCTCCACGAGAAGAAGCGGCGCCGCTTCGGCGAGCAGGCGAGGGCTCTGCCCTCGCGCACCCGGTCTGCTCGGCGGCCGCTGTGTCGCGACGAGAGACTCCCTCTCCCGCGGGAGCGGGAGAGGGTTGAGAGGGACTGCGAAGGTACTGTCGGAATGGGCCGCTGCGAGAGGCGGGTGCGCTCTCGAAGGCGGGTCGACGCTCCGCCCATCTGTTGCCTTCGCGATCGCGGCGGTCACGGGGCGCTCCTCGCTACCGCATCGCGCGCGAACGGCGGCGCGCACGCGGGCGCTCGTCGACCCCCGCGCCCGCCGCTTCTCGGGTCCGTGGCTGGTTTGGTTAGCGCGGCGCCTTCCGGCACCTCCACAGCCGAAGCGGCTGCGCCGCTTCGGCGAGCAGGCGAGGGCTCTGCCCTCGCGCACCCGGTCTGCTCGGCGGCTCCGTCTCGCGACGAGAGACTCCCTCTCCCGCGGGAGCGGGAGAGGGTTGGGGAGAGGGACTGCGAAGGTACTGTCGGAATGGGCCGCTGCGAGAGGCGGGGTGCGCTCTCGAAGGCAGGGTCGACGAGGATCGGAGCTCCGCCCATCTGTTGCCTTCGCGATCGCGGCGGTCACGGGGGGCGCTCCTCGCTACCGCATCGCGCGCGAACGGCGGCGCGCGCGCGGGCGCTCGTCCCCCCCGTGCCCGCCGCTTCTGGGGGTGGTCCGTGGCTGGTTTGGTTGGCGCGGCGCCTTCGGCACCTCCGCTACCGAAGCGGCTGCGCCGCTTCGGCGAGCAGGCGAGGGGCTCTGCCCTCGCACCCGGTCTGCTCGGCGGCTCCGTCCGCGACGAGAGACTCCCTCTCCCGCGGGAGCGGGAGAGGGGTTGAGAGGGACTGCGAAGGTACTGTCGGAATGGGCCGCTGCGAGAGGCGGGTGCGCTCTCGAAGGCAGGGTCGACGAGGATCGAGCTCCGCCCATCTGTTGCCTTCGCGATCGCGGCGGTCACGGGGGGCGCTCCTCGCTACCGCATCGCGCGCGAACGGCGGCGCGCACGCGGGCGCTCGTCGACCCCATGCCCGCCGCTTCTGGGGGGGTCCGTGGCTGGTTTGGTTTGCGCGGCGCCTTCGGCACCTCCACAGCCGAAGCGGCTGCGCCGCTAGCGAAGGGCGAGGGCTCCGCCCTCGCGCGCCCGGTCTGCTCGGCGGCTCCGTCTCGCGACGAGAGACTCCCTCTCCCGCGGGAGCGGGAGAGGGTTGAGAGAGGGACTGCGAAGGTACTGTCGGAATGGGCCGCTGCGAGAGGCGGGTGCGCTCTCGAAGGCAGGGTCGACGAGGATCGAGCTCCGCCCATCTGTTGCCTTCGCGATCGCGGCGGTCACGGGGGCGCTCCTCGCTACCGCATCGCGCGCGAACGACGGCGCGCACGCGGGCGCTCGTCGACCCCCCCATGCCCGCCGCTTCAGGGGGTCCGTGGCTGGTTTGGTTAGCGCGGCGCCTTCGGCACCTCCGCTGCCGAAGCGGCTCCGCCGCTTCGGCGAGCAGGCGGGCTCTGCCCTCGCGCACCCGGTCTGCTCGGCGGCCTCCGTCTCGCGACGAGCGACTCCCTCTCCCGCGTGAGCGGGAGAGGGCTGGGGAGAGGACTGCGACGGTCGTGCCGGAACGGGCCGCTGCGAGAGGCGGGTGCGCTCTCGAAGGCAGGGTCGACGAGGATCGAGCTCCGCCCATCTGTTGCCTTCGCGATCGCGGCGGTCACGGGGGCGCTCCTCGCTACCGCATCGCGCGCGAACGGCGGCGCGCACGCGGCGCTCGTCGACCCCCATGCCCGCCGCTTCTCAGGGGGTCCGTGGCTGGTTTGGTTAGCGCGGCGCCTTCGGCACCTCCACAGCCGAAGCGGCTGCGCCGCTTCGGCGAGCAGGCGAGGGCTCTGCGCCTCGCGCACCGGTCTGCTCGGCGGCTCCGTCTCGCGACGAGAGACTCCCTCTCCGCGGGAGCGGAGAGGGTTGGGGAGAGGACTGCGAAGCTACTGTCGGAATGGGCCGCTGCGAGAGGCGGGTGCGCTCTCGAAGGCAGGGTCGACGAGGATCGAGCTCCGCCCATCTGTTGCCTTCGCGATCGCGGCGGTCACGGGGGGCGCTCCTCGCTACCGCATCGCGCGCGAACGGCGGCGCGCACGCGGGCGCTCGTCGACCCCCCGTGCCCGCCGCTTCTGGGGGTGGTCCGTGGCTGGTTTGGTTAGCGCGGCGCCTTCGGCACCTCCACAGCCGAAGCGGCTGCGCCGCTTCGGCGAGCAGGCGAGGGCTCTGCCCTCGCGCACCCGGTCTGCTCGGCGGCTCCGTCTCGCGACGAGAGACTCCCTCTCCCGCGGGAGCGGGAGAGGGTTGGGGAGAGGGACTGCGAAGGCACTGTCGGCGTCGGCCGCTGCGCGAGGCGGGCGCGCTGGATCGAGCTCCGCCCATCTGCTCGCCGGCCTCGCGCGCAAGGTCGCTCGACGCGATCAGCGACGCATCACACGTCCGGCGCGATCACGACGCCGTCGAGCGCCTCGAGCGTCGCGCCCTCGGGGCAGGGCTCGGCGCCGCACGCCGTGCGGTAGGCCTCGCGGCAGGCGGCGGCGCGAGAGGCGCGCGAGCGCGCGGTCTGCGTCTCGATCCGAACGCGCCGGATCTCGAGGGTGACGTCGTGCGTGCTGCTCGTCACGCCGTTCTGGATCGAGATCGAGGCGCGGTGGCTGCGCATGCGCGCGCGGAAGCCGGCAGACGTCGAGCAGTCGCTCTCTCCGATCGAAGCGCAAGCCTGCGCGCGCGCGGCCGCTCTCGCCTCGGGCAGTGTCGAGCCGGAGGCGCTCCCGGTCGCTGCCGGGCCGGTGCCGTGTGCCACCGTGACCTCGCACGCGACCTCTCGGTCGAGCGTGCCTCCCGGCAAGGCGTCGTTCGCGGGCGCGGCGAGCCAGCCGGCCGAGACGCCGTCGACGACCCAGTCGCCCTCCTGGACCGCGGCGGCCCGTAGCCGAGCGGCCGCTTGCGCGCAGGCCTCGGCGTGCGTTGCGGCGCTCCCCGTCTCCGAGGCCGAGGAGCTCGGCTCGATGGGCTGCCGGAGAGCGACCGCCTCGCGGTCCTCGATGAGCGCCAGCGCGACGACCGTGCACGACGCCCCGGGCTCGGTCTCGGCCACGGACCGGGTCACCGGCGGCCGGCTTCCGCCGCAGGCCGTGAGGCCGCAGAGCACCGTGATCGCGGAGATCGCAGCTCGTCTCATGCGCGCCGAGGCTTGCACGGACGCATGCGCCCGCAACCACCGTCGTGCGGCCCTGCGACACAATCACCGTGGCTTTCGACCGCGTGCCCGAAGGCGCTTGCCGGGTCGGTGGACTTCGCGCTATCCGGGTAACCCAGGAAGAGGGGCTTTCATGCGTAACCCGTTGGTTCGTCTCGGATCGTCGGTCGCCGTCCTCGCGCTCGTGTTCCTCGTGCACGCCGCTCCCGCGGCCGCACAGCGCGGGATCCCGGTCAACATCGAGTCGGTGCCTCCGGGCGCGACCGTCTACCTCGACACGCCCGATGGCACGCCGCTGGGGACGACGCCCATCACCGCGGCCCGCATCACGTCGGGTGCGCACACCCTGATCTTCCGGATGCCGAACTTCGAAGAGGCGCGCCTGCAGATCACGGTGCTGCGCCGCCGCGAGACGTTCCGTGCCGTGCTCCGAGCGCTCGGGACGATCGAGGTCTCGGCCGGCAACGAGGGCGCGCGCGGCGCGACCGTGTCGATCGACGGCCAGCCCGCCGGCGCGCCGCTCGGCTCGCTGCCGGTGCGCGTGGACTCGCTTCCCCCCGGCCGCCACCAGATCGTCGCTCAGCACGAGGGCTTCGTGCAGTTCGAGCAGTGGGTCGACGTGCAGGGCGGCCAGACGGTCCGCGTCACCGCGATGCTCGAGCGCGCGGCGCCGACGACGGGCTCGATCCTGGTCGACGCCGACGTGCGCGGCGCCCCGATCTTCCTCGACGGCCAGAGCACCGGGATGGCGACGACCACCGTGATCGACAACGTGCCGGTCGGAAACCACACGGTCGAGATCCGCGCCGACGGCCTGCCGCCCTACACGCAGACGATCATCGTGCAGCAGGGCCTGCGCGCCGAGGTCCACGCGACGATCCGTCCGGTGTCGACGGCGCCGACGACGGGCTCGATCGCGGTCATCACCGAGGCGCCCAACGCCGAGGTGCGCATCAACGGCACCTCGCTCGGGGCGGGTGTCTACTCGCGTGATGGCCTCTCGCCCGGCACCTACGTCGTGCAGGTGCTCGCGCCCGGCTTCGACACGTTCGAGCAGGAAGTGACCGTCACCGCGGGCCAGACGACGAGCGTGCGCGCGCACATGAACGCGCCGCCCCTGCCGGTCAGCATCACGGTCACGGGCGCCAGCGGTGCGACGGTCGTGATCGACGGTGGCGAGGCGCACGCCGCGCCGTACGTGACGAGCACCATCTCGGCCGGCGTCCACTCGGTGATCGTCCACGCCGAGGGCTACGACGACGTCTCGTTCACCTGCAACAACACGTCGGGCACGACCGACGAGCAGGACTGCAGCCGCCAGATCGAGCTGAGCGCTCAGGCGGTGCCGCTCCACGTCACGCTCACGCACCCGGTCGAGGGCGGCGCGACGGTGACGATCGACGATCAGGAGGTCGGCCAGGCGCCCTACGAGGGACGGCTCACGGTCGGTAACCACATCATCCAGGTGAGCGCGATCGGTCACGAGACCTACCGCCGCCAGCTCGTCGTCGACCTCGGCGGTGGCGACGTGAACATCGACGCCGATCTCGTCGACAGCTCGGTCGCCGCTTCGGCGGGAGCGACGACGCACTCGGCACTCCCCACGCCGGTCGGTCACCCGTGGGTCGACGCGTCGCTCGGCTATCCGTACCTGCTCGAGGCCCGCCTCGGCATCGGCATCCACGAGCTCTTCGACGCCGGCTTCGCCATCCGGACCTTCGGTCGCCTGACGGAGTTCGAGGGTCGCGTCCGCTTCGGCGCGCGCGTGATCCGGCAGATCGCCCTCGGCGCGCAGGCGCGCTTCGGCGGCGGCATCGGCCCGAGCGTCGCCCTGTCGCGCCCCGGCTTCATGAGCGGCGGCAGTTGCGTCAACTTCACCAACGGAACGACGGCGCAGCAGACCAACGAGCAGAACCTCGTGCCGTGCTCGGTCGCCGGCTCGCAGCAGCAAGGCTATCCGGTCAATACCGCCTTCTTCTCGCTCGAGGGCGACATCAGCCTCTTGCTCGAGCCGATCGCGACGGTGACGCTCTGGCTGGGGCTCGACATCACCAGCGACGAGTACCCCGGCCACCCGCGAAGCGAGCACGTCTACCTCGAGAACGGGCCCGGCGGCCTCATGGCGGACCCCGTCTGTAGCGATCGCGGTGGCGGAACGGGGAGCGTCACGCCGGGCGACGCCGGCGGCGGCCTTCTCTGCGAGCAGCAGCGCCAGACGATGGCGCGCGCGCGCTTCGGCGGGGCGATCGAGTTCAACATCGACCAGAACTGGGGCGTCTGGGGCGTCTTCGAGGGCATCCTCGGGCAGACCGCGCCCACGCGTCGCGTGCTCGGCGGCTTCATCGCCGACGCACAGGACATCCAGATCTATCCGCGCCTCGGCTTCACCTACAAGTTCTGATCGCGAGCGAGGCGGCGATGCGTACGAGTGCGCTCCTCTGTTTGGCTCTCTCGCTCTCGCTCGGGGTCGTTGGCTGCGGCGCAGACGACGAGCCGCATTTCCACGCGCGCGCGTCGGCGCAAGATCGAGAGCGGGGTCACGGTCGCCCGCCGCGCTCGAGCGCGAGCGGGGAAGCGCCGCCGCCCTCGTCGCGCGTGACCACGCCTCCTCCTCCGTCGAGCGCGGCGCCGGGCGTGCCCGCCGATCCCCGGCTCGCCGACCCCGCGGCGCTGACGGCGCGCGCGCCCGCCACGTTCGCCGCCGAGCTCACGACGAGCTCGGGGACGATCATCATCGACGTCACGCGGGCGTGGTCGCCCAACGGCGCGGACCGCTTCTACAACCTCGTGCAGAACGGCTTCTTCACCGACGTCGCGTTCTTCCGCGTCATCCGTGGCTTCATGGCCCAGGGCGGCATCCACGGGAATCCCACGACGGCGCGGGCATGGCAGTCGGCGCGGATCCCCGACGATCCGCCGGTCGGCCAGCACAACACGCGCGGCATGGTCAGCTTCGCGATGGCCGGGCCGGACACACGCACCACCCAGTTCTTCATCAGCCTCGTCGACAACAGCCGCCTGGACTCGATGGGCTTCACGCCCTTCGGTCGCGTGCGCGACATGACCCCCGTCGATGCGCTGTACTCGGGCTACGGCGAGGGTGCGCCCGCGGGACACGGCCCGCTCCAGGGGCGCATCCAGAGCGAGGGCAACGCGTACCTCCGCGCGGAGTTTCCGCAGCTCAGCTACATCGTCTCGGCGCGCATCCTGTGAGCGCGGACCTCGGGTCGCTGCTCCTGCTCTGCCCGCTGGCGTTCGCGCTGCAGCTCTTGCCGGGGCTCGGGCGCTTCTCGCAGCCGGGGGGCCTCGCGTGGGGCATCGGCAACCGCGACACGCCGGTCGAGACGCCACCGTGGGCGAGCCGCGCGCTGCGGGCGCACGCGAACCTGATGGAGAACCTGCCGCACTACGCGATCGTGGTGCTCGTCGCCGCGCTCACGCAGCACACGAACGCCTTGACCGCGATGGCCGGCTGGGTGTTCCTCGGCGCGCGCGTCGCGCATGCGATCCTGTACATCGCCGGCATCACGTACGTGCGCACGCTGGCGTTCTACGTCGGTGTCGCCGCGGAGCTCACGATCGCGAGCCAGCTCTTCGGCTGAGCCAGAGCGAGGGAGGGGCCATGGGGTGGAACGCAGTGCTGGCAGCAGACGTGGAGCTACCCCCCGATCGCGTCGAGACGTGGAGAGCGCTCGCGATCGATGACGCGAGGTTCCGCAGCTGGGGACCGCTCACGGCGCGCACGCCGCCGGGTGTCGGCGGCACGGTCCTGACCCAGCTCTCGAGCCTCGAGCGCTTCGGGCGCGCCTGCGAGGAGGCGGGGACGGGCGAGTTCCTCGAGCTCCGGTGGGAAGGCTCGCGCTTCTCGGTCCGCGGCTACGTGAACGAGGACGACTACCGCGCGATCGGCCGGCAGCTCGCCACCGTGGTGCGCATCGCCGAGAAGGTCGGCGGCCGCGGGCAGCTCCTCGTGCTCGCCGACGACGGCGCCGACGGAGAGCGGACGATCCTCGACGGCGGAGAGAGCCGCTACGAGGCGATCGCCATGCACGACGTCTTCGGCGGCGGCGCCGCGGGGCCCCTCGAGGTCGACTACGCGAGCGTGGTGAACGAGCTCTTCGAGCGCCGCGCGAGCGCGCCGCTCGAGACGCCCGAGAAGAAGGCTGCGCCGAAGAAGACCGCGCCGAAGAAGACCGCGCCGAAGAAGACCACGCCGAAGAAAGCGAACGTCGCGGCGAAGGCGGCGGGACCGAAGCGCGCGAAGACGTAGGTTCGTCCGCGTTGGTCTTCGTCGTCAGGCGCTCGGTGCTACGATTGCCCCGTGGACCCGCGTGCGATGGCCGCGCCCGAAGAGCGAGAGACCGAGCGCTTCGCGCGGATGGCGCCCGAAGAGCGGCTGGCCCTGTTCCTCGAGCTCTGCGAGCTCACCGACCAGATCGTGCGCAACCGTCCGGACGCCGACGCGATCCGTGCGCCGACGCCTCGCAGCGCCGCTTCCGAGGCGCTCTGGCAACGCCTGATGGATCGGGACCGTGAGCGGCGGCGCGGCCGATAGCGTTCCGGAGGTCGTGGCGCGCCTCGTCGACGTGCTCGAGGCGAGCGGAGAGATCTACGCGTTCGGGGGTGCCATCGCGCTCGCGGCGTGGTCCGAGCCGCGCGCGACGGCCGACGTCGACGTGATCCTGTGGATCGACCTCGACCGCATCGACGCCGCCATCGCTCTTCTCCGATCCGCCGGTGTGAGCGTGGACGAGGCCGCCGCGCGCACGGGCGCGCGCGAGCGAGGGATGTTCGCTGGGCGCGTCGGCGCGACGCGCGTCGACGTGTTCGTGCCGAGCGTTCCGTTCTACGACGAGGCGGCGCGCCGGCGCGTGCGCACGGTCATCGGCTCGCGATCCACGTGGGTGCACTCGGCCGAGGTGCTCGCCGTGTTCAAGATGCTCTTCTTCCGCCCCAAGGATCTGATCGACGTCGAGCGCATGCTCGAGGTGCGCGGGCCGAGCTTCGATCGGACGTTCGTGCGCGCCGCGCTCGTGGAGATGCTCGGCGAGGACGAGCGCATCGCCAAGTGGGACGGCCTCTGCGCGCGCGTCGCCGCGTGAGGGGCGCCGGTCCTCTGCTTCGCGTCGACCTCGCTCACCCGCAGGGCATCGCCGACATGAGCGTCCCCGAGGGGCCGCAGAGCCCTGGCCCGCAGACGCAGTTGGTGTACGTGACGGGCTGACCGCAGTCGGCTACCGGGTGGGCCGCCTGCAGCTGGTCGGGGCAGTTCATGACGGTGCCGCTGCACGTGAAGCCGCCCGTCCCGCACATGCCGCCCACCGGTGGGACGTCCTGCGTCCCGGAGCAGTTGAAGTCGAACGTCGCGCGCGTCGCCGACGCGGCGCACGAGCCCGGCGTGCACGTCCAGTACGACGTGCAGTTCATGGGCGTCGCGCCGTTCGCGCAGTACGGCGTGCTCGCCGGGCCGGCGCCGGGATGTACGCTCGCGTTCGTGTCCACGCAGTCGTCTTTCGGCAGGCCGCCGGTGCATGCGTGGGTCGGCGCGGTGTGCCCGTCGCGATCGCGGTCTTCGTCGATCGCCGTCATGCCACCTCCCGACGAGCAGTCGCTGTCGAGGCCATCGCAGGTCTCGGCGGCGCCCGGATGCGTGGCGCCGGAGGCGTCGTTGCAGTCGTCGATGGGGAAGCCGCCCGAGCACGCGGTGAAGCCCGCGGCGGTGTGCATGTCGTCGTCGGCGTCCTCGCTCGTCTCGACGCCGCCGGTCCCCGAGCAATCGTCGTCGACGCGATTGCAGACCTCGGCGGCGTGCGTGTTCTGGTCGGCGCGCAGCTCCCCGTTGCAGTCGTGATCGGCTGCCGTCGGCGCGATGCTCGTGAAGCCGAACGGACACTCGCCGTAGGCGGGGCGCGCTGCGTCGCGACACTGCCGCGAGAGCACCGCCGTCGGTAGCGCGTAGTGGTCGTTGTCGACGTCCGCGTAGCAGTCGATCCGCACGCCGTCGTCGACCGTGCCGTCGCAGTCGTCGTCGACGTCGTTGCAGACCTCGGTCGCCGGCATGATCGAGCAGTCGCTGAAGCGACCCGCCACGCAGGTCTGCACGCCGCTCGCGCACGCGCCGACCGCGCCCGACACCGCGCAGGACTGCGTCATCGATCCCACACACGCGCAACCTTCGTCGACGCCGCCCACGCAGTTCTCGTCGTGCGACATGCCGTCGGCGCCGCGGTCGCAGCTCTCCGGGAGGCCGGGATGCACGTAGTCCCGCGCATCGTCGCAGTCGTCGTCACTCTCGGCGTAGCCGGACGGCGCCATGCCGGGGCAACCGGTCATCATCGTCGTCGTCTCGTGCGTGCCGTGGCCGTCGTGGTCGGTGTCGGTCCAGAACGACACGAGCACCGCCTCGTCCACCGACGTGTCGCAGTCGTTGTCGATCCCGTCGCACACCTCGGGCGCCGTCGGATGCGCCGAGGGCCGCATGTCGTTGCAGTCGTCGCCGCAGTGGGCGCCGGCGCCCGTGCCGTTGCAGCAGAGCGCGTCGCCGTGATCGTCGTGATCGGAGTCGCGAAAGCCGTAGGTGGTCGGATCGCAGTCCTCGTCGTGACCCGCGCCGTCGCAGACCTCGGTGTTGCCCGGGTACGCGTGCGCATCGGTGTCGTTGCAGTCGGTTCCGCCGCACGCTGCATCCTCGGCGCCGTCGCCGTCGGCATCGGGGCAAGGTGCGTCGCTCCCGGTGTCGCGCCCGGGCGCGTCCGGGTGGCTCGCGGCATCCACGGTGGCCGCGTCGGCGCCGGAGTCCGATCCGGAGGGTGTCGTCCCCGGATCCGAGCATCCGGAGAACGAGAGAGCAGCGAGCACGAGCAGCCCGGCCCCGCGCGCCGCGCGAGCGTGACGAATCCCCATGGGAACATCATCGCCCGGCCGGCGAGCGAACGAAAGGCCCGTCCACGGCGTCAGCCCGGCCCACCCACGCGCTCCACGACGAGCCCCGGTGGGAGCTCGGCGAGGATCGCCTCGAGCTCGGGGAGCGTGCTCTCGGTGGCGACGAGCGCGACCAGGCCGCTCTCGTCCCCGTGCACGCTCGCGACACCGTCGTAGCCGGCGAGGATCCCGCGGAGCAGCACCGCTTCGCCCTCGCGCACGCGCAGCGTGACGAGGCGGAGCCCGTCTCCCAGCGGTACGTGGCGCGCACCGTCGGCGTCGCGTTCGGTCACGTGGACAGAGCTAGCACGCGCTACCCTCGGCCAGTGCCCTGCCCGCGCGACGGCGCCTCGCTCGTGCCGATCGCCATCGGCGCGACCGAGGTCGAGCGCTGCCCCACGTGCCGCGGCGTCCTCGCGTCGGCCTCCGGGCTCGAGGCGCTGGTGGGCGAGAAGGTGGTGAGCCGGCCTGCCGAGGTCGCGCTCGACGACACGGGACCCGCTTGCCCGCGGTGCGGCGGCGCGATGCGCGCCGAGGAGGCCCGCGGCGCGGTGGGCCACACGCTCTTCGTGTGCGGCGCGTGCGCGCGGACCTGGGTCGAGGAAGAGGCGCTGGCCGCGCTGCGGGCGCGCCGCCCGCCCGTGCCGCCCGCATCGCGCGCGGCCCCACCGAGAGACGCGCGGGGCACCGATGCCTCGCCGGCCACCGAAGCCTCGCCGTTCGCGCCCGGCCCGCTCGCCGAGCTCGCCGCGCTCCTCGTGCTCCTCGGTGTGGCGTGGCTCAGCGCATGGAGCCGCGTGGGCGAGAGCCTCGCGTTCTTGGTGCGCATGCAGTTCCACGAGCTCGGGCATGCGCTCGTGGCGTGGTCGACCGGGCGACGCGCGCTGCCCCTGCCGATCGGCGTCACGTCGTGGTCGCTCGAGCGCTCCGAGGTGCTCGTCACCGCGCTGGTGTGGCTCGTCCTCTTGCTCGCGGTCTGGAGCGTGCGCGCGAAGAAGCGCGGCGCGGCGATCGCAGCGGCCGTGCTCGGCGCGGTGATCGTGGCGGGCCTCGCGACGCCACTCGAGACGAGCGAGCCCTGGCTCGTCGCGGGCGGTCACATCGGCGAGATCCTCCTGCCGGCGCTGGCGATGCTCGCGTTCCACGCGCCGCTGCCCCCACGTGTCCGCTGGGACTTCTGGCGATGGGCGCTGGCGATCGTGGCGGTGTTCCCGCTCGTCTGGGCGCTCGGGGACGACCTCGCGATCGGCGCCGGCACGCAGGCGCTCCCGAGAGGATCGTTCATCACCGGCGATGCCGCGAGCGGCGACATCGAGCGCCTGCTCGCCGACCACGGCTGGACCGAGGACGGCCTGCGCGCGCTCTTCGGCCGCCTCGCGATCGCCGCACTGCTCATCGGCGTCTTGCCCCATCCGATCGTGCTCGGCGTGAGGTGGCTCCGAGCGCGATGGCTGGCGCGGGCGCAGGATGACGCGCGATGAGCACGCTCCGGCGCATCTTCGATCGCGAGGTGACGAGCGCGCTGCTCGACCACGGCATGAGCGCGGTCGATCCGATGCGCCGGGACCTGCTCGCGCAGGCGCGCGGTCGCGTCATCGAGATCGGGCTCGGCAGCGGCACCAACGTCCCGTTCTATCCGACCACGATCGACGAGCTGGTGGGGATCGAGCCCAACGCGGGCCTCCGCGAGAGCGCCGCACGCAAGCTCGCGCGTTTCGAGCGCCCGCACCGCCTGATCGACGCGAGCGCGTCGCGCCCGCTGCCGCTCGACCCTTCCTCGTTCGACGTGGCGGTGATCACCTTCGTGCTCTGCTCGGTGCGCGACGTTCGCAGAGTGATCGCCGAGACGCTCCGCGTGCTCAAGCCCGGCGCGCCGATCCTCCTGCTCGAGCACGTGGCCGCGCCAGATCGGCGGCGGCGCCTCGTGCAGCGCGCGCTCCGCCCGGCGTGGCAGCTCGCGCTCGGCGGCTGCGATCCTGCGCGACCGACACGCGCGCTGATCCGCGAGGCGGGCCTCGACGATCGCGACCTCCGCGACACCGCCCTCGCCCTTCCCTTCCCCGTGTCCACCGGCCTCGTGGGGATCGCGCGGCAGCGCTGACGCCGGAGCCGGGACGGGCGGACGCCGCTTCCGCCGAGGCGGACCGCGAGAAGGCGAGCGCAGCCGAGAAGAGGTAGCCTCGTCGGATGCGCACCGTGGTCGCGGTCGGCGTCCTCGCGGCTCTCTCGGTCGCCGGCTGTGGGCGCTCGGTCGAGCCGCCGGATGCAGCGTCGAGCGACGCCGCCGTCGTCGACGTGGGCGCACCGGCGCTCGATCGGCCGCCGGGCTCTCCGACGCTCCAGCCGCGGTGCGGCGAGCGCGCGTACGATCTCGCGCGGCCCGAGACCTACGACACGCGCGAAGAGCTCGCCGTCGCGATCTTCGAGGCCGAGTGTGCGCGATCCTTGCGCCGCGCCGACTGTCTCGGCGCGAGCCTGTGCGATCCCGAGTCGAGTCTCCGCCCTTTCCCCGGCGAGCTCCACGCGCCGTTCGACGTCGCGCAGGCCCGCGCATGCCTCGAGGCGCTCGACGCGGACGGCTGCGGGCGATGGATGCTGCTGCCGGCGTGCGCGGCGCTTCGCGTCGATCGCGCGCCCGACGGTGCCGCGTGCGACGTCGACACGACCTGTGCGTCGCAGATCTGCCGCGCGGCCGAGCCGCTCGCGTGTGGTGGCACCTGTGTCGCGCCTCGCGCGTGCACGTCTTGCGGGACCAGCGAGTGGTGCGATCCACGCACCGGCACGTGCATCGCGCGGCGCGAGATCGGTGAGTGCTGTCTGGTCTGTGCCGACGGGCTCTCGTCTCCGTGCGTCGATGGCGCCGTCTGCTTCGAGGCGACCTGCGTGGCGCCCCTCGCCGCGGGCGGCGCGTGCGGCGGGTACGACTCGCTCTGCGAGCCTGGCTTGCGCTGTGGTCTGGACGAGCACTGCGCGGCCCCGCGCGAGGTCGCGATCGGAGCGCCCTGCGACGAGGTCCTCGCGAGCTGCCCCGAGGGCAGCGATTGCGATCGGAGCGGCCCGGCACCGACCTGCGTCGCACGCGCGCGAGAAGGCGAGGCGTGCGCGGGCCGCCGGTGTGAGTCGGGCCTGGCCTGCAGCGACGCCGGCGTGTGCGCGCCGATCGCCGGCCCCGGCTGCCCGTGTGGTGACAACGCCGCCTGCCCCTACGGTCTCGTGTGCGCCAGCGGCGCGTGCCAGCCCATCGGAGCCGCGGCCCCCGCGTGCCGCGCCGACGCCGACTGCGCGACGCTCCCGTGTGTCGCGGGCCGCTGCGCGCGCCGCGGCATCGGTGCTCGCTGCACGCCGACCGAGGATTGCAACGACGGTCACTGCCACACCGGCCGGTGCGTGCCGGACCTTCCGCTCGGCGCCGATTGCGCGATCGACCCCGTGGGGTGCGCGCGGACCGAGGCCTGCGTCGGTGCGCGGTGCGCGACGGTGACCGGCAATCGCTGCTGGTGATCAGCGCCGGGCCGCTCTGCGCCTCGCGGTCGCCGAGGGCGGGACGTGGTAGTCCATCCCGGTGGGGCCGGTGACACGCCGCGAGGGAGCTCTCGTCGGACGCGAGCGCGAGCTCGAGCGCGTCCGTGCGTGGCTCGAGACGGGCGACGGCTGGCTCCTCTCTCTGCTCGGGCCCCCCGGCGTGGGCAAGAGCCGGCTCGCGCGCGAGATCGCCAGCGAGCAGGTCGACCTCTCGGTGCGCTGGGTCGAGCTGCGATCGGGCACTGCGCTCGCCGACGTCGCGCGCACGCTCGCCTGCGAGCCCGGCATGGAGAGCGTGGTCCGAGCGCTGCGCGAAGGCGTGGACCTGCTCGTGCTCGACGATGCACGGCACTCGCTCGAGGAGCCGCTCGGCCCACGCTTGGGTGAGCTCGCCGAGCGCTTGCCGCACCTCCGCTTCCTCGTGGCGACGCGCGCCGCGCTCGCGCTCGCCGGCGAGACGTTGGTCTTCGTCCCGGGCCTACCCTCGGTCGACGGTGAGCTCGCCGCCTCGCCCGCGGGACAGCTCTTTCTGGCGGCGTTCGCGCGGGCGGGGGGCGCCACGATGGCGCCGGGCGACGAGCCTCGCGTGCGCGCGGTGCTCGCCCAGGTGGGCCAGCTGCCTCTCGCGATCGAGCTCGTCGCGGCGCAGATCGCCGACCTCGGCGTGCAGGCGTTCGCGGAGCGCCTCGCGCGCCCGCTCGATTGGATCGTGCGCGGCGGCGAGAACCCGCTCCGACTCGCCCTCGACGCGTCGGCGGCGTCGCTCGCGGAAGAGCCTCGGCGTTTCCTGGTCGCCTGCGCGTGGCTCGGTCGCGCGCTCGACCTCGACGATGCCCAGGCGATCGCGCCGGACGCGCTCGCCCTGCTGCGGGCGCTGCGCACGTCGTCGTGGCTCGCCCTGGCCGACGATCACCGCTACGCGCTGCTGCCACCCGTGCGGCAGTACGTCCTCGAGCGCCTCGACACCGCGCGTGCGATCCCGGATGCAGCGCGGCGCGCGATCCTGGTGGCGCTCGCGAAGGGACGACCGACCTCGGAGCAGGCCACCTTCGCCGCCATGACGCCGCCGCTGCCCGCGGGCCTCGTGTCGGGCCCGACGCTCGCCGCAGCGGTCGACCAAGCGTTCCACGTCTTCGCCGCGGCGGGCGAGGGCGAGCGCTACGCCACGCTCGTCGCCCAGCTCGGAGAGCTCGGTCTGATCCCGGCCTCGTCGGCGCGCCTCGGCGAGGCGCGGGGCGCGATCGACGCCGGTCGTTTCGATCGGGCTCGGAGCGCGCTGGCGGAAGTGGGGGTCGAGCAGGAGGACGAGGCGCGCGTGCTGCTCGCGCGCTTGCACTTCCGCACCGGAAACTACGACGCGCTCTACGGCCTGGCGATGGCGCGCACCCAGCGCGCCGAGGACGCGGAGGTGCTCGCCGTCGCGGCCCGCATGCGCGGCGATCACGAGCTCGGCTTGGCGATCTATGCGCGTGCGATGGAGCGCGCCGCGCCGGACGAGCTCGCGATCCTGCATGCGCTGCGGGCGCGCTACTGGGTGGAGGGCGGCGAGCGCGCCGCAGGCCTGGCCGACGCGGCGCAGGTGCTCGCCCTGAACGCGACCGACGTGCGCCTCCGTGCCTCGGTCGCGGCGACGCGTGGCCTCGGCGCGCTCGACGACGGCGACGGGCCCACCGCCATCGAGGCGCTCGACGAGAGCGTGCGCCTGTACGCGAGGCTGGGGAGCCCGCTCGCCGCGTACGTCCGCTGTCCCGTCCTGCTCGCGCGCGTTCTCTCGGGACGGCGGGCCGAGGCGGTCGCCACGGCGATGGCCGTGCTCGACGACGCGCCGCCGCGGATGGTCCAGCTGCAGCCGTTCGTGGCGCTCGCGCGCTTCCTCGTCGCCGGCACCTTGCCCGGCCCCGGTGTCTCCGACCAGAGCGTGGTCGCCTCCAGCCACGAGCTCGTCCGGCTCTACGTCGAGCGTGCGAGCGGACGGCCCGACGACGCCGCGCTCGAGCGCGCGCTCGCGGCCAACCGGCCCCACGAGCGCTGGGCTGCGATCTCTCGCGCGCTCGCGAAGCTCGCTCGGATGGGGCCCGCCATGGGGCCGCCGGCGCCGTCGGTCGAGCGCGTCGTGCTGATCGGGCCGGACGCGCGGTGGTTCGCTCCGACCGGCCGCCCGCAGACCTCGCTCGAGAGCCGGCCCACGCTCGCCCGCGTGCTCGACGCGCTGGCCCGCGCCACCGAGCGGGATGCCGCCGCACGCGTGTCGATCGACGAGATCGCCGCCCACGCATGGCCCGGCGAGCGCATGCTCGAGCGCGCCAAGCGCAGCCGCGTGCACGTCGCGATCTCGACGCTTCGAAAGCTCGGCCTCGGTGCCGATCTCTCGCACGAGGCAGCCGGCTATCGCATCGCCGTCCCCGTCGTGCGCACGGCACAGTCGGCGTGACCGCGTCGGGCGTCGTGTCGGTGGATCTCCGCCGATGCCGACGTCAGCGCGCCAGCGGCGCGCCGGTCTTCGTCCGTACTTCGTCCTCGCTCACGCCCGGCGCGAGCTCCACGAGGCGGAAGCCTGCCTCGGTCACGTCGATCACGGCGAGCTCGGTGATCACGCGGTCCACGCAGCCCTTCGCGGTGAGCGGGTAGTCGCAGCGGGCGACCAGCTTCGGCTCGCCGTCCTTGGTCGTGTGCGTCGTCATCACGAGGATGCGGCGCGCGCCCGAGGCGAGATCCATCGCGCCGCCGATCCCCATCACCTTGCCGCCGGGGATGGCCCAGTTCGCGAGGTCGCCGTTCGCCGCGACCTGCATCGCGCCGAGGATCGCGAGGTCCACGTGGCCGCCGCGGATCATCCCGAACGAGACCGCCGAGTCGAAGATCGAGCCGCCGGGGACGATGGTGACCGTCTGCTTGCCGGCGTTGATGATCTGCGAGTCTTCCTCGCCCTCGAACGGGAAAGGGCCCATGCCGAGCAGGCCGTTCTCGCTGTGGAACCAGACGCCGAGCCCTTCCGGCAGATAGTCGGCCACGAGGGTCGGCAGGCCGATGCCGAGGTTCACGATCGTGCCCGGCGCGATCTCCTTCGCCGCGCGCGCCGCCATCTGCTCTTTGTTCCAGGCCATCAGCCGACCTTCTTCCGCGTGGTCTTGTACTCGAAGGCGTCCTCGTGCTCCGGCACGTGCACGATCGAGGACACGAAGATCCCCGGCAGGTGCACGTCGTCGGGATCGATCGCGCCGAGCGCCACGAGCTCGTCGCACTCGACGATCGAGTGCTTGGCCGCGGTGCACATCACGGGCGAGAAGTTCCGCGCGGTCCGGTAGAAGCGCAGGTTGCCGAAGGCGTCGGCTTTCTTCGCGCGCACGAGCGCGAAGTCCGCGTGCAGCGCGGTCTCGAGCACGTGCTCGACGCCGTCGAAGACGCGCGTCTCCTTTCCGTGCGCCACCACCGTGCCCGCGCCCGTCGGCGTGAAGAAGGCCGGGATCCCCGCGCCTGCCGCGCGGATGCGCTCGATGAACGTGCCCTGCGGCGTCATCTCGACCTCGACGGTGCCCGCCGCCATCGCGCGGTGCAGGGCCTCGTTCGTGCCGATGTAGCTCCCGATGAAGCGGCGCACGATGCCAGCCTCGAGCCACGCGTTGAGCCCCTTGCCGAGGTTGCCCGCGTTGTTCGAGATCAGCGTCAGATCCTTCACGCCGCGCTTCACCACGCCGGCGATCAGCTGCTCGGCGTTGCCCGAGAGACCGAAGCCGCCGACCATGATTGCCGCGCCGTCGTGGATCTGCGCGAGCGCTTCTTCCACCGACCCGCGCACCTTGCTCTGGTGCTTTCCGACCTGCATCGGAGCGACTCTACCCAGGAATCGAGGCTCCGTCCGAATTGCGTCCCACCCGGACGCAAACCCTCTGCGATGCAGATCCCGGGAATCTCCGGCCGCCCGCGCGCGTACGCTCTTCGTGCGTCGAGGGCTGCCCGATCGAGCCGTGCCTTTCGTCCCGCTGGCGGTGCTCTCGGCGCTGGTCTCGCTCCCGTCCAGCCAGGCGAGCCACCTCTCGATGGACATGCCGGGGCTCGGCGGCGCCTCGTTGCCGCCGCCCTCGCTCGCGCTGCTCGTCACCGCCACGCTGGCCGCGGTCCTCCAGGGCACGTGGCTGTGGCGCTCGGACCGAAGGCGTCCCGAGCTCGTCTCGTGGCGCGACGAAGCGGCGGGGGCCCTGGCGCTGGCCCCGCTCGCGGTGTCGGCCGCACGGGCCTCGACCCTCGCGCCCTCGGGCGAGCTGGCGACGCGCATCGCAGACGTGGGCCGGTCGGGAAGCGAGCACCTGTGGGCGCTCCTCGCGACGCTCTCGCTCGTCGTCGGCTTCGCTGCCGCGCGCTCGCTCGAGGTGGCGATCGCGTGGCGCCGCCGACCGGGCCCGACCGAAGCGCCCGACGCGCGACGTGCCCTCGCCGTGCTCCTGCTCACCGGTCCCTTCGTCGGGCTGATCCTCGCGACCTCGACGGGGGTCGACTGGATCAGCTCGTGGATCCGCTGGGGCGGATGCGGCCTCGCCGCTCTCGTGTGCGCGGCCGGCGCGCTCTTGCCGGGCCCGCACGCCTGGCGCGCACGCGGCGGGGCGAGCTTCGTCGTCGCCGTCGTCCTCGCCCTCTTGGCCGAGCGCGAGTACGTCGAGGCCCTCGCGCACGACGCGCTCGCGCTCCGCGATCCCTTCGACCCCGCCGCCGAGTGGGTTCGCGGACTGCGCGAGATCGCCGTCGCCGTCGAGCCACGCGAGCGCTACGGCGTGCTGGCGGCGCTCTTGCCGTGCCTCGCGCTCGCGCCGGGGATGTCGGTGCGAGCCGCGTCCCGTCCGCTCGTCGCCGGCCTGGGCGTGCTCGCCGCGAGCGTCCTCGTGGCCACGGCGACCTCGTCTCGTCTCGATGCCGCGGCGCTCGACGCGGCGGCGGTCGAAGCGCCCCGCGCGCCCGAGCCCGAGGAGGAGATCGTGTGGTCCGCCCGTGTGCTGCCGCGCACCGCGCCCTGGCTCCGCGCGATGCGGCACCCGCCCGAGCCGCCGCCGCCCCCGGACGTGCGCTGTGCGGCGTGGACGATGCCGATCCAGCCCGGCGGCTGATCGACCGAGCTCCGGAGGCGGCCGCGTCCGGCGGTACTGGAAGGGCCTCCCCGCGCCCGTCGCTCTCGCGTGGGCCTCCCTCGTGCCCAACGGGCGGGCGCTCGTGACGACCCCTGGCTAAAGTGCGGCCCCTCGATGCGCTCGTTCCGGTCCCGGCTCGTGCTCACCATCGTGCTCTCCGCGCTCGTCGCGGCGGGCATCGGGGTGGCGATCCCGGTGCTCGCCGTCTCGCGCGCCGAGGCGGCGCTCGAGGCGCGGATGGGCGACGGGTCGGACGCGCACGTCGGAGGCGCGCACGTGGGCCTCTCGAGCACGACGCTCGACGACGTGTGGGTCACGCTCGCCGGCTCGGAGGCGCGCCTGGTGCACGTGACGGTGCGCGCGTCGATCTTCGCGCTCGCGACCGAAGGCGCGAGCGCCGTGCGCGGCGTGGAGATCGACGGCGGCACGGTGAGCGTCGATCCCGCGTCGGCGCACGCGCGGATGGTTCCCGCGGCCGGCGCGTCCGAAGGGAGCGCCGTCGAGAGCGCGGGCCGCGTCGTCGACGTTCGCGACCTCGCGCTCGTCGTGCGCGGCGCGGACGGTGGTGAGCCGCTCGCGAGCGCGCGCATCCACGAGATGCACTGGCAAGACGGGCTGCTCACCCTGAGCGCCGACGAGCTCGCCATCGGCAGCGACACGATCGGCCACCTCGAGCTCGACGGCGCGCGCGGCGCGACCACGTTCGAGGTCTCGCGCCTCGCGCTCGAGCAGGTCGTCGTCTCGGCGGACGTGGTGGAAGGCGCGGGGCCCATCGAGCGCCTGCGGGCCGCGTGGCGGGGCGAAGCCACCGCGCCCGCCCTGAGCCCGTCGAGCGTGCACGACGGTGAGGACGACGACGATCCCGACGACGCCGCGCCCGACGCCTCGCCGCCCTCTCGCTCGCTCGCCGAGCGCTTCGCTGCGCTCGAAGAGCACCTCGGGCCCACGTTCGTCGCATCGGTGGACGGCCTGACGGTCCGCCGCACCGTGGACGGAGCGCCGCACGACGTGCTCGCGGGGCTCGAAGCATCGTTGCGTCGCACGTCGCGCTCGGGCTTCGCGACCGAAGGGGAAGGACAGCCGGAGGGCGGCGGCTCGCTCTCGTGGCGCCTCGACCTCGACCCGCACGCGCCCTCGGCGAGCGGCACGGTCTCGTTCGAGCGCGTCGCGCTCGCGGCGTTCGTTCCTTTCCTCCCGTCGTCGATCCCCTTCTCGACGCCCGAGCGCGCGCACGTCGGGGGGCACCTCGTGCTCGAGACGAGCGACCCCGACCTCTTGCACGCGGATGGCACGCTGCGCGTCGAGGATCTCGCTCTCTCGCACCCGCGCATCGCCGCCGAGCCGGTCGGCGGCATCGGCTTCGCGCTCGAGGGCATCGCCGACTACGTCCCCAGCGCGCACCGCATCGCGATCTCGGAGCTGACCCTCACGATGGGCCGCGCGCACGCCTCGCTCGGCGGCACGCTCGAGTGGGCCGACGATCACTACCTCATCGACGGTCGCGCGACGTTGCCGACCACGCGCTGCGAGGACGCGGTGCACGCGATCCCGCGCGACCTGCTGGGGGACACGGCGTCGTTCCATCTCGCGGGGCAGATGGGCGGCGCGATCGCCGTGCACGTCGACTCGCGCGATCTGCCGCACACGACGCTCTCGATCTCGGTGCCGAACGGCTGCGAGTTCACCGCGTGGCCGGCGATGGCCGATACGGCGCGCTTCGCGGGGCCCTTCGACCACCAAGTCCTCGAGCCCGACGGCTCGACCTTCCAGATGACGACGGGGCCGGGCACGGAGGCCTGGACGCCGATCGCGGAGATCAGCCCCTTCCTCGTGCACGCGGTGCTCGCGCACGAGGACGCGAGCTTCTTCCGCCACGAAGGGTTCGCGACGTGGGCGATCCGCGAGGCGCTGATTCGCGATCTCGAGGCCGGTCGCTACGTGGCCGGTGGCTCGACGATCACGATGCAGCTCGTGAAGAACGTGTTCCTGCATCGCGAGAAGACACTCGCCCGCAAGATCCAGGAAGTGCTGCTCACCTGGTGGCTCGAGACGCACGTGGAGAAGGAGCAGCTGCTCGAGCTCTACCTGAACGTCATCGAGTACGGGCCCGGCGTGTACGGCATCCGTCACGCGGCCGAGCACTACTTCGGGCGCTCGCCGGCCGATCTCTCGCCGGCCGAGAGCGCCTTCCTCGCGCTGATCCTCCCGAACCCGCCGCAGTTCCACGAGATGTACGACGAGGACGAGATCCCGCGCTCGTTCCGCAACCGGATCGCGAGCTTCGTGCGCACGTGTGGCACCCGCGGCCGCTACGACGAGGCTGCGGTCGCGTTCGGCGTCGCCGAGGCCGAGACCCTCTCGTTCCACCGCGAGGGCGATCCGCCGCCGGCGCCGCGTACGATCGCGGGGGCTGCGCAGGCGATTCCCGAGATCCAGTTCTTCTCCACGGTGCCGCTCTCGCAGCTCGCCGGCGCGAGCGAGGTGGGCCCCGAGGGCACCGGCGACGACGACGACGACGACGCTGCGGACGACGACGAGGGCGGCGGGCTCGACGGCTGGGACGAAGACACGTGGAGCCCCTGATCGCCGCGATCGTCCGGCTCCGCGTGGCCGTCGTGCTCGTGCTGATCGCGCTCGCCGCCGCGATGGGGGCCACGATCCCGGGCCTGACGGCTCGCTTCGCGCCCGAAGATCTCGTCGCGCCCGATGCGGCCGCGCGCGCCGATGCCGAGCGCATCGCGGAAGAGCTCGGGCCGGAACAGGCGCCGCTCGTCGTGGTGCTCGAGGCAGCCCCCGGAGCGCGCGTCACCGACACCGCGCACCTCGTCTTGCTCCATCGCGTCGCGCGCGCGCTGGCGACCGACCCGCGCGTCGACCGCGTCGAAGGCCCGACCACGACGCCGCTTCCCTTCACGGAAGCGATCGACACCGGCGACGACGCGACGCTCGACACGCTCGGCGACGAGAGCGCACCCGATCTCGGCACGAGCGAGGAGCAGGAGGCGATCGCATCGATCGTGGGCGCCGATCCCGTGCGCTTTCCACTCGGGCTCATGTCGCTGGCCGAGCGCGGTCTCGAGCGCATCGTGATCGCCCCCCTGGTCCCGCTCGACGCCGAGCCCACGGCGGCCGACGCGGAGCGCCTCGAAGAGCGGCTCGCGCACGAGCCGACGCTGCGGCGCCGCATCGTGAGCGACGACGGGCGCGTGGCGGTGCTCGCAGCGATGCCGCGCGAGGGCCTCGGGGACGAGGAGAGCAACGCGCTCGTCCGACGCGCCGCCGAGATCCTCGCCGCGGAGCCGGCGCCCGATGGCGCGCGCGTGTCGCTCTCCGGTCTTCCCGCGCTGCGGGTGGAGATGCTCGACGCGCTGCACGCCGACCAGGCCGTGCTCGTCTTGCTCGCGCTGCTCGGAAGCCTCGTCGTGCTGGTGATCGGGATGCGCAGCATCGCCGGCGTGCTCCTGCCCCTCGGCACCGTGGGCATCACGGTCCTCCTCACGGTCGGCGCCATGTCGCTCACCAGCGTTCCGCTCGACCTGCTGACCAACATGATCCCGCCGCTGCTCGTGACGATCGGGCTCGCGGAGGCCGTGCACATGGTCCTCCGCTACGAGGACGAGCTGCCGCTCGCCGGAGGAGATCGCGAGCTCGCGGCGATCGCGACGCTGCGGCACACGTGGCTCGCTTGCTTCGTCACGACCTTCACCACGGCGATCGGCTTCGGTGCCCTCGCGCTCTCGGACACCGAGGCGCTCCGGCGCTTCGGCGTCGTGGCAGGCCTGGCGAGCATGGTGGCCTACGTCGTCACCGTGCTCTTCGTTCCGGCGCTGCTCCCGACCCACCGCCCGCGCGAGGCGGGCGCGTCGGGCCGCGCTCCGGATCTGCTCGATCGCGCCATCGACGCGCTGGCGCGGGGCGCGTCCGCGCGGCCGGGCCTCGTGCTCTTCGCGAGCGCCGCGCTCTTCGCCGGCTCCGCGGCGCTGGCGCGAGATCTGGTCGTGGACAGCGCGCTCCTCGACCAATTCGCGATCGGCTCCGACGTGGCGCGCGTCACGCACTTGCTCGAGCGTGAGCTCGACGGCGTGCGGCGCCTGACGATCGAGGTGCGCCCCGAGATCGGGTCGACCCGCTCGTTCCGCAGCGCGGCGGGGCTCGAAGCGCTCCGCGCGATGGGCGCGCGCATCGGCGACGAGGAAGGCGTTCTCCGCGCGTCGACCGTCGCCGACGTGGCCCTCTCCGCGCGCGCGCTCGTGAGCGCCGACGAGACGAGCCGCGCCGAGCCCTTCCACTCGGACGCCGAGGTGCGCGGCCTGCTCACGCTGCTCGCGCCCGACGCCCGCGCGCTCGATCACCTCGTCTCGGCCGACGGGAGCGCGGCGCGCATCGAGGTCTGCCTCGAGGACCGCGGCGCCGCGCGCATCCTCGCGATGCTCGACCGGATCCGCGCCGAGGCGTCATCCCAGGGCCTGCGCGTCGCGTTCGCCGGCGAGGCGTACGACGCTTCCCGCGGGCTCGATCGGATCGTGCGCTCGCTCGGCAGCTTCACCGGCGCCATCGTCCTCATCTTCGTGGTGATGACGCTGCTGTTCCGCAGCGCGCGCCTGGGGCTGCTCTCCCTTCCGCCGAACCTGCTACCGCTGGTGATGACGCTCGCCTACATGGTCCTGCGCGGCATCCCGCTGCACGCCGCGACCGTCATCGTGTTCACGGTCACGGCCGGCCTCCTGGTGGACGGGGCGACGCACGTGATCGCGCGCTTCCGCGAGGAGCAGGAGCGCGGCGGCGACGCGCACGAGGTCATGCTGCGCACGATGCAGACGAGCGGGCGCGGCGTCGTGCTCTCGTCGCTCACGCTCCTGCTCGGCTACGGGGCGCTGCTCTTCTCGCGCTTCGAGCCGGTGCGCCTGTTCGGCGAGCTCAGCGGCGTCGCCATCGCCCTCGCGCTCGTCGCGCAGCTCGTGCTGCTCCCGATGATGCTCGCCCGCTGGGCGATGCCCCGGCGCGTCGCGGCGGTCTCGAAAGGAGCCGCCCGACGAGGGGCCGTCCAGGCGGACGCGGCGGAGCCCTGATCGACGTTCCCCACCTCGATCACCCCTGCGTGCGTGCCGAAGACGTCGCCGCGCGCAACCGATGTGCGGTGCACGCGCACGCCCGCGCTGTGCCCGTTGTCTCCGCGAATGAGCGCATCGCGCTCGGAGGCGTCATCGAAGCGCCGGCGCCTTTGGACCGTCATCAGGGGACGACCGTCCACTGGTAGCGCCACGCGGTGCCGGAGGGCTCGCAACCGGCGCTGCAGGACGGATAGAGGACGCAATAGCCCACGGAGTCGAGGTCGCCGCTCCCCACGGTGTCGTAGCTGATCGCGACGGTGTACGGCGGGCTTCGGGAGAGCAGCCCGCGCATGCATTCTCTTCGCGTGATCGATCCGAGCGCGAGGAAGACGCCGCCCGGGGCTGCGCAGGTATTTCCTCCGGCGCACGTGAAGGTCTGCACCAGGTGCGGACCGCTGCACCCGACGCTCGAGCCTCCCTGTGACGCGCACGTCTGGCCGAGCAGGCAGACCGAGCAATCGCCTTCGCACGTGGCGCCGACCCAGCCGGTGTCGCACGCACAGCTGAACGCGGCATCGCCGTCGGTGCAGGCGCCGTGGATGCAGGGATTCGGAACGCAGTCGTTGTCGGGAAAGAGCTCTGCACGTTCGGCCGCGTAGTTGCCGGCGACCGCGGTCGCGCCGAGCACGCCGTCGTGGACGCGCAACCGTGCGAGACTGAGCGAGCCGCGCTCCGCAGGGCCGAGCGTTCCGGCGGCGTCGGCAAGCTGCGCGGCGACCGTGACCCGGCTCGTCGCGTCGGTGCTCACGATCCCCATCCCGACGATCTGCGACCCCTGCGCTACGCCGTCCACGTAGAACGAAGCGGTGCTGCCATCGAACGTATAGACCAGGTAGTGCCAGGTCCCCGCGATGGGTACCGGGCTCCAACGACGGCTCGCGGATCCCTGCAAGCTCGCGGCGCCAGTCGAGACGCTCGTTCCATGTCCGAACGCGAAGTTGGCGTTCGGTCCCGCGGCACGGTGACCCCAAGCGACGATGGTCTCCTCGGTCTCGATGGATGGATTGTAGATCCACGCCTCCACGCTGCGCGTGGCGTCCGGTCCGACGAGGCCGGCGGGGGCCGCCTCGGGGCTCTGGTACGCGTCGATCGCCGTGGAGGCGTTGAACGTCACGGCTCGTAGCCCGGCGACGACGTCGGTCGTCGGAGCACCGACGCGCACGAAGTCGCCGATCGTCCCCGCATTGCGCCAGATCGCTTCCCCCGCCGACGCGTGCGATGCGTCGAGGCTCACCAGGACCTCCCCGGCGGCCACCAGTCGGTTGACGTAAGGCACGGCGATGGAGCACGCCGACGGATTCCCCACCGCATCGCGTGCGCGCGCCGAGAAGACGCTGGTCGTGCCGGGAGCCACCGTCATCGCAAACGAAAAGGCACCGTCGCTCGTGGTCGTGATCGCGGCGCCGCTACAGTCCACCGTCGAGAAGAGCTCGACCGTCACACCGACATCGCTCGTTCCGCTCAGCACGGGAAACGTCGAGAGCGAAGGGCTCGTGGGAGCGACGGACAGCGTCGGAGCGCTCGGAGCGATGTCGTCGTGCGTGTACGGAAGGCCGGCGCTGCAGGGCGACGTGTTCCCGGTCGGGTCCGTCGCGGTTGCGAACAGCGTGGTCGTGCCGTTCGCAGCGACGCTCACGGAGACGGCGAATGTGCCGTCGGTGGCGACCGTGGTCGCGACCGGCAGCCCGGTGCAATCGCTCACCGTGTAGATCGCCACGAGCGCGGCCGCCTCGGCGGTGCCGGCGACCGTCGGGACCCGATCGGGTGCGGGCGACGGCGGAGCAGTTCCCGACCAGATCGGTGCATCGGGTGCTTCGGTGTCCGGGATACCGGTGTCCGGCATTCCGGCGTCCGGGGTCCCGACATCCGGCGCTCCGACGTCCGCGATCGCAGCATCCGCCGCGTCTGCGTCGGGCACTGCGCCCACGTCGGGCACTGCGCCCACGTCGGGCACTGCGCCCACGTCCGGCGCTCGTGCATCGCTCATCACCGCGTCGGCCAGTGCCGAGTCCCTCTGGACTTCACCATCCCGTGGTGGGCGAGCGTCCATGGTGGTCTGGGCGTCGTCCGGGCCTGTGTCGGCAGGCTCGCCTCCACTCGTGACGCACGCGCCGACCAGGAGGGCCGCGAGACCGAAGGACCACGGCGTCGTACGCATCCGAGCGAGGATGCCGGATCGCGGAGGGCGTAGCAAAACCGCCCCGGGTGACTCCGCTTCTCCGGACCGCTCGGCGCTCTTGCTCGCGCGTCAGAGCCCGGCGCGACCCGCGAGCGTGATCTCCCAGTGGCCGTCGCTCGGGAACACGTCGAAGGTTGCGTCGAACCCGACGCTGTAGATCGCGGCGCCGGCCGCCAGGCGAATGCCGCCGTTGCGGTGCGAGGCGCTCGTGGGGCCGGACTCGAGCAGCTGGAAGACGGCGCCCAGGCCGGCCGAGAGCGCCGGCGGCACCACCATCGACCACGTCGTCGCCTCGATCAGCACGGCGAGGTTCGCGGCATCGCGGAAGTTCGTCTCGACGGAGAGCCCGAGCACGAGGTAGTCGAGGATGCCGGCCTCGTAGCCCACGCGGCCGCGGAAGCTCCACGGGCCGTTGGCCGGATCGATCTCGGCGCCGATCGCCAGGTAGGGCCCGCCGTGGCGGATGGGATCGGGGCCGGTGCCCTCTTCCAGGGTGATCTCCAGGTCCGCCGGCGAGCGCGGATCGTCGAGCTCGCGCACGAGCACCTGCTCGCCGCCCTCGTCGGTCGCCACGAAGCGCGGATCGGCGGTGTGGAGCGTCCAGCCAGCAGGCAGCCGCGCGCGCAGCTCGATCGATCCGAGCGAGGCGAAGTCGCGGCGCACCGGGCGGGTGTAGAGGACGCGCCGGATCTCGTGATGGATGGCCGTGGCGAGCAGCGGATGGCGCGCGGTGAGCCCGTCGATGGAGCCGCCGATGCCGCCGCTCGCGTGAGGCGGCGCGAGGTCGAGGTGCCCGTGGAGCACGATCGTGCGCTCGCCGGCGCCCGCGATGACCGCCTCGAACGGGCGCACCGTGGGCGCCTCGCCCTCGCTCCCGTCCTCGCCCGTCATCGTGAAGGGCCCGATGCGCTCGGTCGTGATGCTCACCGGCGCGGTGAACGGCTCGGCGCCGGGGTTGGCGATCGTGATCGAGACCGTCACGTCGCAGTCGAGCGAAGCCTCGCCGGCGAGGTCGCACGAGAGCGTGACGCGCTCCCGTCGCACCTCGAGCGTGGTCTCGGTCCGCGTGCGCAGCGCTCCGAAGCGGGGCGCGGTCTCCTGATGTGGCTGTGCGCTCAGCGGCGCCGGCAGGAGCGCGAAGAGGGCCGTCGTCAGGCCGAGCGAGAGCGAGATCCGCCGCACCGGGCGCCACCATAGCCTGGTGGGGGGCCCCGGCCACGTTCCCCGCTTTGTTGACCAGATCGGTCCGCGCCCGCTAGTGCGAGATGGCTGCACCATGTCGTCCCGCCTCGTCCGTGCCGCGCTCACGATCCGCAAGACGGTTCGCCGCGTCGTGGGCTTCGTGCTGGCGGCGGTCTTCTTGCTCTTGCCGGTGCTCGGTGTGTTCCGCCCCGAAGGGCTCGGCGTCGAGCACCTCGGCGTGGCGCTCGCCTGGGCGGCATTGCTCGCGAGCCGTGGCCACACGCGCGCCAGCCAGAAGCCGGCCGAGGACGACGCGGGCAAGCGGGAAGCGCTCTCGCGCGATCTCGAGATCGGGTTGGTGCTCCTCGCCGGCACGCACGCCGCGATCCAGGCGTACGGCGGCCTCGAGGGCTCGCTCTATCCGCTCGTGTACGTGCTCGTCGCCTTCTTCGCCTCGTTCGCCGAGCGTCCGGCGGGCTCGATCCTCGTGCTCGGCGCGATCGCCTACGAGCTCGTGCTCTGGCTCGCGATTCCGGTGGGGATCGACGCGCACCGCGCCGCGCTCCACGGCGTGTTCATCCTCTTCTTCGGCATCCTGAACCTGCTCTTCACACGGGCCGAGATCGCGCGCGTGCGCGAGCGCAGCAACAAGGAGCGCGCGGCCGAGAAGCAGCGGCTGGCCGACGACGTGAAGCTGTTCCGGCTGGTCGGCGCGCCGAGCGTGGGCGTGGACGTGGCCGCCAAGGGCCCCGGCACGCTGGGCGGCACCGAGGCCCGGGAAGGCGAGCAGGACGAGAAGGCGCA
This sequence comes from Sandaracinaceae bacterium, assembly GCA_044223665.1. Classification (GTDB taxonomy): domain Bacteria; phylum Myxococcota_A; class Polyangia; order Polyangiales; family Sandaracinaceae; genus JBBSAT01. Next base: position 59,552 of record JBGALT010000005.1, on the reverse strand, counting down.
TCGGGCGAGCATCGACGAGGTGCGCAGCTCCCTCTTCCACGTGCTCGAGCTGCTCAAGCGCACGCTCGAGCTGCACACCGTGGTCCTCTTGTTCTCGGCGCCCGACGGACGGCTGCGCCTGGTCGAGCTCGTCACCGACTCGGACGACGTCGCCGAGGGGCCCTTCGAGGCCGGCGCCGGCGCCGTCGGTGCGGTCGCCACGCGCGGCCTGACGATGAACCTCGAGCACCTCAAGGCTGGCTACAAGGGCCTCTGCTACTACCGCGGCCCGTCGACGGTCGGCTCGTTCCTCGGGGTGCCGGTGCTCGAGAACGGACAGCTCCGCGGCGCGCTCTGCGTCGACCGCCTCGAGGACCGGCCCTTCACGCCGAAGGAGCAAGAGGTCCTCGAGCACGCCGTCGGCGAGTGCCTGCGCGCGATCCGCAACGAGCGCGTCTTCGTGCAGCTCGAGCGCACCAAGCGCGAGCAGACGATGCTCTTCCGGGCCTCGCGCGAGCTCGGCGCCGCGCTCACCGAGGACCACGTCATCGAGGCCGGCCTCTCGGCGGCGTCGGGCCTGGCGCGCTACGACTTCGCGGCCATCACCGCCTACGACGAGGCCAAGGCGAGCCACCGCGTGCTGGTCGCGGTGGGGGAGGGCGCCGAGCCGATCCGCGGGCTCTCGTTCAAGGACAACACCTCGCTCGTCGCGATGGTGGTGAAGAACAAGCACTACCTGCCGTACCGCGGCGAGCTCGACGCGCGCCAGCAGATGCTCTTCACCGCCAAGACGCCGCTCGACGGCATGCGCTCGGCGCTGGTCCTACCGCTGATCGTGCGCGAGGAGGTGCTCGGCACCCTCGTCGTGGCCGCCAAGCGCCCGCACGCCTACGGCGACGCGGTGCGCCCCACGCTCGAGGTGCTCGGCAACCAGCTGGCGATCTCGCTCAGCAACGCCCGCGCGGTGAAGCGCCTCGAGGAGATGGCCACGACCGACGGCCTCACGGGGTGCCTGAACAAGCGCGCGTTCCTCACCGATCTCGAGTCGAAGATCCGGTCGGCCGCGCGCTTCAAGAAGAAGCTCTCCTTGATCGTGACCGACATCGATCACTTCAAGAGCGTCAACGACACCTACGGACATGCCACCGGGGACGTGGTGATCAAGGAGCTCGGCGCGATCCTGATGCGCATGAAGCGCGAGACCGATCGCGTGGCGCGCTTCGGCGGCGAGGAGTTCTGCATCCTCTGCGAGGAGACCGACACCGACGGCGCGCTCCTGCTCGCCGAGCGCGTGCGCGAGGAGCTCGGCAAGACCGTGTTCCACACCGAGCTCGGCAAGCTCAAGGTCACCGCCTCGCTCGGCGTCGCCACGTTCCCGCACGACGCCGCCGACGAGAAGGGCCTCTTCGAGATCACCGACAAGGCGCTCTACGCCGCCAAGCACGGCGGCCGCAACCGCGTCTGCACGGTGAAGCACCTCGGCGCGCACGCCGCGGCGTGAGCGCGCGCAACCCCTCGTGGCGCTCGGGCGCGGGGCGCGAGGGTCGCAGACCCCGGGACCCGGGACGACGCCGATCCTGAACGGACGAGCCCCGATCGCGCGGGCTCCGGCCCGAGGACCGTTCGTCCGATGTCCATGCTGGCGGTTCTCGCGTTGGTGGAATCGCTTTTGGCGTTCCAACGCGCGAACCGATCTCGTTATCATCGGCTCGACTACGGCCGGTGAGGCGAGAGCTGTCCGGAGGTGGTCCCGGGAACATGGCGACGATGACGACGAAGACAGCGGCGAAGTCGGCGAAGGACGCGTACCTCGGCAAGGTCGTCGCAGGGCGCTACCGGCTCGAGGCGCTGCTCGGCGAAGGCGGCATGGGCGTCGTGTACCGCGCCCGGCACGTCCTCATCGATCGCGTCGTGGCATTGAAGTTGATCCGCCCCGATCTGCGCGGCGAGACCCACCTGCGGGCCTGGATGCTGCGCGAGGCCCGCGCCGCCAACCGCGTCGATCACGCGCACATCGTCGAGATCCACGACGTCGGCGAGACCGAGGATGGCGAGCTCTATCTCGTCATGGAGTACCTCGTGGGTGCCTCGCTCTCGAGCGAGATCGGCAAGGGCCCGATGCCCGTCGCGCGCGCGACCGACATCCTCGAGCAGATGTGCGCCGCTCTGGCCCGCGCGCACGATCTCGGCGTCGTCCACCGCGACCTCAAGAGCGACAACATCATGTTGATCGTGAAGGGCGGTCGACGCGACTTCGTGAAGATCCTCGACTTCGGACTCGCCGCCCTCGCACGCGATCCGCGCCTGGCGCCCAAGGGCGCGGTGTTTGGCACGCCCGAGTACATGGCGCCCGAGCAGGCGCGCGGCGACGACGCGATGCCCGTCAGCGACCTCTACGCGCTCGGCATCCTCTTCTACGAGATGTGCACGGGGCAGCTCCCGTTCCGCTCGAGCGATCGCGACACGCTGCTCGAGATGCAGAAGAGCGCGCCGGCGCCGCATCCGCGCGCGCTGGTGAAGGACCTGCCCGAGCAGGCCGAGAAGATCATCCTCAAGCTGCTCGAGAAGGACCCGAAGAACCGCTTCCGCGACGGCCACCACCTCCAGGAGGAGCTGAAGGCCTTCCAGCGCACGCTGCCCTCGACCTACGAGCTGCAGCCCAACGACGCGCCGCCGCCGGCCGCGCCGCCCCCGCCGCCCGCGCAGACGCCGGGCGTGGTCGAGTGGTCGCGCCGCGCCGCGTACTTCTCGCGCATGATCGCGCGCGCCTATCCGAACGGGCGCGTGCCGGACGAGCTGCAGCAGGCGGGTGATCAGCTCTGGGAGGTGTCGGCCCGCGCCTCGCGCCTCGAGGGCGAGCTCGCGAGCCACCAGCGCAAGCTCGACGCCATCGAGCGCCGAGGTCGTGCGCTGCGCGCCGAGATCGGTCGTAAGGTCGAGGAGCTCGCCGAGGCAGAGTCGCGCACGCTCCGGGAGGCCGCGCCCGAGCGGGAGCGCGCCGCGCGCGTCAAGACGCGCATCGAGCAGGAGCGCTCGGCCTACGAGACCGCGAGCCGCGAGACGCTGACCCACGAGCGCGCAGGCGACGGCGCGCGCTGGCGCGTGTCGTTCGAGCAGGCCACGGCCAGCCGCAGCAAGGCCGAGGTGCTCACCGACGTGCTGGCCGATCACGATCGTCGCGCGGGCCAGAAGGAGCGCAGCGCCCAGGACCTGCGCCGCCAGATCGACGAGCTCCGCGCGCAGCTGCAGCGCTACGGCGACGCGCTCGAGAACGATCTCGCCGCGGGCCGCGAGCGCATCGCTTCGCGCGTGAAGGAAGCGCTCGGCTACGAGAAGACCTTCACCGACGGATCGGCGCTGCTCATGAACCACCTCAAAGGGCGGCCGGAAGTGAGCGAGCTGCTCGAGGAGATGCGCCGCGAAGAGGCGAGCTTCCAGCTCGGCGCCAGCGGCCACCTGCGGGCCGACCAGACCGGCGCCTTCAAGGCGATGCCGGGCTGAGCTCCCGGCTCTCGCCTCACGCGTCGCGGCCGTCCGATCGCAGCTCGCCGGGCATCGCGTCGATGCGGCGCGAGAGGCGATCGATGCCGAAGGCCACGGCGGCGCCGAGCAGGCCTCCGCCGATCACGTCGCTCGGCCAGTGGACGCCGACGTACAGACGCGTGAGCGCGAGCAGAATCGCGCAGACCAGCGCGACGCTGCCGGCCCGCGGCCCGTAGCGCAGCCAGATCCAGCTCGCCCCCGCCACGCACGCGGCGCTCGTGCCGGAAGGAAACGAGAAGCTCGTCGCCGGCGGCACCGTGCCGAGCACGTGCAGCGAGTGCGAGAGCGAGGCGAGGGCGCTCGGCCGCGCGCGGCGCACGATCGGCTTGAGGATGCCGTCGGCCACGAAGAGAGTGACGAAGAAGGTGAGCCACCCATCGCGCATCGCGGCGAGGTCCTTCTTGGTCCGGCGTGCCGCGCCGATGCCGGCGAGCACCAGCAGGTAGCCGAACAAGCCCCAGTCGGAGAGGAACGACACTGCGCCGTCGAGCGCCGGCGTGCGCAGGCCGTTCACCAAGAGAAGGACCGCTTCGTCCATCCGGACACTATTCCACTCCGCCCGCGCCCCGTCCCGTGCCGCTGGCTGTGATCACACCCCGTGCCGCTGCGGTGGAGAGTGGCGCTCCCGGCCACGGCGCGGCATATCCCGCGCGTGCCGCCCGCGCCCGCCGGCTCCTCGTCCGCCCTGAACGCCGAGGGCGCGATCTCGCCGGGGCGCAGCGCCCTCTCGGTGTTCGCCGGCTTCGTGCTGCTCTTCGTGCTCGGCCTGCTCGCGGCGCTCACGCTGCCCGCGATCGCACCGGCGCTCTACCCCACGGGGGAGCACGCGGTCCCGACGACGAGTGGGCTCGTGCTCTGGCTCGCGGCCGAGGCGGTGAACGGCGTGCTGGCAGGCCTGGTGACGGGCCGGCTCGCCGGCCGCGCGCCGGTCGCGCACGCGGCGGCGCTCGGGGCGCTGAATGGCTTCTACGCCATGACCGCGATGGGCGAGCTCTCGTCCATGCCGGGGTGGTTCGCGGTGGGCTACGCGCTCTCGGCGCCTCTCGGCTGCATCGGAGGTGGCCTCCTCGCCGCGCGCGTCGGGGCGCGGGCCGCCGCCCGATGAGCGATCTCGCGGTCGGCGAGCTCTCGCTCACCGTCGAGCGCTTCGCGATCGCCGGCGAGTTCCGGATCGCGCGCGGTGCGAAGACCCACGCCGAGGTCCTCGTCGCCTCGATCCGCCGCGGCGCAGAGACGGGGCGTGGCGAGGCCGTGCCGTACGCGCGCTACGGCGAGAGCCCCGCCTCCGTGCTCGACCTCGCGCGTGCGCACGCGGACGCGATCGGCACGATCGACGATCGCACGGCCCTCCGCGCGCTCCTGCCGGCCGGCGCGCTCCGGAACGCGATCGATCTCGCGCTGCACGATCTCGAGGCGCGCCGCGGGCGGCCACCCGCGCCGCGGCACGAGCGCGTGCGCTCGGCACTGACGCTCTCGCTCGCCGCGCCCGATGCGATGGCCCAGGCGGCCGAGCGTTCTCCGGGCGATCTGCTCAAGCTCAAGCTCGCGGGCGATGGCGACGACGCGCGGCGCCTCGAGGCGGTGCACGCCGCGCGCGCGGACGCCGAGCTCTGGCTGGACGCCAACGAGGGCCTCGACGAGGCGAGCTATCGATCGCTCGTTCCACTCTTCGAGCGCCTGCCGGTCGTGCTCCTCGAGCAGCCGTTCCCGGCGTCGGCCGGCGCGGTGCTGCGCACGCTGCCGCGCCCGGTGCCGATCTGCGCGGACGAGGCGTTCCACGGCGCGGCCTCGCTCGAGGCGCTCGCCGATCGCTACGACGCCGTGAACGTGAAGCTCGACAAGAGCGGCGGCCTCACCGCCGCGCTCGCACACGCCGCCGAGGCGCGCGCGGCGGGCCTCGACGTGGTCGCCGGCTGCATGGTGTCGAGCTCGCTCGCGATCGCTCCGGCGTTCGCGCTCACCCCACTCGCCGACTTCGTCGATCTCGATGGCGCCCTCTTCCTCGCGGCCGACCGCGAAGGGGGAGCACGCCTCGACGACGAGGGCCTGCTCGTCGCTCCGGCACGGACCCTCTGGGCCGGCTGACGATACGATCGAGAGTATCTAGATTCCATCGATCGTAGCTTCGGTGACCGATCGCGCGAGAATCGCGCGATTTTCACGCGGCTCCCGTTGGCCCGTGGCTCGCAGTTCCGGCCTCTGCCCGTCTCGGGCGAGGAGGTCGCATGCGTCTTCGGCTCGGGCGTCGGTCGGGCAGCTCTCTCTCCGTGGGTCTGATGGCGGTGCTCGCCGCGGTCGGAGCCATCGTCGTGCTCCGCTCCCCGGAGGCGACCGCGGCGGCGCCGCCCGCGCCCGCCGCGGCGCCGCTCGCCGTCGCGGTGAGCGCGCCCTCGGTCCCGACGTCGCCCGGGGCCGAGGCCCACGGTCAGGTCGAGCTCGACGGCCCGGCGATCGACGGCGTTCTCGCGTTCGGCGAGAGCGCGCTCCTGACCGCGGGATCGAGCGACGTCTTCGCCGAGCTGCGCCTGACGGGCCTCGCCTCGGACACCGCGACGCCGCGCCGGCCGGTGGCGCTCGCCGTGGTGCTGGATCGCTCCGGCTCGATGTCGGGAGAGAAGCTCGCGCAGGCGGAGGAGGCCGTCGTCTCGCTCCTCGAGCGCATGCACGACGAGGACTTGCTCTCGTTCGTGACCTACGACCACGAGGCCCAGGTGGTCCAGGCGCTCGCGCCCGTCGCGACGCTGCGCGCCGTGCTGCCCTCGCGCGTGCGCGCGATCGGCGCCGGCGGCGGCACCAACATCCCGCTCGGTCTCGACCTCGGCATCGGCACGCTCGGCGCCGCGCCGCCCTCCCACGTGCGGCGCATCGTCCTGCTCTCCGACGGCCTCGACGGCTCGGGCGAGCCGCTCGCGTCCGTCGAGGCGCGCATCGCCGCGCGTGCCGACGAGCGGACGACCACGAGCGCGCTCGGCATCGGCATCGACTACGACGAGCGCTTCATGACCGGTGTCGCCGAGTCCGGGCGCGGCAACTACGCCTTCCTCGAGCGCGAGGAGATGCTCGCGCCCTTTCTCGCGCGCGAGCTCGAGCAGGCGACGGCGACGGTGGCCGACGACGTGGTGGTCGAGCTCGAGCTGCCCGCGGATCTCTCGTTCGTCGCCGCGCACGGGGTGGCGGCGACGGCCACCGGCCGGAGCGTGCGGCTGCCCATCGGAAGCCTCTTCGCCGGCGAGCGACGCAAGGCGGTCCTCCACCTCACCGCGTCGGCCGGCGCCACGGGCACCCTCGCGTCGACCGCGGTGCGGCTCGCCTACCACACCAGTGACGGTGCCCCGCACGCGGCGGGTGGCGTCGCGGCGCTCGTCCGCGTCGACACCGAAGAGGAGCTCGCCGCCCATCGCGACCAGGAGATCTGGGCCGACGCCTACGCGACGGTGCTCGACGCCCGGCAAGACCAGGCGCTCACCGCGTGGCGCGAGGGACGGCGCGACGAGGCGTTGCGCCTGACCGACGACAACCTCGCGGCGCTCGAGGGCGCGCAGCGCGCGGCGCCCTCCGCCGCCCCGATGCTCGCGCACCGCATGGCCTCGCGCGCGTCCGAGCGCGCGATGTACGCCACCGACGACGCCGCCAGCGCTGCCGGGCGCGCCGGGGGCCTCGCACACCGCGCCGAGCGCATCGACTTCGCCGAGGCCTTCTGATGCGCGGCTCCGACCCCTCGCGCGCGAACGAGGAGGGCTAGATGCCGCTCGTCGCTTCGGCCGCGCTGCTCTGCGCCTCGTTGCTCGTGGCCGAGGCGCTGCGCGCCGCGGCGCCCATCCCGGCCGCCCTGGGCCTCGTGGCCCTCGCGGTCGTGACCTCGCTCGTCACCACGCGCCCCTCGCTCCACGCCGTGCTCGCCGGCGCCGGGGCCGCCGTGGGCTACGCGCTCTTGCGCCCCTCGAGCGCGCTCGCGGCGGGCGCCGCCTGGACGGCGCTGACGCTCGGCCCCCGCCTCCTGCGCTCGCTGACGCGCCTCGGGCTCGCGCTCTCGGGCTCGCTCGCCATCGTGTCGGGCGGCCTCGGGAGCGTGCTGCTCGCCGCCACCTCGCACGGCGGCCCGGAGCGCCTCGTCGGTGCGCTCCTGCTCGTGGCCTTCCTCGTCTCGCTCCCGCTGCTGGTCCCGGCCGACGATCCGCTCACCGGGCGCCTGCGGGCCATCGCCGCCGCGCGGCGCGGTGCCGTGCGCCTCGTGCTCTTGCGCGCGATCGCGGTGCGCCGTCGGCTCGAGACCTCGCTCCATCGCCCCACGCGCGCGGAGCGCCGCGCGCTCGACGCCGCGTTCGAGCGTCTCGGGGAGCTGGGCCGGGCCCGCGCGCGGACGCTCGCCGGCGCAGGCTCGCTCGAGAGCGCGATGCGCGAGCGCCTGGGCGTGCTCGTGGGCTGCGTCCGCGCCCTCGATCGACGCGCGGTGGCGCACGAGCGGCTCGAGGCCGGGGGCGATGCGCGGCTCGAGCTCCGGCGGGTCGACGTCGAGCAGGAGCTGCGCGCGCTCGACGAGCTCACGTAGAGCACCGATCCATTCGAGTCGCTCGAGAGCGCTCCTCGACGGAACGACGACGGCCGCCGAGCCTCGCCCGGCGGCCGCTGTCGCATCACGCTCGCGCGTGGCGCTCGCTCAGGGGCAGACGGCCGTCCCCGTCGCCGGGCACGCCGCGCCCGCGCAGCGGTTCTGCATGCCGGCCGGGTCGCACGTCGCGCCCGTCGCCAGCACGGGGCGCAGCCGCACCGTGAGGTCGGTCTCCGCCGCGGCCGTGAGCGTGTCCCACACGTCGACCACGAGGAAGTGCTCGCCGACCGCGATGTCGCGCAGCTCGATGGACGACGCGAGCACGCCCATCATGACGTCGTCGTTGCACGCGATCTCCTGGGTGGGATCGCCGCAGCTCGCGTCGCGCACGTAGACCACCGTGTCGGGGTCCATCGTGCCGTTCGGCGTCGTCGAGGCGAGCAGGTCCCAGTTGCCGGCGGGAACCGTGAGCGTGTAGACCCACTCGTCGCCGCCGCCGCCGCCCGCGCCGGCGCAGTCGCCCTCGAGCAGACCCTCGTCGGTCGTGAACGCGACGTGCTGCGTCGCCATCTGCTGCGCGTCGAGCGTGATCGCCGTCGCGCCGTCGCAGAGCGCCATCACGCCCGCCGGGACCGTGCACACGCCGGTGGTGCAGTCCACGCCCGTGCCGCAGAGGTGCGTCGCGTCGCAGGTCTCGCCGACGTGCACGGTCGACGCGCGCGTGATCGCGACCATCGCCTCGGGCGCGCTCACGAGCCCGGTCTGGCTGTAGATCGCGACGCGAAGCGACTGCGCGTTGGCGGCGACCTCGGGGAAGTCGCTGAGCCCGGTCACGCGGTAGACGCCGGTGAACGTCGTCATGCCGGTGATCGCCGGGCGGAAGTCACCCTGCAGATCGGAGACGGCCGCCGTGGCCGGATCACCGTCGAGGTCGAGCCCGATCGGCGTGCCGGCGCCGTCGAGGAACGCGTACTGGATGCCGAGCGCCGCGCCCTGCGCGTCCATGCCCATGATGCTGACGTCGAGGTCGTTTCCGTCGACGAGCATCGCCGTGCCGCTCGTGAACGTCGGCGCCGTCGGGTTCACGTACGTCGTGAAGTCGACCTCGAACGCGCCGCTGTTCACGAAGCCGGTGTCCGGCTGCCGGTAGCCGGAGACGACGAGGAACACGACCGAGCCGCCCGCGCCCGAGAACTGGCCGGTGCTGCGGTAGTCGTCCTCGGCCGGCGTGTCGTCGAAGCAGCTCGTCGCGGGATCGGTCGGCGTCGTGGCGCACGCGGTGCGGATCTGCGTGGTCGTGTCGAACATCGCGTCGGTGCCGTCGTTGAGCAGCGTGTACGAGACGACGACGTCGTCGCTCGCCGTGCCCGGCAGCGTGAGCGCGTAGACGACCTCGGCCGGCTGCGGCTGGTCCGTCGGGCCACCGCACGCGCCGAGGCTCACCAGGCCCGTCGTGTGGCCCGTCGTGTTGCCCGTGACCATCTGCGCGCCGGCGGCGAGCGTCACCGCGGTCGGCGCATCGCAGACGCCCGTGGTGCCGCCGGAGTCGGGGCTGGCGTCGCTGCCACCACCGCCGGCGTCGTTGCCAGCGTCCGACGTGCCGGCGTCGGTCGTCATCGGGTTGCCGTTGCCGCCGCAGCCGGCGAGAGCCGCCGCGACGAAGACCAGGAACAGAGATTGTTTCATCATGGGCAAGCCCGGGGCGTAGCGCATTCTCGGGGCCGGCGCCCGTCCGCGCGCACCCTTCTCGCGGCCCCGTCGGCGGCCCGGTCGAGACGCGAGAGGTCTTCGAAATCAGTGGGATCTTCCCGCCACGACACGGATGCCCGCGACACCGATGTCCGGGACAGCGATGTCACGTGAGCGATCGCGAAAGGATCTTGCGCGCGGCCCCTGCGGCTCGGTTACCCTGAACCCCTTCTTGAACGCCATCGCGTGTCCGTGTTATTCACGGCGCCCGAATTCGGGGAGTCGATGCCCCGGGCGTTGCACTTGTAGATAGGAGGCACCGGGATGAATTGGAAGACGTTGGCTCTCTGTTCGGCGATGGCGGGAACGAGCATTGCCGCGGGCTGCAGCACGCCGGCTCCGGCAACGGATGCGGGCACGGGCGGCGGCAACGACACGGGCATGGCCGAGGACGGCGGCGCGGCGCAGACGGTCACGTACGTGATCGGCGCCATCAACACCGATGGCGACATCGACGGCACGCAGACGCAGGCCTACGGCTTCGACCTCGACGGCATGATGGACGGCCCTGCCGGCACCTGCCAGGACGCGGCCGACTACATCTCGCCCGTCACGGGTGACACCGCGGTCGACAACCAGCTCGTCGGCGCGCTCGGCCTGCTCGGCAGCCAGCTCGGCGACGACGGCGCCGACGGCGCGATCCGCGATCAGATCCAGGCGGGCAAGATCCTCCTGATCCTCCAGGTCTCGGACATCAACAGCTTCAACACCGACGACTCGGTGCAGGTCCGCGCGGTGCTCGGTCAGGTCCAGCCGGAAGGCCCGGGCTGCCACGCGCACACCGTCGAGGGCGACTGCACGGCCGACACGGCGAACGCCTGCGAGTGGACGGCGGCTTCGTCGGGCACGGGCGGCACCTGCGCCACCACCACCCCGCCGACCGCGAGCACGGCCTGCCCCGCCCACACGGACGCGGACTCGTGCATCGGTGATCAGGCCAACGCCTGCAACTGGTCGCCGTCGACGAGCGTCTGCTCGGGCATCGCGGCGGGCCAGACGTTCGCGGTCCTGCAGCAGCTCGACTCGGTGACGGGCTCGATCTCGGGCGGCCGCCTCACGGCCGTCACGTCGCAGCTCCCGCTGCACTTCGAGGCGAGCGGCATGGCGATCGACCTGGTGCTCCGCGAGGTCCACTTCGGTGGTCGCATCACGGCCAACGGCATCACCGGCGGCGAGTTCGGCGCGAAGGTCCTCGTCGACGACATCGTCACCCTCGCCACCAACCTCGGCCTGCCGAACATCACCCGCGAGACGATCGCGGGCGTCGTTCCGCCGGATCTCGATCCGACGGCCGCCGACCCGATGGTCTGTGACTCGATCTCGGCGGGCATGGGCTTCGCGGCCATCACCGCGAACCTGAGCAACTGATCGAGCGCGCCTCCGGGCGCACACGCCGGCGAACGCCGGTACGGAAGGGGCCCATCGCCGAGCGGCGGTGGGCCTTTTTCCGTTCTGGCCCCCGGGTGGCCCGCGCTTTCCTTTCGGCGTACACCGTCCGCTCTCGCGAATCCGTCATGACGTTCGATCCGGCCACGCGCGCGCTCGGAAGCTTCGACCTCGATGCGGCGCTCCGCCGCCGGCCGGTGATCCTCGCGCCCATGGAGGACGTGACGGACGCCGTCTTCCGCAAGATCTGTCGCGACCGCGGGGCCGAGCTCTGCGTCACCGAGTTCGTCAACGTCGAGGGCTTGCTCCGCGGCTGCAAGATGGCGGCGCACAAGATCCACCTCGCCCCGAGCGATCAGCCGACCGCCATCCAGATCTACGGCTCCGATGCCGACCGGCTCGCCGAGGCGGCCGAGGTCGCCGAGCGCTCGGGACCGGCCTTCATCGACGTGAACTGCGGCTGCTGGGTGCCGAAGATCGCGCGCCGCGGCGCCGGCGCCGGGTGGCTGCGCGAGCCCGACGCGATGGTCGCGATGGCGAAGATGGTGGTCGAGCGCGTCTCGCTCCCCGTCACCGTCAAGACGCGCATCGGCTGGGGCGACGAGCTCGCCCGCGGCGAAGGGAAGATGCCCATCCTGGATCTCGCGCGCCGCCTCGAGGACGCCGGCGTCCGCGCGATCACGCTCCACTGCCGCACGGCGCAGATGGGCCACACGGGCAGCGCCGACTGGAGCTGGGCGGCGCGCGTGCGCGAGATCGTGAAGGTGCCGGTCATCGTCAACGGCGACGTCCGCAGCGGCGACGATGCGCGGCGCGCGCTCGAAGAGACCGGCTGCCACGGCGTCATGATCGGCCGCTACGCGATCGAGCACCCGTGGGTGTTCCGCGAGGCGCGCGCGAAGATCGAGCGTGGCGAGGTGCTGCCGGAGCCGACGGTGGACGAGCGCATCGCGCTCTGTCGCGAGCACCTCGCGGCGGCCGTCGAGGAGCGCGGCGCGCTGCGCGCCGTCCGCGCCATGCGCCGCTACTACCCGGGCTACCTCAAGGGCCTGCCGGGCAGCGCCGCGCTGCGCCGCGAGCTGAACACGACCGATCCGCTCGACGCCGTGCACGCCATCTTCGACCGCGTCCTCGAGCGCCGCGCCGCGGCCGCGTAGCGCCTTCGTTGGTACCGGCGTTGCTGGGGCCTCCGGCATGCAGACCTCCAAGGTCGAGCACGTCGTGGCCATCTCGCCACGCACGATGCTCTTCGCCGCCGCCGGTCTCGGGCTGGCGTGGCTCCTGGCCCATCTCTTCCCGGTGCTCCTGGTCCTCGTGGCCGCCGCGATCCTCGCCGGGACGCTGAGCCCGATCGTGGCGCGCCTCGAGAGGGCCGGGCTCGGGCGCGGGCTCTCGATCGGCGTGGTGTTCGCCGTGCTCGCCGGCATCGTCGCGCTCGTGCTCCTGCTCACGATGCCGGCGCTCGTCGACCAGCTGCAGGCGCTCGCGGAGAGCGAGCCCGAGATGCGCGCGCGCCTGGCCCGCACGCTGGGCGGCTGGCCGCTCACCGCGCCGCTCGCGCGCTGGGTGCGGACCGTTCGCTACGCCTCGCTCCTCGGCGCGTCGGCCGATGCCGCCCTCGACCTCTCGACGCGCGCCCTCGAGGTGCTCGCGTACGTGATCAGCGCGGTCGTCCTGGCGCTCTACTTCCTGCTCGATCGGGATCGACTGCGGGGCATGGTGTTCGCGCTCGTACCGCGGCGCCATCACCTCCGCGCGGCCAAGATCGCGGGGGAGCTCGAGCTCATCGTCGGCGGCTTCGTGCGCGGGCAGCTCATCACGTCGGCGCTCTTGATGGCCTTCACGTTCGTGCTCCTGACGCTCGTCGGCGTCGAGAGCCCGCTCCCCATGGCCGTGCTCGCCGGGCTCTCCGACGTGCTGCCCTACGTGGGGGTTCTCTTCGCGATCTTGCCGGCGGCGATCGGCGCGGCGAGCGCCGGCCCGGGCGCGATCGCGACCGTGGTCGCCGCGATGTGCATCTACTCGGAGATCGAGAGCCGCGTGATCGTCCCGCGCGTCTACGGGACCACGCTGCGCCTTCCCTCGTCGGTCGTGCTCGTCGCGCTGCTCGCGGGCGGGACGCTCCTCGGCATCGTCGGCGCGCTGCTCGCGCTGCCGGTGGCGGCGGGCATCCGCATGCTCGTCGAGGAGCTCCGGCTCGAGCTGCCCGGCGAGCCACCGCCCGCCGCCGCAGACAAGGCCGTCGAGGTCGCGCGGGAGGATGCCTATCTACGCCGCACCGAGGCCCTGGAAGCGGAGCGGGCTGCCGCGGTCGCCGTCGAGATGAGCGGCACGGACGCCCCAGCTGCCCCTCTCTGACACACATCTTTCCCGGCGGCGTCGCTCCCCCTTACGATGAGGCGTGCGCTCGAGGCTCGCCGTGGGGCTCGCCATCGCTCTGCTCGCCCTCGGGGCGACGCCGACGCGTGCCCAGCGGTCGGTCGGAGCCATCGCCCCCGAGGTCTCGGGGGACGCGAGCCCGAGCGCACCGCGCGTCCTGCGCATCCTCTTCATCGGCAACAGCTACACCCACTTCCACCAGCTTCGTCACCTCGTGCGGCGCGTCATCGAGTCGGCCGAGCCGGGCACCGTCGTGCACACGCAGGAGGTCACGCACTCGGGGTGGGATCTCTGGCGTCACTGGCGCGCCGGGATCGCGCGCCGGCGCCTGGGCCGCGGTCACTACACGCACGTCGTGCTCCAGGGCCACAGCCTCGCGCCGCTTCGCGACCGCGACCGCGCGCGCATGACGGAGGCGGCCACGCGCTTCTCGGATCTCATCGAGCGGTCCGGCGCGCGCGCGGTGCTCTACGAGACGTGGGCGCGCCGCAGTGGCCACCGCGTCTATCGCCTGGGCGAAGCGGCGGGCCCCGAGGACATGCAGGCCCGCATCGACCGCACGTACGCCGACATCGCGGCGCGCACGGGCGCCTCCATCGCGCCGGTCGGACCGACCTTGCGCCGCATCGCCACGATCCTCCCCGAGCAGGACCTGTACTCGAGCGATGGCTCGCACCCGAGCGAGCTCGGCACCTTCGTCGCGGCGGCGACGCTCGCCACATCGATCGCCGGCGTCGACCCGGCTGCCATCACCTACCGGCCCTGGGAGGTCCCGCCCGGCGCGTTCGAGACCGTGCGGCGCTCGCTCGCCGATCGCTGAGCCGGGACGGAAAGCGAAACGGCGCGCCCGGAGACCGAGCGCGCCGCTTCTGCCGTGAGGACGCTCGCCTACTTCAGGGGAAGCAGACCGCGAGGTGCGAGTCGCAATTCAGCGCGGGGTCGCCGAGCTCCGTGTTCACGCAGCTGAAGAACCCGTTCCAGAGGGTCGCACACGCACCGCCCGTACCGAGCGCCGTGTCCTGGCAGGTCGCGGGGGAGCCGGCGGGGCAGGCGTTGTCGAGGCAGCACACCACGTCGCCCAAATTCTGCGTGCACCGGTTGTCGTCGGTCACGCACGAGATGAGGCCGTCGTTGAAGCAGGTGCTGCAGGTGCCCGCAGGCGCGGTCGTGTCCGCGTCGAGGCAGGCGGTCACCATCGCGCCGGTCGTCGCGGCGTTGACGCAGGTGAGCGTCGCGGCCGTGCAGCTCACGGCGGTCGGCGCCGTCCAGATGCGGGCCGGGCACGTCGGCGCGGCCGGGAAGCAGACGTCGCCGAGCGCGCACGGCGAGTTCTGCACGCACGAGACGTAGTTGTTCCACGGCGTCGCGCAGGTCGTCGTCGTGCAGCTCTGATCCGGGCAGTTCGCCTGGAAGCAGCAGAGCGCGAGGCCGGCCTCGTCGTCGCAGCCGCCCGTCGTCGTCGCGCAGGCCTGGATGTCCTGCTGGGCGCAGCTCAAGCACGCCGGCTCCGCCGACACGCAGGTGCCGACGTTGCCGCCGCCCTGGATGCAGTTCACCACCGACTGCGAGCAAGCCGCCGCCGTCGGGGGATCGAAGCTGACGGGGCTGCACGCGCCGCTGTCGCTGCCCATGCCCGCGTCACGCGGCGCGACGCCCGTGTCCGGGAAGGCCGACGTGCCCGCGTCGTGGCCGCCGCCGCAGGCGCCCGCGCCCGCCGGCTGCACGCGCAGCCGACCCGCCATGCAGAGCGCGATGCGGGGAGCCGGCGTCAGCACGCACTCCGTGCACGACCCCGTGAACGAGCATCCCTCGCCGTCCTGGCCGAAGACCACGGCCTCGGCGCAGACGTCCCAGGTCGCCGTCATGCTGCCGCTGTCGGGCGTCGTCGTGGCGGCGTCGTTGCCGGTGGTGCCGGCGTCGTTGCCGGTGGTGCCCGCGTCGTCGCCGGTGGTGCCCGCGTCGTCGCCGGTCGTGCCGGTGTCGTTGCCGGTCGTGCCGGTGTCGTTGCCGGTCGTGCCGGAGTCGTGGCCGCTCATGCCGGAGTCGTTGCCGCCCATGCCAGCGTCGTTGCCGGTCATGCCGGTGTCACGGGTCGCCGGGACCGTGGGGCTCGGGCAGCCGCTGAGCGAGACGACGAGGCCGAGACCGAGGGATACGAGCGAAGTGCGAGTCGAGATGAGTCTATCCATGTGCTTGTCCGTGTGCGTTGCGTGCGCGTAGCGAGGCCATTCGGCCCGGATGCGGGCGCCGAGCTCCCGTCTACGGCGGCGAGGTATGGCGCCTTCCCTGACGCGGGTCGAAGGAAAATGTTCTAGCCCGTCAACGAAAATCGCTCGCGAATCGGTGCATCGGTGCCGAGAGCGGACGGATCCAGCGGAAACGAATCCGAAAAGCGAAAAGGGCGAGCCCTCTCGGGCCCGCCCCTTCCTTCCGCGATCACACCGGGATCAGTGGAACTGGGCTTCCTCGGTCGAGCCCTTGAGGGCAGTCGTCGAGCTCTGGCCCTGCGAGACGAGCTCGCTGATCACGTCGAAGTAGCCGGTGCCGACCTCGTGCTGGTGCTTGGTCGCCGTGTAGCCGACCTTCTCCGCCGCGAACTCGTTCTGCTGCAGCTCCGAGTACGCCGACATGCCGCGCTCGTTGTACTCGCTCGAGAGCATGAAGCTGGCGTAGTTCAGCATGTGGAAGCCGGCGAGCGTGACGAACTGGAACTTGTAGCCCATCGCGCCGAGCTCCTTCTGGAACTTGGCGATCGTCGACTCGTCGAGGTTCTTCTTCCAGTTGAAGGACGGGCTGCAGTTGTAGGCGAGCATCTTGTCGGGGTGGTTCTTGAGCACCGACTCGGCGAACTTCTTCGCGACGGCGAGGTCCGGCGTGCTCGTCTCCATCCAGAGCAGGTCGGCGTACTTCGCGTAGGCGTTGCCGCGCGCGATGCAGCTCTCGAGGCCCTGCTTGACGTAGTAGTAGCCCTCGGCCGTGCGCTGGCCGGTCGTGAACGGCTTGTCGCGCTCGTCGACGTCGGAGGTGAGGAGCTTGGCGCTCTCGGCATCCGTGCGTGCGATGAGGACGGTGGGAACACCGCAGACGTCGGCCGCGAGGCGCGCCGCGATCAGCGTGCGCTCGAACTGCGAGGTCGGGACGAGCACCTTGCCGCCGAGGTGACCGCACTTCTTCTCGGACGCGAGCTGGTCCTCGAAGTGCACGCCGGCCGCGCCCGCCTCGATCATGCCCTTCATGAGCTCGTAGGCGTTGAGCGGGCCGCCGAAGCCGGCCTCGGCGTCGGCGACGATCGGCACGAAGTAGTCGCGGCGCTGCACGCTGTCGACCGAGTCGATCTGATCGGCGCGGCGCAGCGCGTTGTTGATGCGCGTGACGAGCTTCGGCACCGAGTCGGCGGGGTAGAGCGACTGGTCGGGGTAGGTCTGCGCGCCGGTGTTGGCGTCGGCGGCGACCTGCCAGCCCGAGCAATAGATCGCCTCGAGGCCCGCGCGGACCATCTGCACGGCCTGGCCGCCGGTGAGCGCGCCGAGCGAGCGGACGAAGGGCTTCTCCTTCATCGACTTCCAGAGGCGGCGCGAGGCGTAGTCGGCGATCGTGTGCTCGATGCGCAGGTGCCCACGCAGCTTGCGCACGTGGTCCTCGGTGTACGGGCGGGTGACGCCCTTCCAGCGCTCGTGCGCGAACGAGTCCGTGTCCTTCTCGTACGGGGGCATGCTGCTCATGGGGCGTTTCCTTCGTGAAAGGGTTCGGAACGAGACAAAACGATGCCGCTCGATCGCCCTAGCGCGATCGATGCGAGAGCCTTCGCGAACGAACGATCAGCGCGCGGTCAGCGCTTCGTAGGCAGGGAGCGTGAGGAACTCGACGTAGGGATCCGAGGTGGCGACCTGGAAGAAGATCTTCTTGGCCTCGTCGAAGCGGCCGCCCGAGAAGGCTCCATTGCCGGTGGAGGGGAGCTCTTCGTCGATCGTCTTGGCGACGAGGTCACGCGTGACCTGCTTGCCGCTGTCCAAGGCGACGCCGAAGTGGCACCACTGCCAGATCTGCGTGCGCGAGATCTCGGCCGTCGCGGCGTCCTCCATCAGGTCGTAGAGCGGCACGGCGCCCGCGCCGCGCAGCCAAGCCTCGAGGTACTGCACGCCGACGCGCACGTTGTGGCGGAGCGCGGTCTCGGTCTTCGGGCCCTTCGGCGCTTCGAGCAGCTCGGCGGCCGTCACCACGAGATCCATCTGCTTGCCCGAGTCGAACTGGTTCGGGCCGGGCATCGCCTCGTCGAACACCTTCTTGGCGACGGGCACGAGGCCCGGGTGCGCGACCCAGGTGCCGTCGTGGCCGTCGTTCGCCTCGCGGAGCTTGTCCTGGCGGACCTTCTCGAACGCGGCGGCGTTGCGCGCCTCGTCTCCCTTGACGGGGATCTGCGCGGCCATGCCGCCCATCGCGGAGACGCCGCGGCGGTGGCAGGTCTTGATGACGAGGCGCGTGTACGCGCGCAGGAACGGTTGCGTCATCGTGACCTCGCCGCGATCCGGGAGGATGCGCGTCGGGTCGGCCGCACACGTCTTGATGTACGAGAAGATGTAGTCCCAGCGCCCGCAGTTCAGGCCCGCCGAGTGATCGCGTAGCTCGTGGAGGATCTCGTCCATCTCGAACGCGCCGGGGAGCGTCTCGACGAGGCACGTCGCCTTGATCGTCCCGCGCGGAAGGCCCAGCGCATCCTGCGCGTGGACGAAGACGTCGTTCCACACGCGCGCCTCGAGGTGGCTCTCCATCTTCGGCAGGTAGAAGTACGGGCCGTGGCCGAGCGCGAGCAGCGCCTTGGCGTTGTGGAAGAAGTAGAGACCGAAGTCGACGAGCATGCCGGGGACGGGCTTTCCGTCGACCTCGACGTGCTTCTCGATCAGATGGAAGCCGCGCGGGCGCACGAAGAGCACCGCGAGCTTGTGCCCGAGCGTGTAGGTCTTGCCCTCGGGCGAGGAGAACGAGATCGTGCGGCGCACCGCGTCGCGCAGGTGGATCTGCCCGTCGATGCAGTTGGCCCAGCTCGGCGAGTTGGCGTCCTCGAAGTCCGCCATGAACACGCTCGCGCCCGAGTTGAGCGCGTTGATGATCATCTTGCGGTCGACGGGCCCCGTGATCTCCACGCGGCGATCGAGGATCGCGGGCGGAAGCGGCGCGCACTTCCAGCTCCCCTCGCGGACATCCTTCGTCTCGGCGAGGAAGGTCGGCAGCTCTCCCTTCGCGTAGCGCGCGTGGCGCTGCACGCGGGCCGCGAGGCGCTCCTCGATGCGCGGACGAAAGGCGCGCACGAGCCCGGCGACGAAGGCGATGGCGTCGGGCGTGAGGATCTCGCGACGCGCGTCGTCGAGCTCACCGAGGATTCGCACGCTCATCGGCCCACCCCCGCTCCCGCCTCGCGCACGCCTTCATCGCGCTGCGTCATGACCCCGAAGATTCTTTACGAAATGCGCTGCGTCAAGATGTAGCGACGTCGAATCTTGTAAACGGACCTGTGAAGTCGCCGAGAAAACAGGCGAGATCCTCCGCGACAAAAACACAGCGCCCGGGCCTCTCGAGCAGTCAACGAGTAAAGGGCGCTCGATCGGCGACCCCGACCGGGTCAGCGGCCGTCGGCGGCGAGGAGCAGATCGGCGGGGGACTCGGCGGCGCCGCTCGCGACCCAGGTGCGTGCTTGCGGAAACAGGCTCGCCAGGCGCAGGCGCTGCCGCTCGTCGGTCCCCCACAGGATCACGTGCGCGAGCGCGGGGAGCTCGCCGGCGAGGCGCGCGAAGGTCGCGACGTCGATCGAGGGAACGCCGGTGTCGAGCACGATCGCGACGCGCTGGCTCGCCGCGCGCGCGAGGGCGTGGCGGAGCTCCTCGATCGTCACCGCCGAGCGCACGCGGCTCTTGCCCGCCATCCGCGTCTCGACGTCGATCACGAGCTTGGGGTCGAGGGAGACGACGACGACGTCGGTCGCGATCGCGCGCGCGCCCGAGCTCGAGGCGCGGACTTCTTCGTAGCTCGGTCGCGACGAGCGTGCCTGGCTCGGCTGCGAGCTCCGTGCGGGCAGGGCCGGGCTCGTGACGCGCGCGATGGCGCGCTTGGGCAGCGTGCCGCTGTCGTTCGCGCCCCGGCCCGGAAAGAGGACCGGCGCGATCAGCGGGACGTCGTCGTTCTCGCGCAGCGCGGTCGCGAGATCCGTGCGGCGCGGGCCGCTCGACTTGGGGTCGGGTGGCGGAAGCGTCTCGCGCTCCCCCGAGAGCTCGTCGGCGTCGTCGCCGGTGCCCGTCGCCTGGCGCTCCCGGTGCGCCGAGACGAGCCGCACCACGTGCCCGAGCTGCTCGACCACGAGCTCGGCCACGCCGTCGCCGGCGGTCCGCAAGGACTGCGTCAGCGGGCCGTACACGAAGCGCGCGAAGGCCTCCGGCTGCTCGGGAACGCGCTCGAGCTTGCCGAGGAGCAGCGCGTTGCGGAGCAGGAACTTCGTCTGGTCGCGCGAGACGACGCTCTCCAGCGCCTCGAGCAGAGCGCGGAGCAGAGGACCGACCGGAGCGGAGGGTACCGGCGTGGTCACGGCAATCGAGAAAAGCTACTCGACTCCCAGGCCGGTCCCAAGTGAAACGGCGCTGAAATGGCGAGGACTCGTCGCGCCCATACAGCCAGCGCGTACAGGACCCAGCATGACTGCAGAGCCGGGCCTCACACGGGCCCGAACAGGGCAGAGCAGCCCCACTCGCCGACGCCGGCGCGGGCTCCACGCGCCGGCGACGAGCGGTGTGGCTCCGCGGTCAGCGCACGCCGGGCGGCAGTCGTCCCGGCGGCGGCTGCGAGAGCGGACGGGGCTGCGGTGCGGCGCCCGCCGGCCGCGGTGCAGGCTGCACCGGCGGCCCGGACGGCGCGCTCGGCGGCGCGCCGAAGCGGTCCTTCACCATCTGCGGTACGTCGATGCCCGTCGCGGCCTTGATCTGCTCGCTGGCCGACACGATCTGACCGGCGAGGTTGCCGCCGCCACCGCCGATTCCGCCGCCGATCACGGTGAGCCGGTCGACCTTCACGTTGCCCATCGACTGCGTGATGCGATCGAGCATCGGAACGAGCTTCTGCATGAGCAGCACGTCGCGCGCGCTCGTCCCGCTCCCGCGGTAGGTCGCGGCGAGGTTCTTCAGCACGTTCGCGGTCGCGCGGCCCTGCTCGACGATCTGCGAGGCTGCGGCCTTCGCGTTCTGCTCGGCTTGCTGTCGCGCGGCCTCGGCAGGCTGGATCACGTCGGCCTGGAGCTGGAGCTTCACCTGCTCGATGCGCGCATCCTGCATCTGCACTTCGGCCTGCGTCTGCGCGATGAGCGCTTGGACCTCCGCCTGTTGCTCGGCGATGACGGCCTCGCGGCGCGCGCGCGCCTCGGCGATGCGCCGGGCGTTCTCGGCGTTGGCGACCTGGATCATCGCGTCGAGCTTCTGCACCTCGGCGTTCATCGTGTTGCGCCACTTCTGCTCGGCCGCGTCCGCCTTGGCGCTCGCCTCGGCGATGACGGCGCTCCGGCGGACGGCCGCGCTCGCCACGCGCCCGATCGCGTCGAGGTAGCCCGACTCGTCGGTCACGTTCTGGATCTTCAGCGTGTCGAGCACGAGCCCGAGGTGAGAGAGGTCGTGCTCGGCCTCTTCGGTCAAACGCGAGGCGAACGCCTCCTTGTCCTGGTTCACTTGCTCGGGCGTGAGGCCCGCGAGCACGCCGCGGAGGTTTCCCTCCAGCGTCTCTCTCGCGATCTCCATGATGTCCTGGCGCGTCTTGCCGAGCAGGCGCTCGAGCGCTTGATCGATGAGCGGCTCCTCGCCGGGGATCTTGATGTTGGCGACACCGTGCACGGTGAGGGGGATGCCGTTGCGCGAGTAGGCGCCCTTCACCTGGAGCTCGATGATCATGTTCGTGAGCTCCATCCGATCGACGGTCTCGAGCAGCGGCCAGCGCGTCGCGCGGCCACCCTTCACGAATCGATAGCCGACGGTCTTGCCGTCGGCTCGCTGGCGCGGGCGGCCGGAGAAGACGAGCACTTCGCTCGGCTCGCAGACGTAGAGGATGTTGCGGATGACGCCGAGCACCGCGAGCCCGGCGATGCCGAGGATCACGAGCAGCACGAGGCACGCGAAGAGGAACGAGCCCATCACGCACCTCCCTTCGCGGCGTTGCCGGCGAGGATCGAGGGCACGTCGACGCCGGTCGACTCCTTCAACGACTTCATCACGCTGGCGACGATCTTCGGGTACGTCGCCGCGTAGCTCGCGAGCGCCTGTCCGTCGCCCTGGTCGAGCACGTTCACTTCCCCGACGTCGATCCCTTCGACGTTGGTCACGACGGCGCCGACGATCTGCTCGAGGTGCTGGATCACGTAGATCTCGCGCGCATCGGCGCCCATCGAGGCCCAGGCCTCGCTGAGGGCGCGCAGCACCTCGACTTGCGCCGCGCCGTTCTCGATCGTGGGCGCGGCCTGGCCCTTGGCGAGGATCGCCTGCGCCTGCTGCTGGATCTGCGAGGGGATGACGACCTCCGCCATCAGGCGCTTCTGCTCGAGCACGGCGCGGTAGCCCTGCAGCTCCCGCTCGGCCTGGGCGCGCGCGGTCTTCGCGGCGGCCTCGGCCTCGCGCTCGACGGCCTGCGCGTCGCCCTCGAGCTGGGCCTTGATCTGGCGCAGCTCGTTCTGCTTCTTCTGGATCGCGGTCTGCGCGTTCGCGCGGGTGACCTCGGCGCGCCGGCTCGCGTCGGCCTGCGCCTGCTGCGTCTCCTGGCCGGCCTGGTTCTCGGCGTTCTCGGCGTCGCGGAGCGCGGCGGCGATCACCGGGCGGCCGATCGAGTTGAGGTAGCCGGTCGCGTCCGAGACGTGCTGGATCTTCAGCACGTCGAGCTGCAGGCCGAGCTTCTGCATGTCGTCCTCGGCAGCGTGGATGAGCTTCTCGGCGAACTTGAGCCGGTCTTGGTTGACCTCCTCCGGCGTCAGCTGCGCGACGACCTCGCGCACCGCGCCTTCGAGCGTCTGCTTGGCGACGATCTCGATCTCGTTGCGCGACCGGTTGAGGAAGCGCTCGACCGCGTTGCGGAGCCAGCGCTCGTCCGAGTGGATCTTCACGTTCGCGATCGCGTGGATCTCGAGCGCGATGTTGCCGCGCGAGTAGGCGTTCTGGACGAGGATGTCGATCGACTGCGTCGTCATGTCGAGGCGGTTGATCGTGTGCAGGAACGGCAGGCGGATGCCGCGGTGCCCCGACTTCACGATCGAGTAGCCGAGCTCGCCGCCTTCTTCCGTGCGGCTCTTCTTTCCGCTGAACACGAGCGCCTCGTTGGGGCGCGCGATGTAGAGGAAGTTCCGCATGAAGTAGATGAACGCGAGCGCGAACAGGCCCGCCAGGATCAGCGCGGCGACGATCAACCAGAGGATGGTCGGATCGAAGGGCACCGGATCGGGCGGCGGCGGCTGGTAGGGCGGATATCCGTATCCCTGCATGGAGGTTCGTTCCCTTCTTCGTTCTCGTCGCGATCGGTCGATCAGGAGCTGGGCGGCGTGGACGGGCGCACGTGCGAGACCTTCGCGTGCAGCCCCTGCATCTCGACGACGATGATCTCGTCCTCGGGTGCGTAGGCGCGGTCGTCTTCGGGCATCGCGAGCAGGTCCACGCTCGAGCCCTTCACTTCCACGCGCACCTTGCCGACGCCGCCGGCGGCGAACCCGACGAGCACACGCCCCGTGCGCCCGATGTAGTCGCGGCTCGTCACGGCGCTCGTCACGTCGTCCTTGGTGAGCTTGTGGATCACCATCATCGCGCCGCCTCCGGCGACGGCGCCCGTCGCGGCGGCGACGACCAGGGTCGTCCAGCCGCTCGTGAGCCCGAAGCCCTCGAACGCGAGGCCGGTCAGACCGAAGAACGCGACGAAGAACGTCCAGAAGCGGACCGACACCAGCCAGTAGAGATACGACTCGGCGCCGCCGGCCGGTCCTTCGTGGCCCGCGGGCGCGAGCGCGTCGGCGTGGACGTCGTGATCGGCGCCGCCGTGCCCGCCGAGCACGATCGAGACGGTCAGCAGGCCGCCCCCGACCACGAGCGCGATCAGATAGAGGTAGATCATGAGAGCCCCTCTCGGCGGCACGAGCCTAGCTCGTTCCGACGCGGTTGCGATGCAGGCGAGCGTGCGCCGCTGCGGTTCCCCGCCCGACTACACGCGAAGGAGCGGAATCATTCCGCGGCAAGGAGTGCTCGCCCCGGAGGCCCCGGACGGAAGCGGGCGGAGGCCGCGGACGGAAGGGGCCGGGGCGGGCGAGCCGATCATCCGCGGCAAGCCCCTGCGCGGGCGGGATCTCTCGTCTCAGCGCCGCTTCGCCGGCGCGTGCCCGCGCGTACGCGCCTGCACCCGCTCGCCGAGGAACGCACCGAAGAGCGAGATCATGATGCCCATCAGCGCCAGCACGCCGGTCTGCAGGTAGTCGACGTCGAGGCCCGCGGGCGCCTGCCACATCGTGTAGAGCACCGTCGGGATGGAGGCGAGGCAGGCCCCCACGGCCGGCTCGAGGAACGTCTTGCCCGGCGAGATGAAGCCGACGACGATCCCGCCGAAGAACCACACCACGCAGGAGATCGCGAGCGCGGCGACCGCGCCCGACGAGCCGCCGAACGGATCGAAGCTCGGGATCACCATCGGCATCAGGCCGAGGACGACCGCCTGCAGCACCAAGTAGATGCCGAACGCGGCGAGCACCCAGACGACGGAGAAGCCTTCCTGTTGGTTCTCGCGGGCCGCAGCCTCTTCCGCCGTGTAGTCGGCGTGCACGGCGTCGATCTTCGCGCCGCACGACACGCAGCGCTCGGCCGTCGGCGCGTTCTTGAAGCCGCAGACGTGGCAGACGATCTGATCATTCGCGGAAGCCATTTCCCCTCCGGGCACGCCATTCTCGTCTCGTTTCGGCTCGGTCGGCAAGGAATGAACGTCCCGGGCGACCCAGAGCGCTTTTTTCCTGGCCGAATCCCCTGGTCCGTAGTAGCTCGGGCCTCCGACCAGGGCGGAGGGCGGCGTGCCGAAGTCCAAGAAGAGCGACGAGCTGGAGGAAGACCTCGACCCGAAGGACGAGGGCCCCGATGCTGCGCTCGACGACGAGGACGACGAGGGCGAGGAGGACGAGCTCGAAGACGTCCCGGCGACCGCGGCCGGCCGCGCGTCGGCCCAGCGCCTGCTCGATCTGATGGTCGAGAAGAAGGCGCTCGCCCTGCACGCCGACAAGCCCGGCAAGGATCTCATCGAGGCGGTGGCGCGCGCGATCGAGTGGCCGGGGCCGATCGTGCAGCGCGCGAGCAAGCTGTCGAACGCGATCGTGGACTCGGACGACGTCGACGAGCTCTTCGTCGACGACGACACGCTGATCGAGCTGCTCAAGCGCTGGTGAGCGCCCCACCGCCCACGCGGTAATCACGGGGGCGATCCGCGCAGCGCGCCCGCGCCGTCGTCGCTGCAGCCGGTGAGGGTGGTGACGCCGCTCGCGACGAGGCAGCTGCAGCTCGGGTCATCGATGCATGCGCTCGGGAGCGCTCGGCACGTGGGGGTGGTGCCGAGCTCGCAGTAGTCGACGTTGCGGCGACACGACATCGCTCCGCACGAGAAGAGCGTGCCGCACGCGTCGCGGTAGCGCGTGAGGCACGCCGCTTCGGTGCGCTCGAGCCGATCGCACTCGCCACTGCAGCCACAGCCCGTGTGCGGGATACAGACGCCGTCCCAGCTCCAGCCGAGCGAGGCCTGACAGCTCGGAGCGCTGCCGGTGGTGATGGTGATGTCGGCGGGATTGCACACGCCGCAGGTCGGTGGCCCGGGTCGCACGCTCACGGCGTGCTGATGGGCATCGCAGGTCGAGAGGTACGCGACGCCGTCGCACCCGCAGGTCGCGACGTGGTCGACGTTGGCGCACGTGTCGGGCACCAGCGTGCATCGGCCGGGCAGGTCGGCCGCGCAGTCCTCGTGCGCGCAGAAGGTACCGGAAGGGCAGCCGGCGCTGCTCCAGCACGGCTGCGCCCAGCACGCGCGGTGCAGGCCCATGCACGTCTCGAAGCTCGGCTGGAGAAGCTCGCAGGCGCCGACGCACTCGCACCCCGCGGCCGCACCACACGTCTGGCCGTTCCAGAGCCAGTTGAGGCAGTCGCCGCCGCCGCTGACCGAGACGAGGTCCGCCCCGCACTCCGACGAGCCGTCGGCGCACGTGAGCGCCGAGCTCGGGCACATGCCGGGCACGGCGCAGCGACCACAGCCGGCGTTGCAGCACACCGTGCCGTGCGGGCAGTCCACCGGGCCGCACCGGACGCGCGTCCCGCCGTCGGGATACGTGTGCGGCTCGTCCTCGCCGAGGCCCACGCGCATGCGGCACGCGGGCACGAGCGCGATCGTGATCGCACCGAGCACGACCGACGCGGTCAGTCCGTGGAGTCGATCGCGCACGTCGCCCGGACCAAGTCGGCGCTCGCCCCCGTCGGGTGCGCCGCGAGGTAGGCGCGTGCACGCGCCGGCTCGCGGCAGAGGTCACGTACGGCCACGTGCCGCGCCCGCTCGCGATCGGTCGCGAAGTTGCCGTCGGGAAAGCGCTGTGCGTGGCGATCGATCGCTGCGAGGCGGCTCTCGGCGGACAAGAGCGTGCTCGCCGCGTCGCGCAGGAGGCGCTGCTCGGCCTCCACGGTCGAGCCTTCGTCCTCGGTGCTTCGGCTCGTGCGCGCGGACCGCGGGCGGCGTGCGGGCGCGGCAGGCGCGCCCAACGGAGCTTCGGCGCCGGTGGCGATCGTGGGCGCGTCGGGCACTTCGACCGCTTCCACGACGGTCGTCGGCTCGTCACCCGGCCCCGCGCTCGGCAGCGGGACGCTCTGCCGAGGTCGTGGCTCTGCTCCTCTGCTCGGCGCGCTCACGGCGGGCTGCGACGCGGCCGGTGAGGCCGCGCGATCGACGAGCGCTCGGCTGGCGACGAAGGCCGTCGAGCCCACGCCGATCGCGAGGACCGCGATGGCGATCTTCGTCGCGAGGCTCGCGCCGGCCGCTCCCGCCAGCGCGCCGGTGCCCGTCGCTGCGCTCGCGGCACCCGCGCCCGCGACGCTCGTGCCCGTCGCGCTGGCGCTTCCGGCGCTCGCCGAGACGGTCGCCTTCGCAACCAGAGCGCTCGCCGTCGCGCCTGCCGCGCCGCCCGCGCGCGCGACCGCGAGGGCGTGGCGCACGCGCTCCCGGTCCTCGGGGCGCGGCTCGTCCCCACCGCGCGCCTGCGCGAGCAGCGACGAGCCCCTCCGAGAGCTCAGATCGGCCGTCGTTTCGCTCGCGGCTCATGGGCGCTCCTTGGCGCGCGCGCGCTCGGTCTCGCTCCGCTCGCGCGCCCGGTGGCGCGCGAGCGCCTTGTCGAACGCCTCGCGCGCGGCCCTGAGGCGCGAGTAGACGGTGTTCGTCGGGATCCCGAGCACGTCGGCGATCTCGGGAGCCGGGATCTCCTCCAGCTCGGCCAGCACGAAGACCGCTCGCTTGTCGTCGTCGAGCTCGTCGAGCAGCGCGTTCACGAGCGCCGCGGCCTGCGCCTTCTCGAGCGACTCGGCCGGCCCTTCGTCGGTGCTCGGCAGCAGATCCTCGTGCGGCAGCTCGGCCAGACCACCCTTGCGGCGCAGCGTGCGGCGGTGATCGGAGACGACGCGCAACAGGATGCCGAACACCCACGTCTTGATCGACGAGCGACCCTCGAACTCGCCCAGGCGCCGGTGGACCACGACGAACGCGTCCTGGACCACGTCGTCGATCGCCGACGCGCCGACACCGAGGCGACGCGCACTACGCCAAGCGAAGTCGAAGGTCTGCTCGTACACGTCGTCGAAGCGCGGCGTCGCTGGCCGCAGGCGGGGCGAAGAAGTGGAAGGAGCCATCTCCCCGGACGACGCGTCGGAGCCACGAACGAGCGCGTACGGGGACGAGCCCACGATCGAGGAGTGGCCGCCCGTGCCGCCATCCGTCGCCCAATCGACACGCACGCCCATCAGTGCGATCTCGCTCGTGAAACGAGGCGCCGCACCCTGGAGACCGCGCCGTACGACCGAGGCCGTCGTGGGCTCAGAGGCCGTCGTGGGCTCAGAGGCCGTCGTGGGCTCAGAGGCCGTAGTGGGCTCAGAGGCCGTAGTGGAGCAGCAGCCCGAACCGGGCGCCCCAGGGGTCGCTGCTCCAGACCAGGCCCACGCCCGCCACCTCGAACTCCGGGCGGAGCAAGCGCGCCCAGAGCTCGGCGCCGAGCGAGATGTCGAGCGAGGGCCACGGGTACAAGGGTAGCCACACTCCGAGCACCCCGGCCACGGTCCATGGATCGTCGGACCCCGGGCGCAGCACGCCGTACGAGCGCGCGAAGAGCGTCCCGGCCTCGGCGCCGCCACAGAGCGCGAGCGCGAAGCGCGCGTCGAACGGGCGACCGCACGCGAGCAGCGTCGCGATCGTGGCCGAGGCCGAGACGCCCAGCGCCTGCGGCTGGCCCTGCTCGGTCACGTAGGCGACGCGCAGGCGAGCCTCGAAGTGATCGACGCGCAGCACTCCGTCGAGCGCGAACGAGGCGGTGATCGCCGGCACGATCCCGCCTTCGACCAGCACGCCGGCACCGATGGCGAACAGCGGCAGTGGGCGCGAGACGTGCGGCGCGCCGAGCCGTGAGCCTGCCTCGTACGGATGGTGACGGCGCCGCGGGGCCGCGGGTGGCGGCGCGGGAGGAGCGGGAGGAGGCGCTGGTGGCTCGGCGGCGGTCGCGGCGGCGAGCGTCGCCGTGTCGGCGTCGATGCGGAGCGCGACGATGAGGGCTGCGGCTCGCACGAGGGCGGCGCACGACGCGTCTCGCAACGTGCGACGCGTCTCGCCGTCGCGGATCTCCAGCACGAAGCGCTCGCCCTCGGCCCGGATGACGACGTGCGGGTCGAGCGACTCGGGCAAGATCACGTCCGAGATCGGTCGCCCGACGAGGCTCGCGACCTCGCCGTGCAGCACGTCGGTGCCCGGACAGTGCTCGGGCCCTTCGAGCGAGAGCGCGACCGCGGGCACGCGCTCGGGCGCGGGGAGCTCGCTCGGCGGCGGCTGTGCGCGAGCGCTGCCGCCGCGCGCGAGCACGATCCCGAGCGCGAGCCACGCGAGGGCATTCGTCCGGCGCGCCCGCCGATCTCGCGCGCCGGCCTCGCTCGCGCTTCGGATCCGATCGACGAGCGCGGGCGCCCGAGCGGCCCCGCGGGCAGCCGACACGAGGAAGAGCACTCTCCGAGCCTATCAGCTCGCGGGCTCGCCGACGGCCTCGGCCGCGCGCGCGACGTGGGCGCGGAGCCAGGCGTGGGCGGGATCGGCGCGGCTGCGCTCGTGGAAGAGCATCGTGACGGTGAAGCCCGGCACGCGCAGCGGTGGCGGCACCAGCACGACCTTGCGGCCACGCGACATGACGGCGGCGATGCGCTCGGGCAGCGTGACGACGCAGTCGCTCTGCGAGGCGATCAGCGGCGCCGCGAGGAACGTCGACGTTCGCACGGCGATGCGGCGCTTGAGGCGATGGGCCGCGAGCGCGTCGTCGACCACGCCGCCGCCCGTCCCGCGCGGGGAGATCAAGAGGTGCGGGAGCGCGGCGTAGCGCTCGATCGTGAGCGGCGCCCGCAGCGCCGGGTGGCCGCGACGCAGCATGCACACGAAGCGCTCGTCGAAGAGCTTGCGCGCGACGAGGCGCGGCGCCGGCTTGGCGAAGACCCCGATCGCCAGATCGAGATTCCCGCTCTCGAGCCCGGCCTCGGGGTCGGCCAGGATCGGCCGCGAGGCCAGATCGACCTCCTTCGCCTCCCGCGCGATCTGCCGCAGCAGCTGGGGCAGGAGCAGGATCTCCATGTAGTCGGCGCCGCCGAGCGCGAAGGTGCGCACGAGCGTCCCCGGATCGAAGGGCCCCGCCGGGCGCGTGATCGCCGCGACCCCCTCGAGCAGCCGCCGCACCTCCGGGCCGAGGACCCGCGCGCGGTCGGTCGGCACCACGCCCCGCGGGCCGCGCACGAAGAGCGGGTCTCCCAAGAGGCGCCGCAGGCGCGCGAGGCCGTGGCTCGCCGCCGACTGGGTCAGCCGCAAGCGCTGCGCCGCGCGGGTGACGTGCCCTTCGACGAGGAGCGCATCGAAGAGGCGGAGCAGCGGCAGGTCGAGCGTCGTGTCATCGATCGTGCTCATGACGATGATGTCTATCATCGATTGGACTCATGGGGCCCCGAGACCCATCGTGGGCCTCATCGACGGAGCGCTCGTTCGCCGCGGGGGCGAACGGGTCTCTCCCCAGGAGCTCGCCACCATGTTCGCCATCCTCGGTGCCTCGGGTCACACGGGCGCGGTCGTCGCGCAGTCCCTTCTCGCTGCCGGCCACGAGGTTCGCCTCCTCGTCCGGGATCCGCAGAAGGTCGCGGCGCTCACCGCCAAGGGCGCGAAGGTCGTGAAGGGCGACGTCTCCGACGCGCAGGCGCTCACGGAGGCGTTCCGCGGCGCCAAGGGCGCCTACGTCCTGATGCCGCCCGACGTCGCGGCGACCGATCTGCGCGCGCAGAACCGCAAGCGCAGCGAGGCGATCCGCGAGGCGGCGATCGCGACCAAGCTGCCGCACGTGGTGCTGCTGTCGTCGGTCGGCGCGCAGCTGCCGGACGGCACCGGCCCCATCAAGACGGTGCACGACGCCGAGAACATCCTCGGGAGCATCCCGGGGACCGTCCTGACGGCGATCCGCGCCGCGTACTTCCTCGAGAACCTCGCGGGGCTCTTGCACCCGATGAAGACGCAGGGCGTGCTGCCCGCGTTCTCGACGCACCTCGACTACCCGTTCCCGATGATCGCGACCAAGGACATCGGCGAGACGGCGGCGCGCGCGCTGCTCGAGCCGCCGGCCAAGAACGACGTCATCGAGCTGGTGGGCCCGAAGGACGTCTCCTACGCCGACGCCGCGCGCGCGTTCGGGGCGGCGCTCGGCCGCGAGGTGAAGGCCGTGTCCGTGCCCTTCGACGCGGTCGTTCCGACGCTGACCGGCATGGGGATGGGCGCGCACATGGCGGGCCTGTACCGCGAGATGAGCGAGGGGTTCGACGCCGGCCGCATCGGCTACGACGGCAAGGGCCGCCGCGTCGTCGGCAAGGTCTCGCTCGAGCAGTTCGTGAAGAGCGTCGCCGGCTGACGCACGCGGCGCGCGGCGCGGCCCGAGAGCTCGAGGCTCTTCGGCCGCGCCTGCCGCGCACTCTTCGGCAAAGAGTGCTCGCCCCGGAGGATCCGGACGGGAGCGGGCTCCGCCCGCGGACGGAAGGGGCCGGAGCGGGCGAGCCGATCACTCTTCGGCCGCGACCTCGTCCTCGCCCGCGAGGTCCGCGGCGTCCTCGAATTCCAGCGCCACGCGCGTGCCCTCGCCGCGCAAGACGACACGATCGCCGCGCCTCAGATCTCCGGCGAGCACGCGGGCAGCGAGCGGGGACTCGACCAGGCGCGAGACCACGCGGCGCATCGGGCGGGCGCCGAGGGCCGGATCGAAGCCGCCCGCATCGGCGAGCGCCGCGAGCGCGCTCGGCTCGGTGGCGACCGTGACGCCGTGCTCGCGCTCCATGGTCGCGCCGATCGCGCGCAGCATGCGGCGCGCGATCTCGAGCGCATCCTCGCGGCCGAGCGGAGCGAAGACGAGCGGCTCGTCGAGGCGGTTCCAGAGCTCGGGGGGCATCGCGCGGCGCGCGGCGCCGAGCACCTTCTCTTCGAGCGAGCGCGCGCGATCGGCAGCGCTCGGGCTCGACCCGAAGCCGATCGCCGACGGTCCGCGCACGGCGTCGGCGCCGAGGTTCGAGGTCAGGACGATCACGGTGTTCGTGAAGTCGACGGTGCGGCCGCGCCCGTCGGTGAGGCGGCCCTCGTCGAGCAGCGGCAAGAGCGAGAGCAGCACCTCGGGATGCGCCTTCTCGATCTCGTCGAGCAGCACGAGCGAGTACGGGCGGCGTCGGACGGCCTCCGTGAGCTGACCGCCGGCGTCGTGACCGACGTAGCCGGGCGGGGCGCCGAGCAGCCGCGCGACGGCGTGCGACTCGCTGAGCTCGCTCATGTCGAAGCGCACGACGTTGGCCTCCCCGAACATCGCCTCGGCGATCGCCTTGGCCGTCTCGGTCTTGCCGACGCCGGTCGTACCGAGGAAGAGGAACGTCGCGAGCGGGCGCTTGCCGCGGAAGCCGGCGGCGCCCTTGCGCAGCGCGTCCGAGATGCGAGCGAGGGCGCTCCGCTGGCCGACGACGCGCTCCTCGAGCACGGTCTCGAGCGCGAGCAGGCGGTCGGCGTCGCGGAGCAGCAAGCGCTCGACCGGCACGTGCGCCTGCTCGGCGATCACCTGCGCCACGGCGGGAACGTCGACCACGGTGCCGCCGCTCCGGCGCATGCGCGCGCCGGCGAGGTCGAGCACGGAGAGCGCCTTGTCGGGCAGCTGCTTCTCGGGAAGGAAGCGCACCGCGAGCTCGACTGCGGCCGCGATGGCGTCGCTGCGGTAGGCGAGGCCGTGGTGGGCCTCGTAGCGATGGATCACGCCGCGTAGGATCGCCGTCGCGTCCTTCGGCGCGGGCTCGGCGACCTGGAGCACGGAGAAGCGCCGCGCGAGCGCCGGATCGCGGTCGAGGAAGCGCTTGGCCTCGGCCTCGCTGGTCGCGGCGATGCACGGGACCTCGCGCGCGCGAGCAGCGCCTTGAGCTCGCTCGCGACCTCGCCGTCGCCCTCGCCCGCCGAGGATCGCGTGCACGTCGTCGAAGAAGAGCATCACGTCGCCGGCGGCCTCGGCCTCGGCGGCGAGCTTGCGCAGCTTCTCCGAGAGCGCGCCGCGCACGCCGGTGCCCGACACCAGCGAGCCCGCCGAGACCTCGACCACGACGCGCCTCGAGAGCGCCTTGGTCTCCGGCGCGCCGTGCGCCACCGCGAGCGCGAGGGCGTGGACGACGGCCGTCTTGCCGACGCCGCTCGGCCCCACCAGCAGCGGGTGGTTGGCGCGCCGCCGCGAGATCACGTCGAGCAGGCGCTCGAGCTCGGTCTCGCGGGCGATCACCGGATCGATCGCGCCGGCGGCCGCCTGGGCCGTGAGGTTGGTGCCGATCTGCGCGAGCAGCGGGCACTTCTTGGCGTCGATCGCGAACGGCTCGGAGGGCGCCACCGGCGGGGCCACGATCGGTGCGGCGACCGTCGTCGCGGGGCGCGCTTCCGGCGTCGTCGGCCGCACTGCCGGCGCGATGCGGCGGTTGGGCCGCGGTCGAGGCGGCCCATCGCTCGCCGGGCTCGTGCGCGTCATGGGGATCCCGAGCCGGCTCGCGGGCGGCGGCGGCGGCATCGTGATCGTGCGCGTCGGCGTGGACAGACCGAGGGCCGAGCGCACGTCCGTCTCGAGCCGCGTCATCGGGATGCCCATCCGCTCGAAGCAGCGGCTCGCGGTGCTCTGCGGCTCGCGCGCGATGGCCGCGAGCAGATGCAACGTGCCGAGCGCGGTCCCGCTCTCGGCGGCCAGCTTCGTCGCGCGCTCGCTCGCCCGCTCGAGGACCGCCGCCGGCTCGTCGCCATCGACCTTCAGCGCCGAGACGAGCGCCGTCTCGGAGACCCCCGCGCGCACGAGGAGCGCGGCCGTGTCGTCGCCCTGCCCGAGCATGGTCAGCACGCAGTGGCCGGTGGAGAAACGCTGGCTTCGGCGCGCCGCGACGTAGCGAGCCTGCGCGATCAATCCCTTGAGCCCGGCCGCGTTCATGCGCACCCTCCGAGCCCGCGATACCTTCTGCGTCCTCCGATGATCAACTTTTCGGGTCCCTCGTGCTCGGCACGAGCGCTCGCCTCGGCCCTCTTGCTCGCGTTTCTGCTCGCTTCGTGCGGCGGGGCACGCGTGCGTGGAGGCGATCGCCCGCCCGTCTCCGCCGAGATCGCGCTCGACGCGCCGGAGGACCGCCTCTGGGTGCTGGCGCCGCATCCGGACGACGAGGTCTTGATGGCGGGCGAGCTGCTGCGCGAGGCCGTGCGTCGCGGGCGCCCGTACACCGTGCTGGTGATGACGAACGGTGACCTCTCGTGCGCCCGGAACGGGCATGCGCGCCAGCGAGAGTCGATCGCCGCGCTCGCCGCGCTCGGTGTCTCCGAGGACCACGTCCACTTCCTCGGCTATCCCGACGGCTGGCTCGACGCGCTCGGGCCCGTGCCGCTCGATCCGCTCCCGCGCGCCGCGCCGGACGGAAGCTGCGGGGCGGGGAGCGGGACCTACGCCGATCAGGGCGTGGGCCACCTCGACGTCCACACGCGCGAGACGGGGGCTCCGGGCGCGTACGTCGGCGAGGGGCCCGTCGACGACCTCGTGCGCATGCTCGAGCGAGAGCGCCCCACCGAGGTCGTCACCGCGCACGGGATCGACACCCATCCCGATCACGCGCGCACGTACGTGCTCCTGCGTCAGGCGATCGATCGCGCCACCGCGGCTCCGCCGCGCATCCTGCGATCGGTCGTGCACCAGGGTCCGTGCTGGCCGAACGGCAGCGGGGCCGAGCCTTGTCCGCCGATCCCGGCGAGCCAGGGCACTCCGTTTCCCGCCTTCGCGCCGCCGCTCGACGCCTATCTTCCGACGCTCCGGATCGAGAGCGACGATGCGGGGCGCGCCCTACGCTCGTCGATCGCGCACTACACCTCGCAGCTGGGCACGCCCGTTCCAGAGGAGAGCTGGCTGTCGTCTTTTGCCCGCACCGACGAGATCTTCTGGGCTCAAGATCTGGTGCGCGCGGGGGGTGAAGGTCGGGCGGTCGACGTAGATCAGCCGGCCCTCGCGCACGCCCATCCCTTGCTCACCCGTACAGGAGATCTGGAGCTCGAGCACGTGGCGCCGTTCGTGCTTGGCACGCGCGCGCAGCTCGACGCGATGGACGGCAGTGTGCGCATCGAGCTCCTGGACGACGACGAAGGAACCCGCTTGTCTTTCATCCTGGACCAGAACGGCGTGACCCTCGAGCGCGGCTCGGATCGGCTCCTGCGCGTCCCCGTCCCACATGGGGAGAGCCCGCTCGCCCCCCACGACTGGGAGCTCAGCGTGCTGCCACGCCCGGCCTCGGGCGCGGTGGCCGAAGTGACGATCCGTCGCGATGGCCGGTACTGGGGTCTGGCGGTCCTGGCGACGCCGACCGGCCACTTCGGTGGCCACCACCTGCACATCCTCGCAGAGAGAGGCGCGTTGGGGTCACCCACGCTCGTTGAATAGGTCTTCCGAGAGGTCGTCCGACGCTCGCCACGCCGATCTCCCGGCCGCGGCGTTCGACGAGGACCCGCTCTCGGGGTAGGACGTCGGCCCTCGCCCCCCGCGCGGCGTCGACTTTCGAAGGAATCGAGATGCAGCAGCCCGCGCGAGATCGCATTCGCACCGTCGACGTCGAGGAAGAGAACGAGGCCGCCCACGAGGGCGTGCGTGCCGGCGCGCCGCGCCTGGTCTCCGTCGCGGGTCGTACGGTGGTCGAGCGCGAGAGCCGCCTCACCCCGCGCAGTGACGCCACGCCGCGCAGTGACGCCACGCCGCTCACGGCGCACGGCTCGCACAAGCGCCTCATCGATCGGACCAAGCTCCGCACGATCCCCAAGATCGCCGAGGATGCGCCGATGTCGCGCGGCGTGATCGCGTCGCGCGTGGCCTTCTCGCTGGCCGTGCTGGCCGTGTTCGGCACCTCCCTCGCGGTGAGTGTGGTGACGACGCTGCTCGGCTCCCCCTCGGCCGTCGTCGCCATCGTGACGAGCTTCGGCGTCGCGCTGACGTCGTTCTTCGTGGCGACCTGCGTGGCGGCGAGCCGCTACAAGCCGGTCGCGTCGCACGACGACGCGCGCCTGCCGATGCTCACGGTGATCGTGCCGGCCTACAACGAGGGCGCGAACGTGCGTGTCGCCCTCGAGTCGGCGATCGCGAGCGACTACCCCGAAGATCGCCTCGAGATCCTCGCGATCGACGACGGATCGAAGGACGACACCTGGGACCACATCCAGGCCGTCGTCGCCGCGCATCCCGGCCGCATCACGCCGATCCGCCAGCCGAAGAACGGCGGCAAGCGCGAGGCGCTCCGCACGGGCTTCGAGCGCGCCGAGGGCGAGCTCATCGTCACGGTCGACTCGGACAGCAAGATCGAGCCGACGGCGCTCCGCGCGATCGTGGCGCCCATGATCGACGACGAGGAGATCGCCGCGGTCGCCGGGCGCGTGCTCGTGCTCAACCGGGACGACAACTGGCTCACCCGCATCATGTCGGCCCGCTTCTTCCTCACCTTCGATCTCGCCCGCGCGGCGCAGTCGCGGGCGGGCGCGGTGCTCTGCACGCCGGGCGCGCTCTCGGCCTACCGCAAGAGCGCGGTCGATCGCGTGCTCGAGAGCTGGTCGACGCAGACGTTCCTCGGCCAGCCGTGCACGATCGCCGAGGACCGCGCGCTCACCACGTGGCTCTTGCGCAGCGGCTTCCGCTCGGTCTACCAGCGCACGGCCGTCGTCCGCACGATCATGCCGACGACGTTCTCGCGCATGGCCCGCATGCTGGTGCGCTGGGAGCGCGGCAACCTGCGCGAGGACTTCGTGATGCTGCCGCTGCTCTTCACGAAGTGGCGTGACCGCGATCGCCTCTGGCCGGCCCTCGAGATCGGCTTCGAGCTCGTCCAGTACCCGATCGCGTGGCTCAGCCTCGGCCTGCTCGCGGCGCGCGTGATCGACGACCCGATGGCCCTGGTCGGCATCGGTGTCTCGCTCGCGCTCGGCGCGGTGGTGCAGTCGCTGTGGATCCTGCGCTCGAGCCGCCTGGCCGACTTCGTCTACGGCGTGCAGTACGCGCTCTTCGCTTTCGTCGGCCTGCAGTGGGTGTTCCCCTACTCGCTGCTGACGGTGCGCGACGGCCGCTGGCTCACGCGGTGATTTTCTAGGAAGGCGGGTTTCCAAGGAGGGGCTGGTTCTCCAGGAGGGGCTGGGCGCCCCTCCTCGGGTGACCGGCGCAGCCGGATCACCCTCACCCCCTCTCCACTTCGTCGCTTCGCTCCTCGCGAGCGAGAGGACGCTTCCGGCGCAGCGGTCCTGTCGTCGCCGCGGCTCAGACGGACCTTCGGCGGACGTCGTGTCCCCGGTCGGTTGGGGCACCGCTCCGCTCCCCTGGCAACGGCTCGCGGCGCCGTCGCGCGTCTCTCCAGGCGGGCGGGCGCGCGTCTGCTAAGGAGGGCGCGTGGCGACGAACGACGAACGTGTGGCGCTCGGCTCGACCGATCGCTTCGGCTACGAGTGGGCGAACTACGCCGAGGTGCTGCCCGAGCACGAGGCGCAGCTCGGCCGCTGGATGGGCTCGACGGGCCTTTCGAGCTTCGCCGGCAAGCGCGTGCTCGACGTCGGCTGCGGCATGGGGCGCAACCCGTACTTCATGCTGAAGAACGGCGCGGCGCACGTGACGGGCGTCGACGTGGACGAGGGCTCGCTGGGCTCGGCGCGCAAGAACCTCGCTGGGAACCCGCGCGCCACGATCGTGAAGATGAGCGCCTACGAGCTCGACCCGACGGCGCTCGGCGGGCTCTTCGATCGCGTGACGTGCATCGGCGTGCTCCACCACCTCGCCGAGCCGGAGCGCGCGCTCGAGGCGATGTGGCGCTGCGTGAAGCCGGGCGGAGACATCGTGCTCTGGTGCTACGGCTACGAGGGCAACGAGCGCATCCTGCCGGTGATCCAGGCCTTCCGCTTCGTCGGATCGCGCTTGCCGATCGGGGCGACGCACACGCTCGCGAAGGTGACCTCGCGCGTGGCGTGGCCGCTCTTGACGCGCTTGCCCTTCAGGACCGAGTACTACCGGCGCCTGCGCGAGCTCTCGCCGAAGAACGTCGAGTCGATCATCTTCGACCAGATGCTGCCGCACATCGCGCACTACTGGCGCAAGGGCGACATGCAGCGCCTCGCCGACCCGATGGTGAAGGGCGGCCGCGACGGCGAGCTCTTCCTCGAGTTCGTGCAGGGCAACAGCTGGCACGCGCGGATCACCAAGCGCGTGAAGTGAGCTGAGCCGAAGGAGACCCGTCGTTTGGATCCTCTTCTCGTTTCCGCGATCGCCTGCGGGGTGATCGCCCTCGTCTGTTGGCTCCTCTCCGTCGTCACCGACGAATACTCCTGGGTCGACCGGCTCTGGTCCATCGTGCCCGCGGGCTACGCCTGGGGCTTCGCATGGACGGCGGGCTTCACGCTGCGCACGGTGATCCCGAGCGTGCTGATCACGCTCTGGGCGGCGCGCCTCACGTTCAACTTCGCGCGCAAGGGCGGCTACGCGAAGGGTGGCGAGGACTACCGCTGGGCCGAGCTCCGCAAGCGGATGAGCAAGCCCGCCTTCGCGGTGTTCAACGTCCTCTTCATCGCGGGCTTCCAGAACGCGCTCCTGCTCGGCATCACGCTGCCGGTCTGGCGCGCCGCGCAGCATCCCGAGGTGTCGTTCGGCGCGATCGACGCCGTCCTCGCGGTGCTCTTCCTCGCGCTCCTCGTGGGCGAGACGATCGCCGACGAGCAGCAGTGGCGCTTCCAGCAGGCGAAGAAGGCTGCGCGTGATGGGGGCCAGACGCCGAAGGAACAGTTCCTCACGGACGGGCTGTTCCGCTACTCGCGGCACCCGAACTTCTTCTGCGAGGTCTCGATGTGGTGGACGATCGGCCTCTTCGCCGTCGTGGCGAGCGGCACCTCGCTCGAGCCCACGCTGCTCGGTGCCGTCGTGCTCACGGGCCTGTTCCAGGGCTCGACCAACTTCACCGAGGAGCTCTCGCTCCGGAAGTACCCGCGCTACGCGGAGTACCAGAAGCGGACCTCGCGCCTGATCCCGATGCCGCCCCGCGGCTGATCCGAGGTGCTACGCGGCGTACCGCTGATAGAGCCGGAACACGCCGAAGCCGAGCGCGACGACGCCCGGTCCCGCGCACACGACGAGGCTGAAGAGCGCGAAGAAGCTGCCGTACTGCGTGTCGCGGGCGTCGTGCGGGTGGAGCGCGACCCACGCGAAGAAGAAGGCCACCAACACCCCGAAGGCGCCCAGCATGGCGCCGACGATCGCGAGCACCCAGCCCCACGCGCTCGACGGACGGGCCGGCTCGGCGCTCGTCGATCCGGGCGCGAAGGGCTGGCCGGTCGCCGCGCCGAGCGGCGCACCCGGAGCGAACGGCGAGGCCGCGACCATCTGCGCGCCGGCCGCACCGGCCTGGAACGGAATGCGCTCGACCTGCGCCGCGAGCCCCGCCGTCCCGAGCGCGGCGAGGTCGTCTCGATAGCCCACGAACGCGCGCGGGCTCGCCATCGAGAACAGTGCCAGCGCCGGTGCCGCTTCCTCGGGCCCCCGGGAGCCGACCGTCTTCTCGCCGCTTCGCGTGACGAAGCAGAGCTCGTTCGTTCGGCCGGTCGTGAAGCCGTAGCGCTTGTGCGTGGTGACCTTCGAGTAGGCCCAGAGCAGGTCCTCGCGCCGCGCGAGGATCACGCCGCTCCCGTGCATCACGAAGAAGCTCCGCGTCACGATGAGCACCGCGCCGCTCGAGAGCCGGTACTGCCCAATCACGCTCGAAGCGAGCTCGGCGTCGATCGCGCGCGCCATCGCTTCGCGCTCCGGGCCCGAGGCCCCGAGCTTGCGCACGGCCGAGTGCGTCATCGGGAACAGGACGCCGATCCCGCCCACGCCCATCGCGACGAGGCCGCCGACGATCAGGATCGGTCCGAGCACGAGCCCGAAGAGGAAGACGGCTCCGAGCAGGGTGACGATGGGGCCGAGGATCAGCGCGATGACCCCCGCGATCGCCATCGAGACGGCGTCCTGGCGCGCGATGGACTGGACGTTGGTCATCTCGAGCGCGGCGACGCTGTCATGGCGCCGCCTGCTCGTCCATCCCGAACGCGCCCGAAGGCGCACGGCACTTGCCGCCTTCGTACCCGCGGAAGACCCACAGCGCGGCCAGCACGAGGAGCGTCGTCGGCACGGCGAACAGGAGCTGGAGGCGGAAGACGACCTCGGCGCTCGGCGCGCTCGCCTCGGCGTACCCGATGACCGCCAGGCAGAGGCCGACGCTCGCTCCGGCGCCGCCGATCGCGAGCTTCTTCACCAGTGCCGAGAAGCCCATGAACAGCCCCTCGCGCCGCTCACCGGACTGCGCCGAGTCCTCGGCCGCGCACTCGGCGTTGAGCGCGTGGAGCAGCGTCCAGAAGCCGACGTTGGCCGCGCCGGCGAAGGCCATGACGAGCGCGAGCGCCCCCCGATCGCCCGGACCGATGGCGAAGACCGACACGAACACGAGGCTCGAGAGCGCGAGGCTCGTCCGGAAGGCGCTCGCCACGCCGCGCGCGGCCGCCAGGCGCGTCCACAGCGGGTACGAGGCGATCGCGCCCACCACGTTCACCACGAACGCGGCCAGATGCAGCGCGGGATCCGTCTCGTGCACGACGTGGATGAGCACGTAGAGGATCAGGGACTGGACGAACGAGAGCGCGAGCGCACCGCACGCGGCTGCTGCGAGCACGGCACGGAAGGGCGCGTGAGCGCGGAGCACGCCGAGCGCCTCGCGCATCGAGAGCGGGGCCGCCGGGCGTGCGTCGTCGCGCTCGCGGGTGCCGGCGTAGGTGATCAGGAGCGCCAGCGTGGCGAGCCCGCCCATCGCGATCGACGCGTGACCGAAGGCCTCTCGGGCGCGGCTCGCCGGCGCGTCGGGCGCGTCGGCCCCGAGCAAGAGCAGGAAGAGGACGGGGACGAGCAGCCCGACGAGGTCGCCGACGTTGCCGAGCTGCTCGCGCGCGGCGGCGAGGGCCGTCCGCTCGCGATCGGTCGCGGCCAGCTCGGGCAGGAGCGAGAGCGCCGGCACCTGCACCGTCGTCTTCGCCGAGAAGAGCAAGAGCAGCGCGAAGGTGAAGTAGACGCCGAGCGCGGCACCCGAGAGCGCCTCGGGCGGATGGAGCAGCATCACGAACGCGAGCCCGACCGGGAGGGCGCCGACGAGCACGAAGGGCCGGCGGCGTCCCCAGCGCGTCCGCGCGCGATCGGAGAGCCGGCCCATCGCGAGGTCGGCGATCGCGCTCCAGAGCACCGCGACGGCCATGCCCGCGCTCACCCAGAGCGGGCTCAGGTGCACGACGTCGGTGTAGAACACGACGAGGTGAACGCCGAGGAAGGTGCCGATGACGTTGTCGGCCAGGCCCGAGGCCCCGAAGGCGTAGCGTCGCGCGCGGCTCATCCCGCGAGCGCACGCAGGATCGCGGCCGCTCGAATGACGCCGTGATCTGCCCAGTCGGTCGCAGCATGTGCAGCGCGGTGCACACGCGCTGACGAGCACGCTGCACACGTCGGGATCTGCCCGCCGAGCGCGCGCGGTACGCGCCGTGCGTGCGCCTCGCCTCGTGCCTCACGACCTCGCCCATCGCGTCTGGATGAACGGCCTGCGCCACGCGGCGCGCGCGCTGCTGCACGGCGCCTATCGACTACGGATCGAAGGGCGCGAGCACGTGCCGCCGCACGGAGCCGCCCTCGTCCTCTCGAGCCACGTCGCCTTCCACGACTTCTTGTTCGCCGGGGTCGCGATGGGAAGACCGGTGCGCTTCGTGATGCACCAGCACCACTTCCGCTATCCCGCGCTCCGCGCCTTCTTCGGCGCGTGCCGCGTGATCCCGATCGCGCCGGCCAAGGAGGACCCGGCACGCCTGGCGGAAGCGATGGAGGCGATCGACGCCGCGCTCGCGCAGGGCGAGCTCGTGGTGATGTTCCCCGAGGGACGGATGAGCGAGGACGGATCGCTCTCCGAGATCCGCCCTGGCCTCGAGCGCATCGTCGCGCGCCGCCCGGTGCCGGTGATTCCGGTCGTCGTCGACGGCCTGTTCGGCAGCTGGATGAGCCGTGCCCACGGTGAGCCGATGAGCACGCGACCGCGTCGCTTCCGCGCGCCCGTCACGATCCGCGTCGGCGCGCCGATCCCGCCCGAGCACGTGACGGCCTCGCGCGTGCGCGCGTGCATGGAGGCTCTGCTACGAGGCGAGGCGCACGCGCGGGCCGAGGACTCTGCTCGATCCGCGAAAAGCGCCGCCGCGATCGCGACGGTCTCTCGCGCGCGAGGAGCGCAGCGACGAGTCGGAGCCGGGGTGAGCCAGATCCGGCTCTGCCGGTCTGGCGAGGGGCGCGCTCAGCGCCCCTGAAGATCAGAACGGCGGCGTGATGGGGCGGAAGTCGAGACCGCCGGGCACGAAGTAGCTCGTGTAGCTGCCGAAGCCGTAGACGTAGATCCCGAACGCGCGATCCCCGCTGATCGCGTGCGGGCCGGTGGGAATGCGGATCTGCCCCGAGCTCATCATCGCCGTGCTCGGCTCGAGCTGTCCGGTGATGGGCGCGCCGTCGAGGTACACCTGGCCGCCGGTCGGCACGGCGACGCCGACGTAGCTCTGCGGGTACGTCTCGGGCGCGAGGAAGGCGTAGCTGCGCCGGTACTGCTCGGTCGGAACCAGGAGCGCCATCGCGGGGTCGCCGACCGCGAACCGGCTCGTCGCGATCGTGTCGAACCCCAGGTAGTTCTGCCCGACCAGGTAGAGCGCGCCGAGGATCGGGGCATCCGACTGCACGAGCACGTCCGAGCGCACCTCGTGCTCGGTGTACTGGCCGCGCACGAGATCCACCGAAGTCGTTCCGTCCTCGAGCGCAGGGGAGAACGTGACGCGCGCCGTCTCGCCCGCGGCGACCACGCGCAGCAGGTTCGGCTCGCCCATCCGGAGTGGATGGGTGACCGGCACGAAGAGCTGCTGCCCCATCGACTCGACCGGGAACAGCTGCTCCTCGAGGTGGTCGCACGCCCAGCGATTGAAGGGGACGAACGTGCAGTTGTGCCCGCCGAAGACGGCGATGCGCTCGTAGCTGCGGATCTCGGTGCCCGTGAGGTCGAACTCGGGACCGGCGTTGCAGTAGGAGATCTCGCGGTTGCCGTCCACGTCCTGGGCCGTCTCGCCCGGGCACGCGGCGCCAGGATCGGCCGACGCGAGCACGAGCACGTCGCCGATCCCGAGAGTGAACTCGTGGTCTTCGCCCGGGCTCAGCGCCGGGACCAAGCCGTCCGCCGAAGGCATCGTGTACGCCGTCGAGTGCACGACGACCGCGATCGCGTGGTCCTCGACGTTGACGATCGTCGCGAAGCCGGGCGACGCGTTGTGGGTCATCGTGCCGGTGGCGAGATCGCGACGGTCGAGCACGTGCGTGGCGCGCGCCATGACGAGGTAGCTGCCCGTGAGCACGTGCGAGGGCAAGAGCAGCGAGGCGTCGTTGGTGTAGGAGAAGCAGCCGTCCTCGGGCGCGAGCGACTCACAGGTCTCGTCGCGCTGGTACTCGAGCGCGTCGAACTGGGTCACCGTGACGGGCACGTCGGACACGAGGTGGTAGGCGCCGTCGGGGACCAGCACCGAGCCCGGCGCGTCGTTCGAGCCGTGGAGCGCGTCGATCCAGTCGAGCGCGCGCACCGCGAGCCCGCCTGGCGCGACCACCACGCGATCGACGACGTTCTCGCCCTGCAGGATCGTGACCTGCGCCGAGACCAGCTGCGGGTTGGC
The DNA here is from genome assembly GCA_044223665.1 of Sandaracinaceae bacterium. Classification (GTDB taxonomy): domain Bacteria; phylum Myxococcota_A; class Polyangia; order Polyangiales; family Sandaracinaceae; genus JBBSAT01. Next base: position 16,387 of record JBGALT010000005.1, on the reverse strand, counting down.
GATCACGACCGCGAAGTGGAAGCGCGGGTCGACCTCCGAGTTCGGGAGGATCGTCGGGAAGTACTCGCAGCCGATGTACGAGTGATCGGCGATCGCGAGCGCGCAGAGATCGATGCAGCCTCCGGGGCTGCAGTGCTGGCCCGCGTCGACGTTGCACGTCTGCCCGGTGCTCTGTCCGGTGCCGTCCTCGTTGCAGAGGACGACGGTCTCTCCGTCGCAGGTGACCTGCCGCGGCACGCAGACGCGGCAGCCCACGTCGGGCGCGCAGATCTGACCCGACGCGGAGCAGTCCGTGCGGGCGGTCGCGTGGCCCTGGCCGTCGCACTCCGTCGCCTCGGTGCCGTAGCAGATCAGCCCCGCGGGCTGCGCCGCGCAGGGGTTGGGCCCGCCATCCTGGAAGGCCCCCGCGTTGGGCACGCGGCGGCAGCCTGCGCCCGAGACGGCGAGCGCGAGGAGCGTGAGCTCGGCCATAAGCAGTCGACGCACCCCCATGTTCACCTCATCCTCGCTCTCGCGCGCTGCCCGCACACTCGCTGCCCGGGTCGGGCGTGATCTCGCCGCGCAGCCCGTCGACGTGCGCGAGCCACGCCTCCCGCACGTCGTCCGGCACCCCGTGGGCGACCAGCGTCTGCCGCAGGATCTCGCGCCGCCGCGCGAAGTGGCCGCCCATGATGCGGTGCGCGCCGTGGGCCTGCCGCATCGTGCGGCCCCCGTAGGACGTGCCGGCGCCGAGGTGCTCGGCGGCGTGCTGGTACTCCATCTCGGCGAGGCGCTCGCGGCTCACCCGCGCGAAGAAGAACCCGATCATCACGTCGGTCGTCGTCCGCTGGACGAAGTCGTCGATGATCGCGCGGAGGCCGGCCTCACCCCCCACGCGCTCGAACGAAGACGGCTCCATCCCGACGTGATGCGCCAGGGAAGGCCCGTCCGCAACGTGGTCTGGTATGCTCCGCCCGTGGTGCGCTCCCGCCTCGGTCTCGCGATCTTCCTCGCCCTCGCCGGCTGTGGCGGTGCCGCCGCCGAGACGGACACGACGACGACCCCCACGACCCAGCAGGCCGTGCTCGATCCCGAGGCGGTCCGCGAGTTCCAGGCGGGCGTTCGCGAGCTGGAGCACACGGGTCGCGCCGCCGAGCGCCGCGCCCGCGACCACTTCGAGACCGCGCTCGGCATCGACGCGGGCCTCTGGGAGGCGCACTACCAGCTCGGCGTGCTCGACCGGCGCGGTGGCGATCTCCAGGCCGCCGCCACCCAGTTCGAGACCGCCCGCACGGCGGCGCCCGAGGCGTCCGAGGTGCTCGTGGCGCTCGCCGAGGTGCGGCACGCGCTCGGCGATCGCGACGCGGCGGCCGATCTCTTGCGCAGCTACGTGAGCACGCATCCGGACGAGCTCCCGGCCCGGATGTCGCTCGCCACGATCCTGCGCGAGCGCGGGGACTACGACGGCGCGCTCGAGCAGGCGCGCGAGGTGCTGATCCGCGAGCCCTCGAGCGCGCGCGCGCTGGCCGAGGTGGGGCGCGTCTACCGCGCGCGCGAGCAGTACGACGTGGCCGAGCTGGTGATCCGCAAGGCGCTCGATCTCGGCGACACCGCCGAGCTGCGCAACGACCTCGGCCTCGTGCAGCTCGGGCGCGGCGACACGCAGGCCGCGTTCGAGGAATTCGACCGCGCGATCGCGCTCGATGCGAGCTACGCGCCCGCGCACCTGAACCAGGGCTCGGTGCTCCTGCATGCCGGCGACTACGCGGGCGCGGCGCAGCACTACCAGGCCGTCGTCGAGGCCGATCCCGACGACCTCGACGCCCGCGTCGATCTGGGGATCGCGCTCCGGGGCCAGGGCCACAACGCCGAGGCGCGGCGCGCCTACCAGGCGGTGCTCGACGCGCAGCCCACGCACGCGGGCGCGCTCTACAACATGGGCGTCCTGCTCGCCGAGTTCATGGACGACCGCCCGCACGCGCGCGAGATGTTCCAGCGCTACCTCGAGGTCGCGCCGGGCAACGCGCCACAGCGCGAGCGTGCGCAACAATACGTGACGGACATCGGCGCCGAGATGGCGCCGAGCGCGCCCTCGAGCTCGTAGCTCGCGCTGGCGCAGGGGCCGTTCGACCGCTGCGATCTTTGGGTCTAGGCTCGCCGAGCGATGGCCCACGGCGACGATTCCGATCACGAGCACGACGAGAACTGCGACCACGAGCACGACGGCGAGGAGCTCGATCCGAGCTCGCCGCGCGGCCAGCTCAACGAGCTCCTCAACGGCGCCGTCGAGATCGCCGCCGAGCTCCTGGCCGAGCACGGCGAGTTCGATCCCTTCGCGCTCGCGCTGCGCCAGGACGGCGAGATCGTGCACCTCGGCTCGGACGGAGGCGACACGCCGGCCGATGGCGAGTCGCCCGATCCGGACGCCGTGGTCGCGAGCCTGCGCGCCTCGCTCAAGGAGCGCGCCGCCGAGCTGGTGGCGACGGCGATCGTCGCCGACGTGACGCTCGAGGACGAAGAAGAGCAGGCGACGACGGCCGCGATCGCGATCTCGATGGAGCACGTCGTCGAGGAGCCGGTGTCCTGCTACGTGCCCTACGACATCGACGAGAAGAACGAGGTCGGTCTCGCCGATCTCGTCGGCGAGCCGGGTGAGCGGCACGTGTTCCCGGCTCCGGTCGCGAACTGAGTCTCTGCGAGGGCCTGAGCGGTCCTCGCCCCGTGCCCCCGTTCCGGCTCGGACTCGCGGCTCGGACAGACCCGACTCCGCAGATAGGTAGGCCCGCGATGCGCTCGTACCTCGAGCTCCTGCACGACATCCGGACGCGCGGCGCGAAGAAGGGCGATCGCACCGGCACCGGCACGCTCTCGCTGTTCGGGGCGCAGATCCGCGTCGATCTCGCGCAGGGCTTCCCGCTGTTGACCACGAAGAAGGTCCACTGGAAGAGCGTCGCGCACGAGCTCCTGTGGTTTCTGCGCGGCGAGACGAACGTCCGCTACCTGCGCGAGAACGGCGTCTCGATCTGGGACGAGTGGGCCGACGCGAACGGCGAGCTCGGCCCGGTCTACGGCGTGCAGTGGCGCCACTGGAAGAAGCCCGAGGGCGGCGAGGTCGACCAGATCGCGCAGGTGATCGCCGATCTGAAGAAGAGCCCCGACTCGCGGCGCCTGGTGGTCTCGGCGTGGAACGTGGCGGACCTGCCGAAGATGGCCCTCCAGCCCTGCCACGCGCTGTTCCAGTTCTACGTGGCGGACGGCAAGCTCAGCTGCCAGCTCTACCAGCGTAGCGCCGACGTCTTCCTCGGCGTGCCCTTCAACCTCGCGAGCTACGCGCTGCTCACGCACCTGGTGGCGCGCGAGGTCGGGCTCGAGGTCGGCGACTTCGTGCACAGCTTCGGCGACGTGCACCTCTATCTGAACCACCTCGAACAGGCCGACGAGCAGCTGAAGCGCGCGCCGCGTGCGCTGCCGCGCCTCTCGATCGATCCGAGCGTCACGCGCGTCGACGACGTGCGCTTCGAGCACCTCGCGATCGAGGGCTACGACCCGCACCCGGCGATTCGCGCGCCCGTCGCGGTGTAGGCCCGATGGCGCAGGACATCACGCTCATCGCCGCGATCGGAACGAACCGCGCGATCGGCTACGCCGACGGGCGCCTGCCGTGGCGCCTGCCCGACGACTTCGCGCACTTCAAGCGCGAGACGCTGCACAAGCCGATCGTGCAGGGCCGCAAGACCTACGACACCGTCGGCAAGCCCCTGCCGGGGCGGCACAACATCGTGCTCTCGCGCACGAGCGGGCCGATCGAGGGCTGCACCGTCGTGCGCACCGTCGACGAGGCCCTCGCCGCAGCAGGCGATGCGCCCGAGGTGATGATCATCGGCGGCGGCGAGATCTACGCGCTCTTTCTTCCGCGCGCGACGAAGCTGACCCTCACGCACGTCGACGCCGCGCCCGACGCGGAAGCCTTCTTCCCCGAATGGGACGAGACGAGATTCCACGAGGTGCGCCGCCAGCACCACGACGCCGACGGCAAGCACGCGCACGCGTTCGACATCGTCTGGTACGAGCGCGCGTAGCCGAGCGCGAGCGGTGCCGTAGATCGCCTCGGGGAGAGGATCGTCTTCAGGTCCATGAGCTCATCGCGTGCGGTTCTCGCATCGTTTCTCGGGCTCGCGGTCGGCTGCGGTGCCGCCACGGTCCATTCCGAGCGTCGCTCCGAAGCGACGGAGGCCGAGCCCGCGCGTGGCCGCTCGGTGCCGGCGCCGCCTCCTGGCTGCCGGCCGCCGACTGCGCGCGCGATGCCCCGACCTTCGTTCGTCGTGCCGGGGGGCACCGCGGACGAGACGCAGGCGCTGTTCGCGGCAGGCCGCCTCGTCGTGCTTGTGCACGCGGACGGCGCGACCGAGCAGGGCGAGAGCTTCGACCCCGTGACCGATCGATGGGCGCCGCTGCCGAGCGAGGGAGCGCCGCGGTACGGCAGCTTCACGCGCGGGCCCGGGCCACTGGCGGCACCTTCGTACTCGTCGACGGACGACTACGCGGTCGTCACGTGGGCGGACGGAAACGCCGGGCCCGGAACCTCGTTGGCGATCCTCGACGTCCGTGGCGATCGCTGGCGGCACGCCACGCGCGTGCCCGAAGGTGTGCTGAACGCTCGCGCCGTCGGCACGCGCCGCGCGCTCGTGTTCCTCACCTTCACTGGCACGCTCGCCGGTCGCTACGAGGTGGCCGAGGACACGTGGAGCCCCGTGAGCATGCGCGGCGCGCCCTCGCTCGCGCGCGGAGCCGCGCTCGTCGCGGTCGCCGGCTCCATCGTCGCGGTCGACCTCGAGGCACGCACCGCCGCCGTCTACGACGTGGAGGCGGACGAGTGGCGCACGCTCACGACCGACGGGATGCCGTCCCCGCGACTGGCGCCGATGGCGCTCGCCACGGAGGACGGCGCCGTGCTCTTCAGTGGCACGAACGAGCGAGGCACGACCCTCTTCCTGAACGACGGCGGCCTGCTCGACGCGATCGCCGATCGATGGGTCGCGATCCCCTCGACCGACGCGCCCGACATCGTGGTCTCCGGCGTCTTCGCCGAGGACCTCGCCTGGACCGGGCATACGCTGATGGTGCGCGAGCTCCCGCGCGGCGCGACGTCGCGCGCCGAGCCCCGCGGCCTCGCGTTCTTCGATCCGGAGCACGGCGCGTGGTGGCACGCGAGCAGCCGCTCCCAGGTGCGGCCTTGGCCGCTCGCCCATGATCGCGTGCTAGTTCCCGATCCGAACGCGCCTGTCGTCGTCGTCCCGCGCGAGCGCCTCGAGTGCCCGACCGCGCTTCCGAGCGTTCCCGCGCTCGACCAGCTCTCCGAGACATCGCGCTTCGCCGCCACCGGCCGCATCGGCGACGAGCTCGTGGTGTGGGGCCGCCTCGACACGATGCCGTCGACCCAGCACTGCCCGGGCGGTGCGCCGTGCATGGTCGCGGCCCCCTCGCCCCTCGTCGCCTCCCCGGACGGCGTCGTTCTGTCGCCCTAGCTAGCTAGCTAGCGGGCCATCGCGGTGGCCGCTCCGCGCTATGCTCGTTCCGTGAGCAGGCTCGCTCTCGCATCGTTCCTCGGCGCCGCCCTCGTGCTCCTCGTCGTACCGTCGCCGGCGCTCGCCTGCACGCTCGCGTGCAGGGCCACGTTCGCTCCGACGGGAACGATCGCTGCACCCGCGCATCTGCCGGCGAACGGCGCCTACGTGGCGATGGTGGCGGGCTCTGCACCGCAGCTGACCATCGTACGCACGCGGGCTGGCGTGACGACCACGACGACCGTCGACACCGTGGGGGGCCTCGCCGGAGTGGCGCTCCTGCCCGATGCGCAGGCGGGCGACCACTTCCAGGTCAGCGCCGAGCTCACGTGCGGTGGCGGCCCGGTGTCGAACCGCGCCACGACCGAGGTCGAGATCACGGACGTGGTGCCGCTCCCCACCGAGCTCGGGGTCGTGGAGGTCGATGTGTCCCGCACGCTGCCCGTCGCGGTGTGGGACGACCGCGGTGGCTGCACGAGCGATCTTCGCTCGGCCGTCGCAACCTACACGCTCGCGCTCGATCCTGCGCTCGACCCGTGGCGCGACGCGCTGGTGCTCACGCCCATGCTCGACGAGCACGCGTGGTACGGCGCGAGCGACGGGCGCATCGGCCCGAGCTTCGTCTATGCGCCGTGTGACGCGCCCCTCCCGAGCCAGACCGACCCGGGCGGCACGACGCCGGGCCGGCACACGCTGCGCATCCAGGGCGCGCTGCGCGGGCTCGACACCACGATCACGACCGACACCGCGGAGCTCGAGCTCACCTGCGCCGCAACGGGAGGCGGCAATGGGGGCTGCAGCACCGCGAGCACGCCCCGGCCTTCGGGCGCGCCGCTCACGTTCGGCACGGTCATCGCCCTCGTCCTCGTCACGCGCGCGCGGCGGCCTCGGTCGTCGGGGACGCGGGCGGCACCCTGACCAAACCGTCAGCGAAACCTGACAATGCATTGTCAGGGCGCGTGCTATCTCCGGCGCCGTGGCGCGCAACGGAAACGGTAGACAGTCCAAGAGCGAAGGCCTCGAGCGCATCGAGATCGTCGGGGCGCGCGAGCACAACCTGAAGGTCGACCACCTCGTCCTTCCGAAGAACGCGCTGGTCGTGCTCACCGGGCCGAGCGGCTCGGGCAAGAGCTCGCTCGCGTTCGACACGCTCTACGCCGAGGGGCAGCGTCGCTACGTCGAGTCGCTCTCCTCCTACGCGCGCCAGTTCCTCGGCCGCCTCGAGCGCCCGGCCGTCGAGCGCCTGCGCGGCCTCTCGCCCACCATCGCCATCGAGCAGAAGAGCGCCAGCGGCAACCCGCGCTCCACCGTCGGCACCATCACCGAGATCTACGACTACCTGCGCGTGCTCTACGCGCGCGCCGGCACCCAGCACTGCTGCGTGTGCGGCAAGCTCGTGGCCGGCCGCAGCGTCGACGAGGTCGTGCGCGACGTCCTCGCCCTGCCCGATCAGACCAAGGCGCTCGTCCTCGCGCCCATCGCCGAGAACCGCAAGGGCGAGTTCAAGGACGAGCTCGAGGCCTTCCGCAGCAAGGGCTTCGTGCGCGTCCGCCTCGACGGCGAGGTGCATCGCCTCGACGCGCTGCCGAAGATCGAGAAGAAGAACAAGCACGACCTCGAGCTCGTGATCGATCGCATCACGATCGCGGGGAGCGAGCGCCGCCGCATCGGAGAGGCCGTCGAGCTCGCGCTCCGCGAGGGCAAGGGCGAGGTCCTCGTGGAGCCCGAGGGCGGCAAGCCCCTGCGCTTCAGCGAGTCGCGCCAGTGCTGCGGCGTCAGCTACCCGGTGCTCTCGCCGCAGAGCTTCTCGTTCAACTCGCCCCTCGGGATGTGCCCGCACTGCCACGGCCTCGGCTCGCGCCTCGAGATCGACCCCAAGCTCGTCGTGCCGAACCCCGCGCTCTCGATCCGCGAGGGCGCGATCAAGCCCTGGGCGACGAGCGCCGCCAAGGGCGAAGGCTGGACGTTCCGCATCATCGACGCGATGAGCAAGGCGACCGGCGTGAACCTCGACACGCCCTGGAAGAAGCTCACCGACAAGCAGCGCCACCAGGTGCTCTACGGGCTCGAGGGCAAGAAGATCCGCGTCGAGTGGGGCAAGGAGGGCAGCGAGAACCACGGCAGCTGGGGCATCCGCTTCCACGGCGTGATCCCCTCGCTCATGCGCAAGTACCAGGAGACGAGCAGCGAGCGCATGCGCGAGCAGTACCAGCAGTACCTGCGCGACCTCCCGTGCGACGACTGCGGCGGCAAGCGCCTTCGGCCCGAGAGCCTCGCGGTGCGCGTCGGCGGCAAGAGCGTCGCCGACGTGAGCGCGATGAGCATCGCCGACGCGAGCAAGCTCTTCACCACGCTCCAGCTCGGCAAGAGCGAGGCGATGATCGCCGAGGGCGTGCTGCGCGAGATCAACGCGCGCCTCGGGTTCCTGCTGAACGTGGGCCTTCCGTATCTGACGATCGATCGCAGCGGCCCCACGCTCAGCGGCGGCGAGGCGCAGCGCATCCGTCTCGCCTCGCAGCTCGGCAGCGAGCTCTCGGGCGTGATGTACGTGCTGGACGAGCCGAGCATCGGCCTGCACGCGCGCGACAACGAGCGCCTGCTCAAGACGCTCGAGGGCCTGCGCGATCTCGGCAACAGCGTGCTCGTCGTCGAGCACGACGAAGAGACGATCCGGCGCGCCGACTACGTCGTCGACTTCGGCCCCGGCGCCGGCTCCGAGGGCGGCCACGTCGTGTTCAGCGGCACGCCGGCCGAGCTCCTGAAGGACAAGAAGAGCGTCACCGGCGCCTTCCTCGCCGGTCGCCGTGCGATCGAGGTCCCGAAGAGCCGCCGCAAGGAGAAGGGCGCGCTCCTCGTGAAGGGAGCCCGCGAGAACAACCTCAAGGGCATCGACGTGAAGCTCCCGCTCGGCTGCTTCGTCGCCGTCACGGGCGTGAGCGGCGCGGGCAAGAGCTCGCTCGTCGGCTCGATCCTCTTGCCCGCGCTCGCGCAGGCCCTGCACGACAGCGCCGATCCCGTCGGCGCGCACGACGCGATCGAGGGCCTGGACGGCATCGACAAGGTCATCGCGATCGACCAGCAGCCGATCGGCCGCACGCCGCGCAGCAACCCCGGCACGTACACGAAGGCCTTCGACGAGGTCCGCGAGCTGCTCGCCACGCTCCCCGAGGCGAAGTCACGCGGGTTCGACGCCGCGCGCTTCTCGTTCAACGTGAAGGGCGGCCGCTGCGAGAGCTGTCAGGGCGACGGCGTCGTGAAGGTGGAGATGCACTTCCTCTCGGACGTGTGGGTCCCCTGCGACGTGTGCAACGGCAAGCGCTACAACGACGCGACGCTCGAGGTGCGCTGGAAGGGCAAGAACATCCACGACCTGCTCGAGTCGTCGATCACCGAGTGCCGCGAGCTCTTCTCGGTGCACACCAAGCTCTCGCGCATCCTCGGCACGCTCGAGGAGGTGGGCCTCGGCTACATGAAGCTCGGCCAGCCGGCGACGACCCTGAGCGGCGGCGAAGCCCAGCGGATCAAGCTCAGCCGCGAGCTCGCGCGCGTGCAGACGGGCCGCACGCTCTACGTGCTCGACGAGCCGACCACGGGCCTGCACTTCGGCGACGTCGAGAAGCTCCTCAGCGTGCTCCATCGCCTCGTCGAGGCCGGCAACACCGTGCTCGTGATCGAGCACAACCTCGACGTCATCAAGTGCGCGGACTGGATCGTCGATCTCGGCCCCGAGGGCGGCGCGGGCGGCGGCCTCGTGATCGCCACCGGTACGCCCGAGCAAGTGGCCAAGCACAAGACGAGCGAGACCGGAAAGTGGCTCGCGAAGGTGCTCGCATGAAGAGGGAGCGCGCGATCAGCGCACGGCGACGAGATAGAGCTGCGCGCCCTCTTCGCCCGTCCAGCTCACCGAGTAGGTCCCGGCGCCCGTGACCTCGCGCGCGGCGACGGCCACCTGCACGTAGCCGTTCGCGCTCAGGCTCCGTAGGCCCGTCGCGCCCGGGACGATCGCGAAGCCGTCGCCGGGCACCGCGACGTGGAGATCGCCCACGGGCCGCACGCCGCCCGAGCCCCACCACCACGCGACCAGCGTCGCCGGGCCCGTCGTCGTCACCGTGTCGCTCGCGATCGTGCCTGCGCCGTCTCGCTCGACCCAGCTCACGTCCTCGACCGCGCTCGCGCCGGTGACCTCGACGACCGAGATCGTGATCTCGTCGCCGGCGCCGCCCGCATCACCCCACGCGAGCGAGAAGGTGTGCCCCGCGCCGCCGCTCGCGCCGAGCACGTCGTAGAGCGCCGTGCGGCTCCCGGGCCAAGCCGCGTAGGCGTGAGAGCCGTCGACGAGCGTGAACGTGTTCCCGCGATCGTCGGTCGGCGCGGAGGTCTCGGCCGCCCACGTGCCGCGCGCGATGCTCGCGAGCAGCACCGAGCCCTCCGTCGTGGTGACGGGATCCGTCGTGAGCACGCCGGTCGCCGGCCCCGCGAGGTAGGTGTGCTGCGCGATCGCGGAGGCGCCGAGCGTCGTCGTCGAGGTCGGGGCGTCCGGCGACGCGGCAGCGTCTCGGCCGTCGGCCGCATCTCGGCGGTCGGCCGCATCGACGCTCGTGCCGGCGTCGGACGGCGCGGCATCGACGGGCGGGCTCCCCTGGCTACAGGCCAGCGCGCCGGCGATGCCCAGCAGCCCGACGAGACGACACGCACGGCGAGCGAGGTGCATCACGCGTCAGCGTAGCCCGGGTCGCGCTCGAAGGCTCCGCCCGCGAGCGGTCAGCCCGGTCGCTCGTGCCACTCGATGCGCACGGTCCCCACGTACTGCTTCGGGAGCGAGCGCTTCGCCGTCTCGACGTCGCCGTAGGGCGCGTCCTGTTGGACCTCCCAGTCTCGGTCGCACGCGAACCGATAGACCGTGCGCGCGCCCGGATAGCGACCGATCGCGAGCCCGTGAATCGCGATCGTCTCCCCCTCTCCGGGGACGACGCCGAACGGCACTTCGCCCGACCACGCCCACGCCAGCACGCGCGCGCCATCCAGGCTCTCCGGGGGCTCGCTCATCGCGAAGACGATGGCACCTCCCTGCGGCGCGCGCGAGCGAGCCACACGGCGCCGCCCACGATCGTCCACAGGGCCGCGAGCACGGCCGCCGTCACGACGGCGGCAGCCACCGAGAGCACGAGCAGGCCCACCATCGCGAAGGGCTCCGCGAAGTTCACGAGGTACTCCGAGAGGCCGCAAGGGTGCGCCGGAATATCGGTCGGATATGGCCCGCACGTCCCGTGATACGCGCTCGCGTGCGCGACGAAGAGGCCGAGCACGAGCAGCACGGGCACGCCCGGGATCGCGAGCAGAGAGACCAGCGCCGCGAGCGTCACCCCTGCGCCGCGCGTCTCGGTCGTCGTCGACATGCGTCCAACGTGACGCGCCGCGAGCCTCGACGGAAGCGTGCGTCGGACGAGCGGTCGCGGCCCGCTCGCGAGCGGCGCCACGGAGACCGCGAGCGGCGCGCGCTCGCCGCTCCGCACGTGCCCGCTCCGGCCGTCGCGCGCGATCAGCATGATCGCCGCGGCCCGGTCCTCCGCGGCGGCGACGCCGCGCCACCACGGCGAGCACGAGACCGGCGAGCGAGATCCACGCGAGCCCGTGCGCAGGCGGAGGCGCGCGCCCACCCGGCCCCCGCCCGCGGGCGCTGGCGCGATGCTGCCGTCGCGGCCCGACGTGCTCGCGTCGCCACCCGGCGTGCCCGCATCGACGCCGGGCACGCCTCCGTCCGTCCCCGCGCCGCCACACAGCGGCGAGCTCGCGCCGTCGGCCGTCGCGCAGAACGCCGCCATCGCGGTGTCGATCGTGGTGAGCGACTCGCCCTGTCCCGAGCTCTCGTCGATCACGTTCACCACGAAGCAGCTGCCGTTCCAGGTGTAGTCCTCGTTGCCGGAGTCGAGGATGCCGACCACGCGGCCTTCGTCGTCGAACACCGCGGAGCCCGAGTTGCCGGCGAAGGCATCCACCGTCGCCGTGAACGTCGCGGCGCCGTAGGTCACCACGTGCCCGCCGCCGGCGATCTTCATCGGCATCCCATCGGGGTGACCGATCAGCGTGAGCCCCGTGCCGGCCGCCAGCGGGTGCGTGCGGTTCACCTCCGCCGGCGTGTGCCCGACGACCTCGCGGTCGAGCGCGATCACGGCATAGTCGCCGCTGCTTCCGGTGACGCGGCGCGCGGAGATGCTCGCGCAGGAATAGACGTCGTTCGTCGTGAGCGTCGCCAGGGTCCCCGCCGAGACGTAGCGGTAGCCCAGCACCCACATCGAGGCCGCGTTGCAGCGCGCCACGCAGTGGCCCGCCGTGAGGATGTGTCGCGAGTCGATCAGCGTGCCGGAGCAGTCACCCGGGTTGGGTTGGTCGAAGAAGCGCTCGCTCGGGCAGAGCCTCTGGGACTCGCCCACCGTGCCCCTGGCCAAGATCTGGACGTCGTTCGGATTCGACGCATCGACCTGGGACGCGGAGACGTGCATCGCGACGGCCGACTCGGCGACGGCGCGATGGACGTTGCTCGTCGTCTCGTACACCTCGACGCGATCGTCGGCTCCGTACGCGACGGCTTCGGGCGTGGCCGCGACCGAAGCGCACGCGCCGAGCACGAACGGGAGCACGAGAGGAGGGGCGAGCCGTCGGTACTGCATGCGGCAAGAGACACTCGACCCAGGCCCACCGTCAAGCACGATGCGCGCGCCCGCGCGGCCCCCACGCGATCAAGCGCGCGTCATCTCCAGGATGACCTCGGCGTGCGCCGGGAACCGCGCCGTGAGCGCGTCGCGCTCCGCGAGCTCGAAGTCCGCGAAGTCGAAGCCCGGTGCCACCGTGCACGACACGAGCGCGTAGCGCGCGTCCGGATCGCAGAGGCGCGCGCCGAACCAATGCCCCGCTGGCACCACGTGCTGCGGCCGCGCGCCCGATCCCAGATCGAGCCCGAGCATGCAGTCCGCGCGCGCCCCCTCGGGCGTGAGGACCACGATCTCGAGCGTACTGCCGGCGTGGAAGTGCCACGCCTCGTCCGAGCGGATGCGGTGCAGGGCCGAGAAGCTCCCGCGCGTCACGAGGAAGTAGATCGCCGTCGACGCGCTGCGATCCCCGACGCGCGCCGCCGAGCGATACGTCTCCCGGTAGAAGCCGCCCTCCGGATGGGGGACGAGCCCGAGGGCATCGACCCAGCGCTGGACCTCCGCGTCGTCGCTCACGCGCGGGATTGTAGGTCTCTCGCGGGCGAGGCGCGTGCAACAATCGGCGCGATCATGCGCACGATCCTCCACGTCGACATGGACGCGTTCTACGCGTCGGTGGAGCAGCGCGACGATCCCTCGCTGCGCGGCAAGCCCGTGATCGTGGGCGGCCCGAGCCGCCGCGGCGTCGTCACGGCCGCCTCCTACGAGGTGCGCCCCTTCGGCGTGCGCTCGGCGATGAGCATGGTCGAGGCCCTGCGCCGCGCACCGCACGCGATCGTCGTGCCCGGCCGCCACTGGCGCTACGCCGAGGTGAGCAGCGCCGTCTTCGCGATCTTCCGCCGCTACACGCCGCTCGTCGAAGGCCTCTCGCTCGACGAGGCCTTCCTCGACGTCACGGCGAGCCGCTCGCTCTTCGGCGATGGGCGCACGATCGCGCGCAAGATCAAGGACGCCATCTGGGGCGAGCTTGAGCTGAAGGCTTCGGCCGGTGTCGCGCCGAGCAAGTTCGTCGCCAAGATCGCCAGCGATCTGCACAAGCCGGACGCGCTCGTCGTCGTCGAGCCCGACGAGGTGCAGAGCTTTCTCTCGCCGCTCCCGATCGAGCGCATGTGGGGCATCGGCCAGAAGAGCGCGCCGCGCATGCACACCGCTGGCTTCCACACGCTCGGCGATCTCGCGCGCGCGGACGACGCGCTCCTCGAGCGCCTCTTCGGCACCTGGGGCCCCGAGATGAAGCGCCTGGCCCTGGGCGACGACCCGCGCGAGGTCGATCCCGATCGCGACGCGAAGTCGATCGGCAGCGAGGAGACGTTCGAGAACGACCTCACCACGCGCGTCGAGCTCGAGCGCGCGCTTCTCTCGCAGTCGTCGCGCGTGGCCTCGCGCCTGTTCGCCGAGGGCCTCGCCACGCGCGGCGTCACGGTGAAGCTCAAGTACGCCGACTTCACGATCAAGACGCGCGCGCAGGCGCTGCCCGAGGCGATCGTCGGCACGAGCTCGATCTACGAGGTCGCGCGCTCGCTGCTCGGCCGCTTCGAGACCGAGCGCAAGCGCATCCGCCTCACCGGCGTCGCGGCGCAGAAGCTCGTCCCCATCGAGGAGACGCGCACGCTCTTCCCCGACGAGAAGAAGGAGAAGGACAAGAAGCTCGAGGCGGTCAGCGCCGTGCTGCGCGACCGCTTCGGAGGCGACCCGATCCAGCGGGCCGCCCTGCTCGAGAAGACGGGCAGCCTGCGCGAGTCCGCCTCGCACGGCGGGCCCCACGAGCGCCCCGCCCGCAGAAAGTAGCCCCTCCGCCCGCGGGGCACCCCCGCTGTGAGCTTCGGCGCAGGCAAGGCAGGCGTTCCGTGGCAAATGCCGCCCCATGTCCAAGGCACCGACGACCTACTGGGACTACATGCGCCTCGAGGAGCTGACCTCGCTCCAGCGGGGCCTCGAGTCGAACGACGCCGAGCTCGCGAACGACGAGGTGATGTTCATCACCATCCACCAGATCGACGAGCTCTGGATGAAGCTCGCGCTGCGCGAGCTCGTCAGCGTCCGCAATCTCTTCGCCAAGGACGTCGTCCCCGAGCAGTCCATCGCCTCGGCCGTGCGCGGCATGCGCCGCATGGTGATCGTCTTCCAGCAGCTCGCGCACCACTTCGCGCTCATGGAGACGATGACGACGCGCGACTACCTCGCCTTCCGCGACAAGCTCAGCCCGGCGAGCGGCTTCCAGAGCGCGCAGCTGCGCGAGATCGAGATCTTGATGGGCCTCGACGAGGGCGCGCGCATCCCGCTCGGCCACGAGTCGAGCTACATGAACGCGCTCCGCCACCCCGACGGAAGCGAGAGCCCCGCCTCGCGCCGCGTGGCGCGCCGGCTCGAGGATCGCCCCACGCTGAAGACCGCGATCGCCGACTGGCTGCATCGCACGCCGATCTCCGGCTCGCGCCCGGGCGACGCCGGCGACGACGAGGCCGTCGTGGCGTTCCTCGAGGCGTACTGCACCTCGCAGGCGTCCGAGGTGCAGCGCGCGAAGTCGTTCGCGATGCACGACGCGCTCTCCGACGCCGACCGCGAGCGCCTGAGCGCGCGCTTCGCGAAGGAAGTGACCGGCGCCCGCGCGTTCCTCTTCGCCGAAGACGCTCCCGAGGCCGAGCGCGCACGCCACCGCCGCATCCGAGCCGCCCTCGTCTACATCGAGAGCTACCGCGAGCTGCCGCTCCTCGCCTGGCCGCGCGAGCTCATCGACGGCATCGTCGCCCTCGAGCAGGCGTTCGTGATGTTCCGCCAGCGCCACGCGCGCATGGTCGAGCGCGTGATCGGTCGCCGCACCGGCACCGGGGGCAGCGCCGGCGTCGAGTACCTCGACCAGACGGCGCTCAAGTACCGGATCTTCCACGACGTCTGGGCCGTCCGGACCATCCTCATTCGCCGGGACGCGCTCCCGCCCGTCGTGCGCCCGGACACGTACGCGCTGCACGTGGGTAGCTGACGGCGCCCCTCCGCCGACCGCGATCGGAAAGACGCGTGGCGCCACGCGCTTGCGCCTCGTGATCGGCGCGCGCGATGCTCCCTCCCTCGTGCCAGCGCGACCGATCGGTCGCACTTCGCGCCCGGCCACGCCGTTCGGCCAAAGTGGCCCGTGCTGTGATACGAAGGCGCATGCCCGCTGCGCCGAAGAGCGCCCGCCGCCGCCCGAAGCAGCCCATCACCCGACGCAAGCACGTCGGCCGACCGTACCGCTACGAGGACGTGGTCGGCGCGATCCACGAGGCCGCGCTCGGGCTCCTCGAGCGTCACGGCTACGAGGGCCTCCGCTACGAAGACGTCGCGCGCATCGCGCGTCTCAACAAGACCAGCGTCTACCGCCGGTATCCGTGGAAGGTCGAGCTGGTGGTCGCCGCGCTCGCCTCGCAGCACGTCAAGCCGGACGCTTTCCCACCGACGACCGGGGACCTGCGCACCGATCTCGTGGCGCAGCTCGAGCGCACGGCCAAGCGCCTGCGCACGCCCCGAGGCGCGGCCGTCGCGCGCGCGCTCGCCGGCCTCGACGACCGCCCGACGACCGCGAAGATCACCCCCGCGCTGCGCGAGCGCTTCCTCGGCGGCCCCACCCGCTACATCGAGTCGGCGATCGCCCGCGGCGATCTCGCGCGCACGACCGACGTGGCGCTCGCCGCCGAGCTGGTGCACGCGCCGCTCTACCACCGCGTCGTGCTCCATCGACGCGCAGCAACCTCCGCGTGGATCGAGAGCGTCGTCGACGCCGTGCTCCGCCTCCTGCGCCCCCCACGCGCGAGCGCGCGCCCCGAGACCAAGCGCAAGGCCCGAGCGCGCTGACCGCGTCACCCCCGAGGGTGACAGCCCGCACCTGCGCGCGCGCGCAGCCCGCCCGCGCCTGTTTCGAGCGCCCCCCCGCCGCACGCGACCGATTCCCGCCCGCCACCCCGCGAGCGGCTTGACACTTCCGCCCGTACGCGTCACTTTCCGCGACCTTTCCGGGATAGCTCAGTAGGTAGAGCGAGCGGCTGTTAACCGCTTGGTCCCTGGTTCGAGTCCAGGTCCCGGAGCTCGGCTTGTCGGTTACGAACTTGGTGGTTAACAGGAAGCCGCGCGAAATTCGCGCGGCTTTCGACGTTCTGGCGACCG
>JBGALT010000153.1:15839-21183 GCA_044223665.1 Sandaracinaceae bacterium | reverse complement strand
GCGCTGGCCGAGCCGCGGCAGCACTCGATCGCCACCGCCTGCTTCCGAGACAGCGCGCCGCGCTGCGGCGCCGATGTCGTTGGGCTGCGGGCTACGCCCGCGCTGAGCTCTTCGGAGAGGACGGGGAGCGGCGCGCGCGTCGTTTCAGCGCGCCACCCAGCGCGATCCCTCGCTCGCGGCGCGACCCTGCCGCTCGAGGTGCACGAGGTGCGCCTCGGTCGAGAGGCGGGCGATCGGCCACACGGCGGGCGGGGTATCGGCGTAGGCGATCGGCACGATCTCGTCGATCGTCGCAGCGCCGAGCTGGCTCAGCGCGAGCGCGATCTTCTCCTCGCGCGCACGGCGATGGGCGAGGTAGCGCGGGAGCACGTCGGGCGGCAGCACGGGGCCGTGGGCGGGGATCACGCGCTCGGCGCCGAGCGTCTGCATGCGCTCGAGCGATGCGAGATAGAGGCCCATGTCGCCGTCGTGCTTCTCGACGAGGATGGTCCCGACACCCGCGACCATGTCCCCCGCGACGAGCGTCTTGCTCTCGCGCTCGAAGAAGCACGCGTGCCCGGGTGCGTGTCCCGGCGTGTGCACGACGTCGATCACGAGCGCGCCGACGCGCAGCTCGCCTGCGTCCTCGATCTCACGATCGATCGCCACGCTCCCCTCCAGCCGCTCTCGCGTCACCGCGTGGGCGAGCAGCGGCACGTCGAGCTGCTCGCGCAACCAGCGAGCGCCGCCGACGTGGTCGGGATGGTGGTGCGTGAGGGCGATCGCGGTGACGCGCGTGCCGCTCGCCTCGAGAGCGCGTACGGCGTCCAGCATGCGCGCGCGCTCGTCCTCGTAGGGCGTGGCCGGCTCGATCACGAGCGCCTCGCCCTCGGAGGCGAAGATCACGAGGTTCGTGTGCGTCGCGGGCGCGAGCGTGGGCGTCCGAAACGGAAGGATGCGATCGGTCATCGCCCCGTCAGCATAGGTCAGAGCGGGGTGCGGTGTGGCGCGCCGCCGGCGACCGAGACGACCAGATCCGTGCCCTCGACCGCGACCGAGATCCCGAAGCCGGTCCCGGCGGCGAGCACCGGATCACCGGCGAGCGCCGTCGCGAGGTGCACGTCCGTGCTTCCGCTCGGGCGCGCGATGACTGCGACGACCGCGTCGGCGGCGACGTCGGCCGGCGAGACGAGCGTCGTGACGATCTCCACGACGGCCCGTCCGTCGCTCGAGACGCCGACCACCGGGCTCTCGGGCAGCGGGATCGCGGAGATGCGCTCGCCCAGGCAGCAGGCACCGCGATAGGTGACCGCCTCGCTCACGTCCGCCCGCTGCGTCACGGTCGCGCAGATCTCGCCGCTCACGACCTGCTCGAGCCTCAGGCAAGAGGCCCCCTCGAATTGCGGCCCCGGGCCGGGGCCACCCGCGGCCGGATCGGAGATCACGGAGGCGCTGTAGTCGCCGTCGAATCGAGCGCACGTCGCGGCGTCTTCGGGAGCCGTGGCCTCGGCCTCGAGCGTCGCGACACGGCCCGATGCGGCCGACATGATCCACGACTCGAAGTGGACCGTTCCGTGGCAGTGGGTGCTCGCCCACGTGCAGTCCTCGGCGAACCCATCGCGCACGGTGCCGAGGGCGCTCGGCCGCATCGAGCCGGGCACGCAGCGCATGGAGGTGAGCACCTCCGAGAGCGGCGCACCACCAAGGGCGACCGTGATGCTCGTGGGCGTGACGATCAGATCCTCGGACACGAACGCGGTCGGCGTCTCCGCGCCCGAGTCGGCCGCGGACGGCGGCGGCATCGCGCTCGTCGGCGGTGGGGCAGCGGACGCCGGGGGAGCCGTCGTGGTCGGCGGCGGCTCGGAAGAGACGGGCGTCGTCGCTCCCGATCCGCACGCCACGAGCAACGAGGTCCCCACCAACCGAGCCACGCGCCCTGCCTTCACGCTCCGCACTCCTTCTTCGCCGCCCCGAGCGGGCGCGGCAACCTCAGCCACTCCGACCGGCGCCTTCACGTGCGCCTTGGCGGTGGCGGAATCTATCGGCCGGGCACCTTCGGCGGCCGAAGGGCCGGGATCACGATGTGCGTCGGGGCCGCCCCGGCCTCGATGACGCCGCTGCCGGCGCGCTGCGGAAACATCGACGCCCGCTGCCCGGGGATGATCGAGGGCGAGCGCCCCTCGGGCGCCGCCGAGGGATCGGCGACGAGCGCGAGGCACTGCTTCAGGATCGTCTTCATCGTCTCGAACACGCCGATGCCCTGCACCGCGATCGCCTCGTGCTCCGGCACGCCCTCGGGCACGTTCAGCGCACGCCGGAGCTCGGCCACCGAGACCACGCCCGGCAGGTCGCGCTTGTTGTACTGCACGACGAGCGGCATTCGATCCGGGTCGTCGCCTTGGCGGCGCAGGTTGTCGGCGAGGTTGTGGATGCTCTCCACGTTCTCCTCGAAGCGCGCCTCCTGGCTGTCGACGACGAACACGATCCCGTCCACGTTCTTCAGCACGAGCTGGCGCGTGCGGTCGAAGCGGATCTGCCCCGGCACCGTGCACAGGTGCAGGCGCACCTGGAAGCCTTTGAACGTCCCGAGATCGACCGGCAGCAGATCGAAGAAGAGCGTTCGCTCGCTCTCGGCGGCGAGCGAGAGCAGCTTGCCGCGGCGATCGGCCCGGCTGCGGCCGTGGATCCACTCGAGGTTGGTCGTCTTCCCGCCGAGCCCAGGCCCGTAGTAGACCACCTTGACGTGGAGCTCTTTGCGAGCGTGCTGGACGAGCGGCATGCCAGGACCCGCCGGAGCGAGGTCTCGACGATAACACGATGCGCCGGCGCGCCGTGACATGATGCGCGGCCGTGCCCGCCCTGCCCTCCTCTGCCGACGTTCTCGGAACCTCCGCCGCGCCGCGGCGTCCATGGGCTCTCGTGATGGCGGCGCTCGCTCTCGGCTCGAGCGGATGTGGCGGTGCGCAACGGCCCGACGCGAACGCCGCGTTCGCCTCGATCCAGGTGGACGAAGCGCGCATCGAGCACGCCGCGCTCGCCCTCTCCGAGGGCGCCGAGGCCGCCGACGCCGAGACGCGCAGCGCTGCCACGACCGAGATCTGCGAGGCGAGCGCGCACCTCTGTGAGACGGCGCGCGCGCTCGAAGATCGCGACGCGCTCGATCGCTGCGCGCGTGCCGAGGAGCGCTGCGCCACGGCTCGCGCGGGAGCCGCGCGATGAGCGAGCGCGCGACCGAGGCCGATCTGCTCGCGCGCGGCCGTGAGCTCGCCGACAACGCGAGCGCGGCGCGCAAGGGGGAGTCCGTGCTCGCCGGGCGCTGGCCGCCGATCCTCGAGGGCGACGGGATCCGCGGCCTGCTCGCGCCGCTGCTCGCCGCCACGGCGTGGGCGGGCGCGAGCTTCCGCGAGGTCGTGGCCGGGCCCGTGGATCCGCTGGCGCTCTTCATGCGCCTGCTCGCGATCGGGCTGAGCGTGCGCGCGCTCTTCCTGCTCGGCGGCCTGCTCGCGCGACTCGGGCTCGGCGTGCGCGCGTCGAGCGCTCGCCTCGTGCTGATGCCCGACGGCCTCTATGCGCGCCTGCCCGACGGCGAGCACGCGATGCTCCGCGCCGAGATTGCGGGGATCAGCGAGCGGGGCACCTGGCAGGGCCGGAGCGGTCGTCACTACGCGCCGGTGTACGTGGTCGGCTCGACGGCCGCGCCTCTCTACCTGGAGCTGCCGCCGATCTTCGAGGACACCTCGGGGATTCTCGCCGAGCAGCTCATGCGCTGGCTCGGCGCCAAGGACGCGCCCGAGCAGCCGGTGTTCCCCGATCCGGTCGGGCTCGCGAGCAAGACCTACGACGAGGCCGCCGCGGGCACCCTGAGCGATGGAACGCTGGCCGTGAAGCACGGCACGCGCTGGCTGCGCGGCGGGCCCTACTCGAGCGCGCTGCTCGCGATCGCGGTGGTCGATGGCTGGCTGCGCGCGCCGGCGCCGATCCGCGACGCCATCGGCGTCTGGCCCGTGGCCGCCGCGGTGACCGTGTCCATCGTCGTGCCGATCGGATGGATCTTGCTGGCGCGCCGCGAGATCGCCCCGCGACACGGCCTCGCGATGGTGCTCACGCCGGCCGAGGTGCTCTTCCGTACGCGCTCGGGCGTGCTCCGGACTCGCTGGAGCAAGCTCGCGCGCGTGACGATCGACGAGAAGAACGCGTGGAGCGTGCTCGAGGGCTTCCACAAGTCGCGTGCGCTGGTGCTGCGCCGCCGCGAGGACGAGCCGATCCGCTACGAGGAAGTGTTCCTCGGGATCCCGGCCGAGGTCGCGCAGGTGCTGCTCGACGCGTACCGCCGCGGCCAGCTGCCGGAGCACGGGCGCGCGCCGGCCCCGCCCACCGAGGTCGCGTAGGGCGCAGCGCTCAGCGCAGCTCGAAGACGAACGGAAACGTGATCACGGTACGACGTTCGCGAGGCTCGAACGAGAGCGTCGCGAGCACTCCTCGCACGCACGCGACGAACGCATCGTCGCCCACGCTGCTGCATACGTCGGTCTGCGACACGCTCCCGTCCGGCGCCACGACCAACCGCGCGTCGAGGCGTCCTTCGTGCGCGTCGCGAGCGAGGGCGCTCTCGTAGCAGGCCTGGATGTCACCGCGGCGCGCTCGGATCGTCTCTTCGAGGGACTCGTACAGACGTCGCTGGTCCGCGTCCACGACGGCGACGGGCTCTTCGGATGGTGGAGCTCCCGTCGGAAGCGGCGCGATCGATGGCATCTGCTGCAGGCACGCCACTGCGCGAATCTCGCCCTCGAGCCCGGGCACCGCCGCCGGCGCGCGCGCTTCCGCCAGCGCGAGGGCGCTGCGTAGCCAGGGGAGCGCTTCCTCGAGGTGGTGCCCCGCGCGCAGCGCGCGCCCCAACACCTCGCGCGCCCGAAAGGACGAGGGATCCACGGCCAGTGCTTGTCGTGCGAAGGCCATCGCCGTCGCGCCGTCGTCGAGAAGCGCCGAGAGCCCCGCCATGAGCGTCAAATCGCGCGCGGTCGGCGCGCGCAGGCGCTCGAGAGCGGCGAGCACGGTGGGGGCCCCTTCCCGGTCACCGCGCTCGAGCGCCACAGCCGCTTGCGCTCGTGTCAGTCGCAGATCGCCCCCCGGAGTGCTCGCAGAGGCGTCGGCGACGATCCGCGCACGCTCGTCGACGGTCGCGAGATCGGCCTGCACGAGGAGCGCCTCGAGGCGCCCGCCCTCGCCGACGTGCGCGAGCTCGCGCGCGCTCGCGGCCGCCTCGCCGGCGTACCCGAGGAGCGTGCCCCAGAGCAGGTGCACTTCCTCGGGCTCGAGGTGACGTGCGCCCGGGCGCCCAATCGAGCGGGCCGAGTAGGCGACGTGG
>JBGALT010000153.1:0-15810 GCA_044223665.1 Sandaracinaceae bacterium | reverse complement strand
GCGTCGAGGTCCAGCGCGCCGAGATGCTCGGCGAACGCCTCGTCGCGGGTCGCATCGAAGCTCCGCAGCGCCTCGATGTAGGCTCGGAAGGCGACGCGCTCCTGGTCGGTGCCGCCGAGAAGCAGGCGATGGACGAGCGCCCACGCTGCCGCGTACCCCGCGCTCCGCGCCTCCTCGTCGTCTCCGCGGTGCCAGTCGGCGGTGGTCAACGCCGCGAGCTCGCGGGCGGTGGGCAGCGTCCCCCGGTCCACGCGCAGCACGCGCGAGCCGTCGGGGCGCACGCCGTGAACGGGGCCAGCGGTATCGAATCGGAACGGGGGAACGCCGAGCTCGATGTCGTCCTCGTGGACGCGGATCGTCTCGAGCGTCATCGCGAGCCCTTCGTTCATCCAGATCGGCAGCGTGGGCACGCATGCGTCGACCCAACGGTGCGTGAGCTCGTGGGCGAAGGCCTGCGCCTGGCCGCGCACGTGGCTCATGGCGACGTACGACGGGAACGGCGAGACGCCGTCTCGAACCCGATGAAAGAACGCGCCCGCTCCAGGCGCCGGGGTGATCCGCTGGTAGTCCGCCGGGTCGTCGAAGAGGATGACCACGATCGCCTCGCGATCGAACGCGGGGCACGTGGGGAGCACGTACGCGAGCGCGCGCGCGGTGTCCTCGAAGGCCCACGCCAGCTCGAGAGCCGTCTCGCGCGGCACGTCGGTGGAGAGAGCGATGTGCTGCGTTCCCACCTGCCACCATCCGGTCGTGTAGCGCCGCGGAGGACGCGCGGCCCGCGCGCAGCCGGCCCACGAGAGGGCGATCAGCGCGAGCGCGAGCAGCCAGCGAGCAGCCACGGCGGGATCGTCGGTGCGCCTCCGGGAGAGGTCAAGCTGCGCCGGCCGAGGTCGCCGATTTCTCGCGACGGGAGCGGGCGCTTCTTATCGTCGCGCCGTGAGCGACGCCGAGAGTGATCTGCTGATCGACGGCTACCTCGCGCACCTGCGCGTGGAGCGGGGCCTCGGGCGGCTGACCCTGGAGGCGTACGGCAGCGACCTCGCACGCTACGCAGCGCACCTCGGGATCGAGGGAGCGACGGTGACGGGCGCGAGCGCCGACCACGTGGCGTCGTTCCTCGCCCGGCTGTCGCGGCAGGGCCTCGCGGCGCGCTCGCAGGCGCGGATGCTCTCGGCCGTGCGTGGGCTCTACCGCTGGCTCGTCCGCGAGCAGGCGGTGACGCAGGACCCGACCGAGCTCGCGCCGACGCCGACGCGCGCGAAGAAGCTGCCGGTGGTGCTGACGGAGGACGAGATCCGCGCGTTGCTCGCGGCGCCCGACGAGTCGACCCCCCTCGGCCTGCGAGACGCAGCGATGCTGCACACGATGTACGCCGCGGGGCTTCGGGTGAGCGAGCTCGTGAAGCTCGAGCTCGGCGCGGTGCACCTCGACGAGGGGTTCCTCGCCGCGCACGGCAAGGGCAACAAGCGCCGCCTCGTGCCGCTGGGCGCGCCGGCGCGCGAGCGGATCGCGCGGTGGCGCGCCGAGGTGCGCGAGCGGTGGGCCGACCCGGGCGAGCGCGCGCTCTTCGTGACCGAGCGCGGCACGGCGATGACACGGCAGAACTTCTTCGAGCGCGTGCGGATCCACGCCCTCGCCGCTGGAATCCGCCGGATCTCTCCGCACAAGCTGCGCCACTCGTTCGCGACCCACCTGCTCGTGCACGGCGCCGACCTGCGCGCGGTGCAGACGATGCTCGGCCACGCCGACATCACGACGACCGAGGTGTACACGCACCTCTCGCGCGAACATCTGGCAGGCGTGCACGCGAAGTACCATCCGCGGGGCTAGCCGGGGTGCCGACGGCGTCGCGCGGGATCGCGGCTCGGGCACGACGCCAGACCAGCCGCCGCGATCGCGAAGGCGACGCGATGGGCGGGGCGCGATCCAGCGCGCCCGCCTATCGCAGAAGCCCGTTCCGGCACCACCTCTCGCAGTCCCTCTCCCCAGCCCTCTCCCGCTCACGCGGGCGAGGGAGTCGCTCGTCTCGATACGGAGGCCGCCGAGCTTCGAGCTCGCGGTGCGAGGGCGCGCCGAAGCGGCGGAGCCGCTTCGGCTGTGGAGGTGCCGAAGGCGCCGCGCAAACCAAACCAGCCACGGACGACGGGGGTCGACGAGCGCCCGCGCGCGCCGCCGTTCGCGCGATGCGGTAGCGCGCCCCCGTGACCGCCGCGATCGCGAAGGCGACGGATGGGAGGAGCCCGTTCCGTCACGCAGCGGCCCTCTTCCGACACTGCCTTCGCAGTCCCCCCTGCCCCTCCGCTCACGCGAGAGGGAGTCACGCGGCCCCCGAGCAGACCGGAGTCAGAGCTCGCCGAAGCGGCGCAGCCGATTCGGCTGGGGAGGAGCCGAAGGCGCCGCGCAAACCAAACCAGCCACGGACCACCCCCAGAAGCGGCGGGCCGGGGGTCGACGAGCGCCCGCGTGCGCGCCGCCGTTCGTGCGCGATGCGGTAGCGAGGAGCGCCCCCGGTGCCGCCGCGATCGCGAAGGCGACCGATGGGAGGAGCTCGACGAGCGCGTCCGACACCACCTTCGCAGTCCCTCACCCCTGCCCTCCCCGCTCGCGCGGGCGAGGGAGCGCTCGCGGCGGCCCCCGAGCAGACCGGGTGCGCGAGGGTAGAGCACGCCTGCTCGCCGGTGCGGAGCCGATTCGGCTGTGGAGGTGCCGAAGGCGCAAACCAAACCAGCCACGGACAACCCCAGAAGCGGCGGGCGCGGGGTCGACGAGCGCCCGCGTGCGCGCCGCCGTTCGCGCGCGATGCGGTAGCGAGGAGCGCCCCCGTGACCGCCGCCGATCGACAAGGCGACGGATGGGCGGAGCCGATCCACCGAGCGAGCGAGCGGCGCGCCCGCATCGCAGCGGCCCCACTACCGACACTGCCTCGCAGTCCTCTCCCCAGCCCTCTCCGCTCGCGCGGGAGAGGGAGTCGCTCGTCTCGACCAGGCGGCCGCCGAGCAACCTGGAGCTCGTTCCTCGCCGACACGCACACCCGAGCGCCGCCTCGACCCCAGCCTGACCTCGACCTGCGGCGAGACCGAGCGAATACCGCCACCGGAAATGCACACGATCACGCTCGAGGGCCGCGGGCCCAACACGATGTCCGTTGCCATGCTCGAGCGGGTCGAGCGCGCGCTCGACGCCGCGGGCGAGCAGCCGCTCGTCGTCACCGGGGCGTGGGCACCGCGCCGGCCTCGATCTCGACGCGCTCGCCACGATGGACGGCGGCGGCGTCCGCGACCTCCTGGTGCTCATGGAGCGCGTCACGCTCCGGCTCTTCCTACACCCCGCGCCCACCGTCGCCCTGATCAACGGCCACGCGATCGCCGGCGGCTGCCTGGTCTCGCAGACGTGCGACGTCCGCATCGCCGTGCAGGATCCCAAGCTCCGCATCGGCATGACCGGCGTCGCGATCGGCCTCACCTATCCCCCCTTCGTGCTCGACGTCCTCGGAGCGCGGCTCACGGCTCCCGCCGTCGAGCGCGTGTTGCTCTCGGCCGACCGCTTCGACGTCGAGGATGCCGAGCACCTCGGGCTCGTCGACGAGACGCCACTCGAGCGCGAGGCCGCCGTCGCGCGCGCGGCGCACGTGCCGCCGCGCGCGCTGCCCTGGCGCGCGAGCTACGCCGCCACCAAGCTCGCCCTCCGGCGCCCTCGCATCGACGCGAGCGCGACCGCGCGCGCCGCGTTCCTCGAGGAGATCGTGCCGCGCTGGACGGCAGCCCTCGTCCGGCGCTGAAGGCGCCCGTCAGTCGATGCGGAACGTGCCGAGCGCGTGCTCGACCTCGGTCGTCGCCGGCTCGAACCGATCACGCCTTCCGCCTGCCTCGACGACGTAGATCCTCGCGTCCGTCACGAACACCGTCACCCAGTAGACGTACGGTCGACCGTTCGCGTCGTCGTGACCGAAGCGCATCTGATGGCCGTGCTCGCCGCTCGCGGCGGAGACGTCGCTCTCGCCCGTGAGCGCATAGCCCTGATCGCGCCGCAGGCGATTGCGGATCGCCTGGACCCAGAACTCGCCGCTGCCGTGGTGGTCGTTGTCGATCGTGCGCACCGCGAGCACCACGCCGTCGGCGCTGGTCGCGCGCATCGCGTAGCCGCGCGCCGAGGAGGACGCGTCGTCGAGCGCGACGAAGTCGTCGGGCCGCTCGACGGTGAACCCGGCGCCGCAGCCGCCAGCGGTGAGCGCGAGCATCGCGAGGAGGGAGAGGACGCGCATGGACAGCACCTCGTTCAGCGGAGATCGATCAGCGAAGAGAGGCCCAGCCCGTCGAGCCACGAGAAGGGCAGCTGGAAGACGTCCGGCTGGTCGATGGCGTCGCGGGGCGCCGGCCGGAACATGACGGTGACGGTCGAGAACGCGATGCGGTCGGCCAGGAAGCGCTGCCGCGCGCGCATCTGCTCGAGCTCGGTCGTGACGCGCTCGAGCTCGCGCTCGACCACGAGCACTTGCTCGACCGAGAGCCCTCGCTCGAGCAGCGCCGCGATTCCGTCGCGCTCGGCTTGGAGGTTCGCGATGCGCACCTCGATGTCGCGGAACTCGTCGCCCACATCCTGGGCCTGCACCTCGCGATGGAGCACGTCGAAGCCGGCGTCGATGTCGCTCATGAACGCGAGGAAGCGCGGCGCCGGCACGCGCACGACGATCGTGTCGTCCGTCTGCGAGAAGACGAACCCACCGACCGACCGCGCGCGCTCGGCGAGCTGGGCCTGGCCCACCTGGACGTCGTAGACGCCGACGTGGAGGAGCGCGGTGTAGATGAGCAGGGCTCCCGACGTGTCGACCGCGTCGGTCGCCTCCGGCTCCGGCGGGACCAGCGAGGTCTCGGCCTGGGCGTACATCGGTGCTGGCGTCGTCGCTCCCGACGACGTCTCGGCTCTCTCGCCGCCCCGTCCGGCCGCGTCGCCGCCGCCGAGCCCGGAGAATTCGAAGGGCTCACCGATCGCGCGTCCGGCGAGGGCGTCGCCGTAGTCGCCGCGTGCCGCCAGCGCGCTCGTCACCACCTGCTCGTCGGGCGCGACGGTGCCCATGCTCATCGTGGCCTCGCGGTAACGCGCACCCGCTGCGCAGCCGGGGGCTGCCAGCAGCGAGAACACCACTGCCAGCGCGCGGCGCATCACGAGCCCTCCACGAACCGGCGCGCTTCGTCGGCCGACACCTCCGGCGCATCGGCCGCGATCTCGACGGCGCGACCACCTTCGAGCGCGACGACCACGGCGTCCCCGAGCGCGAAGGCCGCACGGAGCTCGGGACGCGTCGCGAGCACCGCGAAGTACGCCGCGCTCATCGGCCGAATTCGGAGCACGCGCCCACCCTCGTGGAAGCGCTCGTCCACCCAGCGACCGCTCGTCCGCGTGAAAGTACGGCCGAGCGCGCGGCGCACGCTGCTCGCCTCGGCCTCGTCGACGCGATCGGCGCCACGCATCTCGCGCAGGCGCGCCGAGAGACGACGCCCCGCCTCCCCCGTCGCGTCGGGCGGCGCCGCGGTGGGCGCGCGGCCCGCGACGAGCGGTGGGGCCTCTGGCGCGTACGAAGGCGTCGACGAGGGCGTCGACGAGCCCGAGGACGATCCCGTTTCGCCTCCGTCGTCGCTGCTCGGCATCGTCGGCCGCGGCGGGGTCGAGGTCGGCGCCGCCATCGCGCGCGGCGCGCCGGGGAAGCTGTCGAAGTCCTGCGCCACCGTCTCTTCGCTCGCGACCCCGTCCGCCCCGATGGTCGAAGGAGCTTCGGACGGCTGCGCGAGGAAGGGCGGCACGGTCGTGGGCGGCGCCGTCATGCCGGGCTCGTCGGGCGTGACCAGGAAGCTCGTGTAGGGCGTCACGATCCCGAAGCGGCGCGCGAGCACGACCACCTCGTCGCGCAGCTCCGCTTGCTCGCCATGCAGACGGATGTCGTCGAGCAGGGTGCCGACCTTCCGCACGGCCCACACGCGCGGCAAGAACTCGTTGCGCGCCTCCGACGCCGGAAACGCGACCGAGTACGGCATCTGCCGCGTCGCGCTCTCGCCCCCGAAGCGGCCGTCGAGCACCACGCGCGCCGCGCCATCGCCGCGATAGCGGCCGACCACGAGCAGCTGCTCACCGCGGTAGAGGTGCCCGAGATCGCGCGGGTAGACGTCGTAGGCCTCGGCCCCCTCGATCGACAGATGCAGATCGGTGAAGACCGGATAGCTGACGCGATCGAAGAACGCGATCATCCGCCGCTGCAGCTCTGCGCCGTCTCGGAAGTAGTCGCCGACGCCGCCGTTCGCGTCCGCGAGGCCGTCGAGGAACGTCGTGTTCACGTCGTCGCCCACGCCGAACACGAAGAGCCGCGCGCCTGCGGCGAGCATGGTGACGTTGCGCGTGATCGTGGCGGGATCGGTCTGACCGACGGTGGGCATCCCATCGGTGAGGAACACGACCATCCGCGGCAGCGCGCCGGTAGGCGGACGCGTGCGCAGCGCTTCGGTGAGCGCCGGCGCGATGGCCGTGCCGCCGGCCGCGACGAAATGGGCGCCGAAGCGTCGCGCGCGCGCGACGTGCTCGGGCGTCGCGGGAACCGAGTGCCCGCCGTCGAAGAGGGTCTCGACGTCGGTCGAGAAGCGGACGACCTGGAAGTAGTCGGTCGGCCGGAGGCGGCCGAGCATGTAGTCGAGCGCCGCCTGCGCGCGCTGCATCTTGTCGCCCGCCATGGACCCGGAGGTGTCGATCACGAAGAGCACCTCTTCGGCGGCCACCTGCGCCTCGCCGATCTCCGTGCGCGGCGAGATCATCGCGAGGAAGTAGCCGTCGTCGCCGGGCTCGCGGTGCGTGAGCAGCGAGAGCCCGACCTCTTCGTCGGCGACCGTGTAGTAGAGGTCGAAGTCCTGATCGAGCGAGACGTGCGTGCCGCCGAGCGCGGCGATCACGTGGTGATCTCCGTCGCGCTGGACCGCGATCGGATGCGTCGGCGAGTACACCGACTGGATCGCCGTCCGCGAGGCGAGGTCGGTCTGGATCGTGAGTGCCTCGATCGTGGAGCCGTAGGCCGCGCCCGCGCGGAGCGGGTAGTGGTAGTGGACCACGCTGCCCTGGTACTCGAGGGTCTGCGTGAAGCGGATCTCGATGCGCTGCTCGGCGCCGGGCGCGATGGGATAGACACGGGCGCGGAAGACGTCGTCGCCGATGTACTCGACCAGGCCCGGATCGCGCATGCGCGCGACGATCGACTCGTAGACGCTGCGGGCCGTGCCCGCGTCGAGCAGCTCGCCCTCGACCCGGTGGCCGTTGACCCACATCGCGAAGCCGCTGACCGTCGCGCCCTCCGGCACGGGGAAGACGTAGGTGGCCTCGAGGGTCGACGAGGTCGAGTTGAAGAACGTCTGCGTGACGGTCGTCTCGGCGATCCGCTCGCGAACGCCCACCGAGACGTGATGGCTGCGGATGGCGAGCGGCGGGATGTCCGTGTTGGACGGCACCAGCCAACCGAGCGCGTGGGCGCGCGCGGGGGCCAGCATGGGAGCGGCCAGCGCGAGCGCGAGGGTGAACAGAGCGAGCGTGGGCGAGCCGGGCGTCGTGCGGCGCATGGCGGGTCCGACGCGCGAGCACGCGGGCCGGTCTACGCTCGCTCGACGCAGACGAACGGACGGTGCGGATGCACCGGCTTCGCCCGGTCCGGGCCCCCGTCCGCGGACGGACCTCGCTTGGAGCACAGAACTTGACGGGTGTACGGATGTCACGTAACGCTCTCGCTCACCTGTTCATCGGTGCAGGACTGCACGGGTGAGCCAAGCACGAATTCACGCGGTTTTCAGGAGAACCACGAACATGAACGGCCTCACGGATCGCCAGCGCATGGTGCTCGAGTACATCTGCGGCTCGATCGACGAGCGCGGATACCCGCCGACCCTTCGCGAGATCGGCAACAAGCTCGGCATCCGGAGCACCAACGGCGTGAACGACCACCTGCGCGCCCTCGAGCGCAAGGGCTACCTCACGCGCGAGGACATGAAGTCCCGCACGCTGCGCCCGACCGAGGCGACGCGCGAGCTCGTGGGGCGGCCGCCGGCGGCAGGCCCGATGATGGGCGGCCTGCGCGGGATCGTCGGAGGCAGGAGCAGCACGAGCGTCTCGCTCGGCGGCGGCGCCGCGAACGACGAGATGGTCGAGATTCCGATCCTCGGGCGCGTCGCGGCCGGCCCGCTGGGCCTCACGACGGCGTTCGAGTCACCGAGCGACACCGTGCGCATCGACCGGATGCTGCTGGGCCAGCGCGGCGCCGACGTGTTCGGTCTGCGCATCAAGGGCGACTCGATGATCGAGGCGGGCATCCACGACGGCGACTACGTCTTCGTGCGCAAGGCACCGACCGCGAACCGCGGCGCGATCGTCATCGCGATGGTCGGCGAGGAAGCGACCTGCAAGTACTTCTTCCCCGAGGCGAGCCACATCCGCCTCGAGCCGGCCAACGCCGCGATGGCCCCGATCCTCGTGCCGCGCAGCGAGTGGCGCGAGACGAACATCCTCGGCGTCGTGGTGGGGATCTACCGCAAGCTCTGAGAGCTGCGGCGAGCGCGCTCGTGCGCGCACGGCTCCCCTCGAAGTTGGGGTGCTGCGGCCGGCGCCGTCGCCACCTGCTACCGTTCACGCCGTGCGGCTCGCGATCGCGCTCGTCCTTCTGGCGCTCACGGGCGGGGGCTGCACGACACGCGCGCCCTTCGCGGGGGCGCGCGACGCGAACGTCGATGCGCCGCGCGATCCCTCCGTGCCTCGCGCGATCGGAGGAGGCACGGCCGGCTACGCGGACGCCGGGAACGACGCGAGCAGCGGGACGGGATGCGGCGTGCGCGTGCTCGTCGTCTTCGATCGCTCGCTGAGCATGGCCGAGCCCTGGATGTCGAGCGGCCCCAAGTGGGAGGTCGCCGAGACCGCGCTCGCCGAGGCGCTCGCGCCGCACGCCTCGCAGCTCGTCGTGGGCGCGCTCCTCTTCCCGACCAGCGAGACGACGACGCCGAGCCCGAGCTGCGCGCCGGTCGACGGGATCGCGAGCCAGTTCCCGTACGAGGCGTGCAGCGCCTTCCTCGCCCGCTGGTCGGACGCGTGGCGCACGCCTGATCTTCGCGGGAGCACGCCGATCGACAGCGCGTTCGACGCCGCCGACGCCGCGCTCGCCGGCGCCGGCGCGGGCACCGCGGTCGTCCTGCTCACCGACGGCGAGCCCACCTGCGAGGGCGCGGTCCCCGCGGCCACGCGCGCCGCGAGCTGGCGCACGCGCGGCATCCGCACATGGGTCGTCGGGCTCCCCGGCTCCTCGGCCGGCGCGAGCTACCTGTCGGCCATCGCCAGCGCAGGCGGCACCGATGCGCCGCTCACCGTCGACGACCCCACCGCGCTCGGGACCGCCCTCTCGCACATCGCGACGAGCGAGATCTCGAGCCAGTGCCGTCCCTGACGACCTACTTCTTCCGCAGCGCGAGCGCGTGGGCGCGCTCGTCCGGGTGCTCGTCCAGGAATGCCTGGAACGACTCGTCGCTGATCTCGATGCTCACGTCGCCGTGGATCTTCGCCTGGCAGCCGAGGCGCGAGGTCGACCGCACGTCGAAGGCCTTGTCGAGGATGTCGAACTCCTCGTCCTCGATCTCGCTCGTGCGATCGAAGCCTTCCACCACGTAGACGTGGCAGGTCGAGCAGGCGCACACGGCGCCGCAGCGATCGCCTTCCGGGGCGTGGATCTTCTTGGCCGCGGCGAGGATCGTCGTCCCCGTCTCGACGTCGACCTCGAGGCCTTCTTTCAGGAAACGAACCTTGGGCATCAGCGCATCTCGTGGAAACGGTGGGCACACGGTGGGGGAAACGGCAACGGCGCGGAAGGGGGAACGCTCGGTCGGTGGCCGCTCGCTCGCGGGCGCAGCGAGCGGAGCAGGGGTGAGCCGGTTCCGGCACTGCGGGTCCGGCGAGGGGCGCGCCCGAGCGCCCTCAGGGATCGTGCGCGCGCTCGATGCCGCGCGCGTGCTCGGTGTCCTTCGCGACGGCCGCGACGTCCTTGCCGGCGAGCGCCTTCTGGATGCTGCGATCCATGCGCCGCCCCGCGAAGTCGTGGGTGGCCCCGTCGAGCGCGTCGATGGTGGCGAGGAGGCGCTTCGGATCGCTGCCCGCGTGCGCCTTGCGCACGTCGGCGATCGCGGCGTCGATGCGCGCGCGCTCGGGCTCGCTCAGGAGATCCAGGTCCTCGCGCAGCGCCTTCTCGGTGGCCATCAGCACGCGCTCGGCCTCGACCCGGCGCTCGGCCAAGAGGCGCGCCTGGATGTCGGCCTCGCCGTGATCGTAGGCCGAGAGGAGCATCCTCTCGATGTCCTCGTCCGAGAGGCCGTAGCTGGGCTTCACGTCGACCTGTTGCTCGATGCCCGTGGTCCGCTCGTGCGCCGTGACGGTGAGCAAGCCATCCGCGTCGACCGCGAGCCGGACCTCCAGCCGCGGCAGGCCCGCCGCCATCTTCGGAATGCCGCGCAGCGTGAAGCGTGCGAGCGCGCGGCAGTCGGCCGCGAGCTCGCGCTCGCCCTGCACCACGTGCACTTCGAAGCCGGTCTGGCCGTCGGCGTACGTCGTGAACACCTGGGCGGCCTCGCAAGGGATCGCCGTGTTCCGCGGGAGGATCCGCTCCACGACGCCGCCCATGGACTCGATGCCGAGCGAGAGCGGGAGAACGTCGAGCAGGAGCACGTCGTCCTGGCGCCCTTCCCCGCTCAGCAAGTCGGCCTGGATCGCGGCCCCGAGCGCGACGACGAGGTCGGGATCGACGCCGGTGAGCGGCGCCCGCCCGAAGAGCGCCTCGACGTACGCGCGCACCGCCGGGACGCGGGTCGCGCCGCCGACGAGGATCACTCCGTCGAGCGCGAGCGCCGCGCCGTGTGGGATCCATGCCGGCGTCGCGGAGCGCGCGACGGCACGCGACGCCGGTGCGCTCGAGGAGCGGCCGCACGAGAGCGTCGAATTCCGCGCGCGTGATCGCGAAGCGCGCCTCGTGGCTCTCGTGCGAGAGCGTGGTGACCACCTCGCTCGCCTCGGTCAGCCCGTGCTTGACCTCGCGTGCCGCCGCGAGCGCGTAGCGCGTGAGGCCCGCGTCACTCGTGCCCGTCGCGCCGAGCGCCTCGAGCATCTTCGCGGCGATCGCGCGATCCATGTCGTCACCGCCGAGCTGGCTGTCGCCGCCGGTCGAGCGCACCTGGAACACGCCGTCGTCGAGGTCGAGGATCGTGACGTCGAAGGTGCCACCGCCGAGGTCGTAGACGACGAAGCGACCGTTCTTCTTCGCGTCGAGCCCGTAGGCCAGCGCGGCGGCCGTGGGCTCGTTCAGGAGGCGGAGCACCTCGAGGCCCACGAGCTTCGCGGCGTCCTTGGTCGCCTGGCGCTGGGCGTCGTCGAAGTACGCGGGCACCGTGATGACTGCGGCGCCCACCGAGCCGAGCTCGTCCTGCGCGTTGTCGAGCAGCTCGCGCAAGATGGCGGCGCTGACCTCGACGGGCGTCACGACGCGGCCGCCCGCGACCTCGAGCCTCACGACCGGGCCCTCGGTGCTCGCGTAGCGGTAGGCGCCGAGGCGCCGCGTTCGATCGCCCGCGCCGCGGCCCATCAGGCGCTTGACGCTCGCGATGGTGTCGTGCGGGAACGCGACCGCGCGATCGAGCGCGTGGCGGCCGACGACCGTCGCGCCCTCCTTCGTGTAGTGCACGACCGAGGGCACGAGCGCGAGATCGTCGCAGTCGCGAATGACCACCGGCTCGCCCGTCGGCGCGACGTAGGCCACGACGCTGTTGGTCGTGCCCAGATCGATGCCGATGGCCCCGGTCACGCAGGGTCGTGGATTTGGAGGAGAGCCATCGTTGGTTACTCTTGGACCGCGTCGGTCGCCGTCCTCTTCGGCGAGCTCGACCTCGTCGAGGAAGCGGCGGTAGTAGCGCATCTTGGAGAGCTCGGCCTCGGCGCGATCGAGATCGATGCGGGCATCGAGCGCATCGGCGAGCGAGGCCTTCGAGCGCTCGAGGCTCGCACGCACCTCGCACGCCAGCGTGCGCACGCGCTCGATCGAGCGAGCCGCCCGCGCTTCACCGAGCGTCTCGCGCAGCTCCATGATCTCCATCAGGAACGCCGGAGCGGCCTGGCCTCCGCTCTCCTTCGGGTCGCGCCCGCGCCGGCGCAAGAGCGCTGCCGCGCGAGAGAGGTCGTCACGCAGCGTGCGATGCGCCTCGTTCACCGTCACCGCCCGCGAGAGCGTGGCGCGCCGCTCGGCCGGCGTGGCTTTCGCGTGCTTGTCGGGATGGAGCGCCCGCTGCAGCTCGCGCACGCGCGCCTCGAGCGCGTCCGCCTCGAGCGCGAAGCGCGCCGGTAGGCCGAGGATGTCGAAGGGATCGGGCGTCATGGCCGCACCGGCTGGGGGGGTGACGTCACGCGGCGCGGCTCAAATCGCGAACGACTCGCCGCAGCCGCAGCCCTTCTTCTCGTTCGGGTTCCGGAACTTGAAGCCGTGGCTCATCAGCTTCACTTCGTAGTCGAGCACCGAGCCGCGCAGGCACGCAGCGACTTCGGATCGACGACGACCTTGAGCGCGCCCCCTGGATCAGTCACAGAGCCGAACTCGAACACGCGGTCACGCTCGCGGATCTTGTCGGCGAACTCGATCACGTACGACGCGCCCGAGCAGCCGCCACCGCGAACGCCGAGGCGCAGGCCCGCGGTGGCCAATCCCGGTTTCACCAGCTGGCGGCGCTCGATGGCCTTCTTCGCCATCTCCACGGCCTTGGGCGTCAGATCGATCTCGACGGCCGGCGTCGCGCTCAGCGCGACCGCGCCGTTCGTACCGTGGCTCGTCACGGCTTCCATCGCCTCAATGCCTTCGACGGCAACGCGCTCACCGCCGCCGCTCGCTTGCTCGCCTGCTTCTTCCGGTAGTCCTCGATCGCGCTCTTGATGGCGTCCTCGGCGAGCACCGAGCAGTGGATCTTCACCGGCGGCAGGTTGAGCTCTTCGACGATCTGCGTGTTCTTGAGCGCCATCGCTTCGTCGATCGTCTTGCCCTTCACCCACTCGGTCGCGAGCGAGCTCGACGCGATCGCGCTCCCGCAGCCGAACGTCTTGAACTTGGCGTCCTCGATCACGTTCGTCTCGGGGTTCGCGGAGCTGCAGCTGCATCACGTCGCCACAGGCCGGCGCGCCCACGAGGCCGGTCCCCACGGTCGGGTCCTCCTTGTCGAGGCGCCCCACGTTCCGCGGGTTCTCGTAGTGATCGATGACTTTGTCGGAGTAGGCCATGTCTTCTTCTCTCGTGAGAGCGCCGAGCGCTCGAAATCGATTCAGTCAGCGAGGGGATGCGAGGAGCTCCGAGCCGAGCGGGGAACGAGCGGTGCAGGGGACGAGCGGCGGGAGAGGCGCAGGGAGCGAACGGCGGTGCGGAGCGCGAGCTCCGAGCCCGAAGCAGGCCGAGGAGCCCGAGGGTCGGATTCGCTTCGAGCGAATCCTCGACCCCAGGAGAGCTAGTGCGCGGTCCACTGGATCGTCTTGTAGTCGACGCCTTCCTTGTGCAGGTCGTAGAGCGGCGAGAGATCGCGCAGGCGCCGCACCTCGCGGATCACGATCTGCGCGACGTAGTCGACCTCTTCCTCGGTGTTGAAGCGGCCGAGGCCGAACCGGATCGACGAGTGGGCGAGCTCGCTGTCGACGCCGAGCGCGCGGAGCACGTAGCTCGGCTCGAGGCTCGCGCTCGTGCACGCGCTGCCGGAGCTGACGGCGACGTCCTTGATGCCCATCATCATCGCCTCGCCCTCGACGAAGGCGAAGCTGACGTTGAGGTTGCCCGGCAGGCGCGCGGGATCGTCGGCCCCGTTCAGGAACACCTCGTCGAGCGCCGCGAAGAGCTTGCCGCGCAGGCGGCGCGCAGGCCGCCGCGTGGGCGTCCTTCTCCACGCCTCGGTGGTCGCGATCGCCGCGGCCTTCCCGAGGCGCACGATGCCCGGCACGTTGAGCGTGCCCGAGCGCATGCCGGCCTCGTGGCCGCCGCCGTCGATCTCGGGGGTCAGGCGCACGCGCGGCTTGGTGCGCCGCACGTAGAGCGCACCGACGCCCTTGGGCCCGTAGATCTTGTGCGCCGAGATCGAGACGAGGTCGACGTTCATCTCGTCGACCTTGAAGCGCATCGTCGCCAGGCCCTGGACCGCGTCGCAGTGGAAGAGCACGCCCTTCTCGCGCGTGACCTTCCCGATCTCGGCGATGGGGTGCACCGTGCCGATCTCGTTGTTGCCGAACATCAGCGAGACGAGGATCGTCTTGTCGGTGATGGCGCGCCGCACGTCGTCGGGCGTGACGCGGCCCTGGGTGTCGACATCGAGGTAGGTGACGGCGAAGCCCTCGCGCTCGAGGCGCTTGCAGGTGTCGAGCACGGCCTTGTGCTCGGTCTTCGCGGTGATGATGTGGTTGCCGCGATCCTTGTACTGGTGCGCGACGCCCTTGATCGCGAGGTTGTCGCTCTCGGTCGCGCCCGAGGTGAAGACGATCTCCTTCTCGCTGTGCGCGCCGAGGAGCAGCTTCACGCGCTCGCGCGCCTCGTCGACCGCCTCTTCCGCCACCCAGCCGAAGGGATGGTTGCGGCTGGCCGCGTTGCCGAACTTCTGCGTGAAGTACGGCAGCATCGCCTCGAGCACCCGCGGATCGACGGGCGTCGTCGCGTGATTGTCCATGTAGATCGGGAGGGAGAGCGTCATCGTGGCTTCTCGGAAAGGGACTTCTCGGTGGAGGGCTTGTCCGGGCTCGCCACGGTGACGCCGGCGACCATGAGCGGCGTCTCGGCGGGCTGGCACTCGTGGCGGTCGCGGGCGTTGCACGAGTGCACATTGCCGGACGAACCGCGGAGTGTCGCAGGTCTCGAGGTACTCGAGGCTCGCCTGTAGCTCGCGCTCGAGCGCCTGCAGACGCTCGATCTGCGTCCGCGTCTCGGCGAGCTTGAGCTGGTAGGTCGCGGCGAGGCGCGCCATCGCGTCGGGCGCGCTGGCACCGCCGTTCCAGCCGGCGAGCAGCTCGCGGATGTCGGGCAGCGAGAGCCCCGCATCCTGCAAGCGCGTGATCCACTCGACGCGCGTCACGGCGTCGCTGCGGTAGCGCCGGTAGCCGCCCTTGCTGCGGTCGGCGGGCTCGAGGAGCCCCAGCTCTTCGTAGAGATGGAGGGCGCGCACCGTCTTGCCGGTACGCCGCGCCAGATCGCCGACCAAGAGGGTCCCCTCCGAGCGCAGGAGCGCCGCGGCGGGGATGGTCATCGGTCGGTGGATCTCGGTCATCGGCAACCCATACCCTCACGTGTACGTAAGGGTCTGACTCGATGGTTGTAGGACATCGAGGGCCGCCGTCAACCCATCGAAACGCCACCTGCGGCCGAGTCCGCCGCCAGTCCGCCGCCACCCCCGCCACCGGGGCGCAGCTTTTCCCGCGAATCCCAGCTCTCGGGACCGGCGTCCGTCGTGCAGCGGACGCCCCGTGCTCGCCTGCATCGCCGCCGGACTCTCGGCCGGGCTCCTGCTCGGCGCCTTCCTCGGGCTGAGCGCGTCCCCGCTCGCGCTCGCGCCGCTCGCCGTCGGCACCGTGATCTTCAGCGTGGGCGCGCGGGTCCGCGGGCGGCCGCGCGCCGCGGTCGTCGCGGTCGCGACGGGATTCGCGCTCGTCGCCGGGCTCGCCCTCGCGCGCGCGCCGGCGCCTCCCGGCGCGGGCGGGGTCCTGCGGATCGCGGGCCGAGCGCTCCGCTGCGACGCCCGCGGCTGCACGCTCCGC
>JBGALT010000152.1:6755-20188 GCA_044223665.1 Sandaracinaceae bacterium | reverse complement strand
GCTACCGGCTCGCGACGCCGTCGAGCCCCGACGAGGTGCGGCAGCGCGCGTACACGCTGGCGAGCATCTCCGACGCGCTCGTGGGCGACGGCGATCTCGTCTACTCGCTCGTCATGAGCGCGCACTGACGCGACGCGAGCGGCGGCCGAGCCGGCCTCACGGCGCGTCGTCTCCGATGCGGCGGCGCGCCTCTTCGGGGATGCGGCACTCGCAGGGCTCGCCGGTCATCGAGCGGCAGTTGCGAATGGCGTTCTCGAGATCGGGCGCGATGACCTCGTCCTCGAGGCCGCTCGCGCTGCGGCACACGAACGGGAGCTCGCCCGCGGGGAGCATCACCGGGTCGCGCGCGGGCGCGCTCGGGCGCGGCGGCGGGGACGACGAGGCGGTCGGGGCCTCGCCCGAGCCTTCGACCGTGGTGCCGGTGTTCCGGTCGCACCACGAGCCGAGGGAGACGGTGGGCTGCGAGCCGCAGGTGTGACCGAGCGAGCCGACGGCCTGCGCGACGCGCGGAGACATCGGTGCAGCGCCCCCGCACCCCGCGAGCAGGACGGCGGCACCGAGCGAGAGGCGCAGCGCGCTCGACGGGGATCGCATCGCGCGTGGTGAAAGCGCGCGCCGTGCCACGTGCGGCGCTGTCTCGGAACCACGCCGAGGCGATCGAGGGCTGCCGCAGCTCCGGAGCGCCCGCTGCGCGGCTTGCCCTCCGGCCTCCCAGAATCGTCGCGCCACGCGACGATCTGGGACGTAGCAGAACAGCGTGCGCGCTCGGCACGCGCGCTGGGCGGAACTTGCGTCAGGCCCGGCGCTCGGTCGCCGCCGTGATCGAGGCTCCACCCGACGGAGTGGGCGCGCCGATCAGCGCGGCTCGTCGGTCTCGGGCAGGCGATCGCGCACGCCCGTGGGCGGGTGGGCGGCGACGTGGAGCTCGAGGACACGGATGCTGCGCAGCAGCTCGAGGTCGCGAGGCCAGCGGGCGCGGGCCTCGTGCAGGCGCTCGATGAGGTGCTCGAGCTGGCCCTCGGCGAGCAGCTCGGCGATCTCTTCGCGCGGGAGCACGGCTTCCCACTTGCGGCGCTGGATCGCGTGCTGTGCCTCGACGGCCGGCATGAGCTCATCATGCCACGGGAACGCGCGGGAGTCTGGCCGCGGGCGGGCAGGACATCCTGGGGCGGCGTGGAGCGGGAGTTTCCGGCCTTTCCCGTTCAGTGAGCACGGCCGGGATCAGTCTCGACGCACGCGGGCGTGAGGCGAGGGCGATCGCGGCGGGCGCGAGGACCGCGGCGGCGATCAGCTGGCGAGGAAGCGCGCGAGCAAGGCCGCGCCTGCGTCCTGCGACTTCTCGGGGTGGAACTGGCAGCCGAAGACGGGGCCGCGGGCGACGGCGGCCGCGAAGGGCACGCCGTGCTCGGCGCGGACCACGACGTCGCTCGCGTCCGCGGGGTCACAGTAGAACGAGTGCACGAAGTAGAGCCATGCGCCGTCGTCGACGAACGCATGCGTGCTCTTCACCGAGGACCAGCCCATGTGCGGCACCTTCAGCGCCGCGCCGGTCGCGTCGTGCATCCCGGCCGGGAAGCGGCGCACGCGGCCCGGGAACACGCCCAGGCCGGGCAGGCCGGGCGCCTCCTCGCTCTCGTCGAAGAGGACCTGCATGCCGAGGCAGATGCCGAGGTAGGGGCGCCCCGTGTCGAGGAAGGCGCGCACCTCGTCGCCGAGGCGGCCCTCGAAGGCGCGGGCACAGTCGCCGAAGTGGCCCTGGCCGGGGACGACGAGTCGATCGGCCGCGAGCACGGCGGCGCGCTCGCGCGTGTGGACGGGGCTCGCGCCGGCGCGCGCGAGCGCGTGCATGACGCTGCGCACGTTGCCCATGCCCGTGTCGAGGACGACGACCTTCTCGCTCACGAGCGCAACCTACTCGGTGAGCGTGCCCTTCGTCGACGGGACGCTGCCCGCCGCGCGCGGATCGAGCTCGGTCGCCGCCCGCAGGGCGCGGGCGAAGGCCTTGAACGAGATCTCGACGACGTGGTGCAGGTTCTCGCCGCCGTGCAGGTAGAGGTGCAGGTTGCTCTGCGAGGCGCGCGCGAACCCCTCGAAGAAGACGTCGGCGAGCTCGGTGTCGAACTCGCCGATCTTGGCCTTCGGCAGCGGCACCTTGCTCACGTAGAACGGGCGGCCGCCGAGATCGATCGCGCAGGTGACGCACGCCTCGTCCATGGGCAGGGTGGCCGAGCCGTAGCGGCGGATGCCCTTCTTGTCGCCGAGGGCCTCGCGGACGGCGGTGCCGAGGGTGATGGCGAGGTCCTCGGTGGTGTGGTGCCCATCGATGTGCGTGTCGCCCTCGGCATCGACCTCGAGGTCGAGCAGGCCGTGGCGCGCGATCTGCTCGACCATGTGCGTCAGGAACCCGATGGGGGTGGCGACGCGATGCTGCCCGGTGCCATCGAGGTCGACGCGCACGCGGATCTTGGTCTCGCTGGTCTTGCGCTCGATCGTGCTCGTGCGGGGCATCGCGAGCGATCATAGGGGGCAGGGGGCAGCGTGGCCATTTTCGATGGCCGACCCCGATCTCGCCTCTCCCGCGACAGCGGGAGAGGTTGGGAGAGGGACTGCGGAGCACGTGCTGGATCACGCCCCTGCGACAGGAGATCCGCTCAGGGGCTCCCGCTCGTCGTCGCCGCGACGATCCCGCCGTGACCGCGCGCGCGATCCCGCATCGCCATGAGGTCTTCCTCGGTGAGATAGCCCGAGCGCCGATCCGAGATCTCGCCGTGCGCGTCGATCATGTAGAAGGTCGGCACGCCGGGTAGCTCCCCCAGATCGCTCGTCCCGCCCGTGATCGTCTCGTCGGCGTCGTAGACGACGGTGAAGGGCGGCGCGAGCGTCTCGGCGTAGATGGGCGCGAAGCTCGCGGCGTCGCGCTCGGCGACCACGCCCAGCACCACGGTGTCCTCGGCCGTCCGCGCGAACCGCGAGACCGGCCGCAACGCGGCCTGCGAGAGGCCGTCGTAGGTCGCGAGGACGAAGAGCAGGACCAGGCCGCCGCGCTGATCGGCGAGCTCGACGATGTGGCCGTCCGTCGTGGTGAGGCGCAGCGTGATCGGATCCTCGGACGGCGCCCGCGCGGCGCTCGTGCCGCCGGTCGCCGTGGCCGAAGCGCCGCTGCCCGCCGCGGAGGCGAGGAGCACGGCGAGACCGGCGCGCAGCGGGAAGCTCATCGTCGGGCGAGCTTACGACGCGCGCCGAGCGACGCTACATTCCACGCGCGATGCGTGCCTCTCGAGAACGCCCGCGGCGAAGGCTGCCGGTCGCGCACGACGAGCTGAAGACGCGGCTCGACGCGCTCGTGCTCGGGACCGATCTGCGGGCGCGCCTCGATGCCGATCCGCTCGGGCTCGTACGCGCGCTCGAGGGCGCGCACGAGCGCGAGGTCGGCGGGCTCGTCGCGGCGACGCTCGCGTTCGGGAACGTGGTGGCGATCCGGCGCAGTATCGGGCGGGTCTTCGAGGCGCTCGACGGCCGGCCGGGGAGGGCGGCCGACACGCTCGACGAGCGGGCGCTGCGCGAGCGGCTCGCCGGGTTCGTCCATCGCGTCTACCGCGGCGAGCACGTGGCGCGGATGCTCGCGAACGCGGGCGCCTTGCGACGGCGGCATGGCTCGCTCGGGGCGGCGCTCGCCGCGCAGATGCCGGCCGAGAGCACCGAGGGGCTCCTCGAGGGGCTCTCGCGCTGGAGCGAAGCGCTGCGCGGGCCACGCCCGGCGCGAGGGCTCGCGCACTTGTTGCCCGATCCGACCAAGGGCTCGGCGAGCAAGCGCCTCTTCCTCTACCTCCGCTGGATGATCCGCCCCGACGACGGGATCGACCTCGGGCTCTTCCCGATCTCGCCGCGCCACCTGGTCGTGCCGGTCGACACGCACGTGCACCGCATCGCGAGAAACCTCGGGATGACCCGCCGCAACGACGCGTCGCTGCGCACCGCGCTCGAGATCACCGAGGCGCTACGGCGCCTCGATCCGGAGGATCCCGTTCGATACGACTTCGCGCTCTGCCACCTCGGCGTCTCGCGCGAGTGCCCGAGCCGGCGCGACGAGGCGAAGTGCGCGCGCTGCGTGGTGCGCGAGGTGTGCTCGCGCTGGCGCTGAGGGTGGCATTTCGGGCGCTCTCGGAGCCCGTGGGTGACGCCAGCGGAGGGGCGGTGCGCGGGCCGAGCGACCTACCGCCGCCCGCACACGCAACGAGACCGCGCCGCACGCGAAAAGCTCGGCGTGCAACGCCGCCACCTCGATCGCCGCCGCGCGCTCCGCCGAAGCGCGACCGCCGCCGAGCGCCTCCTCTGGCGTGCGCTCCGCGCGCGCGCGAACGACGGCCTGAAGTTCCGGCGCCAGCACGCGCTCGGTCCGTTCATCGTCGACCTCTACTGCGCCGCGATGCAGCTCGTCGTCGAGATCGATGGCGGTCAGCACTTCGACGCTGCCGAGCGCCGCCGCGACGAGGCCCGCACGCGCTGGCTCGAGCAGCACGGCGTGCGCGTCCTGCGCTTCACCAACCGCGACGTCCTCGCCAACGTGGAGGGCGTGGTGGGCGCGATCCACGCAGCGGTGTCCTGGTCGACGGGCGAGCGCCGGTGGCCCTCACCTAACCTCTCCCACGACGTGAGAGGGACCGAGCCCCGCGCTCGCGTGGGGCGATGCACCGAGGCCGCGCGGTCGGTAGTCTTCGTCCTCCCGCACCGGAGCCCGGTCCCTCTCCACTCCGTGGGAGAGGCTAGGTGAGGGCACCGAGGGTGCGGGCGGCGAGCGCCGGTGGCCCTCACCTAACCCTCTCCCACGACGTGGGAGAGGGACCAGCCCCGCGCTCGCGTGGGGCGACGCGCCGAGGCCGCGCGGTCCGGTAGGCCCGTCCTCCCGCACCGGAGCCCGGTCCCTCTCCCGCTCCGTGGGAGAGGGCTAGGTGAGGGCACGAGGTGCGGCGGCGAGCGCCGGTGGCCCTCACCTAACCTCTCCCACGACGTGGAGAGGGACCGAGCCCGCGCTCGCGTGGGGCGACGCGCCGAGGCCGCGCGGTCGGTAGGGCCCTCGTCCTCCCGCACCGGAGCACGGTCCCTCTCCCACTCCGTGGAGAGGTTAGGTGAGGGCCGAGGGGTGGGCGGCGAGCGCCGGTGGCCCTCACCTAACCTCTCCCACGACGTGGAGAGGGACCCGCCCCGCGCTCGCGTGCGGCGACGCGCCGAGGCCGCGCGGTCGGTAGGCCTCGCCCGCCCGCACCGGAGCCCGGTCCCTCTCCCACTCCGTGGGAGAGGCTAGGTGAGGGCACCGAGCGTGCAGCCGCGATCCCGGAGGCCGGACCGTCGATCAGAACGCGGCCTGGCACGCGTCGGCGTGCGCCTGGTCGATCGGCGCCGCGGCGAGATCGCTCGAGGTGGCCGTGTTCGTGGTCGTGAAGTCGAACATGTCGGTCATCGCCCACGCGTTCGCGTCGCGGGCCGTGAGGGCCGGCAAGAGGAAGCGCGCCTCGATGAGGCGAAGGATGCTGGCGTGGTCGGTGACGTGGTCGGACACGTAGCCGGCGCGCGCGTAGGGGCTCGCGACGATCAGCGGCACCCGGAAGCCGAGCCGGTCGAAGTCGGCGCGGAAGTCGGTCGGGCCCAGGCGCGGGGCGTGGCCGTCGCCGGGCGGGCACGCCGCGGGCGGCGGCACGTGGTCGTAGAAGCCGCCGTGCTCGTCGTAGGTGAGGATGATCGCCGTGCTCGCCCAGTAGGGGCTGTCCATCACGTGCTGGACGATGTCGCG
Organism: Sandaracinaceae bacterium; assembly: GCA_044223665.1. Classification (GTDB taxonomy): domain Bacteria; phylum Myxococcota_A; class Polyangia; order Polyangiales; family Sandaracinaceae; genus JBBSAT01. The sequence goes on along the minus strand of JBGALT010000152.1, from coordinate 14,400 downwards.
CACGAAGGCCTGGCCCTGCTGCGGGTTGGCCGGCGGGTGCTCGTCGTTCGTGGTCACGCCGCCCGTGGTCCACGAGGGATCGATCCAGACGACACTCGCGAGGCGGCCGTTCTCGAGGTCCGAGTATAACGTCTCGAACGCCGACTGATGCGCGCGCTGCTCGGGCCGCAGCGACCAGCCGCTGAACGCGCCCCAGATGAACGGAACGGCGTCGTAGTAGATGCGGTAGCTGATGCGCGCCCGATCGAGCGACTGGAAGATGAGGTAGTCGGCGCCGTCGCCGGGGAACGCGTCGGTCGGAACGGGGTCGTTGTCGACCAGGCCGAACGACGTCGCGCCGAGATAGAACTCGCGGTTGACCCACGTCGGCCCGAGCACCGAGCAGTGGTGGTGGTCGCTGATCGCGAACGTCTGCGCGAGGTCCCAGTAGAACGGGAGGTCGCTGCCGTCGAGGTAGCCCATCGCGCGCTCGCCGTTCGGGTTGTTCTCGACGACGAAGCCGTCGTTCGCGCCGTCGTGGTACTCGAGGTGCGAGCCGCTCCACTCGTGGTTCACGTCGTGGATGCAGTACTCGGTCGCGTGGAACGCCGCGACCGGGTCGCCGTTCTCGTCGGGATTGGACGCGCCCGCCGGCAGGCCGTCCACCCCCGGCATCATGCCGAAGTAGTGGTCGAAGCTGCGGTTCTCCTGCATGAGCAGGATGAAGTGATCGATCGGGATGTCCTCGCCGATCGGGACCTCGTCGCCGAGCGTCTCCCAGGGCTGGGCGCCCCGATCGAACGCGCAGCCGGCGCGGCTCGCCGCAGCCGTCGCCTCGGGGATCCGCGTGATGGTGCCGACGTCGCGCGGGACGTACGCGTCGGGGCCGGCGTCGCGGGGCGGTCGCGCCGCGTCGGGGCGCACGCCGGTGTCGTCGCCCGGGCCGGTGTCCTCGCTCGGGCCGGTGTCGGGCGTCGCGCTCGCGGCGTCGTTGGGCGCGGCGGTCTGGGCGCAGGCCCCGAGGGCGAGCGCGAGCAGGGCGATGCGTGCGGGACGGGTCATGTCGTGGCCTCGTGCAGGAGTTTCGCGAGCGTGCCGAGCGCCGGCGGGCCGCTCAGAAGTTGGTGAGGAACAGCTCGTCGCCGATGACGGAGTCGTTCCAGGTGGCGGCGCCGTGGCAGTGGTTGCAGCCGAGGACGGGGCCCGCATCGGCGACGGCATATCCGTCGCCGTCGGGCGGCCCGACGCCGTGCCAGCGCGTCGCCGCGACGAGGTTGCCCTCGGCGTCGCGCGACATGTTCAGCCCGTAGAACTCCCAGCCGAGCGCGCCGCCGGCGTTGAAGTCGCCGCCGCGCTTGACCATCCCGTGGGCGTCCCACGTCGTCGGGTCGTCCCCACCGCTCATGATCCGGAGGATGTGGGTGCCGACGGGGAACTCGGTCGATCCCGGCGGCGGCAGCTGATCGACGTACACCGTCGAGCTCCCGGCGGGATCGTCGATGTGCGCCGGATCGGTCCCGCGCTCGAAGCGCGTCCAGCCCGAGATCCCGACGAACTCGGGCGGCTCGGGGGGCGCGCTGGTGCAGGAGAGGGCGCAGGAAGCGATCATCGCCGCCGCTGCGATAGCGACCGCATGTGAACGGCGAGTGGCGGTCGCGTGACGGCTCATCGGGAGAAGAGCCCCATCGAGATGCGTGCCACGAGGTTTCCGCCCTGGGCCTCCAGCGACTCCACGGCGAGCGCGTCGAGCAGGGCGCCGCCGGCCGGGCTCTGCGCGATCGCCCGCACGAGCGGCAGCGTGCGCAGATCGATCCGCACCTCGTCGCGCTCGCGATCGGTGACGGCCGACGACGTGTCTCGCTCGCTCGCCAGCTGCGGCGCCATCGCACCCCAGAGCGCGCGCGCGAGCAGCTGCCCGAGCGAGGCGACGTAGGCGCGCACGAGCGGCTCACCCGCGGCCTCTTCCGGCACGACGAGGAAGACGATCTCCTTGGCGCCGTGCGGGGCGAAGCGCGGCTGCGCCGGGACCAGGCGGGCCCGGACGGTGCGGCCGTCCTCGGCCTCGAGATCGAGGCGGATGGCGCCTTCGTCGGCCCGCACGCTGGCCGAGCGCAGGCCCGGGAGCGAGAGTGCGGCCCGCGAGAGCTCGCGCTCGGGGATCGTGAAGCGCCGCGCGCCGATCTCGCTCTGCATGCGGCGGATCGCCTGCACGAAGGGTCGCTCGCGCACGGTCTCCTTCGCGCGCTCGCCGGCGCGGCGAACGAAGCTACGAAGCGAGTCGAAGCGGTCACCCACGATCGGAGGTTGTAGCCTACGTGCCGCCCGGTGCCGAGACGGTCGCGCAACACCGTCACGGCCCACGGTTGCCGCAGCCGAGCGTGCCGGGTAAGCCCCGCGCTTCCTACGAGGTCCCGTGGCCAAGCCGAAGAAGCTCAAGGCGCCCAGCCAGAACGAGGGCAGTCAGAAAGCGCTCGCCGACGTCGAGACGCCCGGCGTGAAGTGGAACGTCGTCCTGCAGATCGGGGCGGCCCTGGTGGCGCTCTGGGTGTTCGCGGTCCTCCTGATCCCCTACGTCGGCTACTGGGGCCTCGGGGTGGTCGGGGTCCTGACCGTCGCGGCGGCGGGCTTCGGCATCTACATCTACACGCTGACGCAGCGCTCGCGCCGCGTCGTCGAGATCCTGAAGTCGGCCACCGACGACGCCAGCCGGCGCGCGGCGATCGAGAAGCTCGCCGAGGGCAAGAACGACGACGCCCTCGCGACGCTCGCCCGCGCGCAGCTCGTGGCGCGCGACGATCCCAAGCAGGCCATCGAGATCCTCGAGGGCATCGACCTCGCCAAGGCGGGCGCCGTGGCCGAGGACGAGGTGCGCTCGAACCTCGCGTACCTGTACCTGGTGCACAACCGCGTGAAGGACGCGCGCCCGCTGGTCGACAAGCTCAAGGTCGAGCGCGGCGGCAACCAGAAGATCCGCGCGATGTACGCGTCGGTGAGCGCCGAGACCCTGGCGCGGACCGGCAGCGCGCCCGAGGCCAAGAAGATCCTCGAGGGCTTCCGCGTCGACGATCCGGAGATCGGCGAGCTGGCGCCCATGCTGCTGCGCGCGCAGGTCTACACGTTCTTCGGCACCAAGAACCGGGGCCTGGGGCGCAAGGCGATGCTGGCGCTGGCGATGGTCGACCCGAACCACCTCGCTCCCTTCCTGATGAAGGGCGCGAGCACCGAGATGCAGACGGCGGCGCGCGAGGTCCTCACGGAGCTCAACTACGCGACGCGGCCCAAGCAGAAGATCCAGCGAGGCTGAGCGCTCGATCGAAGAGAGCGCGCAACCCTCGGAAATTTTGACCCACGATCGGCACGCGCGTAAGCGGTGTCTGAGAGGGCTCGACGGCGTGTCGATGGCGACACGGAAGAGAGCCCGATCCTCGGAGAACTGCACGCACTTCCGCCTGGCGCGCTCCTCGCGACGCCCGGAGGCAGGTGCGCGCGGCGATGCCGCCGAACGACCGTCACGGAGATGCACATGACCCAGACCGCGTCGACAGAGAGCCACTCGAAGTCTCTTCAGGGAAAGACGATCGGTGTGCTGCTCGGAGGCATCGGGCCCGAGCGAGAGATCTCGCTCAAGACCGGAGAGGCGATCGCCACCGCGCTGGAGAGCCGTGGCCACAGGGTCGTGAAGGTGTACGTGGATCGCGATGTCGACCGCGTGCTCCGACAGACCCCGATCGACGTCGCCTTCATCGCGCTGCACGGCACCTACGGCGAGGACGGGTGCGTGCAGGGGCTGCTCGAGATCATGGGCATCCCGTACACCGGGTCCAACGTGCTCGCGAGCGCGCTCGCGATGGACAAGCTCAAGGCCAAGGAGCTGTTCCGCCACTACAACGTGCCCACGCCGCCGTACTACTGCGTGGACGTCGAGGCGTGCGGCGAGAGCTTCGAGAAGCTCGAGCAGATGCACGGCAGCTTCGGCTTCCCGGTGTTCGTGAAGCCCCGCCGCTCGGGCTCGAGCGTGGGCGCGGGCAAGGCGAGCGACATGGGCGAGCTGCGCCAGCGCATCGAGGAGGCGTCGCACTACGACCGCTCGGTCCTGGTGGAGCGCTTCATCTCCGCCAAGGAAGTCGCCGTCGGCGTGCTCGACGGGCGCGCGCTCGGCGCGGTGGAGATCGTGCCGAAGGGCCAGTTCTTCGACTACAAGTCGAAGTACCAGAAGGGCCAGAGCGAGTTCCACTTCCCGGCTCGTCTGCCGCCGACCCGCTACAAGGGCGTGCTGACGCTGGCCGAGCGCGCGCACCGTGCGCTCGACTGCCGCGGCGCGACGCGCATCGACGTGCTCGTGACCGAGGACGAGAACGAGTACGTGCTCGAGGTGAACACGATCCCGGGCATGACGCCGACCTCGCTGCTCCCGCAGATCGCGGCCGGCAGCGGCTACGACTTCGCCGGCCTCTGCGAGGCCATCGCGGCCCGAGCGATGCTCGGCTCGCCCGTTCCGGCCCCTCCCGTCCGCGGGCGGAGCCCGCTCCCGTCCGGGTCCTCCAGGGCGAGCACTCTGGGCCGAGCGCTCGGCGTGCCGGGAACGCACCTCGAGGACAGCGCCGACGCGAGCACGACGGCGCACGAGGCGGCCCACCCGGCCGAGTGAGAAGAGCGGCGAGGCGGCGTCTTCGCGGCGGCGCGGTACCAGCCGAGCGGATCGAGGCGATCGGGGGCGTCAGTGCCGCTCGCGCTTGTCGCTCGGGCGCGGGCCCGACGAAGTGATCGCGACGCGCGCGCCCAGCGCGGCCTCGACGTAGGCGAGGAAGGGCTCGATCTGCCGTGGCTCGCCGGCGTGGGGCGGCAAGACCTCCAGGCGGTCGAGGTGGGTCGTGACGAGCGCGTCGATGGGGCTCTGGGCGATCGCGTAGCGCAGCCGCTCGAGATCCAGCCAGCCGACGCGGAAGGGGCCCTGCAGGCTCTGGGGATGCGCGCTCGGCTCGGGGAGGAGCGGGGCGAGCTCGGGGGCCTCGGTGGGGAAGGGGCCTTCGCCGTGCCGCGTCGCGTACGTGCGCATCACCCCGTAGCGCGTGCGATCCCCGCGGTGGCCGTGCGCGTCGAGCCACTCGATCGCGGCGTGCGTGGTGCAGCGCGACCACGTCACGTGCGGCGGGCTGAGGCCCACGTCTTGATCGAGCAGCACGCCCTGGGCTCCCTCGAGCACCACGCCCTCCCGGGTGAGCGTGGCGTCGATCGCGTCGTCGGCCACGATGGTGGCCGGCGCGACGTGGGCCAGGCGCGCGACGAAGCTGTCCGTGTAGTCGCCGCGCACGATGGTCAGGAGCGCGCGGGCGTGGTCGGCCCGGGGATCGCCGCGGAGGGCGTGCAGCTCTTGCGCGAGCGATGCGATCAGGCGCTCCTGCACCTCCGAGAGCCGGCGCCGGAACGCGTGGCGCTCCCCGATCAGATCGCGCGCGCGCAAGACGCCGTCCGGATGCTCGAGGGAGTCGCGCACCGTCTCGCCCACGCCGCAGCCGGTCGTGCCGTGGCGGCCCTCGCCGCGGGCCGCCTCGCGCAGGCGGTTGGCCGCGACGTGGAACGGGGTGATGATCCGGGCGCTCTCGGCGATCGTCATCCGCTCGAGCACGTGCGGATCGCCCAGCGCGTGCGCCTCGATCTGCAGCGCGACGGGGTCGACGAGGACGGTCTCCGCCAGGTGCGTGCGGGCGCCCGGGACGAACGAGCCCGCGCCGATCTGGGCGAACACGTGCGCGCGGCCGTCGTCGGTGACCACGCGGTGCCCGGCCTGGCTCCCGCCGTTCCAGCGGACCACCTGGGCGGCGCCGCGTGCGCGCACGAGGAAGTCGACGGTCGTGCCCTTGCCGGCGTCGCCCCAGCCGAGGTCGGAGACGATCCAGGCGGGGCCGCTCACGGCCGGACGTACTCGCCGTCGCGGTCTTCGGGCACGGGGATGGACGCGAGCGGATCGAGCGCCGGCCGCGGCCCGCCGTCGCGCTCCAGGCAGGCGGCCCACGGGCGCAGCGCACGCACGACGGCGCCCACGCGCTCGCGGGGCGTGCCGCCGCCCTCGAGCATCCGCGCCACGGCGTCGAGATCGGGCAGCGCTCCCTCGCTCATGGCCACGATGGCGCCGATCACGTTCGACGTATCGGCCGGAGACTCCATGGCGATGACGCGGTCGCCGAGCAGGTCGCGCCAGGTGCTCTCGACGAAGCCGCGCCGATCGAGATCGGGGATGAGGAAGAAAGGCTCGGCGCCGCGGCGCACGTCGTCGACGAGGTCGCGCACGAGCACGTCGTCCTCGATGGCGTCGCCGAGCACGTCGCGCACGGCCTGCCGCGAGAGCGTGGGGTAGGGCTTCTCGTCGCCCGTGAGGAAGAGGTAGCTCTTCTTGCCGCGCAGGCGCAGCGCGTCGGTCTCCACGTGCCGCGCCACGAAGTAGAGCGCGAGCTCGTAGCTCTCGTGGCCGTGGGGACCGCCCTGGCCTTCGAGCCAGCTCCAGGTGAGCCACTGATCCATGAGGTCGGCGGTCGCCTCGAATTGCCCCACCTGCAGCGGCGCCTGGTCGTGGAATGCATCGCCGACGGCCATGAAGAGCACCTGCGGATCCGGCACGCCGTGATCGAGGAGCGTCTTCATCAAGTGCGGCAGCTCGTCTCTCGCGAGGCGCGCCGGGATCTCGCCCATCGAGCCCGTCACGTCGAGCGCGAGGACGATCGGCGTCGTCTTCGGGTGCTCGGCGCTGTCGCGGCACTCGCGCACCTTCACGCCGTGCGGGCGCATCAGGGGATGGCACGCGCGCTGGCCGAAGACCTTCTGCGTCGGGAGCGTCGCGCGCGAGCGGGTGATCGCCTTGTGCGCTTCGTAGCTGTAGCCGCCGTAGCCCATGAGCGTCCTCGTCAGCCTCGATCAGGCATGGTGAGCGGAACGAAGCGCGGCGGGCCGAACACTTCCTCGGCCGCGCGCGAGACCTCGTCGACGAGCGACCACGCCGAGTGGCCAGAGGCGTCCGTGGCGACGCGCTCGAGGAGCGGGGCGAGCGGCGCCGCCACCCGCTCGGGTGCGCGCCGGGGATCGCCGCCGAGGAGCTGCAGCACGGCGCGTGCGCTCATCGCGAGATCGGTGGCCTCCGTGACGGCCGCGCCGCGCGCGACGCTCTCCGGATAGAAGGCGTCGCGGCCGCGCGTGCGAGCGGGCAGGCGCTCGCCAGGCCGCACCGCGCGGGAGAAGCCAGCGAGCACCACGCCGTGCTCGCGCACGTCGAAGAGCAGGTGCTCGGGCAGCACCGCGCCGTGGACGTAGCCGGCGCCGTGCACGAAGCCGAGCAGCTCGAGCGTGCGCTTCCACGCCCAGACGCCGTGCGCCGGGTCGAGCGTGTCGCCGTGGGCGCGGCGCACGTCCTCGAGCGTGTGCACGAAGCCGGCGCGGTAGCGGCGGATCGCGACCTCCCGCTCGCCGTCCTTGCCGTTCAGGCCGAGGCGCGCCCGGCCGAAGGCCACGCGCTCGGGCACGAGGCGGCCGAAGTGCGCGGCGCCGCGAGCGGTCGCGTGCGAGAGATCCTCGAGCACGCGCTCCTCGCGCGCGAAGAGATCGGCGGCGCCCTCGGCGCGGAGGACCTTCACGACCACGAGGGCGCTCATCGCCTCGTCGCGGCGGCCGAGGAAGA
>JBGALT010000152.1:0-6742 GCA_044223665.1 Sandaracinaceae bacterium | reverse complement strand
AAGACGTCGCTGCTCTCGCCGCGCGCGAGGCGGCCGACGAGCGCGTAGCGATGCCCCCCGATCCAGAGGCGCGACTCGCGGCTGTCGCCGTAGGTCCTGTCCTCGTCGTCGTTCTGCGGACGCCAGATCCCGCCCGCGGGGTGCAGCAACGATCTGCAATACGGGCAGCGCTGGGCCCGGACCGCCGAGGGCGGCGGAATCGGCGCGCCGCAGCGCGGGCACCGGCTGGGGTCGGTCTCGGCCAAGCGTGAATGGGTTACCAGAGGCGCCCGCCACATCACAAGTGCCGGCGCCTCCAGGGCTATTCGCGACGGGTCAGCGTGGCCGTCGTTCGATCGCCGGCGGCGCCTTCTCGCAGCAGCGCCTGCGTCCGAGTGCACTCGACGACGACGTCGGAGGGGCTCTGGCAGCGTCGCGACGTCGTCGTACCTGTCGCGTCGATGCCGCTTCCCGTCGCTCGGCAGTCCGTGAGATCGAACTCGCACGTCACATCGGTTCCCCACCGCTGGGTGAGCAGACCGCACCGTGGGCCACTCGGTCCCGACACGAGCAACGTCGCGGTCCCTTGGCCGCCGAACGCGTCGAGCGCCACACCGTCCCACAAGGCGACGCACGGGTGGGACGGCGCACGCGAGGCGTCGATCTCGACCGACGAGCGCTGTCCCACGGAGGAGGGCGGCCCGGCTTCTCGCGGTCCTATCTGCGGGGGCGTGGCCGGTGGTTGCGGTGCGAGCAATAGGCCCAGAGCGCCGAAGCCCACCGCGACGACGAGCACCGCCGCGAACGTGAGCCCCCATCGCCGGCTCATCGTCGAGCGCGTCCGCCCGGTCGAGAGAGCGAGTGGGACATCGTCGCCGAGCCCGCGCGGGGAGGGCGGCCCGTCCGTATCGATCTCGCCGAGCAGCGAGCGGACGCTATCCGCAGACAGTGTCGACTGCTCTCCTCGCGTCTCGTCGCTCGCGATCGGTGTCGGCGAACTCATGGACAGGGTCGGCGCGTGCGCGACCCCCTGGTGCGCCGCGCTGGCCACCGATGTCCGCAGCGACCGACACCACGCCTCGCGAGTTGGTGTGCCTCGATCGAGTAGCGCCTCGAGAAACGACGTCATCGACGCGTAGCGACGGCTGCGATCTCGCCGGAGCGCTCCATCGACCACCTCGGCGAAGTCGCGGTCGATGTCGCGGCGCACGCTCGCGAGCGGCGCGGCGTCCTCCGTCAGGAGTTGCGCGATGAGCGCGTTGTAGCTGTCCGCGACGTACGGTGTCCTCCCGCTCAGGCACTCGTAGAACACCGCCCCCATCGCCCAGACGTCGGTCTGACCGTCGACGTCGCGCTCGCCCTTGGCCTGCTCCGGGCTCATGTACAGGGGCGTCCCCATGGTCGTCCCGGTGCGCGTGATCCTGAGCGACGGATCGCCGCCGCGCTGCCCCGCCAGGCCGAAGTCGATGACCTTCGGCACGATGTTTCCGGAGCGAGTTCTCGCCAGGAAGATGTTCTCGGGCTTGAGATCCCGGTGGATGACGCCCTCCCGATGCGCGAGCACGAGGGCTCCGACGATCGGCAGGAGGATCTCGAGCGTCTCGCGGACCGAGAGCTGTCGCTTGCGCTCGAGGACTGCCCGCAGGTCCGAGCCGACGAGCAGCTCCTGAACGATGTACAGCGTGCCGTCCTCGGCGGCATCCATGTCGAAGACCTGCACGATGTGCGGATGCTCGACGCGGGTCGCGGCGCGAGCTTCCCTGACGAAGCGCGCGGCCGCCTCGGCGCTCGACCCGGCCTGCACTTCCGCGAGCAGCAGCTTCAGGGCGACACGCTTTCCGGTGCGCGTGTTCTCCGCCTCGAAGACCGCCCCCATCCCGCCGCTACCGATCAGCCGGAGGAGCCGGTACTTGTTCGCCAACGTCATCCCGACGCGCGAGCTCGCGGTGGGGGGCGCGGTGCTCACGGACAACAACCGTTCTCGTCTCGCTGCGCGCGCGGGCACGCCGTCCCGCACGGCGAACGCCGCCGGCGACGCCGCGTCGCCGTGCCACGCGACGGTGCGCCGGCCTCGCTCGGCTCGACGGCCGGTTCGGTCGCCTGTGCCGCAGCTTCGTCCGCGGCGTCTGCCTCTCGAGGGCGCTCGCCGCCCGCATGTCGCTGCTGCTCGGCGGCATCCAGCGCGAGCGCGACCTCCTCTATCGTCGCGAGCACCGTCTGCGTCACGAAATCGGGCTGGTCGCTGCTCGACCAGCCGCAGTCGTGAGAGAACGTATGCTCGGCGAGCAGGGCGCCATCGGCGTCCGTCGCGCTCATCACGACCGCGCAGGTTCCCAACTGTCCAGGTCGACCCGTCGCGAACATCTGCACGTTGATGGTGTCGGGCGTCGGCGCGCCGCGAACGCGCCTCACGACCGACGCGTTGCCGATGACGATCCAATCGACGAACCGCTCGAGGTCCGGCCCGAAGCTGCCCAGAATGTCGAAGCGGAGCTGCAGCGCGGTGCTGCGGCGGATCGGCAGGGTAGGCGCTGCACCGGATGGCGAGTATCCAGGAACGCAACCGATCGCGCCGAGCGCCAGCACGCTCGCCAGGGCGGCGCACGCGATGACGGGCGGACCCAACGAGCCTGACATCATCCCGATGCTCGCCGCGACGACTGGGGGTGTCAATCGCTGGCAGGGAACTGGAAGCGATCCCACAACGAGCCCGCGCGGCCCGCCGCGGACATCGCACGCGATCACGGGCGCTCACGGTTCTGCTCGTGTCGCGGCTGCCTCTGTTCCATGATGCGATCATGACGACCACGACCCGGGGCGCCTTGGTCCTCTGGTGCGTCGGGCTCCTCGCGTGCGCGGAGTCGCCGCCGCGGAATGACGCTGCAGCCGACACGGCCGCGCCACCGCCTGGTCTCTGCACCAGCGACCGAGAGTGCACCGACGCTCGCTTCTGCAGTGGCATCGAGCGCTGCGACCCGGACTCCGCGCGCTCGGACCTCCGCGGCTGCGTCAGCGGCTCGGCTCCTTGCGCCCCATCGATGGTCTGCGACGAGCAAGGAGAGTCTTGCGTTGGATGCGATGTTCTCGCCGACGGCGACGGTGACGGCCACCACGCGAGCGCATGCGGCGGTGACGACTGCGACGACGGCGATCCCGGCCGCTATCCCGGCAACGCGGAGGTCTGTGACCGAGCGGCGCGCGACGAAGACTGCGACGCGACGACCATCGGCGAGCGTGACGCCGATGGCGATGGCGCCATCGACGCCGCGTGCTGCAACGTCAGCGTCGGCGGTGACCGGCTCTGCGGCACGGACTGCGACGACACCAGCTTGGCCGTCCGACCTTCCCAGGCCGAGGTGTGCGACGGTCGCGACAACGACTGCGACGGCGCCGTCGACGAAGAGACCAGCGCGGTGCTCTGGTACCTCGACGCAGACGGCGATGCGTTCGGCCGCGCGATCGACTCGCAGCCATCGTGCGCGCCGCTCGCGGGTCGTTCGCTCCTTGGAACGGACTGCGACGACGGAGTGGCGAGCGTGCACCCCGGCGCGAGCGAGACCTGCAACCTGCGGGACGACGACTGCGACCGCGCGGTAGATGAAGAGATCACGTGCGCCGATGGCGGTGTGCTCGACGCCGGCCCGGTGATGCTCCCGGTCCTCTCGCGGCGGGACTCGGTTCCGGTCGACCTCTCGTGTCGGGGCGTCTGGACGCGTCCCGTCGCCGGCGCACCGTATGACTACGTGCTCTCTTTCAACGCCTCGGGACAGGATTCGTTCCGCGTCTATTCGGACGACGAGCCTTTCGCGGGGGCCTGCGTCGGCACGTGCATCCCACTGACGGCTTCCGACACCCGCGTCCGTCTCGCCACACAGTCGTGGGTCACGGTGCATGGCGAGGGTGGAGGGTACGGCGCTTCGTGGCGATCGCATCTCCCGGTCCCGGCGATCGATCCCGACTCGGGACTCGCCATCGCGCCGTTCACGCCGCAGAGCGCGCAGGCGAACGGCGATCTGAGCGCGCTGCTGCTCGTGTACTACCTCATGCGATGGAACGCCGGGACTGCCCTGGTGCGAGCCCAAGTCGCTGACTGTCAGTACGCGTCCCTCGCGGGCGTTCGGCTCCGGGCATTTCGCGCGGACGGGGCCGAGATCGTTCCGCTGCCAGCCCGCTACTCGCCCGGTCCCGAGTCGCTCGACCTCGGCTACACCGATCGGGAGGGGACCAGCGTCTTCATCGTCAGCCTGCCCGCCGTCGGGTTGGAGCAGCTCCGTCTCGAGGCGTGGGCTCGCCTCGGGGCCGGCGCCGGCGAGGAGCGAATCGGCTGTGAAGTCATCCCGATCGAGCCCGACGCCGTCACGGAGGTGAGCATGCTTCCGTCCCGGGCCGACGCGAACGGGGCGTGTCTTTGACGGGCGTCGGCCGCGAGCGGCCGGGCACCCGCACGTCTGTGCGCTAGGATGAGTCCATGAATCGGGGGATTTCCTTCTTCGCGCTGGTCGGGCTGGGGCTCTTGGTGGCGATGCCGGGATCGGCCCAGCTGCACGGCCGCTGGCACGTCGAGTTCCAGACGACCAACCGCGACACGCGCCAGGCGATCGTCGGCCTCTCGCACCAGATCGAGGGCGCGCTCTCGCGCTGCGCGCCGCACACCGCGGGGCATGCGAGCACGACCCAGGTCACGCTGCGGTTCACGTCGGGCAGCCTCACGGCGATCAGCTCGGGCGCACACGAGAGCGATCCGGCGCCGACCCAGCCGCTCCGCACGTGCATCGAGGCCGCCATCACGCGCACCGAGCTGCCGTCCATCCGCGAGTCGCCGCTCACCGTGCTGGTGCGCTTCGAGCCGCCCGCCGCGGCGCTCGACATGGAGGTCGACCACGCCGCGCAGGCGGCGGAGTACCCGCAGGAGTCGGTGCGTCGCGTGGTGCACGAGCACACGGCGCCCATCACCCACTGCTACGAGACGGCGCGCGTCGAGCACCCGCGGGCCGCCGGCACGCTCCGCGTGCGGTTCACCATCGGTGCCGATGGCCACGTGACGGCGGCCGCCGCGGATCTCGACGAGCCGGGCGTGCCCTCGCTGACCGAGTGCGTGCTCACGCAGCTCCGCGGCTGGGAGTTCCCGGCGCCCGCGGGCGGCACGCCGGCCGAGGTGCTCTACCCGTTCGTCTTCACGGCGCCGGGGTGAGGCTCACGACGCCGCGGGCGAGCAGACCGTCGATCTCCGCGGTCTCGAGCCCGAGCTCTTCGAGCACCTCGCGCCCGTGCTCGCCCACGCGCGGCGGCGGGCGGCGATAGGTCGGCGGCGTCGCGGACGCGTGGATGGGGTTTCCGAGCAGGCGCACCTCGGCGCGCGCGAGCGTGGGGTCGGGGATGCCGATCTCCATGCCGCGCGCCTGCGTGTGCGGATCGGCGAAGACCTGATCGAGCGTGCGCACCGGGGAGCACGGCACGCCGGCCGCCGAGAGCAGCGCGACCCACGCGTCCGTGGTGCGCGCCCGCATCCACGCCGCGACCGCAGTGTCGCAGGCGTCGCGATGGCGTACGCGGGCGTCGTTCGTGGCGAAGCGAGGATCCTGCGCGACCGCAGGCTCGCCCACGAGCTCGCAGAGCTTCTGGAACTGACCGTCGTTGCCGACCGCGAGCACGACGAAGCCGTCGCTCGTGCGGAACACGCGGTAGGGAACGATCGCCCCATGCGCGTTGCCGCGGCGCGCGGGCGGCCGGTGCGTCGTCAGCCAGCTCGTGCCCTCGTTGGCGAGCCAGGCGACGGTGGTGTCGTAGAGGGCGATGTCGAGGTGCTGGCCCTCGCCGGTGCGATCGCGGTGGCGCAGCGCGGCGAGGATCGCGGTCGTCGCGTACATGCCGCACATCAGGTCGGCGATGCCGACGCCGACCTTCACGGGCTCGCGCTCGGGCTCGCCGGTCAGGCTCATGATGCCGGCGAGCGCCTGCGCGACGAAGTCGTAGCCGGCCTCCGTGCTGCGCGGCCCGGTCTGTCCGAAGCCGGTGATGGAGCAGTACACGAGGCCCGGGCATCGGCCGCGCAAGCTCGCGTGGTCGAGCCCGCGGCGGGCGAGGTCGCCTACCTTGTAGTTCTCGACGAGGACGTCGGCGCGCTCGGCCATGCGTGCGACCAGGCGCGCGCCGTCGTCCGAGGCGAGGTCGATCGCGATGGAGCGCTTGTTGCGGTTCGCCGACAGGAAGTACGTGCTCGGTCCGCGCCCGCCCGCGGCGTCCTCGGCATAAGGCGGGCCCCAGCCGCGCGTGTCGTCTCCCCGCCCGGGCCGCTCCACCTTGATGACGTCGGCGCCGAGATCGCCGAGCAGCTGCGTGGCGCTCGGCCCGGCGAGGATGCGCGAGAGGTCGAGCACGCGGACGCCGTCGAGGGGACCGTTCACGGCGGGAGCGTAGTACGGCCGCGGCGAGAACGTTCGTGGGCCTCGCCGCGGCAGACCATCGCGATCTGGTCCTCGCCGCGGGGAAGGGCGCCGCGTGCCGCGTCGAGCAGCATGCGGAGCTCGGGCGGCGCGTCCCCATCGAGGACGCGTACGAAGCCCATGCGCTCGTACCAGGGCCCGTTCCAGGGAACGCTCGCGTAGGTGGTGATCCAGAGCTCGCTCTCGCGCACGCTCCAGCGCAGCGCCCGCTCGAGCAGCGCGCGGCCGATGCCTCGGCGCTGATGCGCCCGCCGCACCGAGAGCTGCTCGAGGTGAGGCCGGCCATCGACGTGGCCGAGGGCGGCCAGGCCCACCGGCGC
>JBGALT010000151.1:0-20168 GCA_044223665.1 Sandaracinaceae bacterium | reverse complement strand
GCGGCTGCGAGCGCCGTTTCTCTCGGATCCGCTCTGCGCTCGAGCCCCGGCGCGGACGTTGCTCGATCCCGTCGCGGAGGTGCCCCATGGCTCGCCGACCGCGCTCGCTTCTTCTCAGCGTCGTCCTTCTTCCCGTCCTCGCGTGCGCAGCGGCGCTCGTCGGCTGCGAGGCCGGGGCGGCGCCCTGCCGGCGGTGCCCCTCGGCCGTCGCCGATGCCGGCACGGGAGACGGTGGCGCGGAAGCCGACGAGATCGTCTCGCTCCGCGTCGAGCCCATGAGCGCCGAGCTCGTCGTGGGGGACGTCCCCGCATCGCTCGCGCTCCATGCCATCGCGCGGACCCGGCGCGGAGAAGACGTCGACATCCCCGTCAACTGGACGCTCTCTCGCTCGGGGATCGCGACGATCGGCACCGATGGCGTGGTGAGCGCCGACGGGCGAATGGGGGGCGAGGTCCGCGCGAGCGCCGAGGCGACCGTGGGCGGCGTGGCCCTCCGTGGACTCGCGAGCCTGACCGTGCGCGTGCGGAGAACGATGCTCGTCGGCACCACCACCGACGACGCGGACGCGTTCGACGCCGACCCCGCCCTTCCGCTGGCGGGCGAGGAGGCCGGGATCCTCTACCCGCTCGACGGAGCGGTGATGCCGGCGAACGTCCTGCCGCCCGACGTGATGTGGCTCCGCGGCGGCGAGGGCGAGGTCGCGCGGGTGATGCTCCGTCGTTCGCACGTCACGATCGCCGCCGTCGTCCGCTCGACCGACCGCCGCTGGACGGTCGACGCGGGCTCGTGGGCGACGATCGTGCGCACCGATCCCGACGAGCCCCTCGTGATCACCGTCGACCGGAGCACCGGAGCGGGCATCGTCGGCTCGGACCCGGTCGACGTACGGCTCGCGGCGTCGCTGCTCCCCGGCAGCGCGTACTACTGGAGCATCGGCGAAGGCACGATCGTTCGCGTGGACGACGACGATCGCGAGCGGCACGACGTGATCCCGCATGCGCCGCTCGTCCGCGAAGCGACGGGCGAGGCGACGCGCTGCGTGGGCTGTCACGTCATCTCGCCTTCGGGGCGCTGGATGGCGGCGAGCATGGGCAACGGCTTCGGGGCCGCGGGGGCGCGCGTCGGCGCCGTCTTCGATCTGACCCGCGATCTGAGTGGCGACCCCGCGCCCACGGTCTTCCGCACGGACACGTACACGACGTCGGCCACGTGGACCCAGGCGGCGTGGAGCCCTGACGAGCGACGCCTCGTCGCCGAGAGCGAGATGCGCCTGCACTTCGTGGATCCGTTCTCCGGCGGCGAGGTGCGTCCGTCCGCGGGGGCGT
This sequence comes from Sandaracinaceae bacterium, assembly GCA_044223665.1. Lineage (GTDB taxonomy): Bacteria > Myxococcota_A > Polyangia > Polyangiales > Sandaracinaceae > JBBSAT01. Next base: position 18,842 of record JBGALT010000151.1, on the reverse strand, counting down.
TCCCCGACGTCATCTCCGTCCAGCCCGACTGGTCACCGACCGGCGCTGCGATCGCGTTCGTCCGCGCCAGCTCGTGGACGGTCGACTTCCAGCACGGGGATCTCGCGGTTCTCGACGTCGTCGGCGACGACGCGCTCGGCGCCGAGCGCGTCCTGCACCGCGGGGCCGACCTCGCGGGCGCGCCCGAAGGCGGCGAGGCCGACTCGTACCCCTCGTTCGCGCCCGACGGGAGCGCGATCGCGTTCGCCCATGGAACCACGTCCTTCTCCACCGGCGGCACGGGCGCGCTCTACCTGATCGGCCTCGACGGCTCGGGCCTCGCTCGGCTCGACCACGTCTCGAGCGGTGGCGACGCGTTCGCGCCGAGGTTCGCGCCGTTCGCCTCCGAGGGCATCGCGTGGCTCGCGTTCCACTCGCGCCGCGCCTACGGCAACGTCCGCGAGGGCGGACGCGATGGCGAGCACGGCGTGTGGATCACCGCCATCCATCTCGACGCCGCGCCCGGCGAGGACCCGAGCTCGGTGCCCTACTGGCTCCCCGGTCAGGACCCCACCACGAGCAACATCTCGGTGGCCTGGGCGCGCCGGCCCTGCCGGGCCGACGGTGCCGCGTGCGCGAGCGGCTCGGAGTGCTGCGGGGGCGCGTGCTCCGCGGACGCCGACGGCGCCGGGGTGTGCATTCCCGCGAGCGCGTGCCGAGAGAACGGGCAGACGTGCGGCGCCAGCGCGGACTGCTGCACCGGCGGCTGCTTCGAGCACGTTTGCCTCGAAGAGGTGTGGTGATGCCGTCGGGCGCGGAGCGCGTGGAGCACCGAGCGGGCGCGTCGATTCGCGTCAGAGCACGCGCAGCGCGAGGCGCACCACGTGGGTGATCGCGCGCTCCCTCGCCTGCACGGCGTCGTCACAGCCCGTCGCTTCGGTGAGCTCGGCGTCGGTCATCGCCGCGTAGCGGGTGACGGCGTAGTTCACGCTCTGGATGCAGAGGCGCGCCTCGATCGGATCCCTCGTGAGCTTCGCGAGGAAGGGGCTCACCTTGGCGAGCAAGGGGGTGGCGAAGCGCTTGCGATGCGTCGGCGAGAGCTCGCCGCCCTCCGCGTTCGCCAAGAGGCGCAGCCGCACGGCGCCTCGGTGGTCGAACGCGTGACGCGCGATCGCGGCGACGCCCTCCTCGACGATCGCGTGCGCGGGCTCGCCGCCCTGGGCGAGGCGCGCGACGAACGGGAGCGCGAGCCGCTCGAGGGCGTCGTAGTAGTCGGTCAGGCAGGCCTCGATCAGCTCGGCGCGATCGGCGAAGTAGTAGGTGACGGTCCCGATCGCGAGATCCGCCTCCTTCGCGACGCGCCGAAAGGACATCGCGCCGAGGCCGTGGTCGGCGACGACGCGCTGCGCCGCGCGCAGGATGGCGTCGTAGGTCGCGGCCGAGTCGCTGTCTTTCGGGCGGGCCATGGGCGGTGTGCTTGCAGGAGTGTAGCCAGGCGAGCGCGAGCCCCGCACGTGCGGCGTCGGAGCGGGAGAATCGTCACGCTGGCCGGGCGTCGCCGCGATTGTGCCGCGCCAGAACTCGTGTCCTACTTCCGCCGGGGGTCTTCATGTCGCAAGCGTCGCGGTGTCTCGTTCTCGGAGCGCTCGTCGGAGGCCTGTGGGCGTCCATGGTCACGGAGGCGTGCGCGCAGATCCTCACGCCGATCGCGTCACCAGAGAACACCGCGGTCGCGTGCCGCAACGGGACCGACGACGACGCCGACGGGGTCGCCGACTGCGGAGATCCGGAGTGCAGCGCCTTCGTCTTCTGCGCGGCGCCTCGACCGACGGCCGCGCCGGTGCGCGCGGTGTACTCCGAGCCGGAGGTCGTCGAGACGCGCTCGCTCGTGTGGCTCCAGGTCTGGGGCGCCGTGATGTGGCCGATCATCCTCGGGACGGGCGTCGGTGTCACGGCCGCGGTCGGGGGTGACGGCGAGGAGATCGGCATCAACGCGATTCCGCTCGCCGGCCCGTGGATGTGCATGGCCATGTGCAGCGACCCGGAAGGCTACGTGACCGGGCTCGTCGTGGACGGCGTGCTCCAGTTCACGAGCCTGCTCTTCATCATCATCGGCTCCGCCGTTCGCGTCGAGCGGCGCTCGCGCGGCTACTCGCTCGCGCCCTGGCTCGCGCCGACCCCCGGCGGCGGCGGCCTGACGTTCTCCTTCTGAAGGGCGCAGACGCTCCGAGGCGACGGCCGCTCCGTTCTTCACGGCGCAGCGGGTCTTCACGGAGCAGCGGGTCTTCGCGGAGCGGCGGGTCTTCGCGGAGCAGCGGGTCTTCACGGAGCAGCGGGGCTGGCGTTCGGTCGGCCGGCGAGCATACTGGGCGCACGTCTGGCGGACGCTACTTGCTCCCCATGCGACGCGGGCAGCCGTCGCAGTTGGAGCCATGCGCATGACCCCGTCCGATCCGACCCTGGCCGCCTACGACCGCTGGGCGCCGCACTACGATGCCGACGTGAACTCGCTGGTCGCCGCGACCGGCTGGGTGTTGGCGCACGCGCCCCTCGACGTCGCCCGCGCGCGCGTCGTCGAGCTGGGCTGTGGCACCGGCCGCCACGCGGAGGGGATGCTCGCGGCGGGAGCCACGGCGTACCTGGGTGTCGACGGCTCGTCCGGGATGCTCGATCGCGCGCGCGCCCGCGTCGACGATCCGCGCGCGGAGTGGCTCGAGGCCGACCTCGTCGCGCTGCCCGCGTGCCCGGGCCCGCGCTTCGAGCGCGCGCTGATCGTGCTGGTGCTCGAGCACCTCACCACGATCGCGCCGCTGATGGCCGGGCTGACCCCCTGGCTGGCGCCCGGCGCGCGACTTCGGATCCTCGAGCTGCACCCCGATCGGATCGCGGCCGGGACCGGCGCTCACTTCGTCGACGACGGCGTGGAGCGGCGCTTGCGATCGATCGCGCACGCGCCGGCCGCGATCGAGGCCGCGCTCCGAGCGGCCGGCTTCGCGAGCTCGTCGCGCGCTTGGATCGCGGAGGGCGCGCTGCTCGAGGCGGTGCCACGCCTCGCCAAGCACGCCGGTCGGCCGGTGGTTCTCGACGTGACCGCGACGCTCGACCGATGACCGGGACGCTCGCGGGCCCGTGCCTCGCGTAGACGCGTCGCGCGCCGGCTCCGCGTGAGCGCGCTCAGCCCGAGCCGGACGCGATGCGGCGCAAGGCGACGCCGGGGAACCGCGCAGGAAGCCGGCGCGGCGGTCGAGGGTGGCGATGTGCGCCGCGGGCCTCGAGTCGATCGAGGGCGGCGCGGGCCGCAGCGGCGCCCTCGGCGTCACGCCCGCTCGCGCGGAACGCCTCGGCCAGCGCCAAGGACACGCGCGCATCCGCCTCGACGTCGTCCTCGGCCACCGCGGCGCGGAGCTCCGCCGCGAGCGCGAGCGCGAGGTCCGGTCGTCCCCGCGCCGTGAGCGCGCGGGCCGAGAGCGCGCGAGCGACGACGCGCAGGGTTCCCTTCGCCTTCTCCGCCGCCGCCGCGGCCTCGCTCTCGGCGCGCGCGGCGTCTGCCTCCATGAGCGCGAGCTCGCCCCGGTAGATCCGCGCGCCGGCCTCGAGCATGCCGTCGTCGAGCGCGCGTGCGGTCGCGATCGCACGATCGAGCGTGTCCGCGCCGTCCCGCGACGCGCCGACCGCGGCCTGGGCATGCCCGAGGTTCTGCAGCGCGTAGCCCTCCACGAGGCGCAGGCCCATGCGCCGCGCCGCATCGGCTGCCAGCGCGAGCTCCGTGCACGCGCGATCCGGCTCGCCGAGCGAGAGCCAGCCGTGACCGAGCCGCACGCGCTGGTTGCAAGCGTCGCGCGCATCGCCTCCCGCCTCGTAGTCGCGCACCGCCTCGGTGGTGCCGTCGACGAAGACGTCGATCTCTCCGGCGTCGTAGGCCTTCGACGCCCAGAGCGTGCGGATCCACGCGCGGGCGATGGGATCCGGTCGCTCGAGGCTCGCGGCGAGCGACTCGGCCTGCGCCATCCGGCGGGCGAAGGCGTCGTGGTCCTTCGCGGCGAGATCCTGCGCCGCGACGCGACAGAGCACGCTGATCTGCACCGGTCTCGCCGCGAGGTCGGTCGTGATCGCGGCGACGCGGTCCCCGAGCGTCGAGACGTCGGTGTGTCGCGCCAGCCGCGCGCCGGCGGAGACGAAGGTCGTCGCCGCCGCCAGCCAGGGTGGCGAGCCAGCGGGCGCGAGCGCGAGCGCTCGCTCGGCGTCCTCGGCGCTCGTCGCGAGGAGCAGCGCCCGGACCTCGCCCGCCGGGCTCGCTGCGAGCCCGCGCGTCACGTGGGCGAGCGCCGCGCCCAGGTCGCTCGCCGCGAGCGCCAGATCGCCGGCGCGCGCCCAGGCGCGGGCTGTGGCCTCGGTGGCGCCGCCGAGCTCGAAGTGGTGCGCGAGCACCGCCGGCTCGACCTCGCGGCTCGAGGAAAGCCACTCGCCCGCGAGGCGATGGCCGAGCGCGCGGTCGTCGTCGGTGAGCGTCGCGTAGGCGGCCTCGCGGATCAGCGGGTGGCGCCACACGACGACCGGGCTCTCGTCGCGTCCGCCGCGCTCGCGGGCGACGAGGTCTCGCGCTTCGAGCGCCGCGAGCGGCCCCTCGACCGCACGCTCCCCGACCAGGTGCCTGATGCCGGCCAGCGGCGCGCGCATCCCGAAGACGCTGGCGGCGCGAGCCACGCGCCGCGCCTCGCCATCGAGCACCGTGAGGCGTGACTCGACCATCGCGAGCACGCTCGTGGGGAGCGCGGTCTCGCCTTCGCGTACGGCGCGCGCGAGCTCCTCGAGGTAGAGCGGATTGCCGTCTCCGCGCTCCACGATGCGCCTCACCGCGTCGGCGTCGCTCGCGGCGGCGCCTCCCAGCGCATGCTCGACGAGCGCCCGCGCGGCGCGAGGCGAGAGGCGCGCGAGGGAGAGCCGCACGGCGCCCTGCCCGCCGAGCGCGTCGGCCGCGAGGGCCTCGAGCTCGGGCCGGCCCGAGAGCACCACGAGGAGCGGGCGCTCCTCCGTCAGACGGAGCGCGCCGTCGAGCCAAGCGAGGGATGCGCGGTCGGCGTGATGGGCGTCGTCGACGAAGAGGGCGACGGGCCCGCGGCCGAGCTCGCCCACGAGCCAGTCCTCGAAGGCGCGCCGCTCGAGGTCGCCGCGCTGGATCGGGTCGCGTCGCGCGCCGGCGAGCACCGGATCGGCGTCGTCGTCGAAGGGCGTGCGCGTCAGCTCGCCGAGCATCGCCGCCGTGCGGCCCCCGGCGGCGTCGGCGAGCGCCGCGATCTTCGCGCGCCGCGCGGGCAGTGGCTCGCCGTCGTGGATCCCGGCGGCGTGCCGCACGATCTCGGCGGCGAGCGCCAGCGGCGCCTGCGCCCCGAGCGGCTCGCAGTGCAGCGCGACGAGGCGCGCGCAGCGGGGCTCGATCCGGGCGCGCAGCGCTTGCGACAGGCGCGTCTTGCCCGAGCCGGCGGCGCCCGTGACCTGCGCCAGGCGCGCCACGGGCTCCTGGCTCACCTCGTCGAAGAGCGCTTGCACCTGGGCCAGCTCCCGCTCGCGCCCGAACAAGGGCGGCGGCGCGGGAGAGAGCGCCCGCGGCGTCTCCGGATCGCGCGCGAGCCCGTCGAGGTAGCTCACGCCGCCCTCGCTCCGGATGATGAAGCGCGCGTCGAGCAGGCCCGACGCCACCTCGTCGAGACGGATCGCCGCGGGCCCTCCCGGCGCGACGTCGCCACGCGGCGCGAGCAGCTCGCTTCCTCGCTGGACCAGCTCGCCCACGGGGACGCGGCCGGTGAGCAGCACGCGGCCGGCCAGGACGGCGAGCGGCGCGTCGGGCATCGCCGCACGGAGGGTGAGCGCGGCGTGCGCGGCACGGCAGGCCTGGTCGGAGGCCGTCCCCGACGTCTCGAGCGTGATCACCAACGAGCCATCGGCGAGAGCGACGACGTCCCCCCCGCGCGGCCCCACGATCTCTCGGGCGCGACCCTCGCGGTCGTCCCCTCCGCCCGCGGCGAGCGTGCTGCCCGTGTGCGCGCCCGCCTCTCCGAGGACGAGCACGACGCAGACGACACGCTGCTCGCGCCCCGTCAGCGCGCGCGGAGCCGGCGCGAGGGTCGGACGCAGCGCGCTCTCGTCCTCGAGCAGCGCATCGAGCGCGATCCGGACCGCCTCACCGTCGGCGGGCCGGGCCGCGGCGCGCTTGCTCATCATCCGGAGGACGAGCGCGTCGAGGGCCTCCGGGATCGAGGGCACGTGCTCGTGGGGCGGCGTCGGCTCCTCCAGCAGCACCGCCGCGAGCACGGCCGCTACGCTCTCGTGATCGAAGGGGCGCACGCCGGTGAGGCACTCGTAGAGCACGCACCCGAGCGCGTAGACGTCGATGCGCGGGTCGAGCTCGCGCCCTCCGCGCGCTTGTTCGGGCGCCATCGTGTAGGGCGTGCCGAGGACGGTGCCGGTGGTCGTCAGTGTCGCGCCGGCCGCGCTCGTGGTGCGCGCGATGCCGAAGTCGAGGAGCTTCACCGTGCCCTGCTCGCCGCCGACCAGGAAGACGTTGGCCGGCTTGAGATCGCGGTGGACGACGCCGGCGCGGTGCGCCACCGCGAGCGCGGCGGCCACGTCGCGGACGATGCGCGCCGCCCGGGCCGGCCCCAGCGCGCCGCGCCGCAAGCGCGCCGAGAGCGTCTCGCCCTCGAGCCACTCCATCGCGAGCCAGGGCGTCGCTCCTTCCCGCTCCGCCGTCCGGCCCTGATCGACGAAGCGAACGATCCCTGGATGCTCCAGCTGGGCGAGGATCGCGCCCTCGCGCGCGAACCGCGTGGCCTCCACGGGCCCGAGCTCGGCCAGGATCTTCAAGGCCACGCGCCCATCGCTCGCCAGATCGTGGGCGCGGTAGACGACGCCCATGCCGCCCGCGCCCGCCTCGGCCTCGATGCGGAAGCGCGCCGCGACGAGCGTGCCGGGGACCAGGCGCGCGCTGCTCACCCCTTGCGCCTCACGAGCCGCGAGGAGACGAGCTGGAAGAGGATCTTCCCGACCTCGAAGCCGCCCATGCGCGCGTGCGCGGAGATCTGGCGGACGGTGCGGGCGCCGTCGACGGCCTCGAGGATGCTCCGCTCCTCGCGCGAGAGCCGGCTCCGATCGATGCGCGCGAGCGCCTCCTCGTCCCGCGCGAAGACGTCGTCGAAGGAGTGGACGTGCTCTTCGACCAGGCGCCACTCGTCGACCCGACGCAGCCCCTCCATCAGCACGCTGGAGACGGGAATCGCCAGGCGTGCGAGCGAGGCCTCCGGGCGCGTCGCGAGGCGGGTGAAACGATAGTGGCCGCGGCGCCAGCGGAGCGCTTCGTAGACGAGCTCGCTCGTCTGGCGCGTGAGCAAGCGCGTCAGGTCGCCCGGGCGGAGCACACCGAGCTTCACGAGGCGGAGGCCGACGAGCTCGCGTGAGCCCGATCGCGGGCCCAGCAGGCGCTCGAGCTCTTCCTCGTCGATCAGCCCTTCTTCCACCGCGTAGCGACCGATCCGCGTCTCGGGAGACGGTGGGCGCTCGAGCGCGAGGTCGATCGCCCCTTCGGAGAAGCAGATCGTGATGGTGCGCGCGTCGCCCTCGCCGGCGACCTCGAGGGCCCCCGTCTGTCGCTGGTGGCGCAAGAGCTCGAGCACGTCGCCGAGCGCGATCTGCGCGATCGATCCCTCGAGCGCGTGCTCGCCCCGCGAGGCGGGGACGAGCGCGCCGAGATCGGAGGCCCACGAGAGGATCGTGTCCGGCGACGAGTAGCGCAGGACGGCCGTGGTGACGGCGCCCTCGTTCATCGCGACGCGGGAGGCGACGACCAGCTCGGCGAGCTTCTTGGCGATCCGCTCGGCCGCCTCCTTCCGCGGCGCGAGATCGGGATCGGCCTCCGGCGCGCTCGTGGCGCCCGGGCTCGTCCGTGCGCGCGAGAGATCGCTCTCCGCGGCGGCACCAGGGCGGCTGGCGCTGGCGCGGGCGAGCGCGTGCGTCGTCACGGCCAGGAGCGCTTCGGGCGAGAACGGCTTGGTGATGGCGTCGAGCGCTCCCGTCTGCTCGACGAACGAGCCGCCGATGCGATCGGCCTTCGCGCTCATGAGCACGACGGGCACCCGCGCGAGGTTGTGGACGGCCCGCAGCGCCTGCACGAAGCGCAGGCCGTTCATGTGCGGCATGACGAAGTCGGTCAGCACGAGGTCGGGCGCGCGCGCCGTCGCTCGCTCCAGCGCCTCTCGACCGTCGGAGGCCAGATCGACCTCGTATCCGGCGTCCTCCAGCACCCGCGCGACGACGCGCCGCAAGGTGCGGCTGTCGTCGACGACGAGGACGCGGTGGACCGGCACCGCTCGATGCTACACGCGGCGGTCCGGCGCGGGGAGGGCGAGGAGCCCGCCGTGCGCGCGATCGGCGGGCGGCGCTCGGCCCGAATGCGAGTCGCTCGCGCGGCGGGTCCTCGGCATCCTGCCACCATGGCTCAGCTCTCGGTCGGTCGCGGGATCTCGCTCGAGTGGGAGGCCTTCGGGGATCCCGCGAGCGAGCCGTTGGTCCTCGTCATGGGCCTGGGCGCGCAGATGATCCTCTGGCCGGACGACTTCTGTCGTCAGCTCGCCGCTCAGGGCTTCTACGTCGTTCGCTTCGACAACCGCGACATCGGGCTGAGCACGAAGCTCCACGCCCACGGCGTTCCGAACGTCCCGGCCCGCCTGGCCTTGCGGGCCGTCGCGCGCCAGCGCCTACGCGCGCCGTACACGCTCTCCGACATGGCCGACGACCTCGCCGCGCTCCTCGATGGCCTCGACCTCTCGAGCGCGCACGTGGTCGGGATGTCGATGGGCGGCATGATCGCGCAGACGTTCGCGATCGAGCACCCCGGGCGCGTGCGCTCCCTCGTCTCGTTCGCCTCGAGCACCCTCGACCACGGCCTGCCCCACGGCCAGCTCGCGGCGCTCCGCGTGCTCACCCAGGCGCCTCCGCGCGAGCGCGAGGCGGCCATCCAGCACGGCGTGAGCGTGCTCCGCGCGATCGGCAGCCCTGCCCACTTCGATCCACTCGAGGCCCGGCGCGTCGTCGAGCGTGGCATCGCGCGCTCCACCTACCGGCTCGGGGCGGCCCGGCAGCTCGCGGCGATCCTCGCCGCGCCGCCGCGCTCGCCGCTGCTGGCGAAGGTGCGCGCACCGACCACCGTCCTGCACGGGCGGCTCGATCCGCTGCTCCCGCTGCGCCACGGCGAGGCCACCGCCCGCGCGATCCCGGGGGCGACGCTGGTGGTGATCGACTCGCTCGCCCACGACATCCCTCGACCGCTCTGGAGCGAGATGATCCACGCGATCGCCGCCAACGCGCGGCGAGCCCACGGGAGCGCCCCGGCACGGGATCACCGCGTCGCCTCCTGACGCCTCCGGCCACGGCGGGACGCGCACGCGGCCGCGGCACCCGGGGCGTCAAGCGTCGAGCTCGATCTCGAGGGTCACGAGCTCGCTCGCAGTGTCGGGGTCGTCGGCGTCGAGGCACGCGTAGGCGCGCTGGCGACCGTCGCCGAGCGGCTCGGCCATCGCGAGACCTTCGGGCTTGCCGCGGCTCGGCCGGCCGTCCTCGTCGAGGATGCGCGCCTCTCGCGCGCGCCCGTCCGCGCCGATCGTTCCCACGACGGCGCCCACGACCTCGCCGTCGTCGTAGGTGTTGGGCGAGCGCTCGGCCGAGCCGAGATACCAGAGCGCGCCGCGCTCGTCGGTCGTCAGATCCGTGAACGTGAGCCGCGCCCCCTCGACCTCGCCGAGGTCGACCGACTGCACGTGGAGGATCGCGGGCGCGGGCCCGCGGCCGTCGAGGAACGCCAGCACCGCGTCGAGCGAGAGCGTCGCGAGGGCATCGGTCGGGACCCGGTCGCCCCGGGGCGCGCCGTTGCCACGGTTGGCGAGCATCAGGGTCTCGCCGCGTCGGCTCGCGCCCTCCACGTTGAGCTCCGAGCCGGCGAAGCGCGCGTCGGCGGCGAGCGTGTCGTAGAGCGCGCCGGCCTCGACGACGCGATGGGCGCTCTGCTCGAGCACGACGATCTTGCGGCGGTTGGGGTGCGACCCGGAGCCCATGCACAGCGCCCGCGCGCCGTCGATCGCGGCGATGCACTCGAGGTCGAGCTTGAGAGCCTTGGTGCCGCGCCTCGCCTCGAACACGCGCTCGCCACCGGGCGCGTGATCGAGCGTGATCGCCGACACCGGACCGTCCGGCGGGGCGAGCACGGCCAGGAAGCTCGCGTCGTCTTGCGGCGCGACGAGCACGCGCTGCCCGCCGCGCTCTTGCCAGGCCAGGCCCGAGGCCGCGCGCACGTGGGGCGGGCGCCCCACGCGCGGGTCCCCGCCGTCCTGGTAGCGCAGCGCGCGTCGCGCGACGATCCGGGCCCGGCCGCCGAGGGCGGCGCGGAGCGTCACGCCTCGTCCCCGTGGGGCGCCGGATCGATGCCGAGCCGCGTCGTGATGATCTCGTGCGCGAGGTAGCAGAGCGGCGTGAGCAGCACGGCCACCACGAGCTTGTACACGTAGCTCCAGAGCGTGATCTCCCAGATGCGCGCGACCGAGAGGTGCCCGAGCTGCGCGCCGAAGTTCACGAAGATCGTGTCGACCACCTGGCTCAGCGCCGTCGATCCGATCGCGCGAAGCCAGAGGTGCCGGCTCTCGGTGACGCGCTTGACGATGTGGAAGGTGTAGATGTCGAGCAGCTGGCTGACGAGGTAGGCGACGAGCGAGGCTCCGAAGAGGCGCCCGGTGAGCGAGAAGACGGCGTCGAAGGCCTCCTGCGAGACGTAGGTCTCGTCCGACACCGGCGCGAGGCGGGCGGCCGTGATGATGCCGAAGCCGACGACGAGCATGGCCATGCCGACGCTCGTCATCACGCGGGCGCCGCGCCGCCCGTAGTACTCGTTGACGATGTCGGTGAGCAGGAATGCGATCGGGAACGCGACGGTTCCCGTGGACATGGAGAGCGACCCGACCCGGAAGAACTTCCCGGCCACGATGTCGGCCACCAGCAGGCACGTCACGAAGAGCGCGACGAGGACCACGTAGAGCTGGTGCTGGCGGGTGAGCTCGAACTTCACCGCGTGGCTTGTACCACGCGGTCCCCGGGGCCGGCCCGGGCTGACGCTCGCTCAGGGCCCGCTCAGAAATTACCAGTCGCCTCGACGCCGGGGCATCCACGGAGCCGCCACCCGCGCTCCTCCAAATACTCGCGGTATTCGTCGTCGCGTGTGCGACGGCTGCGCGGCGCCGCGGCGCCGATCCGATCCGGTAGTTTCTGAGCGGGCCCTTAGCGCGGTGCGTCAGCGCGCTCCGATCGCGCTGGGTGGGGCGCCAGGCAGGCAGGTCGGCCTGCGAGGCCCGCGCAGGGTGCGCCGTTCCTTGCGCACCTTCCTGGATTCCTTGGCAAAGACTGGACGAGCGTGGAGGTTGTGCGAAGGTAGCGCCTTCGCTCTGGGGCCACAGACGGGATGCCGACCATCAGCGAGTCGATGTTGTGGGGCGGGTTCCTCGTCTTCTTGGGCGTCGTGCTCTCGCTGGACCTCTTCGTCTTCCACCGGAAGTCGCGCAAGGTCACCTTCCGTGAGGCGACGTTCTGGATCCTGGTGTGGGCGGCCTGCGCCATGGGGTTCGCGGGGCTGCTCTGGGCCCTGCCGGGCTTCGGTCCCGACGCTGCCTCGCAGTTCGTCACCGGCTACGTCCTCGAGCAGGCGCTGAGCGTCGACAACCTCTTCGTCTTCGTCCTCATCTTCAAGGGCTTCTCGGTCCTGAGGGACTACCAGCACCGGGTGCTCTTCTGGGGCGTCCTCGGCGCGATCGTTCTCCGAGGCACCTTCATCCTGCTCGGCGCGGCCATCGTGTCGCGCTTCGAGTGGGTCCTCTACTTGTTCGGCGTGTTCCTCGTGTACACGGGCGGGCGGCTGCTCTTCGGCGGGGACGACGACGACGAGGACGAGGACGTCGAGGACAACCGCGTCGTGAAGCTGACGCGCCGCTTCCTCGGCCGGCGCATCACGCAGGGCTGGCGCGGCGACAAGTTCTTCGTGCGCGAGGGCGGCATCCTGATGGCGACGCCGCTCTTCCTGGTCGCCGTCGTCGTCGAGGTCTCCGACCTGATCTTCGCGGTCGACTCGATCCCGACCATCTTCGCCGTGACCACGCGGGGCGTGCTGGTCTTCACGTCGAACATGTTCGCGATCCTCGGGCTGCGGAACGTGTTCATCATCCTGAACGAGCTGCTGCCGCGCTTCCGTTTCCTCGAGAAGGCCGTCTCGATCATCCTGATCTTCATCGGCGTGAAGCTGCTGATCCGCCACTTCGGGATCCACATCCCGGACGGGATCTCGCTCGGCGTGGTCGGCGTGCTCCTCGTCGGATCCGTCGTGCTCAGCTCCGTCCTGCCCGCGCCGAAGCAAGAAGAGCCGAAGGACGAGGACGAGGACGAGGACGGCGAGGGCGGCAAGACCGAGGCGGCCCCGCCGCCGGAAGCGGACGCCGAGAAGCCCGCGCCCGCGCACGACGAGCCGTCGGACGCGACCGACTGATCGACGACGTCCCGGCATCGCCCGGGCGACGTGACGCGTCAGCGCGCGCCGAAGATCCGCAGCGCGGCGTCGAAGAGAACGTCGGTCTCCCGGCCCGCGCGGGGCGTGCAGGCGAGGCCCGTCGTCTCGAGCGCGCAGACCGTGTCGGGGCTGGACGCGGCGGAGAGCGCGGCCTCGCGCTCGGTCGTCGGCACCGGCACGTGGAGCGTCGGGGCGGGGAACGTGCGCGTGCCGATCACGGCGATCGGAGCGACCACCCGCGCCTGGGCGCGTGCGAGCTCGCCGGAGGTCAGGGGAGCCGTCGCGCGGTCGACCTCGAGCGCGCCCGCCGCGGTGACGCGGCCGCCGAGGCCGATCCAGGTGCCGTCGCGCTCGAGCAGGATGCGCGCGGGGCCCTGCACCCTCGGGAGCAGCGCCGCGAGCGCCGCGTCGTGATCGAGCGCGCTCGCCTCCGCGATCTCGGCGGCCGCGCAGCTGCCCAGCGCTGCGATCGTGAGCTCGTGGCCCCGCGGCGAGGCGCGTCGCTCGCCACCGCCCTGGGCGCCGGCGTCCCCGCACACGACGACCCGCGCGCGCCCGGCCTCGCTCGCGAGCGCCAGGATGGCCCACGTGGCGCCTGTCGCCGGCGCGAGGGTCACCGTCTCCGTGCGTCGCATGCGGACGCTCGCCGCACGCGCCGCCGAGAACAGCACGCGCGTGAACGGCTCGCGGCTCAGGATGGCGTCGTGCGTGAGGGGCAGGGGGCCGAGCAGCGTCATCAACGCGTCCGCCGCGGCGGCCAGGACGGCCGGCGCGAGATCGGGCGCCTGCAGCGCGAGCACGTGCTCCAGCGCTGGGGGATCGTGCGCGGCGATGGCCACGAACGCGAGGGCCCGGGCCGCTTCGGGCTCGGCCTCGCCGACCAGATCGACCAGCGCTTGCGCGACGCTCCGTGCCGTCGCGACGTCTCCGTTCTCCACCGCAGCGCGAACCGCCGTCTCGGCGTACTCCGGGTGGGATGGATGCGCCTCGAAGGCGCGGGCGGCGAGCCGCGCGAGGGCCGCGAGCGCCTCGGGCGAGCGCCCGCGCGCCACCTGCGCCTCCCGCGCCTCGAGCTGGCGCTCGACGAGCCCGAGCTCGGAGACGTCTGCGCGCTCCGGATCGATCAAGGGCGCGTGAACGGTCGCGCGGCGCACGTCGGAGGCGCGCTCGATGCGCTGGTCGCCCGCCTCGAGCGCGAGCTCCTGCCACGAGCGGAACCCGTGCTCGGTGTCGCCGCGGCCTCCGGCGCGCCGCGTCGCGAGGCGAGCCCCCGCGGGGCGCACGTCCACCTCACGCACCAGGGCGCCCCCGGCGTCGATCCAGGCGCGCGCCTCCTCGGCGCCATCGACCACGGCGCTGCACGCGAGGTGCGCGACGTTCTCGTCGGTGTGGGCGGGCCGCTCCACGCGCCGTCGGAGCACGAGGCGGTCACCCTCCACGGCGCCGAGGAAGGTCCGGCAATCGTCCTCGCTGCCGCACTCGCCCCTCCAGCGGACGCCAGGGTAGGGCAGCTGCTCGGCGAAGGCCTCGGGGCTCGTGACGCTCGTGTCCACGAGGACGACGACGATCTCGGCGGCGTGCCCCTCTTCGGCCGCGCGATCGGTGCAGCGCGCGAACGCGCGTACGCCCGGGCCCCGCGCCCAGAACGAGCCTTCGCTGGCGATCTCCAGCCCCTCGCGGTGTCCCGGCGCGACGGCCGACGGCCAGCCGACGACGCACTCGTACGCACGCGTCGGGAGCGGCTCGCACAGACGCGCGACGAGCGCTGCGCGATCGGGATCGCGAGCGCTCGTCGTCGGGGCCGCCACCGGGCTCGCGCCGCATGCGCAGAGGCAGGCGCAGAGAGCCAGCGGCCGGATCGGATGCACGCGGCGATCTTACTCGCCGCGCGCGTCCATCACACGTCGTAGCCGGGGAAGAACCAGCCGATCTCGAACTTGGCCGTGTCCGGGCCGTCCGAGCCGTGCGACGCGTTCTCGCCGACGTTGGCGCCGAAGAGCTTACGGACGGTTCCGTCGGCCGCCTTCTTGGGGTCGGTCGCGCCCATCGTCTCGCGCCACTTCGCGATCGCGCTCTCGCCCTCGAGCACCATCACGACGCACGGGCCGCGCGTCATGAAGTCCACGAGCTCGCCGAAGAAGGGGCGCTCCTTGTGGACCGCGTAGAAGCCCTCGGCGATCGGACGCGTCATGTGCATCATGCGCATCGCCTTGATCTTCAGGCCGTTCTTTTCGATGAGGGCGAGGATCCCGCCGATGTGGTTCTTCTCGACCGCGTCGGGCTTCACGATCGCGAACGTCTTCTCGATGGCCATTCGAAGCTCACTTCCTCTGGGTATTCGTGAGCGCACACGCGCCCACCGAAAACGGCCGGCGGCGTAGCATGGAAAAAGCCTGTCGTCCGCTAGGGATCGACAGGCTTCCTCGTTTTGGTCGCAGGTTCTGAAACGGTGTTCAGGTCACGGCTCGAGCCCAGGATGCGGGCGGAACAGGGCCGAGAGTCCGCTCAGGAATGGACGAAGCCAGGAACGCTGCACGGGATCGAGCCCTGGAACGTTCCTCCGTTCTTTTCTTCCTGAGCGGCCAGGCCCACGCCCTCCGCGCGTCCTATTTGAGCATCGACTTGAGCGTCTCGCCCATGTGGCTGGGCGTGGGGCTCATCTTGATGCCGGCGTCCTGCATCGCGGCGATCTTCGCGCTCGCCGTGCCCTTGCCGCCGCTGATGATCGCGCCGGCGTGGCCCATCCGCTTGCCGGGCGGGGCGGTCGTGCCCGCGATGAAGCCGGCGACGGGCTTCTTGAAGTGCTTCTTGATGTACTCGGCCGCCGTCTCCTCGGCCGAGCCGCCGATCTCGCCGATCATGATGACGCCGTCGGTCTCGGGATCGGCGTTGAAGAGCGTGAGCACGTCGACGAAGTCGGTGCCGTTGATCGGGTCGCCGCCGATGCCCACGGCCGAGCTCTGGCCGAGGCCGAGCGCGGTGAGCTGACCGACCGCCTCGTAGGTGAGCGTGCCGGAGCGCGACACGACGCCGATGCGGCCCGGGCGGTGGATGTGGCCCGGCATGATGCCGATCTTGCACTTGCCGCCGGGCGAGATGACGCCGGGGCAGTTCGGCCCGATGAGGCGCGTCTTCTTCGGACCCGTCTGCGCGTCGAGCACGCGGCGCACGCGCATCATGTCCATCACCGGGATGCCCTCGGTGATCGCGATGACGAGCTCGACGCCGGCCTCGATCGCCTCGAGGATCGAGTCGGCGGCGGCCGGCGGCGGCACGAACACGCAGCTCACGTTCGCGCCCGTCTGCTTCACCGCGTCGGAGACGGTGTCGTAGACCGGCAGGTTCTTCTTGGTGCTCGCGCCCGTCCACGTCTGACCGCCGCGGCCCGGCGTGACGCCGCCGACGACGTCGGTGCCGTACGCGATGCACTGATCGGCGTGGAAGCCGCCGGCGCTGCCCGTGATGCCCTGGAAGAGGACCTTGGTGTCCTTGCCAACGAGGATCGACATCTCAGTTTCCTCCGCCGTTCACGAGCTTCACGATCATCTGCGCGCCCTCGGCCATCGACGCCGCCGGGGTGACCGCGAGGCCGCTGTTCTTGAGGATCTCGCGGCCGAGCTCGACGTTCGTGCCCTCGAGGCGGACGACGACCGGCACCTTGAGCCCGAGCTCCTTCGCGGCGGCGATGACGCCCTCGGCGATGATGTCGCACTTCATGATGCCGCCGAAGATGTTCACGAAGATCCCCTTCACGTTCTTGTCGTGGAGGATGATGCGGAAGGCCTTCGTGACCTGGTCCTTCGTGGCGCCACCGCCGACGTCCAGGAAGTTCGCGGGGTCGCCGCCGTAGTGCTTGATGATGTCCATCGTGCTCATCGCGAGGCCGGCGCCGTTCACGAGACAGCCGATGGTGCCGTCGAGCTTCACGTAGCTGAGGCCCGCGGCCTTCGCTTCGGTCTCGGTCGGCTCTTCCTCGTTCGCGTCGCGCAGCTCCTCCCACTCGGGGTGGCGGAAGCTCGCGTTCTCGTCGAAGTTCACCTTCGCGTCGAGCGCGATGACTTTCTCGTCGGCCGTGGCGAGCAGCGGGTTCACCTCGAGGAGCGAGCAGTCTTCCTTCACGAAGAGCTCGTAGAGCTTGCTCGTGATGTCGCAGAAGGCGCCGACGGCCTTGCCCTTGAGGCCGAGCTGGAACGCGAGCTCGCGGCCGTAGTGCGGCTGCATTCCCTCGATCGGATCGATCACGACCGTGAGGATCTTCTCCGGCGTGTCGTGCGCGACCTTCTCGATGTCCATGCCGCCTTCCGTCGAGGCGATCACCGCGACCCGGCGCGTGGCGCGGTCCACGACCATCGAGAGGTAGAGCTCGCGTGCGCCCTCGAGGTTCATCCCCTGCTCGATGTAGAGGCGCTTGACGATCTTGCCGGCGGGGCCGGTCTGCACCGTCACGAGGTTCATCCCGAGGATGGCCTTGGCCTTCTCCTCGAGCGCGGCCATGCCCTTGGCGACCTTCACGCCGCCGCCCTTGCCGCGGCCACCGGCGTGGATCTGCGCCTTCACGACGACGACGTCGCTCTTGGTGTCGGCCATCAGCGTCTCGGCGGCCTTCTTGGCCTCGTCGAGGGTGAACGCCGGGATGCCCTTCGGGACGGGGATGCCGTAGCGGGCGAACAGCTTCTTGCCCTGGTACTCGTGGATGTTCATGCGACTCCTGCCGCGCGCTTGCGGGCGCGAGAACGTAGCGGGATCGGAGGTTCCCGATCAAGCCGCGCGGCAGGGGAGGGCGCGTGTTCTCGCGCGACCGGATCCGGGCCGGCCGAGCGTCAACGACGACGACGGCGACGCGCCACGCCGATCAGGGCGAGCGCGGCGAGGGCCCATCCGCCCAGGCCGCTCGCTCCCCCGCCTGCGCGGCAGCCGCAGCCAGCCGAGCTCGCGGGCGTGCCGGTGCTGCCGGCGTCGCGGCGGGCCGTTCCGCCGCCGTCCACGCCGGGCGTGGTGCCGGCGTCGGTGCCCGGCGTCGTGCCCGCGTCGTTGCCCGGCGTGCTGCCCGCGTCCACCTCGACCACGGGCTGGCCGTGCTCGTACGCGCCCACGTCGATCGCGCTCCCGACGATCGTGCGCGCCGAGGTGCTGCGCGGGTGCAGGTACTGGAGCATCGGCACGAGCGACATCGCGCCGTCGCTGCCCGGGTCGACGCCCATGTCGATCGGCATCGATCCATCGACGAGGTGGTAGTCGAACGAGGCCGCGTCGACGAGCACGCTCGCCGCGGGCTGGAGGTTCCCCGCCATGCGCAGCACGTTGCCGCCGTTCACCACGGCGCCGGGACCGATGAAGAGGTTGTTCACGATCTCGAGATCGATCGGCGCCGTCGCGTTGATGAACGGCCCGTTCGTGTCGTCGTTCACGATCGTGTTGTTCACGAGGAAGACGTGGTGGTCGGGCCACTGCATCCCGTCGCCGCCGATGCTGACGATGTTGTGGTTGCCGGAGTGCTGCTCGATGAGGTTCCCGATCACGTAGCCGATGCCGCCCTCGGGGAGCTGCAGCTCGTAGCTCGAGTGCGATCCCTGCGCGGTGAGGCGATTGGCGATCACGTAGTTGTGGTGCGCGCGCGACTTGAAGAGATGGCCGATGTCCGGCCCGTCCGCGAGGTCGTGCGACCAGTTGCCGCGGAAAGTGAGGGTGTCGATCTCGCTGATGTAGAGGCTGTGCGTGTACCCGAAGTCGCCCAGGCCGTTGCCGACGAACTCGTTGTTCTCGATCAGCGCGACGTTGTCGGCGTGGTTGCCGCCGAGGATCCCGTTCTCGTTGTTCCGGAACGTGCAGCCGCGGACCGTGAGCATGCCGCCGCCCTGCCAGCGGATGCCGGCGCCGTTGCCGTCGGGGACGCTGGCGCCGACGAACGTGAGGCTCTCGACGGTGATGTCGGCGCCGTCGAGGATGAAGATGCCCTTTCCGCCCTGGCGCGTGAGGGCCCTCCCCGTCATGTCGATGACGACGTCACCGCCCGTGCCGCGGATCGTGAGGCCGTTCGCCGACCACACGACCTCCTCGTGATAAGTGCCGGCCCGGATCTCGATCGTGTCGCCGTCCGTCGCCGCCGCCGCCGCGGCGCCGATGGTCGTGTAGGCCTCCCCCGGGCCGACGACGAGCTGCGCCGACGCGGGCGCGGCGACGAGCACGACGAGGGAGAGGGCCGAGAGGAGGATGCGGACCAGCATCCGGGCACGTTCTCACGGCGATGCGCGCGCGAGCAACCGCTCCAGGCCGC
>JBGALT010000150.1:0-20574 GCA_044223665.1 Sandaracinaceae bacterium | reverse complement strand
ATCCAGCCGACGCCGAGGAGCAGAAGGACGTAGCGGTAGTCCCACGCGGCGTAGAAGACGGTCGAGGCCACGCCCAGGACGAGCTTCTTCGCGCGGACCGTGCGGGGAATGCGCAGCGCGACCAGCGTGACGGCGAGGAAGACGAAGAAGCGTGGGCTCGTGAAGAGCATCAGTCGCTCCCGAGCCTCGCTCGGACGGCCGGCGCGAGCGCCTCGGCCGCGGCACGATGCCCGAGCGCGTTCAGATGGCCCTCGCCGAAGCGATCCTGTCCGAACCCGTAGGGGAGCTCGTGGGTCTCTTCGAGCGCGGAGGCCAGCGCCTCGCGGGTCGACACGCATCGCACGCGGAGGCTCGCGCACGCGCCCTCGAGCTCGCGCTCGACGGGGGTGGTCTCGCGCGGCGCGAAGGGATCGAGGTGTGCCAGATGGAGGACCACGAGCCGCTCGCCGAGCGCTTCCGCGAGCCGCGCGAGCTGGGGTGCGACCGCGTGGGGCTCCGGCGTCGGAGCGGCGACTGCGCTCGCGTCGGCCGCGCGGAAGAGCGGCGTCTCGGCCGCCAGCGCCGAGCGATACTCGCCCAGGCGTGCCGGGAAGATGCCGAGCGCCATCGAGCTCTGGCGGACGTTCCACGCGATCTGGCGGGCGCCCTCGTAGGGGGCCGCGATGTCGCCCTCGACGCGCACGTCGCCAGACTCGTCGGCCACGAAATGCGCCCGGCCCGGGCTCCACGCGTCCCATTGGAAGTCGTCGTCGGACACCGCCACCACGATGATCGACGGCGCGAGCACCTCGTCCCAGCGGGGGCGCCACAGGATGTAGTCCGGAACCGAGGCTCCCGAGCGGCCTACGGCCGCGATGCGGGCGGGGCTCCCCTCTTGCGCCAGTAGCTCTCCGAGAACGTAGGGATAGGTCGCCTCGTCGGGGACGTGCACGGCTTCGGTCAGCGAGTCACCCGCGACGACCACGGTGGGGGCGCCGTTCGGAGCGTCCGGCGCAGCCCGCACGCCGTGCGGGCCCCAGTGGGAGACCGCCCATCCTTCGCGCCCCCAGAGCCACGCACCGGGAGCGAGCACGTAGCCGATTCCAGGCTCGTAGCGGGTGCGCTGGTCCCACACGAACGCCCGCGCCATCCCTTCGACGATCAGCAGGCCCGCAACGAGCCCGAGCACACGCGCGAGGCGGGAACGACGGGCGAGGACGGATCGGAGAGCATTCACGCGCGGGCTCGGCGGAAGAGGAGCGTTCGTGGGGCCGTGGTCTTGCGACGGCGTTGACGCGGTAGCCGCGGGAGGCTGGGTTTGTCAACCGCGGCCCCGGACGATCTTACCCAGCCTCGCAGGATGGTTGCTCGGGTGGGGGAGGGCGTTCGTCGCACCGGGCTTGACCCGTGGGGGCCCGCCCTTCACGCTCCCCCCCTTTCGAATGCGGACGCTTCGGCGTGCACCGGAGAGTGCCGGAGCCCCGCCAGGCTCGGGAACCGCATGTTCGACAACGAATCCATCCTCGTGACGGGCGGCACCGGCTCGTTCGGCCGCAAGCTCGTCGAGACCCTGCTCACCCAGTACTCGCCGCGGCGCGTGATCGTCTTCAGCCGCGACGAGCTGAAGCAGTTCGAGATGCAGCAGGATCCGCGCTTCGCGAAGCACGACGCGCGCATTCGCTACTTCCTCGGTGACGTGCGCGACCCCGACCGGTTGATGCAGGCCTTTCGCGACGTCGCCTACGTGGTGCACGCGGCGGCGCTCAAGCAGGTCCCGGCCTGCGAGTACAACCCGTTCGAGGCGATCCGCACGAACGTGCTCGGTGCGCAGCACATCATCGAGGCTGCGATCGAGCGCGGCGTGAAGAAGGTCCTCGCCCTCTCGACCGACAAGGCCTGCAACCCCGTCAATCTCTACGGCGCGACGAAGCTCTGCAGCGACAAGCTCTTCGTCGCCGGCAACTCGTACGCGAGCGGTCGCGGCACGAGCTTCGGCGTCGTTCGCTACGGCAACGTCGTCGGCAGCCGCGGCAGCGTCGTGCCCTTCTTCCTCAAGGAGCGCGCCACGGGGCGCTTGCCGATCACGCATCCCGAGATGACGCGCTTCTGGATCACGCTGCAGCAGGGCGTCGACTTCGTGATCCGCTCGATCGGCGAGCAGCGCGGCGGCGAGCTCTTCGTGCCGAAGATCCCCAGCATGCGCATCACGGATCTGGCGCGGGCCATCGGGCCCGACTGCAAGCACGAGGTCGTCGGCATCCGCCCCGGAGAGAAGCTCCACGAGGTGATGATCTCGATGGACGACGCGCGACACACCGTCGACCGCGGCGACCACTACGTGATCGAGCCCGAGTTCCCGTGGTGGACCGAGGGCGCCCGCGTGGGCACCGCCGTGCCGAACGACTTCTCGTACTCGTCGGACACGAACACGCAGTGGCTGACCGAAGCGCAGCTGCGCGACATCGTGCGGAGCCTCGAGGGCAAGGCGTCGTGAAGGCCGCGCCGTCGGTCACGATCGGCGGACGGCGCATCGCGCACGACGAGCCCGTCTATCTCATCGCCGAGCTCTCGGCGAACCACGGCGGCAGCAAGGACACGGCGCTCCGGACCATCGAAGCGGCGAAGAAGGCCGGCGCGGACGCGATCAAGCTGCAGACCTACACGCCCGACACGCTCACCCTGAAGTCGGACGGGCCCCTCTTCGTCGTGAAGACGAAGAACCAGTGGGCCGGGCGCACCCTGCACGACCTCTACGCCGAGGCGATGACCCCCTGGGAGTGGCACGCGGAGCTGAAGAGCTGCGCAGAGTCGCTGGGCATGCAGCTCTTCTCGACGCCCTTCGATCCGACGGCGACCGAGCTCCTGCACGCGATCGACGTGCCGGCGTACAAGATCGCTTCGTTCGAGCTCGTCGATCTTCCGCTGATCGAGCACACGGCGCGGCGCGGCAAGCCCATGATCATGTCGACGGGCATGGCCTCGCTCGGTGACATCGAGAGCGCACTGGCGGCGAGCCGCGGTGCGGGAAACGACCAGATCGTGCTCCTGCGCTGCGTGTCGTCGTATCCCGCGCGGCCCGACGACATGAACCTGCAGAGCTTCGAGGTGCTCTCCAAGCTCGGGACGGTGATCGGGCTCTCGGACCACACGCGCGACGCGACGGTGGCGCTTGCTTCGGTGGCGCTCGGCGCGCGCGTCATCGAGAAGCACTTCATCCTCGACCGCAGCGTCGGCGGGCCGGACTCGTTCTTCTCGCTCGAGCCCTCCGAGTTCCGCAGCATGGTGGACGCCGTGCGGGCCGCGGAAGCCGCGCTCGGGGCGCCCCGCTTCGGCCCTTCGCCAGACGAGCGGGCCAGTACGGCGTTTCGTCGATCGCTCTTCGTTGCGCGCGACGTGCGGGCGGGTGAGGTGCTCACGCACGAGAGCGTGCGCAGCGTGCGTCCCTCGAACGGCCTCGCGCCGCGCCACCTGCCGGCGGTGCTTGGTCGGGTCGCGGCGCGCGATCGGCGCTTCGGTGAGCCGCTCACGTGGGACATGGTCGGCGGTGAGCCCGCCCGTAGCGCGATCACGCTGCGCGCGGCGACGGCCGACGACGGAGAGTTCCTCCTCGCCCTACGCAACGAGCCCTCGGTGCGCGCCGCATCGTTCTCGAAGGACCTCGTGTCTGCCGAGGCGCATCGAGCCTGGCTCGCAGAGACCCTTCGCGGGACCGAGCGCAAGCTCTTCGTCGTCGAGCACGAGGGCCAGCGGGTCGGACAGATTCGGCTCGACCAGCGCGACCCGACCTCGCACGAGGTGTCGGTCAGCGTCGCGAGCGCGGCGCGCGGGCGCGGGGTCGCGTCGGCAGCGCTCTGGCCCGGCGGCTCGGCGCGACGCGCCTGCTCGCGCGCATCGAGGAGGAGAACACCGCGAGCAGGCGCCTCTTCGAGCGCGCCGGCTACCACTCGTTCGTGGTCGATTCCGCGCGAACCGTGCGCTGCGAGCGTCGCCTCGTGCCCTACGCGTGATGCATCGTGGGCTCCCGACGTCGCGAAATCGGCCCCTCATGCGCCGGGCTTCTCGAGCCAGACGTCGAAGCGGTACGTGATCACGTCCTCGCGCGTGCGAGAAGCGAGCGCGCTGGGAAGACGGCCCTCGTCGTGCAGCCGGCCGAGAACCTCCGAACGGTCGAGCGTCACGAAGCGCGGGGTCAAGCCCGCGGCGCGGAACACCGTCGTCCACTCGCTCAGACGAAGGCGGTTCACGAACGAGCTCCGGTTGGAGGTCATCGCGCGCCACAGACGGTCCGAGTAGTGGAAGCACTCGAGCCAGTGCGGCTCGTCTTCGAGGTGATAGTGGTCCCGGAGGTCGACGCGCGCGAACGAGCGGCCTCCCGGAGCCAGCACTCTGGCGACCTCGGCGAGGAGCTCGGAAGGCCGTCGCACGTGCTCCAGCACGTCGCACGAGAGGACGACGTCGAACGACGCGTCGGGAAAGGGCAGGCGCGACCCGTCGTACAAAATCACCTCCAGGCCGCGCGCACGCGCAAGGGCGTGCTCTCGATAGTGTTGGACGTCGAGACCGACCGCGCGTGCCGCACCGGCCTCGTCGAGCCGGATCAACACGTCCGGGGTCTGTCCCGGCCCCAGCTCGAGCACTCGTTTCCCGGCGTAGGCATCGAGCCCGTCTGGCGCGTAGCGCGCAATCGTCTCGTCGACGTACTCGCTGATTCCATTGCGCCCGGTCTGATGGCTCCGCGCCGCGAGGTTTCGGATGGGCGCGATTCCCATCAGGAGGTTCTGCACGACGTGCCGGATCTCGTTAAGCATGATGACGGGCTCTTCGTTGCGCCGGCTCCGGCGCCCATGTCACACGCGGTGACGCGGACTGAGCGGAGCACGCATGGGTGATTGGGTACCTACCATCGGTGTGCTCGGCGCGCTCGGCGGTCTCGGGCTGGTCCTGATCCAACGTGCCGACCCGGCGGATCGAACGCCGCTCCAGATCAGTCTCGTTGCGCACGCGGTGGCGTGCCTACTCCGGCTCTGGTGGGCCGAGGTGCAGTTCGGTGGCTCGGATGCCGACGCCTTCGCGATGAACGCGCGCCCGATCGTCGAGCTCGTCTCGGCGGAGCCGGGTGAGTGGCTCGACGATCTGCTCTATTTCACGCTCGGGCTTCGCCACCAGCTTCCCCTCGCGCTCGGTCCCCAGACCTCGACCGGCTCGATGATCGGGGTCGCTGCGTTCGGGCTGTTTCTGGTCGGCGGCTCTCTCCAGGCGGTCCACCTGGGCCTGACGATTCTCGGGTTCTTCGCGAAGTGGCTTCTCTACCGGGCGATGAGCTCGTTCCTGCCGCAGGCCAATCGCCGCCACCTGTTGATCGCGACGGTGCTGATGCCCTCGGTGGTCTTCTGGACGACGGGCCTGGTGAAGGAGACGATGACCCTCATCGGTCTTTCCGTCTTCATCTTCGGGCTCTCGAGCCTCCAAGGCGGACGATGGAGGCTCGCGTCGGCATTCCACGGCCTGCTCATGGTCCTCGGCCTCGGCGTGGTCGCGCTCTTCAAGCCTTTCTTCTTGTTCCCGCTCGGGGCTGCGACCGCGGCGTTCCTCGCGTACTCTGGCGAGCGGCAGGGGCGCTTTCGGATGACCCCGATGCGATGGGCGATGGCGACCGTGCTCGGGATCGCCGTCATCGCGGGCGTGAGCGAGCTCTTTCCGCGCTTCTCCCCCGCTCAGATCGCGGATACGGCCGCTACGATGCAGCGCCTCGGCGCGACACAGGCCGAGTACTCGGGCTCGACGTTCGTGCTCGCCGACTCGGCCGGTGACCGCTCGACACGCACCCAGCTCCTGCTCGCGCCCCTCGGCGTGCTGACCTCGCTGACCCGGCCGTTTCTGTTCGAGTCGCGCAACCTGCCGATGCTCATCGCCGCGCTCGAGATGACGGTTCTCACGATCGTGCTCGCAGTGGCGGCGTACCGCCTCGGCCTGGGAGGCGTACGGCGCTTCGTCACCAGCCATCCTGCGCTTCTGTTCTGCGCCGTGTTCGTGGTGATTGCGGCCGCCGGCGTCGGGGTCGCCACGACGAACTTCGGAACGCTGTCGCGCTATCGCGTCCCTTTCATGCCCTTCTACACCACGCTCCTCTTGCTCGGCTACGAGGCCACGCGCCGTGTCGCGCCTGCGCGGCGGCCGCTCGGGCCCTCCACGCGACGCCCCCCGCAGCCGGGCCTCCTCCCTCGACGGGTCGACACGCTTCCGCCACCAACGAAGAGGGCTCCACACCGCCGCTGAGGCCGGCGCCTCGATCTCGGTGCGGCCAGGAGCTGGGCCGCGCGTTGATCCCAGCGACTTCGCGCTGCAACCCATGTCGAGGTGCGAGCGACCTCGAGCCCAGCGACCTCGAGCCGCCGCGAGTCGGAGCTCAGAGCGAGCCGGGCGTCGGCACGTACGGAATCGTGTCGCCGGTGATCGACGGGAGCAGCGTCACATCACCCGTCGGGGTCTCGGGCGAGACGTCGGTCACGACGCGCGTCGTGCCGGTCTCGAACATCGACTGCCCGACGCACTCGTTGGCGTCCGCCTCGAGCTGCGCGATGCTCTGACCGAGCACCGTGATGACGGTGAACTCGTGGTTGCGCTGATCGTCGTTCGCCGTGGTGGCGGCCTGCTGGAGGGAGTCGACGCGCTCGCCGAGGGTTCGGGCGTGGGCGTTGATCTGGGTGAGCTTGTCGTCGAGGCAGGTGGCGTGGATGACATCGCCTTCGCGACGCGCCTCGTCGAGCAGACCGAGCACGCGGGTGCTCAGCTCGTTCGCGTGCGTCTGGATACGGCCGGCCTCGGCGAGCTGCTCCTCGGGGGTCAGGTCGGCGCGGCGCGTCACACCCGTCGTGGCGTCCTCACCCGACGTCGTGCTGTCGCTGGAGCTACCGCCCGCTTGCGCGTACGCGAGCCCACCGGCACCGGCGAGCACGAGGCAGAGGGTCAGCCACACGGAAGTACGCATTCGAGATCCCCTTCGAAGACCAGCGCCCAGACGTTAACAGTCCCGATCCGGGGGGTCAACGTGAGCTGTTGCCGATGTCCCGGCGTTCGTTCAAAGCCCGCCTCGTGACGACGGCCAGCCGTGTGCGTGTGCATCCTACCGCCGAGGTCTCCGAGCGCGCGAGCCTCGGCGAGGGCACAAGTGTTTGGAATCAAGCTCAAATACGGGAAGGCGCTCGCCTCGGGCGGGGGTGCATCGTCGCCAAGGACGTCTACGTCGACTTCGACGTGGAGGTCGGAGACTACGCGAAGATCCAGAACGGGGCCTTGCTCTACCACGGGCTCACCCTCGGCCATGGCGTCTTCGTCGGCCCCGGCGCGATCTTCACCAACGATCGGCGGCCTCGGGCGATCAACCCCGACGGGACGCTGAAGGGCGCGGCAGACTGGATCGTGTCGCGGACGACCGTGGGGGAGGGGGCCGCGATCGGCGCCGGGGCGGTCGTGGTGGCCGGGGTGAAGGTCGGGGCATGGGCGATGGTCGGCGCCGGCGCGGTCGTGACCAAGGACGTGCCCCCTCACGCGCTGGTCGTGGGCAACCCCGCCCGGCGCATCGGCTGGGTCTGCGCGTGCGGAGAGCGCCTTCCCGCGTCGCAGCGCTGCGGCGCGTGCGGCCGTACCCACACGCTCGCGGAGGCGCCGTGACGGTCCCTACTTCGTTCGCCGTGATCGGCGCGGGCGCCATGGGGCGCAACCACGCACGCGTGCTGCAGTCGATGGGCGGCGTCGAGCTGCGCGCGATCGTGGATCCCAGCGTCGAGCTCGCCGCGGACGTCGCCCGCGTGCACGGCGGCCTCACCTTCGCCGATCTCGACGCCATGCTCGCCGCCGGCGCCCCGACCGCAGCGATCGTCGCGGTGCCCACGCAGGCGCACTTCGCGACCGCGCGCGCGCTGCTCGAGCGCGGCGTCCACGTCCTGGTCGAGAAGCCCATCGCGACGACCGAGGAAGAGGGGCTCTCGCTCGCGCGCCTCTCGGAGAGCCGGGGCCTCGTCCTCGCGGTCGGCCACGTGGAGCGCTTCAACCCTGCCGTGATCGCGCTCAAGGCGCAGCTCGATCGCGGCGCGCTGGGGCGGGTGTTCCAGGTGCGGGCCCAGCGCATCGGTCCTTTTCCGGCGCGCATCCGCGACGTCGGTGTGGCGCTCGATCTCGCGACGCACGATCTCGACGTGATGCGCTATCTCCTCGGCGCCGACGTGGTGCGGGTCTTCGCCGAGGCCAAGCGCGAGGTGCACACCAGCAACGACGATCTCGTCTCCGCGCTGCTCCGCTTCGCCGACGACACGGTCGGCACGCTCGAGGTCAACTGGCTGACGCCCACGAAGTGCCGCGAGCTCACGGTGACGGGCGAGCGGGGCATGTTCCGCGTCGACTACCTCACGCAGGACCTCTCGTTCTTCGAGAACGCCGCGGCGCCCATCGCCGCGTCGTGGCCGGCGATGAGCGTGCTCCGCGGCGTGAGCGAGGGGGCGATGACCCGCTTCGCGATCCCCAAGAAGGAGCCGCTGCGCGCCGAGCTGGAGGGCTTCGTGCGGGCGATCGGCGGTGATCGCTCGCAGATCGTCTCCGGCGACGACGGCGTCCGCGCGCTGCGCATCGCGCGCGCGCTCGGCGAGTCGAGCCGCACCAAGTCGGTGATCGTTCCGTGAGCGGGCTCGCCGCGCTGCGCGCACGCATCGAGCAGCGGCAGGCCCGCGTGGGCTTCGTGGGCCTGGGCTACGTCGGGCTGCCGGCCGCATGCCTCTTTGCCGACGCGGGCCTCTCGGTCATCGGCGTCGACCGCAAGGTCGAGCGCGTGCGCGCGATCGCGGCCGGCGCCTGCCCGATCGAGGGCGACGAGCCCGAGCTCGCCGACGTGCTCGCCCGCGTGGTCCGCTCGGGAGCCCTCACGGCATCGACCGACGTCTCGGCCCTCTCGAGCGCCGACGTCGTGATCCTCTGCGTCGATACGCCCGTCGAGGCCGACCATCGCCCGCGCTACGAGGCGCTCGAGAGCGCGGTGCGCGCCGTCGGCGCCGTCCTCTCGCCGGGGGGCCTCGTGATCGTGGAGAGCACCGTCTCGCCGGGGACGTGCCGGGGCCGGGTCGCGCCCTGGCTCGCCGACGCGACCGGGGGCGCGCTCGGCGAGCGCTTCCACCTCGGCCACTGTCCGGAGCGCGTGATGCCGGGTCGTCTCGTCCGCAACATGCGCGAGATGCCGCGCGTCGCCGGGGGCTCTTCGCCCGAGGTCGCCGAGATCATGCGCGCGCTCTACGCGCACGTCGTGCGTGCCGACGTGGACGCGACGGAGCTGACGACGGCCGAGATCGTGAAGACCGGCGAGAACGCGTTCCGCGACGTGCAGATCGCCTTCGCCAACCAGCTCGCGCGCGTCTGCGAGGACGCGGGCGCGGACTTCCTCGAGGTGCGGCGCCTCGTGAACCGCTCGCCGGGCCGCAACGTGCTGCCGGCTGGCGCGGGCGTCGGAGGGCACTGCATCCCAGCGACCCGTGGGCTGCGCCGCGGGCGCCGCCGGGAGTTGCCGCTCATCGCGGCGGCGCGCGGTGAACGAGTCGATGCCGATGCGTATCGGCGCGCTCGTCGAGGCGATGCTCGGCGGCCTGACGGCGCGATGCGCGATCCTCGGTCAGGCCTACCTCGAGGGCTCGGATGATGACCGCCACAGCCCGACGGACGCGCTCGTCGGCTGGCTCGGAGCCCGTGGCGCGTCGGTCCGCGTCCACGATCCGTACGTGCCCGGCTTCGAGCGGACCTCGATCCCGTCGCGCGCGGCGCCGACGCGCTCGTCGTGATGGTCGCGCACCCGGCGTACACCGCGCTTCCCCTCGCCACGATCGGCGCCGCGATGAAGCGTCGTGTCGCGGTCGACGGGCGCCGCGTGCTCGATCTGGACGCGGCGCGCCTCGCCGGCTTCGCGACCCGGTCGACGGGTTGCTGGCCCGGCCGAACCCGCCCGATAATCCGCGGGAAGTTCGGCATCCAACCGGCGCGCGCGCGCAGCCAATTCCGCGCTTGCGATCCCGCTCCGCGCGTGCGTACCATCGCCCTGCGCGCGGCGGAGGGCTGCGCGAATTGCCCTATTTTCATGCAGGATTCTGCGCTTCGTCGCCGCGATCGGCGGCGGGGCGCGGGCTGCCACGTTCGACCCTTCGGGAGAAGACGGAGACCCAGCGCGTGCTGACCGTATCGAACCTTCTCGGCGCCCTTCAGGAGGACCCGGACCACGAGCAGACGATCGTCGATCTGCGAGAGGCGCTCGCGAGCGGAGATCGAGCGCGGACGGGCGACGCGCCCCTGCGGCTCATCGCGCTGGCGCGCGAGCAGCACGAGGCGCGGCACGAGCCGCTCGCGGCGGCCGGCTTGCTCTCGATCGAGATCGATCAGACGCGAGACGACCTCGACCGCCGTGCCTCGCTGCTGGTCCGCCTCGGTCGCCTGCACCGCGAAGAGCTGCTCGACGACGAGTCGGCGAAGGCCGCGTTCAAGGCCGCACTCGAGCTGCGCCCGGGTGAAGCGGACATCGAGGAGGCCATCGAGGCGATCGATGCCGCCGAGTCGAACTGGAAGGACATCGCCAAGCGCTTCGTCGGCGAGGCCGACACCACGAGCGAGCCCTCCCTCAAGACCTCGCTCCTCGTGAGCGCGGCGATGCTCGTCTGGAAGTACAAGAAGAAGGGTCGCGACAAGGACGTCGAGCGGCTCTTCAAGCAGGCGCTCGAGTCCGACCCGGGCGATGCCCGCGCGGCGCGCCTGTTCGCGCTGACGCTGCGGCGCCGCGAGAAGTGGGACGAGCTGGCGGCGGCCCTCTTGGAAGCGGGCGAGCGCACCAAGACGCGCGAGGACCGGGTCTTCTTCTACCGGCAAGCGGCGCGCGTGTGCGCGCGCAAGCTCGAGCAGAAGGACCGGGCCGCCGCGTGCTTCGAGCGCGTGCTCGACTTCGCCCCCGGCGACGAAGAAGCGATGACCTTCCTCGTCGAGCACTTCACGAACAAGGAGCAGTGGGACCACCTCGTCGCGCTCTACGACGACGCCCTGCGCTCGCGGCAGAAGCTCGACAACGAGCTCGGCATCGTGCTCCAGGTCGCGATGGTCCACTGGCGCTTCCGCAACTCGCCGGCCGACGCGGAGCCCTACTTCGCGCGCCTGCGGAAGGTGGATCCGACCCACCCCGGCATGATCGCGTTCTATCGTGAGTACCTGCCCGGTGCGGGCGATCACCAGAAGCTCGTCACCGTTCTCACCGACGCGCAGCGTGTCGCCACCGATCCCCGGCAGAAGCTGGAGCTCGCGGTGGAGCTCGCCAAGGCCGCCAGCGCGAGCGGCGCGACCGATCGCGCCATCGACGCGTGGAAGGCCGTCCAGCGAATCGATCCGCGCCACGCGGAAGCGCTTCCGGCGCTCCACGCGCTCTACCGCGCGGGGGGCAAGTGGAACGCCCTCGTCGAGATCCTCAAGAACGAGATCGAGGCGCTCCCCGAGGGGCAGAGCGAGCGCAAGGTGGCGCTCCTGCGCGAGACGATCCCGATCTACCAGGGCGAGCTGAAGCTCGACGTGATGGTCATCAACACCTGGAACGCGATCCTCGCGATCCGGCCCGACGACCAGGAGGCCCTCGACGCCCTCGCCCAGACCTACGAGGGGCTCGGACGCTGGAACGACCTCATCCAGATCCTCACGAAGAAGGCCGACGCGACGGCGGACGAGCGCACGCAGGCGGCGCTGTACATGCGCGTCGCCAAGCTGTGGATCGATCGGTTCGCGAACCACAACCAGGCGACGCGGCCCCTCGAGCTCGTCGTCGAGAAGGACCCGACGCACCGCGAAGCGCTGATGCTCCTCAAGGACATCTACACGAAGAAGCGCTCGTGGAAGCAGCTCTACGACGTCCTCCGCGCCGAGATGGAGCTGGCGAGCGATCCCGAGGTGCGACAGGCGCACCGCATCGAGCTGGCGCGCATCGCGGGCGAGCGGCTGCACCGCGCCGGTGACGCGATCGCGATGTGGAAGGAAGTGCTCGCGCACGGCGGCGCGAACGGCGAGGAGGCGCTCGACGCGCTGGAGAAGCTCGCCGATCGCGAGAAGGACTGGGCGACCGTCGCCGAGGTCGTCGAGCGACGCATCGCCGACGCGCGCACCGACGAGAAGGAGCGCATCAAGCTCCTCACCAAGCTCGGGACGCTCTACGGCGAGCAGATGGGCGACGCCGGCAAGGCCGCCGGCGCGTGGAAGCGCGTGCTGGCGCTCGAGCCGAAGAACGGGCGCGCGCTCCGGACGCTGCGCGAGTCCTACGTGTCCGCCTCGGACTGGGTGGGCCTCGAGCAGCTCTACGGCGAGGCGAACGACTGGGACGGCTTGGCCGAGGTGCTGGGGAACGCCGCCGAGAAGGCCGCCGACCCCGCGCTCAAGGTGGACCTCTCCTTCCGCGCGGCCGCGGTCTACGAGAACAACCTCAAGCAGCCGCACCGCGCGTTCCGCAACTACGAGCGCGCCCTCGCGACCGATCCGAAGAACGACCGCGCCGCCCGCGCGCTCCTTCCGATCTACGAGCGTGAAGAGAAGTGGAGCCGGATCCCCGCGCTCTCCGAGGTGATCCTCGCCAACCTCGCCTCGGGCGGCGAGGCGACGCGGAGCGAGCGGCTCACCACGCTCGAGCGCCTGCGCAAGCTCGCGCTCGAGCGGCTCAACGATCCGCAGGCGGCGCTGCGCTGGGCCATCCAGGCCTTCGAGATCGACCCGCAGGATCAGGCCACGCGCACGACGCTCTTCGCGACGGCCGAGAAGGTGCCGGCTGGCAAGAACGACGCATGGGGACAGGTCTCGCAGGCGCTGACGGCGCGGCTCGGCGCGGCCAGCGCGGCGGCGGAGACCCGCTGGCTGCGGGCCCAGCTGGCCTCGATCGCCGCCGACCGCTCGGGACAGACCGACGCGGCGGTGGCCCAGTTCCGAGCGATGCTCGAAGCGGATCCGAAGGACGCCGACGCGGCGGCCGGGCTCGATCGCATCCTGCGAGGCGCCGGGCGGAACGAGGAGCTGCGCGCGCTCTACGCGCACCGCATCGAGCACGCCGAGGGCGACGCGGATCGCTGGATGCTCCTGTCGGAGCAGGCGCGCCTCGAAGAGACGGAGCTGGGCGACAAGACCGCGGCCGCGGCGCTCTATCGCCGCGCGTTTCGAGCTCGACGCCGCAGATCGCGAGGCGCTGGCCTCCTCGACCGGCTGGCGACCGAGGCGGGGCGCCATGCCGAGCTCCGCGGCGTGATCGAGCGCCGTCGCGAGCTGGCCTCGGATGCCGGCGAGCGTACGGATCTCACGCTGCGCCTCGGCGAGCTCCTGGCAGGGCCGCTCGCCGAGCCGGGGCTCGCGAAGGACGAGCTCGCGCGAGTGCTCGAGACCCGCAAGACCGACGCTCGCGCCGTCTCGGCGCTCGAGTCGATCGCCGCCGGCCAGCCCGCGCTCGCGGATGGCATCGGCAGGGTGCTCGAGCCCGCGTACGAAGCGACCGGCGCGTGGGACAAGCTCCGCGCGGTGCTCGAGGCCCGCATGGGCGCGAGCAAGGATGCCGAGGAGCGCCGCGCGCTGCGGCTGCGCTTCGCCGAGCTCTCCACCGAGCGCGCCAACGATCCGGCCAGCGCCTACCGGGTGCTCGAGGGCGCGTTCCTCGACGACCCCAAGGACAGCTCGCTCTGGGACCGCCTCACGGAGGCGGCCGAGCGCGCCGGGCAGCAGACCGACGCGGCGGCGGCGATGGCCACCGCCATCGACGCGGGGGAGCTCTCGCGCGAGGACCAGGCCGCGCTCGCCAAGCGCGTGGCCCAGATCCACGGCGACGTCCTGGGCAAGCCCGACGATGCCGAGCCCTTCCACCGTCGCGTGCTCGCCTTCGACCCTGGCGACGAGGCCTCGTTCAACGCGCTCAAGGAGCTGTACACCGAGCGCGAGCGCTGGAACGACCTGCAGACGCTCTACCG
The DNA here is from genome assembly GCA_044223665.1 of Sandaracinaceae bacterium. Taxonomy (GTDB): domain Bacteria; phylum Myxococcota_A; class Polyangia; order Polyangiales; family Sandaracinaceae; genus JBBSAT01. The sequence continues at coordinate 6,601 of JBGALT010000150.1, read as the reverse complement.
CACCCGCATCGGGCAGACCGTCGATGCCGAGGCGAAGCTCGATCTCCTGCTCCAGCTCTGCTTCCTCTTCGAGGAGCTGATCGACGATCCGGCCGCCGCGATCACCGCGTACCGCGACGTGCTCGAGCTCGATCCGCGCCACGTGGCCGCGCGGCGCGCGCTCGATCGCCTCTACGTGCGCACCGAGCGCTGGGCCGATCTCGCGGAGCTGCTCCGCGGAGATCTGGATCAGCTGGAGGGCGACGAGCAGACCGCGACGATGGTGCGGCTCGGGGAGCTGCTCGAGCAGAAGCTGGCGCAGCCCAAGGAGGCGGTCGATCAGTACGAGGCCGCGATCCAGAAGTCGCCCGATCACGACGGTGCGCGCCAGGCGCTCGAGCGCCTGCTCTCGGCCGCGCCGCAGGAAGGCGCGAGCCAGCGGCAGCGCATCGCGGCGATCCTCGAGCCCGTGCACGAGATGCGCGGGAGCCACGCCGACCTGGCGCGGATCCTCGAGGTGCAGCTCGAGGCCCAAGAAGAGAAGGGCGCGAAGGTCGCGCTCCTCACCCGCATCGGCGAGATCCACCAGGGCAGCCTGGGCGACGCCGAGGGCACCTTCCGCGCGTACGCCCGCGCGGTCCGTCTCGATCCGTCCGATGCCCGGCTGCGCTCCGAGCTCGCGGGCGCCGCGGCCCAGCGTGGAGCGCACGCCGAGCGCGCCGAAGTGCTCGAGCAGGCGCTCGCGTCGGCCCAGGGCGACGCATCGCTCGCGCGCGAGCTCGGCCAAGAGATCGCGCACATCTGGGACGACATGCTGGGCGATGCGACGCGCGCCGAGGTCGCGTACACGCGCCTGATCGACGCCGCCGACGGCGACGCCGAGACGATCCTCGAGGCCGCGCGAGCGCTCGAGCGCATCCACGTGGCGAACGCCGACCACGCGAAGCTGGCCGTGGACCTGCGCCGCCAGATCGACCTCGAGAGCGACCCCGACCGCAAGCGCCAGCTTCTCGTGCGGCTCGGCGACCTCGTCGAGGAGCACCTCGGCGATCGGGGTCGCGCCATCGCGATCCAGGAAGAGCGTCTGCAGAACGACCCCGGCGACGCCGATGCCCTGCGGGCGCTCGAGCGCCTCTACGAGGCCGCCGAGAACTGGGCGGCGCTCGCTGGCGTGCTCGAGAAGCTCGATCCGGTCGCCGCGACCGACGACGAGCGCAAGGTGCTCGCTCGCCGCATCGGCGCGATCCGCGAGACCAAGCTCAGCGATCCCAGCGGCGCCATCCAGGCCTACGGGGACGTGGTCCAGCGCTTCGGCGCCGACCGCGAGTCGCTCATGGCGCTCATCCGGCTCTACGAGGCGGCCGAGCGCTGGACGGAGCTGCTCGAGGTCGTGCTCATGGTGCGCGACATCTCGACGAGCCCGCAGGTGCGCGCGGCGCTGACGTTCCACGGCGCCGAGCTGATGCGGACGCGCACGAACGAGCTCGAGCGCTCGATCGAGGCCTACCAAGAGGTCCTCGAGGTCGACGCGCACCACGAGGGCGCGCTGGGCGCGCTGCACGACATCGCGCTCGACCCCGAAGCGGCCGAGCGCTTCGCGGCCGCGCGTGCGCTCCGGCCTCGCTACGAGTCGAGTGCCACGTACCCGGCGCTGCTCGAGGTGCTCGAGGTCCTCTCGGCGAGCGACGATCCTGCCGAGCGGCTCGCTTCGCTGCGGCGCGCGACGGAGATCGCCGAAGGGCCGCTGGGCGAGTCGGGCAAGGCGTTCGACTTCGCGATGCGCGCCGCGCGCCTGGCGGCGACCGAGCCCGAGATCGGGAGCCTGGTCGCCGATGGCGAGCGCCTCGCCGCGAGCGCCGATCGGTGGCTCGACTACGCGACCATCCTGATGGAGGTCGCGCCCGAGATCGGCGATGCGGACGTGCAGGTCGACGCGTACCGGAAGGTAGCGACCATCGCCGAGAGCCGTCTCGCCGACGTCGACACGGCCCGCCAGTACTACGAGAAGATCCTGGCCGAGCGTGCCGACGATCGCCCTGCGTTCGAGGCGCTCGAGCGCATCGCGAGCGGCGGCGAGAAGTGGCCGGCGCTGCTCGAGGTGCTCGTCCGCAAGACCGACATCGCCTCGAGCCCCGACGAGCGCGTCCAGCTCCTGCTCCGCCGCGCGGAGATCTCGGAGACCAGGCTCGGCGACGTCCCGACCGCCATCGACACCTACGACGCCGTGCTCTCCGAGTCGGAGTCGGTGCCCGCCTACCAGGGCCTCGAGCGCCTCTACCGGAAGGCCGAGCGCTGGTCGGACCTGGCCGCGCTCTACGAGCGCATGCTCGAGCGCAGCGTCGGCTTCCCGGTCGAGACCCGCTACAAGCTCGGGCGGCTCTATCGCGAGCAGCTGAACGACCCGTTCATGGCGCTCGAGCAGTTCCGCGAGGCGCTCGCCGGCGGGGCCCCGCACGAGCCCACGATCGAGCAGCTCGAGCAGCTCATGGCCGAGGGCGAGCAGCGCGCGGCGGCCGCTGCGGTGCTCGAGCCCATCTACCAGCAGCGCCTGCAGTGGTCGAAGGTCGAGGGGGCGCTCGAGGCGCGCCTCTCGGGCGAAGGCGACCCGGAGACGCGCAAGCAGCTCCTCGAGCGGCTCGGACGGCTGCGTGAGGAGTACCTCGAGGATCTCGACGGCGCGCTCGGGCTCTACGCGCGCCTGTTCCGCGAGGATCCGCGCGACGAGTCCACGTGGGACACCCTCGCGCGCTTGGCCAAGGCGCTCGATGCGTGGCCGCGCGTCGCCGAGACCTATCGGGTGACGCTCGACGAGATCGGCGTCGAGGATCCGGAGACCGCGAAGCTCGCGACGATCGCCGCGCAGATGTTCGAGCAGCACGCCGGCGATGGCGCCGCGCTCGAGAAGGCGGCGGCCCTCTACGGCAAGGCGCTCACCTTCGCGCCCACCGATCGCGGGGTCTTCCTCGCGCTCGAGGGACTGCACCAGCGCACCGAGAAGTGGGACGCGCTGCTCTCGCTCTACCGCTCGCAGGTCGACGTCGCCGAGAACGACGCCGAGCGCGTGTCGCTCCTGGAGAAGAGCGCGCTCGTGCTGCGCGACCGACAGAGCGACGCCGACAAGGCGATCGACACCTACCGCGAGATCCTCGACGTCGATCCGCAGCACGTCGCGGCGAGCGAAGCGCTCGACGCGCTGTTCGCCCAGCGCGAGCGCTGGAACGACCTCGCCGAGCACCTGCGGCACCGCATCCAGTACGCCTCGGGCGCGCAGGAGATCCAGCTGCGCCAGCGCCTCGGCACGCTGCTGGCCGAGAAGCTCGAGGACCGCACGCTCGCCATCGACACGTTCGAGGAGATCGCGCGGCAGAACCCCGAGCACGCCGAGTCGGTCACGGCGCTCGAGAAGCTGGTGACCGATCCCCAGCACCAGACGCGGATCATCGAGATCCTCGAGCCCATCTACCAGGCCACCGATCAGTGGCGGAAGCGCATCGCGATCCTCGAGGCGAAGGTCGACCTCGCCGCCGACCTCTCCGAGAAGGCCGCCATCCTCTCGGAGATCGGTCACCTGCACGAGGACCGCGGGCGCGCGCTCAACATGGCCTTCGACGCGCATGCGCGCGCCATGGCGCTCGAGCCGGGCAACGAAGGGCATCGCGCGCAGGTCGATCGCCTCGCCGGCGTGCTCGGTACCTACGATCTGCTCGTCGAGGCCTACGAGGCCGCGATCAAGGCCAGCACCGATCCGGTGGTGACGAGCTCGCTGCTCAACACCATCGCGCGGGTGCACGACGAGAAGCGCGGCGACCCGCGAGCCGCGATCGTCACCTACGAGCGCCTCATCGCGCACGACGCCGAGGACGCGAGCCCGCTCGACGCGCTCGAGGCGCTGCACACGATGGTCGGCGACTGGCGCGGCATGGTCTCGGTGCTCGAGCGCAAGGTCGATCGCGCCTACGACCCGGTCGAGCGCGGCGAGCTGCTCCGGCGCGCCGGCTCGGTGGCGGAGGACCTGCTCGGCGATCGCGGGCAGGCCATCGCGCTCTACAAGCGGGCCTCGGAGGAGGACGCGAACGACCCGGTGGCGCTCGAGTCGCTCGTTAGCCGCTACAGCGAGGCGTCCGACCACGAGCACCTCGGCGAGGTGCTGAAGCGGCGCCTCGAGATCGAGGGCGACGTCGAGGCCCGCATCGACGTGGCGCTGCGTCTCGGCGCGCTCTCTCGCGACGCGCTCCGCGATCCGGATGGGGCCATCGAGGCCTACGTCCGCGTTCTCTCCGATCGCGAGGGGGAGCCGACGGCCGTCGCGGCGCTCACCGAGCTCTACGAGCGCCAGGCGCGCTGGCCCGACCTGCTCGAGAACCTGCGCTTGCGGGCCGGCCTCGCGGCGGACACCGGCCAGCGGGTGGCGTTCCTGCATCGCTCGGCGGAGGTGCTCGAGCGCGAGCTCGACGACGTTCCCGAGGCGCTCGTCGTGCACGAGCAGGTGCTCACGATCGATCCCCGCTACGAGCCGAGCATCCGCGCGCTCGTGCGCATCGCGAAGCTCGACGAGCATCGCGCCGCGGCGGCGGGCATCGTGCTGCCGATCCTCGAGCGGGAGGGGCGCTACGCGGAGCTCTCGCAGCTGCTCGCGCTCGTCGCGGAGGCCTCGCGAGATCCGATGGAGCGCAAGGACACGCTGCGCCGCCTGGCGCGCGTGGAAGAGCAGGGCCTGGGCAATCTCGCTGCGGCCTTCGATGCCGAGAGCCGCGCGCTGGGTGAAGACCCGGCCGACGCGGAGGTGGCGGGCAGCCTCGAGTCGCTGGCCCAGCGGCTGGGCGCCTACGACAAGCTGGCGGACGCCCTGGCCGCGCGCGCATCGAGCGCGAGTGATCCGGAGGCAGCGCGGAGCCTCTACGCGCGGCTCGCCCGCGTCGCCGAGGGCGCGCTGGGAGACGATGCGCGGGCGATCGAGGCCCACAAGCGCACGCTCGAGAACGCGAGCGACGACGTCGATGCCCTCTCGGCGCTCGATCGCCTCTATCTGAAGCTGAGCGACTGGCAAGCGCTGGCCGAGATCCTGGACCGTCGGATCCAGCTCGAGGGCGAGCCGACGTCGCGACGCGATCTCCTGGTGCGGCTGGGCTCGCTGCGGTGGGAGCAGTTCGAGGACGTGCGTGGCGCCTACGCGGCGTTCGCGGAGGTGCTCGAGCGCGAGCCCGACGAGCCCCGCGCGCTGGGCGCGATCGAAGGCCTCCTCGCGGACGAGTCGATGGCGCAGGAGGTCGTCGAGACGCTCGACCAGGCCTATCGCGCCACGGGATCCACCGCGAAGGTGGCCGCCCTCTACGACGTGCGCGTCCGCATCGCGGACTCGGACGGAGAGCGCGTGCGCCTCTTGAACGAGCTCGCGCAGCTGCAGGAGAACGAGCTGCACGACACCGGCGCTGCGCTCGCCGCGGCGACCAAGGCCTTCGAGCTCGACCCGCGCGACGAGTCGCTCCTCTCGGAGGTCGAGCGGCTCGCCGGCGCGTCGGGCTCGTTCCAGCCCCTGGTCGGTCTCGCCGAGCGCGTCGGGGAGCGCGACGTGCTCGATCGCACGATGAAGCGCGATCTCGCGCTCCGCGCGGCGAGCTGGTACCGAGATCGCCTCGGCGACGTCGGTGCGGCCGAGGGCCGGCTCCGCGCGGCGCTCGAGGCGGATCGCGAGTCCGGCGACGCGCACGCGCAGCTCGTCGACCTGCTCCGTGCCTCGGGCCGGCAGTCGACGCTGGTCACCGCCCTGCGGGCGTGGGCGGAGGTCGAGTTCGACGAAGAAGCGCGCAAGGACCGGCTGCGGGAAGCGGCGCGCTTGGCGGAGTCGATGCTCGGGGACATCGCGCTCGCGGCCGACAGCCTCGAGCGGATCTTGCAGACGGATGGCGCGGACACGCAGGCCCTCGACGAGCTCGTCCGCATTCGGACGGCGGAAGGGAAGTGGCCTGCCGTCGCGTCGCTGCTCGAGAAGCGCATCGATGCCGAGGCCGAGCCGGCCCGTCGCGTGGAGCTGCGCCGTCAGCTGGCGAACGCCTACCAGGGCCCGCTCGCCGACGACGAGCGCGCGATCGAGGCGTGGCGCGGCGTGCTGGACGAAGAGGCGACCGACCTCGCGGCCATCGGCGCGCTCGAGGCGCTCTACGAGAAGGGGCAGCGCTGGCGGGACCTCGAGGAGCTGGTGCAGCGTCGCCTCGACATCGCCGAGACGCAGGCCGACCGGATCGCCGCGCGCGTGCGGCTCGCGCGCCTGGTCGAGCGGCTCGGCCGTCGTGCGGAAGCGGTCGATCAGCTCCACGAGATCCTCGGCGAGGACCCGGGGAACGTGGAGGCGCTCGACGAGCTCGAGCGGCTGCTGGCCGCCGACAAGCGCTGGGACGACCTCTCCGACCTCGTGCGGCGCCGCATCGACGACGCCGTCGGCCGTGGGGACGTGGGCGCCGAGGTCACCGGCCTCTCGCGCCTGGCCGACCTGCAGGAGAAGCAGCTGGGACGGGCGGAGGACGCCGTCGAGACGTGGGAGCGCGTGGTCGAGCGCGATCCCAGCCGTGCCGAAGCGTTCGCGACCCTCGTCCGGCTCTACGCCGCGGCCGGCCGGCACGCCGAT